>JBKPSH010000037.1:0-40711 GCA_046734955.1 Acidobacteriota bacterium
CGATTGAACATTGAGCATTGAACATTGAACATTGAAGATTGAGCCTTGCGTTGACCGAGATCAAAGTTCACATAGTACCAACCTTAACGCACGGGCGCGTGCTCGTTCGCGAGGCGCGGGCAGCGGCGCAGAAAGGGTTGCTGGTTGGGTTTCACGGCTACATGGAGACTGCGCAGATCCAGATGGAACGTCTCGAGGCAATCGCCGGATCCTCGCCGTGGACGCTCGTTTCGATTCAGGGATTGCACCGGTTCTATCGCGGCCGAAGCGAGCAGGTTGTTGCGAGCTGGATGACCCGTGAGGATCGCGAGGAAGCGATCGCCGACAATCTCGCCTACGTGTCAGCGGCCCTCGAGCAGGTCCCGCACGATCATTCAACGCGCGTCGTGTACATCGGGTTCTCTCAGGGTGTCGCGATGGCATTTCGAGCGGGGTTACTCGGTGTCGCGCGCACGCTCGCAATCGCCGCGGTTGGCGGCGACGTGCCGCCGGAATTGCTCACCAACGCCGGGTTGCAGTTTCCGGCGATCCTGTTCACGCGCGGCGCCCGCGACGAGTGGCTCACACAAGCGCGATTCGATCGGGATGCCGGTGCGATGGCCGCGCGAGGTGTTGCCCTGACCACGAAAGTTTACGACGGTGCGCACGAATGGAATGCCGAAGTGTCTCAGACGATAGGAGACTTTCTTGAGACGCTACCCTCGAGGTATTCGTGATTGCATCCAGTCAGTAGCCACGTTGAGGATCTGCTCGAACGCTTCTTGCTGTTTTCCCTTTCCGCCCGGTACACGGAATGAATGGTCTCCTCCCGAAATTCCGTGCACCGTGGCGCGTTGAAGGCGCGGCACCAGCGCAGTGATTTCGTCGGTTCCACCGAACGCATCCTTCTCCCCCTGCAGAAACAGCATTGGTTCGGCGATCTCTGGCAAGTGGGCGTCGCGGCGCTGCTCCGGTCTGCCGGGTGGATGAAGCGGATAACCGAGCAACAGCACTCCACTTATCCGGCCGACAGTTTTCTGAGCTGCGACATGCGTCGCGATCCGGCCGCCCATTGATTTGCCACCAATGAACAACGACAACGCACTCAACGCGGCGCGGGCAGACTCAATCGCCTCGCGCCACGACTGTTCGAGCACGGGCGGGCGATCCGGCACCTTGCGCCGCGCGGTGATGTAAGGAAAGTCGAACGTCGCCGTGCTCACGCCACGCGCGGCGAATCCTCGCGCCGCCTCAACCATGAAGGAGCTGAGCTGACCTGCTCCCGCCCCGTGCGCGAGCACGAGCGCGGCGAACGGTTTCTCGCTGCGGTACACTTTGAGATCCATGTTTCAGTATACGAACGTCCGCTGCTCGCTGCTCGCTGCTCGCCGAGAAGCGAGGAGCGACGAGCGAGAAGCGTAGACATAGAGGTTCTATGATTTCGCGTTTTCGTCACGCCCTTCTACTGCTGCTCCTATCAACACCCGCATTCGCCCAGCGCCTTCCCGACAATGTCGTACCGAGTCATTACGACATTGCCGTCACGCCCAATCTGCAGCCCGCAACCTTCACTGGGACGGAACGGATTTCCGTGACCTTGACGAAGCCCTCGTCGTCGATCGTGCTGAATGCGGCGGAGATTGAATTCGACAAGGTTGTGATCAAATCGAGGGCAACGACGCAACAGGCGCGGGTGTCGCTGGATGCCGCCAAGGAACAGGCGACCTTCACAGTAGACCGCGACGTGCCGGCGGGCGCCGCCGAGATCAGCATCGAATACCGCGGCATCCTCAACGATCAGCTCCGCGGCTTGTATCTGAGCAAGGCAAATAACCGCCGATACGCGGTGACGCAACTCGAGGCCACCGATGCGCGCCGCATGTTTCCGTCGTTCGACGAGCCTGCTTACAAAGCGACGTTCAGTCTGACCGCAACCATCGATCACGGCGATCACGCGATCTCAAACGGTGCCGTGCTCACCGATACACCGGGTCCAGCGGCTGGCAAACACACGATCAAGTTTGATACGACGCCGAAAATGTCGACGTATCTCGTCGCGCTCGCGGTTGGTGACTTCGAATGTCAGTCGGGATCAGCAGACAGCATTCCGATTCGTATCTGCTCGACGCCAGACAAGAAAGGGCAGACGGGATTCGCGCTCGAGGCAGCCGAAGCGATCCTCCGTTATTACAACAAGTACTACGCGGTGAAATATCCCTTTAAAAAACTCGACGTTGTTGCGGTCCCCGATTTCGCCGCCGGCGCGATGGAAAATACTGCCGCGATCTTCTATCGCGAGACGCTGCTCCTCGCGGATCCCAAGAGCGCATCCACCAGCGTGCGGAAGCAGATTGGCGTGGTGCTCGCGCATGAGATGGCGCACCAGTGGTTTGGCGATCTGGTCACGATGCGATGGTGGGACGACATCTGGTTGAACGAAGGGTTTGCCAACTGGATGGAAACGAGGCCGCTCAAAACATGGAAACCCGAATGGCACATGGAACTCAGCGAAGTTCGATCGAACCAGAATGCGATGCGGCTTGATTCACTGAAGACGACGCGTCCGATCCGCGCCGAAGCGTGGACGCCCGCGGAAATCAGCGAGCTGTTCGACGCCATCGCCTACGAGAAAGGAGCGGCAGTCCTGCGAATGGTGGAGGCGTGGGTCGGCGAAGAGCCGTTTCGTGCCGGTGTCAACGCCTACATCGAAGGGTTCAAGTACGGCAATGCCCGCGCGGAAGACTTCTGGGGCACATTGACCAAGGTGACGGGAAAGCCAGTCGACAAGGTCATGTCCGGGTTCGTCGATCGTCCGGGTGTCCCTTCCGTCGACGCGAAAGTACAGTGCCAGACAAGTCGTGGCTCGGTTGCCATTTCGCAGCAGGCTCAGTCGAGCGGGTCCCCGACGAACACCACTCCCGAGGCGTCGGGTTCCTGGACGATTCCTGTATGTCTCAAGACTTCCACCCAGCCATCTGCGTGCACGGTTGTCGCCAGTGCTCCCGCGACGGTTCGTGCCGACTCGTGTCCCACATGGGTCATGGCCAATGCCGGTGGGCGCGGCTACTACCGCGTCGTGTACGGGGCAGAAATGATTCGGTCACTCGCTCGCGCCATTGATGCGCTGGCACCGACCGAACGCATTGCGCTCCTCGCCGATGAATGGGCGCTCGTGCACGCCGGACGTCACGACGTCGGCACGTTCCTGGACCTGGCCGAGGGGTTCAAGAACGAACGGACACCCGATGTGCTGGAAACGTTGCTCGATCGCCTCGCGGCGATTGGCGAGGTCCTGACCACGGACGCCTCGCGATCGAAGTACCGGGCATGGGTTGCCTCGCTGCTGAAACCTGCCATGAACGACGTCGGATGGACGCCGCGTGCCGGCGAAGGCGAACCGCCGCGAGACCTGCTCGTATCCGCGCTCGGCGGCACCGCGAGAGATCCTGAAACCATCGAGACCGCTCGTCGCATGGTTCTGGCGCATCTCGATTCGAGCAACGGCGATTCGATTGATTCAACCCTGCTCAACGCGCTGGTCGGCTTAGCCGCGATCGATGGGGATGCTTCGCTGTACGACCGCTATCTGGCGCGTAGCAAACAGGCGAGCGACCCGGAGGAACACTATCGATACCTGTATGCGCTGGCCGACTTCAGCGATCCCGCTCTGGTGCGTCGAACGATGGATCTCATTGTCGGACCGGAGGTGCGGAATCAGGATACGGCAGTGTTCCTGTCGCGGCTGCTGAGCAATCCGGACGCTCGCCGCCTTGCCTGGGAGTTGCTCCAGGCGCGCTGGGATGATCTGCAGAAGAAGTCGGGCCAGGTGTTTGGCAGCCCGCTGCTAATCAGCTCGCTTGGTCAGTTCTGCGATACGAAGACGCGGTCGGAGATCGAAAAATTCTTTGCGACGCACAAACTGCCGGAGGCCGAGCGCACGCTGCAGCAGGCGCTGGAACGCATATCCGATTGCGCTGCACTCGCCGCGACGCAATCACCCAAGCTTACCGAGTGGCTCGCGGGTCACGGACTCTAACTACACCCGGAGCGATCCCGCCGCCGTCACGTGACGAATGCGGCAGATGTGTGAAATTCTGAGAAGGGTTGAGCGAGATCTACCAGCGCGCGACTAAAGAGACCAAACGGCTTTGTGAGACATCGCAACTGCTCCGGCTTCGCAGGATTTGGCCGTGCTGGGGACTGCGGATTCTGTCAGTAACCACGGAACGATGTCAAGGGCCTCGGAAAGAACACAAATCACAACAAATTATCCAACGGATTAACACGGACTCACACGGACCCGTTTCCGTGTTGATCCGTGTTTTTCCGTGGCTTGTTTGATCCGTGTTCTTCCGTGGCTTCACTTCTTCTTTGCCGGCGGTGGTGGTGGCGCGGCAGCGCTTTCCTGGTGATATACGACGACCCATTTCCCATTGCGCTCGGTCCACACGCTCGACGCGAATGCGGTTGATGGAAGTGGTTCGCCCTTGAACGTGCCGCTGCCCATCCACGTATAGGTCACGACTGCGGTCTTGTCATCGACCCAGTGAGCCTGCGCATCCATGATGTGCCAGGGCCCGACCTTCACGTCGTTCATCTCCTTCACGAAGTCGGCGACCTTCATGAAGCCCATGTTGTCGGCCGAGACCGCGTCACTGGCCACCAGATCGGTGAACGTCTTGACGTCGTGCTTGGCCACGGCTTCGTTGATCTTGTTTTCGTTGGCGATGAGCGTCTTCTCGATCGCAGCCTTCGAGCCCGCCTGAGCCACTACTGCCGCGGTGCAGCCGAGCATCAGCAGCACGGCCGCGAGACCTGTTGAACGCATACTTCTCCTCCGTTGCGCTCGGATTGTGCCACGGATCAAACACGGATCAAACAAAGCCACGGAAAAACACGGATTAACACGGATCAAACTAGCCACGGAAAAACACGGATCAACACGGATCAAGAAGGCCACGGAAAAACACGGATCAACACCGATCAGAAAAGCCACGGAAAAACACGGACTAACACGGATCAAACTGAGCCACGAAAGAAACACGGATTAACACCGATCTTCGTGCCCGGCGCCAGCGGGCCAGCCGAAAACCTGGCGTTCCGCAGCAAGTCCTATCCGTCTTCATCTGTGTTCTTCCGTGGCTGAATTTTTCGTGTTATTCCGGTGGTATTTGCCATCTCTGTATCTATAGATGTAGATTTATAGATATGAGCGATTCCGCGGCGCTGTACCGGCTGCTCGGCGACGAGGCCAGGCTGCGGCTCTTGCGGCTGGTCGCCCTGGAGCGTCTCAACGTCACCGAGCTGACCGGCATCCTCGGCATCGCGCAATCGGGAGTGTCGCGTCACCTGGGATTGCTGAAGGACGGTGGCCTGGTCAGCGAGGAGCGCGAAGCGGGATTCACGTATTACGCGATCGCCCGGGCGGTGCGCGATGGGGTGAATGGACATGCGCCGCTGTGGATGCTGCTGCAGGAGCAGTTCGACCGCGCAGGCCGGAGCGACACCGGCCGCGCCGATAACGCCAGGCTCGAGGAGATCCGTCGTCTCCGCAAGGAAAATTTCGATGCGCATTCAGGGCCTGACACGAAAGAACGTCAGCTCGTGCCGGGGCGCAGCTGGGCGGCATGGGCGCGCGCCCTTGGCCATCTGCTTCCGCCCGTCGTCGTGGCGGATCTCGGCTGCGGCGAAGGCTACCTGACGATTGAAGCAAGCCGATGGGCATCCCGAGTCATCGCGGTCGATCGTTCACCGGATGTCTTGAAGCGCGCCCGCGACCTCGCCGCGCGTCGCCGCGTCGCCAATGTCGTCTGGAAGCGGGGGACGCTCGAGAAGCTGCCGATTGCCGACGAGTCGGTCGATATCGCGTTGTTGTCGCAGGCGCTGCATCATGCCGACGACCCCGCGCACGTGATGCGCGAGGCGGTGCGAATTCTCGCGCCCGGTGGCCGCGTGCTCGTCCTCGATCTGCGCGAGCACACGGAAGCGTGGGTGCGCGAGCGCCTCGGCGATCGATGGCTCGGATTTTCGCCGGCCGGCTTGAAAGCGATTCTCAGCGACGCAGGACTGACCGAGATCAAGGTCACCGTCGGCGCGCGCCGCTCCGGCGACCCATTTACCGTGTTGATTGCGTCCGGCGTGAAGCCGTCACGGATTCGGAAGCAGAAAAGAAATGACTAGCGAACAGCGAGCAGCGAGCCGCGAGCAGCGGCTGAAATCTTTGTTGAACGATCGCATCCTCATCCTCGACGGCGCGATGGGGACGATGATCCAGCGATACAAGCTCACCGAGGCGGACTTTCGTGGCGAGCGCTTCGCAAATCACCGCCGTGATCTGAAGGGCGATAGCGACGTGCTCGTGCTGACCCGCCCTGACGTGATCAGCGCGATCCATCACGAGTACCTCGCCGCCGGCGCCGATATCATCGAGACGAACACGTTCGGTGGCACCGCCATCGCGCAGGGCGACTACGACCTCCAGGATGCCGTGTACGACATCAACTTCGAGGGCGCGCGGCTCGCGCGCGCGGCCGCCGACGCATGGACCGGGAAAACGCCCGATCGGCCGAGGTTCGTCGCCGGATCGATGGGCCCGACCAACCGCACGCTCTCAATCTCGCCAGACGTCAACAATCCGGCGTTCCGCGCGACGACGTTCGACGAGATGCGCGCCGCGTACGAAACGCAGGTGCGCGGATTGATCGAGGGCGGCTCCGACATCCTGCTCCTCGAGACGATCTTCGACACGCTTGTCGCGAAGGCGGCGCTCGTCGCCATTGAAAATGTATTTGATGCGACCGGCGTCAGGCTGCCGCTGATCATCTCGGTCACGATTACCGATCGCAGCGGCCGGACGCTATCGGGTCAGACGGTGGATGCGTTCTACGTGTCGATTCGGCACGCGAAGCCGTTCGCCGTCGGGATCAATTGCGCCCTCGGTGCCCGCGACATGCGGCCGTACCTCGCCGAACTCGCGCGCCTGGCCGAGTGTTACGTCACCGCTTACCCCAACGCCGGTCTTCCCAACGCGTTCGGTGAGTACGACGAACAGCCGCAAGAAACGTCGACGCTGCTGCGCGACTTCGCGACCAGTGGCTTCGTTAACATCCTCGGTGGCTGCTGCGGCACAACGCCTGATCACATCAAGGCCATTGCCGTTGCGGTGAGTGGAATCAGTCCCCGCCCAGTTCCAGCAGATTCGTGGATCGCAGCCAACTTCCGGGAGCCAGCAGCGCGCCGCGAGCAGCGAGGAGCGAGCAGCGAGCACTATTCACAGTTCTCCGGCCTCGAAGTCCTGACCATTCGCCCGGACAGCAATTTCCAGATGATCGGCGAACGGACGAACGTCACCGGATCGGCCCGATTCGCGCGCCTGATCACGAGCGGGAATTTTGCCGAAGCCGTCAGCGTGGCGGCAGATCAGGTGCGCGGGGGGGCCAATCTGATCGACGTCAACATGGACGAAGGCATGCTCGATTCAGAGCAGGCGATGACGACCTTCCTGAATTACGTCGCCACGGAACCGGAGATCGCCCGGGTTCCGGTCGTGATCGACAGCTCGAAGTGGTCGGTGCTCGAGGCGGGATTGAAGTGCATTCAGGGCAAGGGTGTCGTCAACTCGATCAGCCTCAAGGAAGGCGAGGACGACTTTCTTCACAAGGCGCGCACGATTCACCGCTATGGCGCCGGAGTCGTCGTCATGGCCTTCGACGAGACCGGACAGGCGGACACGGTTGCCAGGAAAGTCGCGATCTGCCAGCGCGCATACAAGCTGCTTCTCGAGCGCGCCGCGTTTGATCCCTCCGACATCATTTTCGATCCCAACATTCTGGCGATCGCCACGGGCCTCGAAGAGCACAACGACTACGCGATCAACTTCATCGAAGCGACGAAGATCATCAAGGCGACCTGTCCTGGCGTAAAGATCAGCGGCGGCGTCAGCAATCTCTCGTTCTCGTTTCGCGGTAACGATGTGGTCCGCGAAGCCATTCATTCGGCGTTTCTCTATCACGCCATCAAGGCCGGTATGGACATGGGGATCGTCAATGCCGGCCAGCTCATCGTCTACGAGGACATTCCGAAGGACTTGCTCGAGCACGTCGAGGACATCATCTTCAATCGGCGGCCTGATGCGACCGAGCGGCTCGTCCAGTTTGCCGAGACGGTGAAGGGAGCGGGCAGGAAACGCGATGCCGACGTCGCGTGGCGCGAGGCGACGGTCGAAGCGCGGTTGTCGCATGCACTCGTGCACGGCATTGTCGATTACATCGACGCCGACGTCGAAGAGGCCCGTCAGAAGTACGAGGAGCCGCTTCACATCATCGAGGGTCCGCTGATGGACGGCATGAAGACGGTCGGCGACCTCTTCGGTGCCGGCAAGATGTTCCTGCCGCAGGTGGTCAAGAGCGCCCGGGCGATGAAGAAAGCAGTCGCCTATCTGCTTCCGTTCATGGAGGAACGGAAACGCCTGACCGGAGGCTCTTCGACACACGGCAAAGTGCTGGTGGCGACCGTCAAGGGGGACGTCCACGACATCGGCAAGAACATCGTCGGCGTCGTGCTCGGCTGCAACAATTATGAAGTGATCGATCTCGGCGTGATGGTGCCGGCGGCCAAGATTCTGGATCAGGCGATTGAACAGAAGGTGGACATCATTGGCCTGAGCGGCCTGATTACGCCGTCGCTCGACGAGATGGCGTTTGTCGCTCGCGAAATGGAGCGTCGCGGCTTCACGCTGCCGCTGCTCATCGGCGGCGCGACCACGAGTCGGCAGCACACGGCGGTGAAGATCGCGCCGGAATACAGCGGCCCCGTCGTGCACGTCCTTGATGCGTCGCGCGCGGTGGACGTCGTCTCGAGCCTCCTGGGCGACGATCGAACCGGGTTTGATGCGGCGAATCGCGTGGCACAAAGCGGAATCCGGGAGTCCTATGCCACGCGGCGGCAGAAGCCGATGCTGACCTACGAGCAGGCGCGCGCGAACAGGCTGCAGACCGACTGGGACGAGCACGTCATCGCCTCGCCGGCTTTCGTCGGACGACGATACCTGGATGATGTGTCGCTTGGAGAGATCGCGAAGTTCATCGACTGGACGTTCTTCTTCTCCGCGTGGGAATTGAAAGGCCGATTCCCGGCGATTCTGGATCACTCGGAATACGGCCCGCCGGCCCGCGAGTTGTACGAGCATGCCCAGGCCTTGTTGAAGCGCATCATCGACGACCGTCTGCTCAAGGCAAAGGGCGTCTATGCATTCTGGCCTGCGAACACGGTGGGCGACGACATCATCGTTTACAAGGACGACTCGCTGCGCGAGGAGTTTGCGCGGTTCCCGATGCTGCGCCAGCAGGAAGTGATCGCCGATGGCAGGCCGAATCGATCGCTTGCCGACTTCATTGCGCCGCGTGAGAGCCGAGTGCCCGATTATCTCGGCATGTTCGCCGTGACGGCCGGCCTGGGAGCCGACGAGCTCGTGCGCCGCTTCGAGCAGAATCATGACGACTACAACGCGATCATGGTGAAGGCGCTCGCCGATCGACTGGCCGAAGCGTTCGCCGAGTATCTGCACGCGCAGGCGCGCAAAGACTGGGGTTACGGCGAGAAAGAGCATCTGTCGAATGACGACCTGATCGCGGAGAAATATCGAGGCATTCGTCCTGCCTACGGCTACCCCGCGTGTCCGGATCACAGCGAGAAGGTCAAGCTGTTCCGCCTGCTCGATGCCGGCCGGCAGGGAATCACGTTAACCGACAGCGGCGCGATGCTGCCGGCGGCCTCTGTGAGTGGTCTTTATTTTTCGCATCCCGCCGCCAAGTACTTCAATGTCGGGCGGATTGGCCGCGATCAGCTCGAGTCGTACGCAGAGCGGAAAGGAATGTCGATTGAGGAAGCCGAGCGCTGGCTCGGGCCGTACCTCGCATACGATCCCACAGCAACAGTTGTAGCGCCCGGTCTTTAGACCCGGCGTGACACTCACAATTTGTAATCAACCCTCCAAAGTGTGATTGAGGACGAGCCGTGCGCGATCGAATTGCAAGCGATCGCGTTCGTCCGCTTGGCAATGTTGTTGCGGTCGGCACGAATGTGAAAAAGGCACTCGTGACGATGGCCGTCCTCGTTGCTGCCGCAATCGTCACCGTGTTTGCCGGTCCGGTTTCGTCCGGTGCGATTTTCCTTCTGATTCCACCGAGCCGCCCACGCGTCGCACACGATCTCCCCGCCACCTACCGACCTCTCCACAAGGGGCACGTCGATCTGGCGACCGGACTGTACATTCGCGAGGACGAAGACATCGTCGTCCCCGGCACCCCTGCGCTCATTCTTCGCCGCACGTACTTGTCAAATTATCGTGCGTCGAAACAATTCGGGATTGGCACGACACATAACGGTGAGTGGTATCTCGTCGGCGACGGCAACCAGTTTTCGTGGGCGGCGTTGATTCTCGCCGACGGCAGCCGGGTGCAATTCAAACGCGCCTCCGCTGGGACTTCGTACATCAATGCCATGTACAACAATTCCGAACCGACTGACGAGTGGACGGCGGCCCTTCTCGGTTGGACCGGAATGTCGTGGACCGTGCGTCAGCGCGATGGAAGCACGTGGCGGTTCCGGCCGTGTGGCGTTGGAAGCGTGTGTTCGCTGATGGACTCGCGCGATCCGGACGGTCACACCGTTCATTATCAGCGGGACCGTGGCGGACGACTGATCAAGATGAAGTCCTCGGCCGATCGCTGGATCGCATTCGAATACGACGATCGCGATCGTATCGTCCGCGCATACAGCAGTAATCGAGATAACGTGCGTTACGAGTACGACGGGCCTGGTCGACTCACGCGAGTGTCTGCAGAGAATGGCACGACGCGTCGGTATGGTTACACCGAACAGGACCAGATGGCCACTGTCGAGGATCCTGAGATCGCAATCACCAACACCTACGATACGAATGGCCGTTGCACGGAACAGGTGGATCGGTTCCCGGGACGTGAGGAGACCCTCTCTTTTCACTTTGAGTACGTGGTGGAGGGTTCTCGCGTTGTCGCAACAACGTCGACGGAGTCCGACGGCACGTGGTCGCGTTACGCGTTCAACGACCGACGACAGACCACGTCCGAGACCTGGGGGACTGGGCGGCTGACGCCGACGACGATCTCGTATGAGCTGGATCCCGTAACCGGTGCCAGGACAGCGCTGACGGTGACCTGCCCCGATCGTCGTGGTCAACCGCTTCAGCACCGCAGTATCCTCAGACCGGACACAGAAGACTGGGTGAAACGCGACCTGCTCACAACGCACTGCTCGTGGAGCCCTCGGCAATAAACGGCAACTGAACGCCGTGGTGCCCGTCGGCTGCTTTCCGGGCAGCCGGAAACTATAATCACGTCCATGATGCGGGCACTCAATGCTCTGTTCCTCGTGTGTGTTTGTGCAGGGGCGGCGACGGCCCCGGCTTACGCCCAGAGGCGCGGCGCGCCGGCTCCCGCGACTGCCGGGCCGTTCACCACCCCCTTGTCGCTCGCGGAGATGACCAGTAAGCAGGCCGTCGTTAACACCACCGCAGGAACCATCGTCATTGATCTCAGACCTGACCTCGCGCCAAATCACGTCGGCTACTTCATGAAGCTGGCGCGCGAGCACGCTTACGACGGCACGACCTTTCATCGGGTCATTCGCATGGCGATTGTTCAGGCGGGAGATCCGCTGTCGAAGGATCCGGCAAGGAGCAATCAGTACGGCACCGGCGGACTGGGCATGTTGAGGCCGGAGTTCAGTGCAGAGCAGGCGACGCGCGGTGCCGTGGCCGCCGTCCTTCAGCCGAATAAACCGGACTCGGCCGGATCGCAGTTTTTCATCTGCGTGACCGATCAGCTCGCCCTCACCGGTAAGTACACGATCTTCGGCCGCGTCTCTGAAGGCATGGACATCGCGCAGAAGATCTCGGAAGCACCTGCGGATGCCGAGGGCCGCCCGAGCGAACGGATCGTCATCACCGATGTCAGCATCCGCGATACGCCGCCCCCGGAGCCCGAGCCGTTTGCGAACGATTCGCCGGCGGCGCTTGCACAATATCGAGCCGTCCTGGACACATCGCTTGGTGCCATTACCGTCGAGTTCTTTCCGGACAAGGCTCCCGAGCACGTCCGCAATTTTCTTCGACTGGCACAGACGGGCGTTTACGACGGGACGGCGTTTCATCGAGTTGTGCGCGGGTTTGTCGTGCAGACAGGCGCGCTCACGTCACGCGGGCCGATCACGGAGAAACAGCGGAAGTCCGTTCAGACACTCAAACCGGAGTTCAGCGACACTCCGCACGTGAAAGGGATCCTGTCGATGGCGCGCGGCGACGATCCGGCCAGCGCGTCGACGTCGTTCTTCATCGTGACCGGGAATGCACCTTCGCTCGACGGCAAATACACCGTCTTTGGACGCGTGGTCGACGGGCTATCGGTCGTCGACGCAATCGAGCAATCGCCCGTAAACGGCGAGACGCCCGTCGCTCGTATTGAGCTGACAAAGGTCCGAATCCTGCACCCGTAGCGCGCAGCTTCAGCTGCGCGACATGGAGTTCGTCATGAAGAAGGTCGTGATGGCCACTGCTGTTCTGTCCCTCTCTGTAGTGGCTTCGAACCGCGCTTTCGACGACTGGCCCCAGTGGCGCGGACCGAAGCGTGATGGGATCTCCGTCGAACGCGGACTGTTGAAGGATTGGCCGTCCGCAGGTCCGCCGATCGTGTGGCGCACAACCGGTGCGGGCACGGGCTATTCATCGTTCTCTGCCGCGAAAGGCAGGCTCTACACGCTCGGCGCGCGCGGCGGGAATGAATATCTGATGGCCTACGACGCGGAGAGCGGCAAGAAGCTGTGGGAAATCCCGCACGGGCGCCGGTTCAGCAACGACCAGGGAGATGGACCCCGCTCGACACCGACTGTCGATGGCGATCGACTGTACACGTTCGGTGCGAGCGGCGACTTGTCCGTCGTGGAAGCCGCCACCGGCAAGGTGTTCTGGAAGATGAACCTGCTCGACAAGTTCGGCGGTTCGAACATCCGCTGGGGACTGAGTGAATCTCCGCTCGTGTTGTCCGATCGAATCCTCGTCAGTCCGGGGGGACGCGGGGCGGCGATCGTTGCCCTGTCGAAGACGGACGGATCGGTGATCTGGAAGAGTCTCGGCGACGAGCCCGGCTATTCATCCGCCGTGCTGCACGAAGCCGGCGGAGTACGCGAGGCGATCTATTTCACCGGCGAGCGGGCACTTGGCGTGGACGTCGAAACCGGAAAGCTTTTGTGGAGTTACAACCAGGTGGCGAACCAGACGGCGAATATCGCGACGCCGATCGTGCGCGGGAATTACGTGTTCCTATCGTCCGCCTACGGCACCGGGGCAGCGTTGCTGGAGCTGACCCCTGCGCCGAACAAGGTCACCGCGCGGCAGGTGTACTTCACTCGTGACATGCGCAACCATCACGCGACCTCAGTTCTCATCGGCGACTACTTGTACGGATTCTCCGATTCGATCCTGATCGCGATGAAGTTCGACAGCGGACAGGTGGCATGGCGTGACCGCAGCGTCGGCAAAGGCTCGGTCGTGTTTGCCGACGACCGCCTCTATCTCTATAGCGAACAGGGCGTGGTCGGCCTCGCGGAAGCGAGCCCAGCTGGTTATCGCGAGCATGGCCGGTTTCAGATTCGAGCGGGCAACGCGCCGACCTGGAGCCATCCGGTCGTTTCGAACGGAAAATTGTTCATTCGCGACCAGGACAATATCTACACTTTTGACGTACGGCAAAAATGAGAGCGGCGATTGAGCGATAATTGAGGGATGGCCAGCTGGCCATAACTCACAGTTTCAAAGGATTACAGGAAGTTTTGCCAGACACACGATTGAAGATTGCGGTTTTTATTGATTTCGACAACATCGAGATCGGGGTCAAGAGCACGCTTGGCGTGCAGTTCGACGTTGGCGTCGTCCTTGAGGCATTGCGTGAGCGAGGCGATGTCGTCTCGAAGATTGCTTACGGGGACTGGACGCGTGCCGGGGACTACAGCCGATCGCTGACGCAGCACGCGACCAAGTTGGTTCAGCGCAACCTCACACCCGGCGGCGACAAGAACGGCGCTGACATCAACCTCGCCCTCGACGCCCTGGAGATGGCGTTCACGCACAACCACATCAACGCCTACGTCATCGTCGGCGGCGACAGCGACTTCATCAGCCTCGTCGAAAAACTCAAGCAATACGACAAACAGATCTTCGTGGTTGGCGGCCGTTCGTTCACGAGTCTCGTGATGCAGCGGAACTGTCACGAGTTCATCGCGTACGAAAACCTCGTTGGCTCTCGACGTTCGGCGGACCGGGGACGTCAGTCCGGACCGGCCGCAGCCCAGACGTCGATCGAACAGGCGGTTCCACTCGTGCGCCGCGCCTTGAAGGTCCTGGCCGACCGTGAAGTCTCTCCACAGCTCGGGCTTCTGAAGAGCACACTGCTGCAGCTCGACTCGACGTTCTCCGAGCGCACGTACGGCACCGGCAGCTTCCGCGACTTTGCCCAGAAGCTCGCGAAGGCCGGCCACGTGGTGCTGCGCGAGTCCGGACGGAATGTGCTGGTGGAACTGGCCGAAGGCGCCAACGGCCTCGAGGAAGCACGGTCGCCACAGCCGCAGCCCTCGCCGCCTGCGACGCATCGTCAACACGACGACAAGGACACGCCGCAAGAGTTTGCATCATCGAATGGCAGCCGCTCGGAACCGAGAACCGCAGACGGCATCCGTGAAGTGCGGCGCTTGTTTCAGTCCGCACAGAATCCTCCGCGCTGGCCGATGTATATCCGCCAGGCAAAGCAGTTTCTGCGTAACGTCGACATGTCGTTCGACGAACGGAAGTACGGTTTCGCCAGCCTCGTTGACCTGATGCGCGCATGTCAGCGTGAGGGACTGTTCCGCATCGAACGCGATCGGCAGGGCGTGATGCGGTTGTTTCCCGGCAACGTCATGCAGCCCGATGCAGCGGGGGCCGACGATGATAATCGCGGAAATGTTGCCGAGTCAGTTGCGGCGCCTGCAACGTCGGAGTGGTCGCGCGACGAGTCTCCTACTGAACAAGAGGTAGTCGACGGCGACGTCGTTCAGGAGATGAATGCGCCATCGCCGGTTGTCGATGTCGACGCACCGGCGACACCGTCTGCGGCGCTCGACGAAGCGGTGACTGAACAAGCCGCCAGCCGGAAGCGAGGCGGCCGAGGCCGGAAGGCGCCGGCACCGGCCGACGCCGTCGCGTCTGAAGGAGCCTACCCCCAGGAGCGTGCGGCGGACCGTCGCCCGCGCAAGGAAGCCAAAGCGCCGAGGCCGCGGAAGACACCGTCACGGCCGCGATCACCACGCGCGCGCGCGCAGTAACCTCGTAGAACCTTGAAGAACGCCGTAGAACCTAGTGCGCATCATCAAAGAGCGGCAATGGAAGGCCTTCGGGCTTCTCGCTTGGATCGACGAGATTGTGGACGCTCACGCCGAGTAAACGAACCGGCCGCCGACCGGCTTCCGTTTTCTCGAGCAGAGCAATCGCGCGCGCGGCGATGTCGTCGCCATCACGGGTTGGCGGATCGCTCGAGTGGCTGCGCGTGATTGTCGTGAAGTCGCTGTAGCGCACTTTGATCGTGACGGTGCGGCAAAAGAGCATCTTTCGCTCGAGCCACGCAGCGCCGTCACGTGCCATCTCATCGATCTCCTTTCGAATTTCGCCGACATCGGTGAGATCTTCCGCAAACGTATTCTCGGTGCCTGACGATTTCGCCGATTGATTTGGCTCGACCGGTCGCTCGTCGATGCCTTCCGCGAGCCGGCGAAGCCAGTCGGCATGGCTGCCGACCGCGTCCTGCAGGACCCTCTCGCTGGCTGTTCGTACATCGACGAGCCGTTCGATCCCGCGATCGCGCAGTCGCTTCGCGGTAACCGGGCCGACGCCCCACAGCGCATCGACCGGAAGCTTCTGCAGAAACTGCTCCACCCGCTCGGGCGCGATCACGGTGAGGCCATCCGGCTTCTTCCATCCGGAAGCGATCTTGGCGAGGAACTTGTTCGGGGCAACGCCGGCCGATGCCGTCAGGCCTGTCGCCGACTTGATCTCACTCTTGATTCGTCGCGCAACGGTTTGCCCGAGCGTTTCACCCCACACGTTTTCCGTGACGTCGAGATAGGCCTCATCGAGAGACAACGGTTCGACGAGCGGTGTTACGCGACGGAAGATCGCGAACACCATTTGAGAGGCCGTCCGATAGCGCTGGAAATCAGGCCGAACGATCACGAGCGCCGGACACAATCTGACGGCTCGCGCCATCGGCATCGCCGATCGAACGCCGAACCCGCGCGCTTCATAGCTGGCGGCGGCGACGACGCCACGTTGATCGGGGCTCCCGCCCACCGCGACCGGCAGACCGCGCAATTCCGGTTTGTCGCGCTGCTCTACCGATGCGTAGAACGCGTCCATATCGATGTGCACAATTCGGCGCAACACAAGCTCCTGGCCTCATTGTGAATCACTTATCACTGATCACTGATCGTGAATCCCTGATCCTCGAATCGCTGAATCGCTGATTAGGGATTCGACGATTAGGGATTCCCGATCAGTGATTAGTGATGAGTGATTCTGTCAGCCCACCATGCCCAAGGGATGAGAAGCCACGCCGTGAGCGTGGAGAATGCGAGCGTGCGGGTGTCGGGCGGCGGTGGACCGAATGCAGCGGCGAAATACACGACGAGCAGAAACACCATGAGCAGCCAGAACGAGAATCGTCGCCGGCCGGCACCGCCGCCTCGCACGTACAACGCGATCCCTGCGGCGAACATCGTCAATTCCACGAGAAGTGTCGCCGCCACTGAATTCCAGAGACCCATTCCGAGATAGGGACCGCGAGGCAGCACGGGCATGTCGGGACGATGCGAGATCACATCGAGCACCCAGTGGCTGACGACGCCGGCCGCGAGGAGCACCGCAACTCGCACATTACGACGTGCGAACATCCATCCGCCCGCAAACAGTGCAGCCCAGCAGGCCGATCCGACAAGGCTGTGGGTGACCGGATAGTCATAAAAATCCAGCGGCGTGAATCGCGTGATGCCCGGTGCGATTCGAACGTGCTCGAGGCCACTGAGTAGAAAGATCGGCCACAACAGATCAACGAGCTGAACGGAGGTGAGCCACGTCGCCAGGGATACCGACGGAGCCATTCGCTTTCCCGCGAGTCCAACCGCAATGTGCCCGACGAACATAGATGAATCGCTCCTCACTCATCGCTAATCGTGAATCACTGAATCGCTGATTCGCGATTCGACGATTAGGGATTCGACGATTGGGGATTCGACGATTAGGGATTCTCGATCAGTGATCAGTGATTAGGGATTCCGCTATTCCGCGCGCAGCGCAATTAGCGGATCCACGCGTGACGCGCGCTGCGCCGGAAGGTATCCCGCGATGACTGTCACGACGAAGATCAGCGCCGCCGAGAGCGCAAGTGTGGCGACATCTCTCGGTTCGACATTGAACAGGAGCGCGCGGAGCAGATCGGTCCCGGCGGCGCTGGCGGCTACTCCAAACACCACACCGCACAGCGCGACCAGCAACGATTGACGCACGACCATCCAGCGAACGGTCCCGCGATCCGCGCCGAGCGCCATCCGGATCCCGATTTCACCTGTGCGCAGCGTGACCATGTAAGCCAGCAGCGCATACAGGCCAATTGCCGACAGCGTTAGCGCAACAGCTCCCAGCCATGTCGCCAGTGTGGCAAAGAGCCGCTCCCGGCTGAGGGACAGCGCAATCTGCTGCTCCTGTGTTCGCACCCTGAACATCGATAGGCTGGGATCGACGCTTCGAACGATCTCGCGCGCCGTCGCGGCAAATGCTGCCGGATCACCAGCGGTTCGCACGTCCAACGTCATTGCGCCCGCTCCGTGTTGCCGGTAGGCGACGTACATCGTCGGCTTCTTTGCCTCGCGTAGGGAGCTGTAAACGGCATCCGTGCAGACGCCGACGATTTCGTATAACGGTGGACCGGACATCGACTCAGTTCGAAACCGTCGTCCGACAACGTCGTCGGTGTTGAACAGCTGGCGGGCGAGCGCATAGTTGATCACCGCAACCGGCTGGCTGGTTCGGTTGTCGCGGTCGTCGACGGGACGTCCCCGGTCGACCCTGATGCCCATGGTCTCGAAGAAATGCGAGTCGACGGAGAGTCGCCACGCCAGGTGTTTGGCCGTAAAAGCGCCCCTGTCCGCGCTCGCGCGGTCAACCACAGGCTCGTCAGTGCGGGCGGCGACGATGACGTTCGCCGAATTGCTGACGAGTGTCTGGCTCGAAAGCGACGCCTGTTCAACACCGGGAGCTGCGCGGAGCCGCTCGAGCAGGCGTGAATAGAGATTGATCATGCCGTCCGATTTGTAGCCGCTGAGACCCGGATCCAGTTTGAACGTGAGCACCCGGTCCGCATCGAACCCAAGATCGACCTGTTGCAGTTGCCGGACAGAGCGCACGAGGAGAAGGGCTGTCACGACGAGTGCCATCGAAAGCGTGATCTGCGAAATCACAAGCGTGGCCGACAGCCCGCGACGGCGATGGCCGGTTGCCGATCCGCGCCCCGCTTCATGCAGCCCCTGGACGAGTGACGTGCCAGTCGAGCGCAGTGCTGGCACCAGTGCAAAGAGCACCACGCAGACGCTGGCCAGCGCGGCGACGAAGGCGACGAGACGAAGGTTTAATCCGACAGCAATGGTCAACGGGTCCGGGCCGCTCTGAACCGCCGGCAGCAAGCCTCCGGCGATCCAGCTCGCAGCGAGCAGCCCGAGCGCACTTCCACATGCGGCGAGGAGCATGCCTTCGGTGAGAAGCTGCCGAACGATGCGGCGCCTCGGTGCGCCGAGCGCGATCCGGACGCTCAGCTCGCGGGCTCGCGCCCGTCCTCGTGCGAGCAGTAAGTTCGCGACATTCGCGCAGGCGACCAGCAGCACGATTGCCACGACGATCGACATCATCTTCAGCGGCTCCCGCATCCGGTCGCGCACCTGCGCCTGTCCCCGTCCGCCGGGAAGAGCCTCGACGCTCGGCAGGTCCTGATCGGGAGTGTCTGGCCGCGCCGCGCGGACCGTCTGCTTGAGAATGGCATCAAGCCGTGCACGCGCGAGTTCGGGACTGGAACCGGCCTTCAGCCGCCCCATCATGAGAACCCACCAATAGTTCGGGTCGGTGATGTCGCCCCGGTCGACGATTTGCCGTTTGTAAGCAAGCGGAACGTAGACGTCAGGAAAGTTGTCAACTTGTCCCGTTCCGCGGAAGCCGGCGGGCGCGACGCCCACTACCGTGAATGGCGTCGCATTGATGACGAGTGTCCGGCCTACCGTTTCCGGTGATGCATTGAAGCGTCTCTTCCACAATGACTCGCTAATGATCGCCGCGGGTGGTGCTTCGGCTCGATCGTCCGAGTCGACCAGCAGCCGTCCTTGCGCCGGCACCAGTCCAAGCACGCTGAAATAGTTTCCCGACACCGCGGTCGCTTCGGCGAGTTCCGCGTTCCCGTCGATTCCCAGGCTGACGCGATCCAGGCCGGCGAAGCCGAACACGTCGACGACGTCCTGCGCCTGGAGCTGCGACTGACGAAGGGCCTCCGACGAGAACGACGTGCCCCTCTCGGTCGTATCGTCCCCCCACGACGTCCCACTCAGTGACGAGAACGGATACCGTGGTCCTGAGCGCCACTGAAACACGAGCAGTTCGTCTGGCGCGCGAACGGGGAGCGACTGGAGGAGAATTACGTCGCCAAGGCTGAACACGCCGGCGCTGAAACCGATGCCGATTGCGAGCGACACAATCGACGCGATGGTTACCGTCGGCGATCGACGGAGCAGCCGGGCTCCATAGCGCACATCCTGCACGAGTGTATCGAGTGAAGGGAAGCCCCACATCTCACGGGTCTCCTCGCGAATCACGGTCGCATTTCCAAACATCCGCTGTGCCCGCGCCGACGCTTCACGTGGATCCATTCCCGCGTCGATCAACGCTTGCCGGCGCAGTTCGATGTGAAACGCAACTTCGTCGCGCAGTTCGTCGTCCAGGCGACTGCGGCGCAGCCACAGCAGGACGCGTCTGAACGGAGAACGAAAGCCGTCCCCTAGGCGAACCATGGAAGATCACGCAGGCCGCATGACGCGGGTGATGGCATCGATCAGGCGCGCAAAGCTGGATTCCGACTCGCCGAGCTGGCGGCGACCTGCGCGCGTCAACCGGTAGTAGCGGGCGCGGCGGTTGTTGATCGAATGCCCCCACTCCGACGCGATTAATCCCTGTAATTGCAGGCGTTGCAGCGCCGGATAGAGTGAGCCCTCCTCGACGTGGAGGACCTCGTCGGACATCTGCCGAATGTGCTCGGCGATGCCGTAGCCGTGCATCACGTCGCGCGACAGGGTTTTCAATATCAGCATGTCGAGCGTTCCCGGCAAAAGGTCCTGGCGATCGGCCTTCCTCTTTCCCATAGGCGTTCTATGGATACACCCGATGGCGGCGGCGGTCAAGTTTTTGCCGCGACCGAGATGCCGAGCAAGGCCAACACAGCAAAATTATCGTTCCGACATTTTTGTCGGATGCGTGAGAGCTTTTGTCGAAGTTCGTCAAAAGTGAAATCGAGTGTTGAAGCGTGCAGCACCCGTGCGGATAATAGCGTTCGTGGTTCGTCGTCATCTTTTTTCCGTGATTTCGAATAGAAAGGACATAACCGACATGGGTTCCGCTTCATCAGGTGATGCCATTCGCAACATGAGTCACTGGGGTAACACGCTCGGCCAGCGGACGGTCTCGCCAGCGACAAAAAAGATGACTGACGAATTTGGCTCTTTGACCTTCAATGACGAAGTTCAGCGCGCGCGGCTGCCGAAGGACGTGTATCGCGCGCTGCGCAGCGCGGTGGCGCACGCAGAGCCGATCGACGCAAACGTGGCGGACACGATTGCCAGTGCGCTGAAAGACTGGGCGGTCGAACACGGCGCGACGCACTATACGCACTGGTTCCAGCCGATGACCGGCATCACCGCCGAAAAGCACGATTCGTTTCTCTCCCCCACCAGCGACGGTCGCGCCGTGGCCGAGTTCGGCGGCAAGGAACTGATCAAGGGTGAGCCTGATGCGTCGAGCTTCCCGTCCGGCGGCATGCGGTCAACCTTCGAGGCCCGCGGCTATACCGCCTGGGATCCGACCAGCCCGCCATGGCTGCTGGTGACGCCGAATGGCACGACGCTCGTCATTCCGACGGCGTTCGTCAGCTGGACCGGCGAAGCGCTCGACAAGAAGACGCCCCTGCTTCGATCGATGGAGGCGCTCTCCAAGCAGGCGGTTCGTATCCTGAAGCTGTTCGGGTCGAAGGCGCAGCGCGTCTTCACCACCTGCGGGCCGGAGCAGGAATACTTCCTGATCGATCAACAGTTCTATTACAACCGCCCCGACCTGATTAACGCGGGACGGACGCTCTTCGGCGCCAAGCCGCCGAAGGGCCAGGAGATGGAAGATCAGTATTTTGGGTCCATCCCCGATCGTGTCCTCGCGTTCATGCACGACCTCGAGCGCGAGCTGTATCGCGTCGGCGTGCCGGTCAAGACGCGGCACAACGAGGTCGCGCCGAGCCAGTACGAGATTGCCCCGGTGTTCGAGAACGCCAACGTCGCGACCGACCATCAGATGATGACGATGGAGATGATGCGGCGAGTGGCGCCCAAGTACG
The DNA here is from genome assembly GCA_046734955.1 of Acidobacteriota bacterium. Lineage (GTDB taxonomy): Bacteria > Acidobacteriota > Vicinamibacteria > Vicinamibacterales > 2-12-FULL-66-21 > JALZOC01. The sequence goes on from JBKPSH010000037.1 coordinate 21,729, forward strand.
GGCTCGCGTGTCTGCTGCACGAGAAGCCGTTTGCCGGCGTCAACGGCTCCGGCAAGCACTTGAACTGGAGCATGAGCGACGACCTGGGCAACAACCTCCTCAGCCCCGGCGACACGCCACACGACAACATTCAATTTCTGGTGTTCTGTGCCGCCGTGCTGCGCGCGGTGAACAAGTATCAGGGCTTGCTGCGCTATGCGATTGCGAGCGCCGGGAACGATCACCGTCTCGGGGCGAACGAAGCGCCGCCGGCAATTCTGTCGATCTTCCTCGGCGACATGCTGACCGACATCTTCAGCCAGATTGAAAATGGCGGCGCGAAGTCGACCAAGTCAGGCGGCATTCTCGATACCGGCGTCTCGGTGTTGCCGAAGCTGCCGCGCGACGCCGGCGACCGCAACCGCACCAGCCCGTTCGCGTTCACCGGCAACAAGTTCGAGTTCCGCGCCGTCTCGGCGGGGCAGAGCATCGCCTTCCCGAACATCGCACTCAACGTCGCGGTGACCGAGGCGCTCGATTACATCGCCACCGAGCTCGAAAAGGCACAAAAGGACGGCAAGAAGCTCGACGCCGCGGTCAAGTCGCTGCTGACCAAGATGATCAAGGAGAACAAGCGAATCATCTTCAACGGCAACAACTACTCGCCAGAGTGGGAGAAGGAAGCGGCCAAGCGCGGTCTCCTCAACCACCGCACGTCGGTCGATGCCTATGGCGAGTTGCTGAAGCCGGAGGTGGTGAAAACCTTCGAGAAATACAAGGTGCTGAACGACCGCGAGCTTCGTGCGCGCGCCGACGTCGCCATCGAGCAGTACAACAAGACCGTCAATATCGAAGCACAGCTGATGGTGCTGATGGCGAACCGGTTCGTCCTGCCGGCAGCGTATCGCTATCAGGGTCAGGTCGCGCAGAGCGTCTCGGCGGTCAAGGCCGCCGGCGGCTCCGCGAAGGAAGCCAAGAAAGGGCTCGACAAGATCGTCTCGCTGACTGAGAGCTTCAAGACCACAGTTGACAAGCTCCAGTCGCTCCTCGAACACGAGGCGAACGGCGATGCCGAGAAGCACGCGAAGTACTTCCGCGACAAGGTCATTCCAACGATGGCGACGCTGCGGGAAATCGGCGACAACCTGGAATGCATCGTCCCGCACGACTTGTGGCCGTTGCCGACGTATCGGGAGATGTTGTTTGTAAGGTAGCGTCGTCGCGGGGTCGAAAGCCCCCGCACGACAACTGTGTAGGCGCCGGGCGGGGTCTTCAGACCCCGCCTTTTTTATGGTTTTTCGAACATCCCGCTCTTCGCTGACCTATAAATTGCCTCAATAATCGCCACACTCGGTCGCGCTTCACGTGCGTCGCACGCCGGCGTGCCGTTGGTCTGAACGGCGCGGATGAAATCTTCGAAGATGCGCTGATGCGGTACGGCATCGCTGACCGTCGCTGAGGCGGCGTTTTCCGGCGGCGGCTCCGCTCCTGTTGCTTTCGATGGCGCCGAGCCTTTCAGATCGATCGCGGCGAGCCGATCGCTGTCGAGAATCAAGGTGCCTTCCGATCCGCTGACCTCGACGCGCCGCGCGTACCCGGGGTAGGACGAGGTCGTCGCTTCGATGATCCCGAGCGCGCCGTTTTCAAATTCGAGAACCGCTCCCGCGGTGTCTTCAGTCTTGATTGAGTGAAGCAGCGTCCCGGTGCGTCCGCCGACGCGCGCGACTGGACCGAACAGCCACTGCAGGACGTCGACGGTGTGTATGGCCTGATTCATCAGCGCCCCGCCGCCGTCGAGCGCCCACGAACCACGCCACTTCGACGTTGCGTAGTACTCGGGTGGGCGATACCAGCGGACGTGCCCGGCGATGAAGATCGGCTTCCCGAGCTTGCCCGACACGATCAGGTGCTTGATCGCGGCGATGTCCGGCTTCAATCGATCCTGGAAGAACACGCCGACCTTGACGCCCTTGCGATCCGCTGCTTCGATGACGCTGTCGACCTTCTTCGTCGTCACGTCGAGCGGTTTTTCACAGAGGACGTGCAGCCCGCGCTGGATCGCGGCAATGGCTTGTTCGGCATGAACGCCTGACGGTGTCCCGATCGCAACGATGTCGAGTGGACGGTGATCGAGGAAACGGTTCAGGTCGTCGTACGCAGTGCCGCCGTATTTCGCGGCCATGCGCTCCGCTTTCTCGCAATTGGTTCCGCACACGGCGGCGATTTCGACACCCGCTACCCCGAGTGCCGCGCGCGCGTGGGTATCGCTGATGTTCCCGGCGCCGAGAATTCCAACTTTCACGCGATTCGCCGGATCTTGATGCTGCGGAACCACACCTGATCGCCGTGATCCTGCAGGAGAATGTGCCCGTTCTGCCGCTTGCCGAACCGCTCCATACCCTTGAACTTGCTCTTCTCAATCGCCGCGTTCAGCGCCGGGCTGTTCAGCTCGTACTGCAGCACTTTCTTGCCGTTCAACCAGTGCTCCACCGTCTGGCCGCGCACGACGATTCGCGTCGTGTTCCATTCGCCGGCCGGCTTCAATGGACGGTCGTTTGCCTGCAGCACATCGTAGAACGCCGCGGTTTGACGATGCGGCCCGACCTTCGCGTCGGGATGGCGCTCGTCGTCGATGACCTGATACTCGTGACCGATCGCCGAATCACGATCCTCGAGCACGAAATACTTGATACCGCTATTGCTGCCCGGCGCGACTTTCCATTCGATCGACAGTTCGAACTGTTCGAACGTGTCTTTGGTGACGATGTCGCGCTGGCCATGCGTGTCCTTGCCGTCGTCGGCCGGGAGCGAGAGTGCCCCATCCACCACCTTCCACCGCGAATCGGTGGCATCAGGTTTCTTGTACCCGCGCCAGCCATCGAGCGAGTGGCCGTCGAAGAGCAGAATCCACCCGGCCTTTTTCTCCGCATCCGTCAAAGTGTTCGGAGCAGGTCCGTTGTCAGCGGCCGCGATCAATCCACTGGCTAACACAGCCGTTGAGAGTCCGGTCAGAGCAAATCGTCGTAGTGGCATGGGCACTCCAGAAAGTGATACAAACTCTATCGCTAAATTCGAGGTTCTACTAGGCTCTACGAGGTTCTACAGGGTTCTACGAGGTTCTACAGCGTTCGTGTGGGTTCGTCAGGATTCCGACGGTAAACGATGAACCTTGAAGAACCCAGCAGAACCTTGCAGAACCTGAGGTGACACTGTGACTCGATTGCATAAGGCGGCCTGCGCAATTGCGGCGCTTCTCGTCGTGCTCGTTGCGAACGGCGCCGCCCAGGCTCAGCGGGTTCAGCTCGTGGTCAATGAGGCCGGACGCCGCGTTGACGTGCTCGTCGACGGCCGGCCGTTCACCTCTTATATCTGGCCGACGACGCTGAAGAAGCCGACCCTGTTTCCTCTGCGCAGCGCAAAGGGAACGATCGTCACGCGTGGCTATCCGCTGGAGCCGCGTCAGAACGAGCGCGTCGATCATCCGCATCACGTCGGCTTGTGGTTGAACTCGGGCGATGTGAACGGGCTCGACTTCTGGAACAACTCGGACGCAATCAAGCCCGACCAGCAGCCGAAGATGGGAACGATCCTCCATCGCAAGATCGTCGAAGCCAGGGATGGCAACGACAAGGGCTCGCTCGTCGTCGAGACCGATTGGCTCAAGCCTGACGGCAACGCGCTGTTGAAGGAGCGCACCGAGTTCGTGTTCCGTGGCGACGCGACGTCGCGCACGATCGATCGCACGACGACGCTTACCGCGCTCGGCGAGCGCGTTCTGTTCAAGGACAACAAGGAAAACTTTTTCGGGATGCGCGTCGCGCGAGAGTTGGAATTGCCTTACGACAAAGCTGAAGTTCTGACCGACGCCTCAGGCAAGCCGACGCCGCAGCCGGTCAAGGACAACACCGGCGTCAGCGGACAGTACACCAGCAGCGAGGGGTTGCAGGGAGACAAGGTATGGGGCACGCGCGCTCGCTGGATGATGTTGACCGGCACCGTGGCGTCCGAACCCGTGACGATCGCGATTCTCGACAACCCGTCGAATCCTGACTTCCCGACCTACTGGCATGCTCGCGGGTACGGACTCTTCGCCGCGAACCCGCTCGGCGCCACCGTCCTCACCGAAGGCAAGCAGTCATTCAACCTGACCCTCGAGCCAGGCAAGTCGACGACGTTCCACTATCGCGTGCTGATTCTGGGCGGGACCGCGAAGCCCGCGGATATTGAGAAGGCGTATCAGACTTTTGCGGCAGCGGAAAAACAGTCCACGGAAAAACACTGAATACTGAGCCACGGAAAAACACGGAAAAACACGGATAGGTCATGGCGTACGTATGAAGGGCGGGGGTTTTGCTCCGCCCTTCGCTCGTCCGAACTTTAGATCCGTGTTAATCCGTGCTCTTCCGCGGCCAGATTTGTTCCGTGTTAATCCGTGTTCTTCCGCGGCCAGATTGTTCCGTGTTAATCCGTGTTCTTCCGTGGCCAGATTTGTTCCGTGTTCCTCCGTGGCCTAGAACACGATTTTCGCCGCGAGCTGAATCTCCCGCGGCAGGTTGTTCTGGCTCGTCACCTTCCCGAAGTTCGCGTTGGTAGGATCAGTATTCGCGTCGTTGTACACCACGCGATTCAACGCGTTCAGGATCTCGACGTTGAACTGCAGCCGGACACGCCCCTGCAGCGGTACTTGCTTGACGACGGACACATCCCAAAGGTTGAGGAACGGACTGCGCAGACCATCGATGCGCGACGGGAAGTAGCGGATGTTGCTGGCCAGGCGGATGCGTGAATCGGCGCGCTGCTTCACCGGATCATCGACACCGTTGGTCTGCACTGCTGCGTCGTGGAAATAGAAGCCGCTGAGATCCCAGACCGCCGCGTCGACGTTGTCGCTGTACTTCGCCTTCAATGAGTTCAAGTCTCCATTGAAAAAGATATTGCGAGTGTTGAAATCGAGAGGGCGTCCGCTCTGCAGTTGGCCGAAAGCATTGACGCTCCACCCGCCGATCAACGCGTTGACCACCGGGTTGGCGCTGCTGCCCCACTTCTTGCCGCTGCCGAATGGCAGTTCGTACAGAACGCTCGCGGTGACGCGGTGCGGCACGTCGTCGCGCGACGGCCTGTTCTCGTATGCCGTATCAGTAGGATTCAACTGGAAGACGCGCTCCGTGTAATGCGAATACGTGTAGGTGCCAATGATCGAGTAGCCGCGGCTTAAGCGTCTTTCCAGTTTGAATTGTGCTGAGTCGTACTGGCTGGTTCCGTCGGTCGCGTTGCTTGGAACATTGTTGAACTGCGGAAATGGACGCAGCAGTTGCGAACGTGCCACGTTCGCACCCGTGAAACCAGTTGGCAGCAGACCAACAAACGGATTCGGCACCTGGGTTCCAAGAAAGTCGATGACGCCCAGATCGCGCGCCTGTGCCGTGGACAGATACTGCGCCGGGACGCCATTCAGTTCGATATCCGTCGTCAAGTCGTAGCCGTGGCTGCCAACGTATCCTGCCTCCAGCAGCCACTGACCCGGCAACTCGCGCTGCAGCGTCATCTGATAGCGGAGAATTTTCGAATTCTTGACGTCGAGCGGCGCCCACCGCAACAGGCTCTGACCGAGGAACGTATTCGGTCCGAGGGCGTTCCCGACGGGCTGCAACGCGCCGTTCGGATACGGATTGGCCAACGTGGACTGGAACGTCAGGCCTCGATCCTGGGTGGCGGTGAAGGGCGTGGACTGCGAATAGCCCATCTGATTGGTGCCGGCGATCACAAAGGGAACGACGTAGACGCCGGTGCCGCCACGAAGCACCATTTTGTCGTTGAGTCTGAAGGCGAATCCGGCGCGGGGCTGAAAATTGTTGGTCGCGGCGTTCCAGAACCCCGGGGTGCTATCGGAGGCGAATCCGACGCCGCCGCGCGCGCGCCATGCGGACGGCGGGATCACGTCCGGACGCGCCGCGTACGCCGCCTCAGCTGCGCTCGTGATCGACAGGATTGCGTTCGGATCGTAACCGCGAACGTTGCGATTCTCCGAGTCGACCGGCGCGGTCTCGTAGTCGTAGCGCAGCCCCAGATTGACCGTCAGGCGACTCGAGACTTTCCAATCGTCTTGAACGAACAACGCGTGATACCAGCTGTCGTTCAGTCTCGAGCCGTTGATCTCAATGCTGCCGGCTGTGGGATAGCCCAGCAGGAAGCTGGCGACGTCCTGGAAATTCTGCGCTGCACTGTTGTCCTGCTGCCGCGTGAAGGCGGCAGCATTGGTGACGAGGTATTCGCCTGCCTGCCTGCTCGGGTTCGCGTTGAACTCGTGGTAAAGACGAACGTCGTAGCCAGCATGTATCGAGTGGTCGCCCAAAAGGCGCGTATACGTTGGCTGAAACGAATAGATCGTATGTTCGGTGTTGCCCGAAAGGTTGTCGCCGATCTCATTGATTGTGTCGAAGTCGAAATGCGGGAAATACTTTGCGCCGCCGAACAGACTCACGACCGACGGCGACCATCCCAGCGACGCCGGATCGAAGATGCCCTCGTGCTGCCGGATATTCGGCTCCTGAAAGCGCTGCCACCCCGCACGGATATCCCACAGAGAGCTCGGTGACTGCACGTAAGTGTGGTCCACGGTGATCCCGTCGTTCTTCCGGAACAGAAAATTGCCGCGAGGCACGATGCTGTTGACCGTCCCCAATTCGGCGCCGCGCGACTCGCGTCGATCGTTCCGCGTGTACCGCGCGAACAATCGCTGTTTCGAAGTCAGCGAGTGGTCAATCCGGATCGACTGCGAGTTGAACTTATCAGTGCGCGGGTTCTCGTAGACGAAGTTGTCCTGCAGGGATGCGTTAGCCGTCTCGTTCGGCAGCGGATAGTAGCTCAGCACCTTCGCGGCAATGGAATTGACCCGATTGGGCGGAATGATGTTGCCGGGAAATGGCTGCCGGACCACTCGCGCTCCGACCGTCTCAGCGGTCAATGGGTCATAAATGATGATCCCCTGCGACAGAAGTTCGGAGAAATCGCCATTCCGCATCTTGGCTGTGGGCACAGTCGTGGTTAGTGGCTCGGGGAACCGGTCGGGGAGCCATTCGAACGCGCCGAAGAAGAACGTCCGGTTCTTTACGATCGGTCCTCCGATCGTTCCGCCAGGACGCTTGTACGAGAGCTCCGGCTTCGGCTGCTCAGAACGCTTGAGGAAGAAGTCGGTCTCGGCCAGCTTGTCGGACCGGTAATAGGTATACGCCGATCCGGTGAACGAATTCGTCCCGCTCTTCAGCGTGACGTTCACATTGGCGCCGCCAGTATGGCCGCTAGCGGCATCAAAACTGGCCGTCTCGACCTTGAATTCCTGGACGGCGCCGGCCGGTGGCACGAACGCCACTCGGCGGCCGCTCGCCATGTTTGGCGAGCCGTCGAGCGTGAATTCATTCCCTCCCGTGGCGCCGCCGGTGACGATGCCGGAGGTGCCGCCGTTGTCGAACGGCCTCGAGAACTTCAGGTCGCCGTTGTAGGTGATCCCCGGTGCGAGTCGCGCCAGCGAGAACGGGTTGCCGTCGGACAACGGCATCATCGAAATGCGTTTTTCGTCGACGACCTGTCCGGTTGATCCCGATGTGGTTTGAAGGATCGGTGTTTCGGCTGTTACCAAGACCGATTCTTCGATTCGGCCAACGTCCAGCTTCAGATCAACGCCGACGCGGTCACTGATGCGAACCTCGACGTTGTCCTGGACAACTTTCTTGAAGCCGGACAGCTCGGCGGTCAGCGTATATACGCCCGGTACCAAGTAGAGGATCGTGTAGTCCCCTTCGGCATTCGTCGTAGTGGTGGATGCAACCTTGGTGGCGACGTTCGTTGCGGTGACGGTCACGCCGGGCAGGCGTCCGCCTGACCCGTCGCTGATTCTTCCGGTGATTCCGCCACGGAAGTCCTGAGCGTTTGCCGTGGCGACAAGGGTGGCAAGCAGCACAACAGCGAGCACGCACACACGTTTCATCAACCGTCTCCCTTCGACCCCTACAATCCATCCGCCTTACCCCGTAGGCGGGCACATCCTACACCAGTTCAGCCGGCGTTGCACACACTTTAACGCTAAAGTAAACGCAAAGTCGGGAGAAGCGCTTTGACTCGCAGACCGAAAGTATGAAATAGTCCCTGCGAAGCCACGGAAGAATACCGACAAACACGGACTGGCATGGGGATGATAACGCGCACGGTGCTCGCGGTCGACCTGAACGGGTCCGCCTCCGGTATCGAGGCCTACAAGGCACACCATCGCCATGTCTGGCCCGAGGTGCTGGACAGCTTGCGTCGCGCCGGCATCCATCGCATGGACATCTTTCTTCTTGGCCGTCGTCTCGTGATGATGTTGGAGACCGAGGACCCCGATTATCGACGCTGCTTCGCCGCCCACGTCGCCTCGAGTCCGCGCGTCGCCGAGTGGGAAGCGCTCATGCGCTCACTTCAAACGCCACCACCCGGTGCGCCTCCAGGCGACTGGTGGACGCAAATGGAGCCGGTGTTCAGTCTCGAGCCACGGGAGAACACGGACGGACACGGACTCGAGCACGCGGAGGACGGGTCAGCGACGCCGGAACCGGCGCGCCGGAGCTGACGGATCCGCGCCGATGACTGATCTAACGCAGGTCTGGCCCAGGCCCTCACATCCTCTTCCGATAGCGATCATTGGCGCCGGAGCGATCGTTCGCACGGCGCATCTTCCGGTTTACCGTCGGCTCGGGTTCCCGGTCGCCGGCGTCTACGACGTCAACTGTGCCGCCGCACGTCAGACGGCGGAAATGTTCGACATCGAGCGCGTGTTCCATTCGCTCGACGATGCCTGCGCCCTCGATGGCGTCGTCTACGACCTTGCCGTACCCGGCGACCAGATCCTCGACATTTTGAAGCGACTGCCTGAGGGATCCGGTGTCCTCATGCAGAAGCCGATGGGACGCGATCTCGACGAGGCCAGGCGCATTCAGCGGATCGCGCACGAACGCGGACTGATCGCCGCCGTGAATCTGCAGCTCCGGTTCAGCCCGAACATGCTGGCTCTCCGCGATTTGATTCGCGCCGGCATGCTCGGATCGCTGGTCGACATCGACGTGCGCATCGTCATCGATCAGCCGTGGCACAACTGGACGTTTCTCGAAGGCGCGCCGCGTCTCGAGGTCCCCTACCACTCGATTCACTACATCGATGCGATTCGATCGTTCGCCGGAGAACCTGACGGCGTATATTGCCGTGCCGTGCCCCATCCCGAGCTGCCGCGCCTGCGCGATACGCGCAGCTCGATCATTCTCGATTACGGCGATCGCATTCGCTGTTCACTGGTGCTGAACCACACGCACCGCGCCGGGCCGCGCTATCGCGAGTCGGTGATGCTCGTGGAAGGCACCCTCGGCGCCGCGCGTTTGACGATGGGAGTGAACCTGTCCTATCCGGCGGGCCCGGCCGACACGATGGAGATCTTCACCGACGAGGCGTGGCGAACGCTGCCGCTCCGCGGTTCCTGGTTCAGCGAAGCGTTCGAAGGGCCGATGTCGAACCTGCAACGCGTGATTGCCGGCGAAGATGACGTGCTCGTCAGCTCCGTCGACGACGCGATCAAGACGATGGCAATTGTGGAAGCGTGTTACGAGTCGAATGATCACGGCGCCACGCCTGTCAATGTTCAATGATCAATGATCAATGTTCAATGTTCAATGAAATGCGTGCGCTCAGTCGAACATTCAACATTGAACATTGAACATTGAACATTGTCTGAGATGCACCTCGACTCCCACGTCCACTTCTGGCAATACATCCCCGCCGAGTATGGATGGATCGACGATACGATGGCACCCCTGCGTCGTGACTTCATGCCCGAGGACGCGCTTGCCGTCATGCGGCCGGCTGGAATTGATGCGTGTGTTGTCGTGCAAGTGCGGCAGACGCTTGGTGAAACCCGCTGGATGCTGCAGCTCGCCGACCAACACCCATTCATTGCCGGCGTCGTTGGCTGGGTCGATCTGCAATCGGAGGATCTCGACACGCAGATCGAATCAGTGGCTCATCCGAAGCTCGTTGGCATCCGACACATCGTCCAGGCTGAACGAGACGATTTCTTGTTGGACGATCGATTCCGCCGAGGTGTGGAGCACCTGGCGCGTCACGGACTTGCCTACGACATTCTGATCTACGCGCGCCAGATGCCCGCGGCGATCGACTTTGCATCGCGTCTGCCCGGGGTACGGCTGGTCCTCGATCATCTGGGCAAGCCGGAAATCAAACGGAACGGTTTCGACTCGTGGCGTCGCGATCTCGATCGCCTCGCAGCCATCCCCCACATGTGCGCGAAGCTGTCGGGGCTGGTTACCGAGGCCGACTGGAATCGATGGACAATCGAGGATCTGCACCGTTACGTGAACGCTGCCATCGACGCGTTTGGCCCCGAGCGGTTAATGTTTGGATCTGATTGGCCCGTTTGTACTCTTGCGGCGCCGTATGGCCGGGTGATCGAGATCATTCGCAGGGCCATTGACGGACGACCCCAAAGCGAACAGGATTCCATCTTCGGCGGCACAGCGCGCCGCCTTTGGAACTTATAAAGGGAAAGCGCCTGCGGGCCGAGCGAGCGCGCGGTCGCCGAGCGAGAGCGAGCAGGGGTGGGGCCACGCGAGCAGTAAGAAAAGCAGACACGCAAAACGAAAGGTTGAAATGCAGCACGGTGCAAAGAGCTTTCTTGCGATCGGGATGTTGGCCGTGGCATGCGTGGCGTTCACGGTAGGCGCGTGCAGCAAGTCCGGCAATCAATCCGCTTCGTCGTCATCCACGCTAACCATCGCCATGATCCCCAAGGGGACGACGCATACGTTCTGGCAGAGTATCCATGCGGGAGCGAATAAAGCGGCGAAGGAACTGGGGATCGAGCTCATTTGGCGTGGACCGCTGCGTGAGGACGATCGCGATTCGCAGGTGTCGGAAATTGAGGGATTCATCAGTCGGGGCGTGTCGGGTATAGCAATCGCCCCGCTCGACGAAGCAGCGCTCGTCGGTCCGGTCAACGACTCGATGGACAAGAAGATCCCTGTCGTGGTGTTCGATTCGGGGCTGAAGGGTGACAACTACGTGAGTTTCGTCGCCACCGACAATTTCAAGGGCGGACAACTCGGCGGCGAGCGGCTGGTCGACTCGATGGGGGGCAAGGGGCGGGTGGTTCTGCTGCGCTACGCGGAAGGCCACGACAGCACCACGAAGCGCGAGGAAGGATTCCTGGCGGCGATGAAGGCGCATCCAACGATAGAAGTCGTGAGTTCGAATCAGTATGTCGGCACCGACGTCGAGGAAGCATATAAGCGTACCGAATCGATTCTCAGCACATACAAAAAGCCCGACGGCAGCTTGAGCATCGATGGAATCTTTTGTGCGAACGAGTCATCGAGTTTCGCCGCGATGCGTGTGCTCAAGGACAATGGCTGGGCGGGCAAGCTGCACTTTGTCGGCTTCGACTCGTCAGAGAATCTCGTCAAAGGCCTGCAAGAGGGAACGCTTGACGGTCTCGTGCTGCAGGATCCGGTCAAGATGGGGTATCTCGCGATCAAGACGCTCGTCGCGCACATCAAGGGTGAAAAGGTCGAGCGCCGCATCGACACCGGAGTGGCGGTTGCGACGAAAGACAACATGGACCAGCCTGGCATGAAGGAGCTGGTTCACCCGGATCTCGCAAAATGAGCTCGACGCCGGTCGCGGGGCAGCCGCGCTTCGCGATGCGCGGCATCCGCAAGGCCTTCGGCGCAACCATTGCGCTCGACGGTGTCGATCTCTCCGTGAACCAAGGCGAGATCTGCGGGCTCATCGGTCAAAACGGCGCCGGCAAGAGCACGCTCATGAGCATTCTCTCAGGCGCGCTGCAGCCCGACGCCGGCGAGATGTGGATCGAAGGTAAGCCCTTCTCTCCGCATAGCCCCATCGATGCGCGCCGTGCAGGCGTCGCCATGATCTACCAGGAACTATCGCTGGCTCCGCATCTCTCGGTGATGGAGAACATCATGATGGGTGCCGAGCCGATGCGATTCGCCGGCCTGCTCGACTGGGGGCGCATGCGCGAGATGGCGGCGCAAGCACTCGCAGCTCTCGGCCACACCGACATTCAGCCCGACGCAATCGTCGGGACGTTGTCTGTGGCTGCGCAGCAGATCGTTGAAATCGCTCGCGCGATTGCCGTTGGTTCACGCGTCCTGGTGCTCGACGAGCCGACGAGCAGTCTCGGCCGCGACGATGTGCAACATCTGTTCGATCTGCTGCGACATCTGAAGGCACAAGGCCATGCGATCGTTTACATCTCTCACTTCATTGAAGAAGTGAAGACGGTTGCGGATCGATTCATTGTCCTTCGCGATGGACGAAACGCAGGAGGCGGCGACACCACATCGGCGACGCACGATCACATCGTGTCTCTGATGGTCGGCCAATCCGTCAGCAATCTGTTTCCGCGTTCGCCCCGGACCCGCGGCGAGGCAATTCTCGAAGTCAACAATCTCGAACCAGGCTCCGCGTCTTTCACCTTGCATCGCGGCGAGATCTTCGGCGTTGCCGGCGTGCTTGGATCGGGCCGCACGCGCTTGTTGCGGACGCTGTTCGGGCTCGAGCCGGTGCGCAGTGGACGTGTTCGCGTCGGCGTCTACTCGGGTGTGGCACGTCCCCACCAGCGATGGATGCAGGGCATGGGTCTGCTCAGTGAGGACCGCAAGGAAGAAGGTCTTGCACTGACGCTCGACGTCGCCGACAACGTGACGATGAGCAAGCTGTCGCCCTTCGGTCCGGGGGGACTGTTGTTTCCTGCGCGTCAACGTGACGCGGCGGTTCGCTGGATCTCCGAGCTGGCAATCAAATGCGCAGGGCCGTCGCAGAAGGCGGGCGAACTGTCGGGCGGCAATCAGCAGAAGATCGCGATCGCGCGTCTGCTGCATCACGATGTCGACATTCTCGTGCTCGATGAGCCGACCCGCGGCATCGATGTCGGAAGTAAGGCCCAGATTTATCGGTTGATCGATGCGTTAGTTGCGGACGCGCCCCGCCACAAGCCGCGGGCCGTGTTGATGGTGAGCAGCTACCTTCCGGAACTGCTGGGCCTCTGCGATCGCATTGCCGTCATGCAGCGCGGCCGGCTGGGCGAAGCGGTTCCAGCACAGTCGCTCACGGAACACGAGCTGTTGATGGCCGTCACCGGCGGAACCGCCGCATGACGACCCGATCGCTCGTCGAGCGCGCGGGAACGTTCGTCGGTCTGGTCCTGGTCGCGGTCATCTTTGGCTTGCTGGTTGGACCGCAGTTCTTCGCCCCGACCAATCTCGAGCTGATGGCGCGGCAGATGGCGATCGTCAGCATTGCCGCCGTCGGTATGACGATCGTCATCGTCTCTGCCGGTATCGATCTTTCGGTCGGATCGATGATCGCCCTGTGCACGGTCGTCATCGCGCAACTGCTGCGGATGGGCGTAAGTCCCTTGTTCGCGGCCCTGGGAGCGATCGCGACCGCCGCGCTTTGCGGCTTCGTCAACGGCGTACTGATTACGCAGCTCCGCGTCGTGCCCTTCATCGTCACGCTGGGAACGATGCTGATTATTCGCGGCGCGGCGAAGGGACTAGGAGAGGAGCGCCGAATCGAGGCGCCGCAGACGTGGCTCAACGATCTGTTGCGCGTCACGCGTGGTGAGACATTGCTGCCGTCGGGCATCTGGGCGGTGATCGCACTCTCCATACTGGTCGCGCTTCTTCTTCGCTACACGCGATTTGGCCGTCACGTATTTGCGATTGGGTCGAACGAACGCATGGCGCGGCTGTGCGGAGTTGCGATCACGCGGACGAAGATCATCGTCTACGCGCTCTCGGCCGCGTTCGTTGGCTTCGCCGGCCTGCTGCAGTTCTCCAAGCTCTCGGTAGGAGATCCAACCGTCGCCGTGGGTTTGGAGCTCGACGTGATCGCCGCGGTGATTATCGGCGGCGGCAGTCTCTCAGGGGGCCGCGGCACCGTGGCCGGCACGTTGATCGGCGCAGCGATCATGACGGTCATTCAGATTGGGTGTTCGCAGCGGGGACTGGCGAACTGGATCCAGCAGATCGTCACCGGCTGCATCATCGTCGCGGCGGTTGCATTGGATCGAGTGAGAGGCAGGGTCTAAAGGCTTCTGTCAGGTATAGGGTGCGGTCTTGAGACCGCGCCGACAAGAAATCATGAAGATTCGAGACCTTGAAATCATCGACTTGCGCTTTCCGACGTCGCGCACCGCCGACGGGACTGATGCAATGCATCCGGATCCGGACTATTCCGCGGCTTATGTGATTCTGAAAACAGATGCCGATCTCGAAGGTCACGGCTTCACCTTCACCATCGGCCGCGGCAACGAAGTCTGCGTCGAGGCGATCCGTGCGTTCACGCCGCTGGTGATTGGGCGCACGCTCGAAGAGATCGTCGATCAGCCGGCCGCGTTCTGGCGCGAACTGGCGTCGGAGAGCCAGCTTCGATGGCTGGGCCCCGAAAAAGGCGTCATCCACATCTCGATGGCGGCGATCGTCAACGCAGTCTGGGACCTTCATGCAAAGCGAGAAAGGAAACCGGTCTGGAAGCTTCTCGCGGACATGACGCCCAAGCAGGTCTCTGCCTGCATCGACTTCCGTTACATCTCCGATGCGCTCACGCCGGATGAGGCCATCGACATCATGTCGCGCCAGGAGAAGACGAAAGGCGAACGTGAAGCGCAGCTCCTGCGTGACGGCTACCCGGCCTACACGACGTCGGCAGGATGGATTGGCTATTCAGACGACAAGATTTGTCATCTGTGCCGCGAGGCGCTGGCTGACGGCTGGACGCATTTCAAAGTGAAAGTCGGCGGCACCGCCGACGACGATCGTTCGCGTGTGAGCCTGGTGCGCGAGGAAATCGGCCCGGCCAGCAAGTTGATGATCGATGCGAATCAGCGCTGGGACGTCTCAGAAGCGATCGATCGCGTTCGCGCGCTCGCCGATTTGAATCTCCTGTGGATCGAGGAGCCGACCAGTCCTGACGATGTCCTCGGTCACGCGGCGATCAGGAAAGGTGTGCGGCCGGTCGGCGTGGCGACGGGCGAGCACGCCCAGAATCGGATCATCTTCAAACAGCTGCTGCAGGCCGAAGCCATCGACTTCTGTCAGATCGATAGCTGCCGGCTTGGCGGCGTCAACGAGAACCTCGCCGTGATCCTGATGGCCGCGAAGTTCGGCGTGCCGGTTTGCCCGCATGCCGGCGGCGTCGGCTTATGCGAACTGGTCCAGCATCTTTCGATGTTTGACTTTCTGCGCGTTTCCGGGCGCATGGACGATCGCGTCACTGAGTTCGTCGATCACCTGCACGAGCACTTCGTTGATCCGTGCGTCATCCATCGTGCGCGATATATGCCGCCGCGCCTTCCTGGGTACAGCGCCGAGATCAGGAAGGAGTCACGGGAGGAATATCGGTATCCAGATGGTCCGTCGTGGAATCAACCTCGTAGACGTTGAACAGGAGAAACAGAAACGAGTGCAGTCACCTGCCGAATCAAAACTGATAGCGCAAACTAAATTGCAACTCTCTCGGCGTCTTCGCGGTGGTAATCGTCCCGAAGCTGCTGTTGGTGACGACCGTCGCCGGATTGTTGTAGTTGACTCGGTTGAAGGCGTTGAACGCATCAGCACGGAGTTCGACGTTCGAGTTACGTGGCAGGGCGAATCGCTTGCGCAGCGACAGGTCCCACCGATAGAAGTGCGGTCCTTCGATCTGGCCGACAGTCGCATTGCCGCGGCGCGTGTCGGGTGCGGTAGCAAAGACCGAGGTGTTGAACCATTTGTCGGGACCGCGATCGTCAAGGCTTATCTCGCCGCCAAGATAATCCGCTCGCCGAGTGCCGGTAGAAGTATTGCCGGTGACGGTCAGGTACTGGCCTGACTGCCATCGAACCTTGCCGCTGACTTCCCATCCGCCGAGCGTCTGGCCGGCGAGGCCTTTATCGCCGCGGAAGAATGGCATCTGATACGCTCTGGTTCCCTGAAATCAACCAGCCGACCTTCGAAGCGCTCGTCCTCAACGCTGCACTGCCCTCCGCGGCGCGCGCCAACACGAATTACCTACGCCCGTATCAGGGCTACTCCTTGACGCGGAATCTCCATGTTCGGATCGATCGCATTCACAGTGCCCAGCACGCTCTGTGCAGCGGTCTGTCCGCCGAGCGCTCGATGAGATCGTACATGTCGTGGATGTATCGGAGATACAGCCTCTGCGCGTTGTTGATCCGGTAATCGCCGCGGATGATGTCCTCGCGAGACTTGTACGGGAAATCGAGCTGATACGTCGTGTTATTCGCCGTGGGCGAATCAGTGAATTGCAGCGCGCGGTCGATCATCGCGAGATACACATTTGCGATTGCGCGGCCGTCAGCGGTAATCCGGTTTGATGGGATGACGTTGCCGGGAAATGGCTGGCCGGTCAGCGGATCGTTGACCGCTACGCCCCGGCTGAGAAGTTGCCCGCCAACTCAGCCCTTGTAGGCATCGTCGGGCGGAACGGCCCATCCACGCGATTGAAGGTTCTTGTATTCGGTCCCGCCGAAGAAGAACAGCTTGCTCTTCTGAATTGGTCCACCTACCGAGAATCCCGCGTCGCGGAAATCGAGCTGGCCTTTGATGCGATTGCCGTTCGCATCCTTCGGCGCGAACATGTTCGCCGCATCGAGATGTTCGTCGCGGAACGTGCTGAAGACGCTACCGCTGAGTTTGTTCGTGCCGCTCTTGGTCACGACGTTGATTTGCGGCGCCGGAATTCCTGCCGTATTCGGCCGAGAAGTTCGAGGTCTGAATCTTCACTTGATCGATGAAATCCAGACCAACGTTATTGATCTGACTCGCATTCGATCCGAAATCCAGATTGAACCCGCCGTCGACCATAAGGCTGTTCGTGTTACCTCGCGACCCATTGATGATCGTTCCCCCAGTGCCCAGACTCGTCGTCAGCGCCATCTGGTCATCGTCGATCTGCACGGCCCCGGGAATCAGCGACGCCAGCTCGAGATAGTTGCGGCCCGACAGCGCCAGCTCGCGAACCTGCGCGCCGTCGATGGTTCGCGCGATCTCACCCGAAGTCCGGTTCACTGTTTCCCCGCGAATCGCGACGACGTCGACCGTCTCGGTCATGCTGCCGACGTTCAACGAAAAGTCGGCGGTGATCCGGCCGTCAGGTGGCAGCTGTATGTCTGTTTTTTCCGCCTTGCGGAACCCTTGCAGCTCGGCCGTGACCGTGTAAGGTCCATAGGGAAGGCTCGCGACGACGAAGGTGCCGTTGGTGCCGGTCACTTCGGTTCGCGATATGCCCGTATTGGTGTTGGTGACGGTAACGGTGACGCCCGGAAGCACTCCGCCCGACGCGTCGCGGATGGTTCCCGAGATCTGTCCGTTATTGGTTTGTGCAGAAGCGAGCGAAGCGATGACGATGAAGCAACAGGCGATGGAGCAGCGGCGGAAACCTCTATTCATCTCTCGGTTCTCCCGTCTGAGCCCGATCTCCCTCAAACTCGACGACGACAACGGTGGCCATCGGGTCAAGCATCGGACGTTCCAACGTGAGCGAAGTCTTGCCGTTCTCGCTCGTCAGCTCGACGGCCGCATGGTCTGCGAGACGATAAGCGCGCGTGATCTTGTTCTTGATCGCGGGGATTTCGAACGGCGCGCGCGGCTCGCTGAAGAACGTGATGTAGAGCTTTCCCGGCTTCGTGGTGACGCGCCACTCGGTCTGCGGCAGGAAGAGTCGCTGTCCGCGAACATCTTTTCCACCGCGCGAAGTGTATTCTCCAAATTCACTCCCGAACGGTGACGCACTCGCACCGTACACGGCTTCGCCGTTGACTTTCAGCCACCGACCGACCGTGCGAAGAACATCCTGACTTGCCTGCGGAATGACACCTTCCGCCGTCGGTCCGACATTGAGCAGGTAATTGCCGCCTTTGCTGACGATGTCGACGAGCTTGAAGGTGATCTGCCCCGGAGATTTCCAGTTCGTATCGTCCTTTCGGAAACCCCACGTGTCGTTGATCGTGGCAGGCGTCTCCCACGCTTCGGTCGACGCTTCCGGCGGAACGACGTTGTCGCCGGTCGATCGGTAGTCCCCTTCCGTTCCCAGTCGTCCGTCGATAAGCGTGTTGGGTTGGATTGAGCGGACGATGTCGGCGAAGCGCTGGCCGCGTTCGGGAGTCATCATGCGCGGTGTGTCGAACCAAATCAGCGCCACGGGTCCGTAGCCCGACAGCAACTCGCTGACCTGAGGCTCCGCTTTCGAGCGCAGGTAGTTGTCGTAGTTCTTCAGTTCCTTTCCGTCCGGACCCTGATCGGGGCCAAAGTCCCACGTATTACCGGCACCATCCTTCTCGTGCCAGTCCTGTGACTGCGAGTAATAGAACCCAAGACGCATGCCGCGCCGCGCGCATGCATCGGCGAGCTCCTTCAGCACGTCGCGTCTGAAGGGCGTGGCATCGACGACGTTGTAGCGGCTGACGTTTGACTTGAACATCGCAAAGCCATCGTGGTGTTTCGAGGTGATGACGATGTACTTCATTCCCGCATCTTGCGCGAGCTTCACCCAGTCGTCGGGCTGGAACTTCACCGGATTGAACTTCGACGCCAGCTTCTCGTACTCGTGAACCGGAATCTTCGATCGGTTCATGATCCATTCGCCGAGGCCGAGCGATCGTTTACCCTGCCATTCGCCCGCCGGGATGGCGTAGAGCCCCCAGTGAATGAAAAGGCCATATTTCGCCTCGCGGAACCATTCGAGCCGCTTTTCGCGCGCGGGGTCGGGCGCGCGTGGTGCGGGTGTCTGCGCCTGCAGGGCGAGCGCGAGGAGAGAAGCGCCGCAGGCGCCCACGAGGAGCGAGAAGCGAGCAGCGAGTCGCGACATCAGAAACTAAAACGCGCTGACATTTGCATCACCCGTGGCGGACGGGTTGGATTGGCGATGCCGATCGCGGTGCCGAAGTT
>JBKPSH010000038.1:0-48772 GCA_046734955.1 Acidobacteriota bacterium
TATGTCGATCCACCCATCGCGAGCGACAGAATCTGGTGCCCGAGGCAGATGCCAAACACCGGGACATCCGCGTCCACCAGATCGCGGCCGTTCTGAACAGCGTAATCGAGAACCGCCGGATCGCCGGGTCCGTTACTCAGAAACACACCGTCAGGACTGGATTCAAGCAGCTCCGATGCCGGAGCGTTCGCCGGATACACTCGGACATCGCACCCGTACGCCGTGAAACGCCGCAGGATGTTCCACTTCATTCCGTAGTCGTAGGCGGCAATCCTCAGCGGCCGCCGCGCACGCCGCTGCGGGTAAGGTGCAAATTCATCAGGAGTCGACGGCTTCCAGTCGAACGGCGCCTCGCACGTCACGCCGCGAACGAGATCCGATCCTTCCATTGGTGCGAGATCGCGCGCTTTCTCCACGAGCACCCGCGGATCCGCATCGCCGGTCGCGACCACTCCGCGCATCACGCCAGCTGAGCGCAGCATGCGCGTCAACGCTCGCGTGTCGATATCGGAAATCGCCACCACGTTGTTTCGTATCAGGTAGTCGCGCAGCGTGGTATCCGCGCGCCAGTTGCTCGCCACCGGCGACTCGTCGCGAATGATGAACCCTGCGACCTGCGGCGCGCGTGACTCGCCGTCCTCCGGTGCAATGCCGTAGTTCCCGATTTCCGGGCACGTCATCGTCACGATCTGGCCGGCGTAGGATGGATCGGTGAGGATTTCCTGGTACCCGGTCAGGCTGGTGTTGAAGACCACCTCGCCGCCGGTTTCTCCGGCAGCTCCCGCCGCCTCCCCTTCGTACCAGAGACCATTTTCAAGTGCGAGTGTAGCTTTCATCGTATCCGTTCGAGCGATCCGGTCACGCGTGCCTGCTCTCCGGCAGTGACGCGTGTGCTGGTGGTCCAGGCGCGGTGATCGGCGAGTTCCAATCTGACCACGTGTGAACCAATCGGAATATCCGGAATGCTCGCGGGCGTTGTTCCGACCGCCTTGCCGTCAATCAACACGGTGGCACCTCTCGGTCGCGAGTCCACGTAGATCGTACCGGAGTAGCCTTGCGTAGCCGGTTCGCGTGGCGGCGGCGTTCGTCCGTTCGCGGTAGATCGAGTGGTTCCGGATGCGGGCGCGGAACTCCGCGCACTGGCGGGTTGCAGACGCACCGATACGGTCCGCATCGGTTGTCGAGTGGTGAGACTGACGTCTTCGTTCGACGCGGCAAATCCTGGCTGGACGACGCGCACCGTGTATTTGCCTAACGGCAGCTCGTCGAGTGTGAGTGGCGTTCGTCCCCGCCATTTCCCGTTGATTGTGACGCCGGCGCGCGATGGTGTCGACAGCACCGTCAGACGCGCCGTCGTGACAACAGGTTCTGTTTCCCGTCCCGCGGTGCGCGAGGGTGTGGCGGCTGCGGGCGCATCGCCCGGCACCGGCGGCGCTTCTCCGCTTGGCGGGGTTGAGGGCGTTGCCGACGGTGCGACCGCTTGTTCGCTGTACGCGCGTCCCGGTTGTTGCGGCTGACTCGTTGACGCCGGTGGATTTGTTGCAGGCTTTTCCCTCGCCGTCGCGGTCGCCGTCGTCGTCGAAGGTGCGCCGCTGTCGCGGAAGCCGACGGAATAACCGATCGCGGCGCCGATCAGCAAGCCGAGGATTACTCCAAGCGCGACAGGCAGCGCGGCTGGTCGTGGTCGCTCCACGACGGTTGGCAACACGTCGCCGCCAAGCACAGACCCAAACGCGGGTTCTTCGTGTCGCGGAGGTCGAACATGATTCACTCCGGACAACGGAACAACGTCGTGATCCGGCGTCGACGGTTCATGTTTCCAGGGAGCTGAATGATCCGCTACGACTGTTTCTTCGTGGTCGAGCGCGAGATCAGCGACGGATTCTTCCTCCGCGGCGTCGAAAAGTGTCGGCGTGGTTTCCGCCGTGTCGCGCATTAAAAGATGATGCGCCGAGTCCTCGTCCCGCTCGATGGCAACATCATCCTCGTCGACAGATTCCTCTTCTCTTTCGGGGGACTTCGTCCCCCGAACCCCCTCACTCGGTCGCTCGCGGGGCCCCGACTGCCCCACTCCGCTCGCGAGGCTCTCTCGCTGACGCTCGTTCGCGTCGTGTTCATCGGGGGACTTCGTCCCCCGAACCCCCTCACTCGCTCGCTCGCGGGGCCCCGACTGCCCCACTCCGCTCGCGAGGCTCTCTCGCTGACGCTCGTTCGCGTCGTCTTGATGGGTATTGAGCGGCGAAGGTGCCGCGACCGCGACGGCAGCGCCGTCTACCGTGCCGGCCCGCGCCGCTGATTCCAAGGCAGACGCGAAGGCCAGGGCTGTCGAATAACGGCGGCCGGCCTGTTCACTCATCGCACGGGCCAGCACGGCGCGGATGGCTGAGGCATGGCTCGCGACGTTCTCGCCAGCCAATTCGGCGATCTGTTCTCCCGTTCCGGACGGCCGGCGTCCTGTCAGCAACTCATAGGCAATCGCGGCCAGCGAAAAAACGTCAGCGGGTGTCCCCCACTCCTCGCCCGCAATGCGCTCGGGCGCACTGTATGGTCTGCGTACGGGGGCGCGCACACCTACACGCTCCAACGCTTCGACAATGCCGAAGCCGCTGGCACGCGCTTCATCGGGGGTTACAAAAACGTCACGCAGGTGCAGGCCGCCGTGGCCGATACCACCGGCTCGCGCGAAATCGATTGCGCCAGCGAGCTGCGTCAAGAACGGCAACGCCTGATCGAGTGATGCGGGGGCATAGTGGCGCATCGCCACGTCAAGGGACTCCGCCGCCACGTATTCCTCGGCGCGGTAAGCGGCCGTTCCTTCAACCCCTGCAGCAATCGGTTCAACAATTGATGGATGGAACAGACCGGCGTCGGCCGCGCGCGCCAATTCGTCAGCGAGCGACTGGGCCTGTTCGGGCGTCACGTCGAGGCGGAATACCTTGACGGCAACGAGACGGTCGCGCGTGGGTTCGTAGGTGCGGAAGACCGGACCCAATGCGCCAATACCAATCTGGTGCAGGACCCTGAACGGTCCGAATGCAGGTGGTGGAGCGAAGCCAGCCGGGTCGTCTCTGGTCATTCCGGGGTGGGACGAAAAAATGTAGCACAGATCGTTCCACACTCGAAGCTGAAGCGCGGGATCCTTTGTTGGGCGTCGCGCGTCAAGAGAGGCGGATGTGGGGAGTCCGAGGGGCGAAAGCCCCTCGGCGTAAACCTTGACTTATTCACCAACTTTGACAGAGTACGAAGCGTTGTCCCAGTCAACTGCCTCACACCGCGCCGGCTCGCCCGCAGCGACGGCTGCCGACGAGTCCCGGCCGTCCGGCATCGACGTGCGCACACTCGAGTGGATGCGCCCGCTCGTCGGCGAGTACGCGTTCAATTTTTCGAAGCTGAACGAGCTGTATGCGGGCGATCCGTCAACACCCGACGCTTGGCGCCAGTCAATCGCTCGGACACATAGCCAACCGCGTGATCCGGCCATCGCTGGGGTCGTCGCGACGCAGCAAGCAGCACGCGGCGCGCCGGCCAAGGCTCGAGAGGCGGCGGCGCGACTTGCAGATCCACGTGCCGTCGTCATCGCGACCGGCCAGCAGGCGGGCGTATTTGGCGGCCCGCTCTTCACGCTGCTCAAGGCGGTGACCGCGATACAACTGGCGACGAAAATCTCACAGGAACATAACGTCCCCGCCGTCCCGGTGTTCTGGGTCGATGCCGAGGATCATGACTGGGAAGAGATCCGCAGTTGCACGGTGCTCGACGCGGAATTTCAGGCCAGGACCATCACCGTACCGAACGTCGAAGGCGCGGGAGAGCTGCCAATCGCGGAGCTGACACTCGACGATCGCATCAACGCGTCGATCAACGATCTGCTCGCGACCCTGCCGACCACAGATTTCACCAGCGATCTCGGCGGCACCATCCGCGAAGCGTATCGGCCGCGTGCAAAGATGGGTGAAGCGTTCTCGACCTGGATCGAATCGATCCTTGGCCCCTACGGACTGGTCGTCTTTGAAGCTGCGGATCCGGCTGCGAAATCGCTCGCGGCATCCGTTTTCGTGCGCGAGCTCGAATCACCTGGCCGCACGGCTGCGCTCGCGGCGTCGGGCGGTGAAAAGCTCCGCGCGCGTGGCCACCAACCGCAAGTCGTGCCGCAGCCCGGCAGCGTTTCGCTATTTCATCTGAACGGAGCACGCCAGCCGATCCGGCGCGACGGCGATCAATTCTTCGTCGGTGAGAGGCCAGTCACGCTCGAAGCGCTTCTGAACGAAGCGCGTACGAACCCGGGTCGGTTCAGTCCCAATGTGCTTCTGCGGCCACTCGTGCAGGACACGCTGTTCCCGACGATCTGTTATGTCTCCGGCCCAAGCGAGCTTGCGTATCTCGGTCAGCTGCGTGAGGTCTACGAGCATTTTGGCATTCCGATGCCGCTCATCTACCCACGCGCCAGTGCAACACTCGTCGATGGCAGCGCGGCGCGGTTCCTGAACAAGCACCACGTGCCGCTTGATGCGCTCCGCTCCCGTGATGAGTCAGGCCTCAATCAGCTCCTCCAGTCGCAGCTTCCACCCGAGATCGAAGAGTCACTCAAGAATGCCGATGACGCGCTGCGTGCTGCACTGCAGCGCGTCATCGCCGCGATGCCTGCGCTAGATCCAACTCTGGCGGGAGCAGCAAAGACGACGATGGGGAAAATGGAGCACGATTTGAAGTCGCTCCATGGCAAGGTCATTCAGGCGGCCAAGCGGCGGGACGAAACGCTTCGCCGTCAATTCACCCGCGCGCAGGCTCAGATCTTTCCACTCGGTAATCCGCAAGAGCGGACGCTGACACTGGTTTATTTCATCAATCGATATGGGCCAGGGTTGGTCGACACATTGATGCGCACACTACCCATGGAATTGGGCTGGCACTGGGTGGTGACTCTGTAAGCAGCAGCCTTCACTGTCACGCTGTCACGGGCCGACGGCTTGACGCAAAGAAGCGAAGGTATCGTTCTTCGAAGTACACCGTGGTGCGTCTCAGTGTGGCAGCGAAGATTCGTGATTAGAGTTTGTTGGCGGTGTCGGTGAGTTGTCTGTCGGCTCGCTCTAGTCCCGCCCGTGTTCCAGCCAACCAATTCAGATCGCTTTCCAACAACTCACGCGATTGACTCAGCGCCCGCGCGACCTCGGATGGTGAAGGCCCACCTGCCGTCTTCCTGACTTCGACAAAGTAACGTGCACTGAGGACTTCACTCAGTCTTTTCTCATCGAACTCGACAGGGCGACCAAGTACCGACGATGAGACTTCGCGCAGTAATTGCGCGCGAGGTTCGGTCGGACGACGAGAGGCTTCGGCAATGAGACGAGTCGCGATCTTGTGACCGGCCTTGAACGGAACATCTTCGTCTCGCGCCAGCGTATCGGCTAACTCCGTGACAGTAATCCACCCTTGCTCGGCGCGTGCGGCAAGCAGTTCGCGATCGAATGTCGCAGTAGTCATTGCCGCAGCGACGAGGCGCAGCGCGCGATCTGCGTCGGTGAACATCGAAAACACCAGCGGTTGCAAATCATCTTCCGTGTCGACAATGTCACCGAATGGTGTGTTGTGAACCGCGAGGAGGATGCCGCTCGCCTGGCCAAGCGCCTTGCTGCTAATCGCTCGCGCATGTTCGAGCGCGACCGGATTTCGCTTCTGCGGCATGATGCTGCTTGTCTGCACGAACTCGTCCGCCAGACGCAGATATCCGAACTCGCTCGTACACCACAGCAGCAGGTCCTGGACGACTCGCCCGAGTCCAGCGAGCAGCACCGATGCTGCCGACACGTTCTCCAACAAATAGTCAACCGTCGCTATGCTGCCGTATGTGTTGCCAGTTGGACCATCGAATCCAAGCAAATCGCTCGTTCGCTGACGATCTATCGGGAAACCAGTCCCAGTGATTGCGCAGGCGCCAAGCGGATTCTTGTTCGTCGTCGCGTACGCGGCGCGCAGACGGACGGCATCGCGCTCCAGCTGTTCAACAACCGCGTGGAGGTAATGTCCAATCGTCGTAGGCTGTGCCGGCTGTGTGTGCGTGTGCGCAGCAAATACGTCCTCACGATGTTGATCCGCGTGCTTGATGAGAACGTCACGCAGCCGCAGCCCGCCCTCGTAAAGCGCCAGCACCAGCGTTCGCTGCTGCATCCGGTACATCGTCATGTCGATGTCGTTGCGCGAGCGGGCGGTATGCAGCCGGCCGGCCGCTTCCTCCCCGCACGCGCGCACAAGCAGACGATCGACAAAGAAAAAGAGATCCTCGCAGGTGCCGTCGTATTCGGTCTTGCGGATGTCAGAAACGGAAATCGCGTCGAGACCGTCGCGAATCGCGCGAGCTTGTACGGGAGAAATGATGCCCCGCTCCGCGAGCATGACCAGGTGCGCATAATGAATGCGCATCAGCGGAGCTAGAAATAATGTCTTCGCGTCTTCGAAGGCTGTGTTGAGAACACACGCGATGTACTCCGGCGAGAATCGCATCACCTACTTCTTTCCGTGTTCATCCGTGGCTTGTTTCCGACCGCACTCGTCGGTGGCCTCTTCCCCAGGCTCAGTAGGTTCGCCAGCAGCGTGTAGGCTCCATCTGTGCCCGCCGGCAACTGGCGCCACAATCCGAGCCCGATATAGATCCATCGCCCCTTGCCATATTGCGCTTCAACGAGCGCACCGGTTTTCCATCCCGGATTAAGTGGAAAGGGATCCGCGGTCCGTATGAGGTCGACGTATTTCGGATCGCGTTCTGCCAGGAAATAGGTGCCCCGCTCCTGCACCCATCCTTCCCACGTGTCCGGTCCGATACGGTTCGGAACGTTGAACACCGGATCTCTGGGAGTGAGCACCTCGATCGGAGCGTTCTCATCGGTCACGCGGTCCTGACCGTTCTTCACCGGATAGGGACCGTACTGCGCTTGATTGAATTCCTGTTTGTTGTAGTTGACGAGAAGGACACCGCCGTTGCGAACGTATTCGAGCAGGCGGCTGTTGTGCGCGCGGAGATCCGCACGCCGCTCGTAGGCACGAACCCCGGTCACAATGACGTTATAGCGGCTCAAATTCCCGGACGCGAGTTCGGATGCATCGAGCAGATGGACTTCAGCGCCGAGTTGCTCGATCGCGGCCGGCATCTCGTCGCCAACACCCATCACGTATCCCACTCGCAGTCCCGAGGCAATTCGCACATCGATCACTTTGACTCGAGTCACCGCGGGTTCGACGACGTGGCGGCGATGAATGTGCGGATACTCGACGACTTCATAGCCAACACGCGATGTTTGATTGGGCGCAGAGACGAGGGCCTTGACCAGTGTTTCGCCGGCGCGGGCACGCGAGGGAGGCGTGATTTTGAATGACGTCGTGACCTGCTCATCAGTCCGTTCGAACTTCACCGGTGCGGATGCCGGACTAACGGTCCATCCCGGCGGCGCCTCAATCGAGGCCGTCGCGGTCACCGGGCCGTTCACGTTGTTCGTCACCGTGACCACGACAGTGCGCGCACTTGCCCTGTTTGCCCCACGCGCTGCGACCGGTGGAGGCTCCCTCTCTGCCTTGAGTTCGGATCCTTTCTCTGACTCTGCCCGCGGGGCGGTTGGAGACGCCGCAGGAACCACCGCGATCTCCGGCGTCGTCTGAACCGCGAATGCGGGGACCACCTGAAGTTCCATCCGCTTTTCGCCGGCCACGATGTCGCTATAGCGGAATTCAACGGTGCGATCGATCGTCACATCCGCGCCGCCGATCGTCAGCGAGAACTTCGCGTGGAACGGAGTCGGCCGGAACGGTAATCCGAACGGCACATCGGGTTCGAAATCGTACCGGGCGGCGTCTCTGCGGGGCGTCCAATAAGGAGTCGACAGAGGTTCTTGAGCAACACGGAGGGTCGAGTCGCACGATACTGCCCGCCCGGACTGAATCGCCGGCGCCGTTGGAACACAAACGGCGCCATTCGACGACGAGCCGTCGTTTGCAGAGTTGAGTCCGGACAGACTCACCGACTTGAAAGCCACATCCGCGCCGCCATTGTTTCCGACGACCGTCGCCACTTTCACGGTCTGTCCGACCACCACCGTGCCATCGTCAGCGAGCGCCTCGAGACGAATACCGTGCGTCAGCAGAAGCGCTTCCTCGAACTGTGGCTCCTTCTGCGCCAGTCGAAAATCGATTTCAAACCCAGAGTCCGCCGACAGTTGTAGGACGGGGTCTTCCGCCTTCGCCAAGGCTCCCACCTTCGCCGAGGCTTCGGTGGGCCGCCGTAGCTTTGGTGAAGGCTGGTTAGACCCTGCCGCCAGTGATGTTCGCAAACTTCGCAACGCCGTGAGTCCTTGAATGAGCGGCGCAGCTGCCGCCGCAGGGCCTCGCGTCTCCGCCGCCTGCTTCGCGTGTTCGACGCTCGTAGCGATCGACTGCAGCGCAATCACCAGATTCGCGGGCGGCTGCGGGCCGGCATACTGGGCAAGACCGGGCAGGGTGGTATCGATGCCGTCGAACATGTCTTTCGGGGCGACGCCGGGCTGGCCAATCACGCTGTCTTTGAGTCGATACGTGCGTGCGGGAGATGCGCCTGGGAGCAACAACAGCTGCGACGTGCCCTGACACTTGTGCATGCTGCGACCTTCGAGGCCGAGCTCGGAATACGTCCGTCCGAGCAGCGGATCGAACTCGCCCGTCACCGTTACGCGAAGCAGATCAGGGGTCTGCCCTTGTCCTTGGGCGCCGGATCCCTCCGTGCAGAAGACCCGCTTCGCTTGCCATGGCCGGAGCCCCTCGCGAATCTGCTCCGGGTACCGCGACGGGTCCGCGGCCGCGCGAAACGCCTCGAGCGTCAAACGCGTCGATGCCTGATGATGCTGCCCTCCCCCGGAACCGCCGCACAGAAAACCGACGATAACGTCCGGACGAATAGTGCGAATGTGCCGGACATAATCGCCGACAATTTCATCGTGCCCCCACTTCTGGATCGATTCATCGATGCTGAACGAGAAACCGAAATCGACCGCGCGGGTGAAATATTGCTCCGCACCGTCAAACCGATGCACCGCGAGCAACTCCTCGGTCCGCAACACGCCGAGCGCCTGAAAGATCTCGGGCCCGATCTCGTTCTGTCCGCCATCACCGCGCGTGGCCGACACGAGTGTCGTGCGCATGCCGCGGCCGTGACTCATCAACGCGAGCAGCGCGTTGTCCTCGTCATCAGGATGCGCGTCCGTTTCCATGAACGTGCCGGTCGAAGCCAGCTTCCGAAGCATCAAACGCAGGCTCACGTCCCCGGGCAGCTCGCCTACCGGTCTGACTCTGAGCTGTGCTGGGAGTGTGGCGGTGAGTGAGAGAAAGCAGATCGCGGAAACAAAAATCCGGAACACACGCATAGGGGAATAGTAACGCGTAGGAGGCCACAGAGGGGATGGAGGAAGCAGAGGTTCCTCACCACAGAGGTAACAGAGAAAACAGAGACTATCTGGTTGATCTCTGTTTTCTCTGCTTCCTCTGTGGTGAAGACGTCTCCGGTAACTCGAAAGCGCCCCAGCTCTCTCAGAACAAGAATTTCACCCCCAACTGCATCGTTCGCTGGTCGTAGCCAGTCCTGCCTGGATACTGGTCGCCGTCGAACACGAGCGACGTTGCCGGGTTCCCCAATGCATCGGTCGTGACGACTCGGTTGACCCCGGAGATGTTCTGCGTGTTGAACAGGTTCTTCGCCTCGAAGAACAGCTCGCCCCGCATCGTGTCCTTCAGCGGAATGAACCGGGAATAGCGGAGATCGAGATTCAAAACGCGCCCAAGCCGGCCGGCGTTGCGCTCGACGTTCAGCGGACGATCGTTATTGACGCCGTCCTGGTTCAGGTCCTGGTTCGATCGGATGTTGAACGGAAGACCGCTGTTGGCTTGAAGGATGACCCCGAGCTGATTGTTATTGATCAACGCCGCGCCGGGGCCGCTTCCGCTTTTCGTCGGTGCAAGCACCGCGGACACCGACAACGTGTGCGTCTGGTTGAACGGCGTCACGCCCTTTTCGCGATCAAGGTTCGTCGGGTCCGAGACGCGATCGTCACCACTGCCGACAACGTACGTGCCGGTCAGCGGCGCGTTGTCGACGCCGCGCGCCACCGTGTAGGTCACCTGCGACATCCAGCCGTGAGACATCCGCTTGCTCAACGACGCCGTGAACGCGTTGTACGTGGCGTCGCCGATCGACTTGAACATGTTGATCCGATTGAACGTGGGATCGACCCGCGCCGTCGACGAGAAGATCGGACGGCCATCGGCCAGCGTCTGCCCTGACGGCACGAGGTTGGTGTCGATCAGCACGGGAAGGTTGCGACCGGTCGAATTCACGTAGCCAACCGTAACGGCGATCTGGTCGTTAAGGGCACGTTCAACCTGGGCGTTGCTCAGCCACGCAGACTGCGTCCGAAACTCCGGATCGACGGCATTGATACTTTGTCTCGGTAGCACAAACCCTGGTGGCGGCGACGCGAGGCTTGCGGGAAACGCCGGCGCGCCCGCGGCCGACGGCAACAGTGGGCCGATGTTGTAGCTCTTGGGATCGCCGTTACTCAGAATCGCATTGTCGTAGAAGTCGAGCAGCGGTGGCTCATACATCAGACCCACTGACGCACGCACGACTGTGCGAGCCTGCTGATCGAGCGACCACGAGATCCCTGCACGCGGACCGAAGTTGTTCTTGTCGATCGTGAAATCCTGCGAGTAGGGATTGGGGCCAAACGGCCGCGCCTGCGGCACGTTGAAGAGATCGTAGCGAAGGCCATAAAGCAGCTTCAGGCGCGAGGAAATCTGCCAATCGTCCTGAACGAACAGTCCGTAGAATCCCGAGTTGTAGTTGACGCTGAGATCTCCGAGCTGTTGCTGGAAGTTCGTATACGACTTGGGATCGGCGCCGCTTTTCGCCGCATTGTAGTCGGCGATTGTCGCGAACGTGTACTGAAACAACTCGCCGCGCACGCGCTTGTCGGCGATCCACTGCGCGTCGATTCCACCTTTAAACGCGTGGCGTCCACGGATCAGGCTCACGTTGTCGATGGCCTGCGTAATACCCTGATTGAAGTCGAACCCCACGGAATTGCCGTCACCGATCCGAGCGCCGCCAAACTCCGCTTTTCCGCTGACGGTGACCGCCGGGCCGTCGACCGAGATGCCTTCGGTCCGGAACTGATGACGCCGTGCGTATTGAACGCGAAACTCGTTGAGCATCGATCCGCCGATCGACGACACGACCTGCCCGGATGTGGAATCCATCCGATCGGTAAAGTCGGTCGCGCGATCGGTCGTGGTGAGACCGCCGCCGATATTCGAAGGCGAGAGGTTCTTGAAGCCGAAATACCGGATGGAGAGCTGGCTTCCCTTCGAGAGCTGATAATCCGTTTTTCCGAACCAGAAATTCACCTGCTGATGCGCCGGAATGACGCCGTCGGCCGGCAGCGTGATGCCGAGCGCCTGCGCATCGGCCGGCGCCACCGTGATCACCTGCCCGCCGGTGATGAGACTTCGATCGACGTATTCGTAAGCGCCGTAGTAGTGCCACTTGTCTTTCGTGATCGGACCACCGGCGGTCGCGGTGAAATCGTCCGCCTCCGTGTCGGGCTTTCGCGCCGTGGGCGCGAGGAAGAACGGCTGTTCGGACATGGCGTTCCGCTTGAACCGGTAGCTCGCCGATCCGTGCACCGCGTTGGTGCCGGAAGGCGTGATCGCGTTGTAGACCATACCCGTCGTCTGACCGAACTCCGGCGCGAACCCGTTGGTGATCACTTTCACTTCCCGCACGAGCACTTCGGAAATCGGAAGCAGCCGCAGTCCGGCGCGATCCTTCTCGGTGTTGGTGTTGCCGTCAATCTGGTAGTTCGTGTGCATCTGCGATCCGTTCGCGTTGATGCGCGGCACACCAAACTCGTTGTTCTCGTACCCGGTAACGTTGGCCTGAAGAAATGCGAAGTTGTAAGGATTGCGCGACACAAGTGGCAGGTTCCTCACTTCGGTCTCGCCAATCGTCCGGCCGAGATCGATCTTGCCAGGCTCGGAAACAGGCGACTCGCTCGTGACAGTGATTGCCTCGGACATATTGCCGACGGTCATATTGATGTTGATAACGGCGGACTGGCCCGCCGACAGCGTCAGCCCCTGTTGCTCGAATTTTCGGAAGCCTTGCAGCTCTGCCGACACGCGATAGCGGCCGAGAGGTAGAAGTGGCGCGCGATACACGCCTGCTTCGTTGGAGACGACGACGCGCGTGTCGCCGGTGTCGACGTTCGTGACGGTGACGCTGACGCCCGGCAGGGCCGCGCCCGATTGATCGGTGATCGAACCTTCGATCGTGCCGTTGATTGCCTGTGATTGCGCCGCCGGATGCGCGACGACGCCCATTGCGACGATAAGCGTCGCAAAGAAGAACCTGACTGCCCGAAACATCAGATAGCCTCCTCGTACGTGAATCGATCCACCAATTATGAAGCGGTTGACCGGTTAAGCCTTAGACGCGGGGGCGTACCGAAGAGGTTCGGCACGAATAATTGGTGAATTGGTGAATTCGTGGGTTGAACTGCAGGATGAGTTAATTCACCAATTCATAAACTCACGAATTCACCAATTTATAGAAATTCTCGTACTGCGGGACGATCAAATCACGGCAGAAGCGCCTGCGCACCGAGCGGCGCCCTGCCGCGGCAACTCGCCGATGCAGATCAGGATCGGTCAACAATGTGATTCCGTCCTCAGCCATCCCGTCGACGTCGGCCGGATCACGAAGAAACCCCGTCGCTCCGTGTTCGATTACCTCGTGGAGGCCTCCAACACGGGACGCGACGACCGGCACCTCGCACGCCATCGCTTCGAGAGCAGCAAGACCGAAGCTTTCCTGCGACGACGGCAAGAGGAACAGATCCGCGATCGAGAGGAGCGGAATGATCTGATCTTGCTCGCCGAGCGCTTCGACAAGACCGCTGACTCCAAGGGCCTTGGCTTCGTCGAGTGCCGGCGCGAGGTCAGGCCCGTCGCCCACCAGCAGCAGTCTTGAAGGCACTCGCTTGGCGATTCGCGCAAAGATCTGAACGACGACCGGCACCCGTTTCACGGGACGGAAGTTGGACACGTGAATGAGGAGCTTCTCGCATCCGGTTGGACAGTATCGCGCACGCAGCGGTGCCGCTTGGATACGCTGATACACATCGCAGTCGAGAAAGTTCGGGATGACCGCGATTGGCTTTTGCACAGACAGCGCGGTGTAGGTGTCTTGCTTCAGGCTCGACGAGACAGCGGTTACACCGTCCGACATATCGATCGAGAACGCGACGGTTTCCGCGTACGAGTGGTCGCTGCCAACGAGCGTGATGTCGGTTCCGTGGAGGGTCGTGATGATCCGCGGGACTGGGCCTGTGCCCGCGCGCAGGAGAATCTGCTTGGCGAGATATGCCGCGGTCGCGTGCGGCACAGCGTAGTGCGCGTGAATGATGTCGAGGCCCTGCTCGCGCGCAACCTGCACCATGCGATTCGCCAACGCGATCACGTACTGCGGTTCGCGGAACAGCGGATAGGCCGGAGTGCGCACGCGATGGAACGTCAATCCGGGTTGATAACTACCGAGGCGGAACGGCGTATCCGTGCTCAGCACGTGAACCGCGTGTCCACGTTCGGCGAGCGACTTGGCGAGTTCAGTTGCGACGATCCCGCTGCCGCCGACCGACGCATAGCAGACGATCCCGATGTTCATCGCCGATCCGCCTGCGGGTAGTTCCAGTCCTTCATCAGGTGCGGGCGCAGGATCGGCTCTCGCACGACGACGGCCTCGGCAAAGGCGACACCCAGAAGCGCGCCGAGATGCGCGTCGCGACTTTCGATCAGTTGTTGGAAGTGAGGTGCGGTGAGTCGCGTCGCAACGCTCTCACTCGCCGCCGTCAAGAACTGCGATCGATGGCAGGCGAGAGCGCGACGTTTCGTCTCGTAGTGCTCCGAGACGTCGATGCCAAACGACTCAGGTGCCGAGTCGTTGATGAAGTAGTAACAGATCCAGTCCGGGCGCCACGCGTCTCCGGCATCGGAGGCAAATCGACGCAAGCCGCTCTTGAATGCGACGCGCGCGAGCACATCGCTGGCCGCGCGATGGTCCGGATGCCGATCGTTCCAGTACGGCAAAGCAATCGTCCGTGGTTGCGCACGGCGAATCAGCCGGACGCCGTCGAGGATTTGATCGTCGGATCCGGTGATTGCACCATCGGGCCAGCGGAGATTCACGCGCCAGACCGCACCGAGCACTTCCCGTGCTTCTTCGGCCTCCGCTTCACGTCCAGCCGGTGTCCCATTCGATCCGAGTTCTCCGCGTGTCAGATCGCAGAGGCCGACGCGGAACCCGAGCGCAGTATGCAGGGCGACGGCGCCACCGAACCCGATCTCGATGTCGTCGGGATGCGGGCCGAATACGAGGAGGTCGACTTGTGAATCAATCATAGTGAGCCAGCAGCGATCATATTCAACATCAATGGTAGAATTGACGCGCCCCCTGCTCCGAGACATGTGGATTTGAGCCCAACGGGTCCTGCCGTCGCGACGAAACCACGTGTGCGCGTGCGTCTCCACCGTGGCATCTTCAAGCAACGCGGTTGGAAATTCTATGCAATCGTGTGCGCCGGCGGGTTCTTCCTGATCGTCTCGATCGTCTCCATCTATTTCTATATTGGCTTCTCACACATGATCGACGCACGTCTCGCCGGTGAGACGGAGCGTTCCGATCCGCGGATCTTCGCCCGGCCGTATGAATTCCGGCGCGGCCAGTCGCTCAGCCCGACGCAGATCGTCGATCGACTGAACGATCTCGGCTACTCCTACAAGGCCAAGGCCGAACAGCCCGGCGAGTTCACCGTCGGCCGCGACGCCGTCGTCATCGTCCCGCGCGCCGGCGATAAACGCGGCCAACTCGTCCGGATCGTGTTCGCCGCAAAGCGCGGCAAGGCGCCTGAGCCGACTTCGATCGAGCGCCTCGAGCTCGTCGGGACGAAAAAGACGACCGACAGAGTGACGCTCGACACCCCGCTGATTACCGCGCTTGTCACCGAAGCGCGTGAAAAGCGACGCGATGTCCCGCTGGCGGTGATCCCGCCAGTGATGGTTCAGGCGGTGCTCGCAATCGAAGATCGCCGCTTCTACGATCATCCCGGGATCGATCCGATCGGCATCATGAGCGCGGCGATCGACAACGTCTTCGGACGGAAAAAGTATCTGCGCAGCGGCAGCACCGTGACTCAGCAGCTCGTGAAGAACACGTTTCTCACACCCGAGCAGACGCTGAAGCGGAAGCTGTCGGAATGGTTCATGTCAGTGGCGCTCGAGCGGCGGCTGACGAAAGAGCAGATACTCACCCTTTACTTGAATGACGTGTCGCTCGGACAGCGCGGATCGTTCGCGATTCACGGAGTGCCGGAGGCGGCACGGCTGTTCTTCTCCAAAGACGTCACGAATCTGTCGCTCAGCGAAGCGGCGACCATCGCCGGCGTCATTCAATCACCGTCGCGCCTCTCGCCATTCAACAATCCCGAACGCGCGAAGGAACGTCGCAATGTCGTGCTGAACGCGATGGCCGATTCCGGCTTCATCAGTGCTGACGCCGCGGAGCGCGCCTCGAAAGAGCCGCTGCAGATGGCGGCGCGCGCGCTTGACGCCGAGGCCCCTTACTTCGTCGATTACATCGGTGCGGAGCTGCAGGACAAATATCCAAAAGAGACCGGCGCGATCGACGTCTACACCACGCTCGATCTCCACATGCAGCGTATCGCGCAGGACGTCGTGCGCGACGGGTTGACGCACGTCGACGAGCTGCTCGCGAAGCGAAAACGCCAGCGTGCGCAGGCGGCGCTGATTGCCATCGATCCCCGCACCGGCGAAGTACTCGCGCTGGTTGGCGGCCGCAGCTACAACCAGTCGCAATACAACCGGGCGATTGCAGCCAAGCGTCAGCCGGGATCGTCGTTCAAACCATTCGTCTATCTCTCGGCTTTCGAACACGCGGCAGCCGAAGGACGGACCGATCTCACGCCGGCGACTGTCGTCATCGACGAGCCAACATCCTGGGAATTCAACCAGCAGACCTGGACGCCCGGCAACTACGACGGAGAGTTCGAAGGACCGGTCACGCTCCGTCGGGCGCTGGCGCTATCGAGAAATATCCCCACGATCAAGGTCGCGGAAACGACGGGGTACGATCAAGTCGCGGCGTTGTGGAAAAGAGTCGGCGCCGCCACGCCGCCCCGCCCATATCCGTCGATCGCGCTTGGCGTCTTCGAAGCAACCCCGTTCGAAATCGCGACGGCCTACACGATCTTCGCCAACGGCGGAACGATCAAACCGCTGCACGCGATCTCCCGGCTCATCAGCAACGCTGGGAAGGACGTGGCTTTGAAGATCGATGCACCGCGGACGATCGCGCGGCCTGATACAACATTTCTGGTGACCAACATGATGCGCAGCGTGCTGAACGAAGGCACCGGCGCCGGTGCCCGCGCTGCAGGATTCACGCAGGATGCGGCCGGAAAATCTGGAACCACCAACGATCTGCGTGATGCGTGGTTCGTTGGGTTCACCCCCGAGGTCCTTACGGTTGTCTGGGTCGGCCTCGACGATAACCAGCCGCTCGGACTGAGCGGCACGCAGGCGGCATTGCCGATCTGGACGACCTTCATGATGCGCGCGCTCGGCGGCCGAACCAGCGGCGGCTTCGAAGCACCGGAAGGCATCGTGTTCGTCGATATCGATCGTGATACCGGCAAAGTCGCGGTGCCAGGCTGCCCGCGGGTATTCCATGAATCGTTTCTCACCGGCACCGCGCCGACCGAGCCGTGCACGCTGCATAGCTTCTAAGCCACGGATGAACACGGATAAACATAGGCCACGGAAGAACACGGATTAACCCGGGCCACGGAAGAACACGGACTAACACAGGCCACGGAAGAACACTCAGGCCACGGAAGAACACGGATTAACACGGATCGGATCCCGGACAACGGATCCGGGACACTGGTTTAAAATAAGGTTGTTCCCCCGCTCTGCTCGTCTATTAACCCAAAGGAATTTCGATTTGAATCGACTGTTCTCAGCGCTCTTGTTTGGTGCGGTCGTCATCAGCGTCGGCGCCTGCCGCAAACCCGCAACTGATCAAACCTCAGATTCTTCGCAGCCGACTGCGACCTCAGGTCAGACAACGCCACAACCGGCCGCTCCCGTGAAGCCGATGCCGGCGCAATTGCCCGACGTACTGGCTCGTGTGAACGGCGAGGACGTGACGAAGGTGGATTTCGATCGGCTGATCAAGAACATGGAGCTCAGGACGAACCAGCCGATCCCGGCTGAGCGCCGCGATGCGGTGTATCGCCAGGTGCTGGATGAACTGGTGACCTATACGGTCTTGTCGCAGGAGACGCGTGCTCGTAAGGTGGCCGTGACGGATGAAGAGGTCGACGGCGCAGTCAAGCAGATGCGCGCACGCATGGGAACCGACGAGGATTTCAAAAAGGCTCTGGATGCGCGCGGAATGACGCTCGATAGGCTGAAGGCTGACACACGAGTCGATATCAGCATCAACAAGATGGTCGAAGCGGAAGTGGCGGCCCAGCCGGCTCCAACAGATGCCGAGGTCCGCGACTTCTACGACAAGAACCCGGACAAGTTCAAACAGGACGAAGCGGTGCGCGCCAGCCACATTCTGTTCCGCGTCGAGGAGAACGCCGATCCGGCGACGAAGAAAAAGGCGATGGACGAGGCGCAGAGCGTTCTCAAGGAAGCACGCGCCGGGGCTGACTTCGCGGAACTGGCCAAGAAACACTCCGCAGATGGAAGCGCAGCACAGGGTGGCGATCTGAATTTCTTCACCAAGGGACAGATGGTGCCGCCGTTTGATCAGACCGCCTTCGCCATGAAACCAGGCGAGATTAGCGATATTGTTACAACGCAGTTCGGCTATCACATAATCAAGGTGACGGATCGCCGGGCGCCTTCGACGGTGCCCTTCGACCAGGTGAGCGGCCGGATTAAAGAGTTCCTGACCGCGCAACAGAAGCAGCAGAAGGCGGATGGGTTCATTCAGGCGTTGAAGCAGAAGGCGAAAATCGAGGTGCTCGTCTGAACGAAGAAGTCCTCTCGGCAGCGGCCGAAGCACTCGCACGCGGCGATAGCGTCGCGCTCGTGACGGTGGTGCGTTCGCAGGGCTCCACTCCCCAACGGGCCGGCGCGAAGATGCTCGTCTGGGCAGATGGCCGCACGCTGGGCACGATTGGCGGCGGCTGCTACGAGAACGATGCGTTCTGGAAGGCGCGTGAGGCGCTTTCCTCTGGACGGCCACAGCTCCTGCACTATGAGCTCAACGACGACTTCGCGCAGGAGAACGGATTGATTTGCGGTGGACGTATGGATGTGCACATCGACCCGTTGACGCCTTCTCCACGACTCTTCATCATCGGCGCGGGGCACGTCGGCTTTCATCTCGCCAAAATCGCAGGTGACGTCGGCTTCCGACTTCACATCATCGACGATCGCGAGAAATTCGCGAATGCAGAAAGGTTCCCCGGCGCTGAAGTCGTCGTCGAACCGATCCCGAGCTGGCTCCATAGCGCCGAGATCCCCTCATCGTCATACGTCGTGGTCGTGACGCGCGGGCATCAGCACGACTTGGATGCGATGCGCGCACTCGCCGCGCGCGACTTGAAATACCTCGGGCTTATCGGCAGCCGCGCCAAGGTCGCGCGTATTTACGACGCGTTGCTCGAGGAAGGGATGCCACCGGAGTGCCTCCAACGGGTCCACGCGCCGATCGGTTTGGAGATCGGCGCGGTGACGCCCGCCGAGATCGCCGTGAGCATTCTCGCCGAGCTGATCGCCGTCACCCGCGGCGTCGATACGTCGTCGATGTCGATGAAGCGTGCCAGGATCAAGGCTGAATGATCGGGGCTTCCCCCGATTCGCCCGCCGCACGCTCGGCGTCAGACTCCCCCGCCACCATTATCCGTAACGCCACGATCGTCACGATGAACGATCGCCTCGACATCGTCGACGGCGACGTTGTCGTCCGAGACGGGCGGTTCGTTTCGGTTGGAAGGAACGCAGAGCGTGGCGGCAACCACCGAATCATCGATGCCGCTGGCGGATATCTGCTCCCGGGCTTCGTTCAAACGCACATACATTTGTGCCAGACGTTGTTTCGCGGATCGGCCGACGAC
Organism: Acidobacteriota bacterium; assembly: GCA_046734955.1. Classification (GTDB taxonomy): domain Bacteria; phylum Acidobacteriota; class Vicinamibacteria; order Vicinamibacterales; family 2-12-FULL-66-21; genus JALZOC01. Next base: position 19,221 of record JBKPSH010000038.1, read on the forward strand.
ATGCCGTTGCTCGAGTGGTTGAAACGACGTGTCTGGCCGATGGAAGCGGCACACACGCCACAAACGTTGCGCGCCTCCGTGCTCCTGGCGGCCGCGGAGCTTCTCCTTTCCGGCACCACTTCCGTTCTCACGATGGAAACAGTCCACGACACCGATGTCGTGTTCGAAACCCTCGCTCAGACCGGACTGCGGGCGTCGGTCGGCAAGTGCATGATGGACGCGTCGAACGAAGCACCATCACGGCTGCACGAGGAGACTAAACGATCCATTGATCAGAGTCTCGACTTGAAGAAGCGGTGGGATGGCGCCGCCGGGGGGCGGCTTCATGCGGTGTTCGCTCCGCGCTTCGCTGTTTCCTGTTCGCGTGAACTCCTCGAGAGCGTGGCCGACCTCTCGAATCGTGAACGCGCGATCGTGCACACGCATGCGTCTGAATCGCGGGACGAGATCGAAGAAGTTCGACGATTGTCCGGAGGCTTCTCGAGTCTCGAGTACCTCGCCGACACAGGACTCGCAACATCGCGCTTATGCGCTGCGCACTGTGTCTGGGTCACCGATCGCGAGCAGACGCTCCTCGCCGAACGCAACGTCAAAGTTCTCCACTGCCCCGGCTCGAACCTGAAACTCGGATCGGGACTCGCACCAGTCGCGGAGATGCGCGGGCGCGGCATCTCCGTTTCGCTCGGCGCGGACGGAGCCGCGTGTAACAACCGCCTCGACATGTTCCAAGAAATCCGTCTCGCGGCGATGATTCAATCGGTCAGAAAAGCGCCGGGCGCGCTGACGGCGCGCGATGCGGTGTGGATGGCGACTCGAGAAGGCGCGCGTGCGCTCGGGCTCGAAGACCAGATTGGGTCGATTGAACCTGGCAAGCGCGCAGACCTCATCATCATCGATCGCGGTCGGCCGCACCTCGCGCCGGATCGCGACGTGTGGTCGACATTGGCATTCACAGCCACGGGGAGCGACGTCCGGCTGGCGATGGTGGACGGCGAGGTGCTGGTGGATAACTTTGAACTCACCCAGCTCGACCGTAACAGCATTACTGCCGGGGCCCGCCTTGCGGCAGCAACGCTCTACGGCCGCGCAGGACTGGTGTAAGGCGCGGGCCCTGTCCCCGCGCAGGCGCGGTCCTTAGACCCCGCCAAAGATGCTTCGCTGAGGCATACCGTGTATAATCTAAATTAGCACTCGACTCGATAGACTGCTAAGAACCTATGTCTCGGCATCCTGAGCTAGCAGAACGGGATAAGCGAATCCTCGGGGTCTTGGTCCATGCCTACATTGACCAGGGCGACCCGGTTTCCTCGCTGTGGCTCGCCAATCGAGGGTTTGGTGTGTCCTCGGCAACGCTCCGGAACATCATGGCGCGTCTCGAGGAGTGGGGATACGTGCGTCAACCGCACACCTCCGCCGGTCGAGTCCCGACCGATCTCGGATACCGTTTGTACGTTGATCAACTGCTCGCCGAGCGGAAATCGCTGAGACCGACGCCGCAAGTGGAAGCGCGCCTGAGGCGGGCAGGGACGGTCGAAGATCTCCTTTCACATGTCTCTCAGGAAGTGTCTCGTGCCTCGCACCAGGTTGGGTTCGCGATTGCGCCAGACATGACGACGTTCGAGCGCTTCGATTTTGTCCCGCTCGCGGGTGGAAAGCTGCTCGTTGTTGTGGTCGCCGCCGGAGGTCATGTGACCCACAAGGTCATCGAAACGACCGAAGAGTATGACTCCGGCGAGCTGCAGCAAGCGGCAAACTATTTGAACCATGAATTCAAGGGCAAGTCGCTCGTCGAGGTGCGTCAGGCCGTTATCGAGCGGTTGCGGGAGGAACGCACGCTTTATGACGAGCTGATGGCGCGCGCATTGCGCCTGGCGAGCACCACGTTCGAGGGCATGGACCCGGCGCCGACGGTCTTTATCCAGGGGACTTCGCTGCTCCTCGAGGACGTGCGCACCGAAGATCCCGAGGTGACGCTTACCACGTTGCGGACGTTGTTTCGCATGATCGAAGAAAAGACGCGCCTCGTTCAGCTTCTCGACGACTACCTGGGAACAACGGGACTAACCGTCGTGATTGGAAGCGAGCATCACGACGCTGATCTTCAGTGCTTCAGTCTGGTTGCTTCGACCTATTCGGACGGGCACGGGACCGGCGCGGTTGGAGTCATCGGTCCAACCCGCATGCGCTACTCGCGCGCGATTAACGCGGTCGACTCACTCTCGAAGGCCATCAGCCGGATGGTGAGTGGGAGCGACATGTAGCTTCCGCGACTCTGATTCACATTGCAGCTTCCACCTTTTGGTGGAAGAAATGACTCCCGGCCAAAAGCCGGAAGCCACAAAGCTTCCAAGAAAAATTCAAGGTTAGTCACGTGGACGACAATCCAACAAACGAAACATCCAGTGCGGTCGACAGTTCGCCCGCCCCAACCGAAACCGATCCAGCCGCGCTCCAGCGTCAGCGCGATGAGTACTACGATCTCCTGCTGCGAAAGACGGCGGAGTTCGACAACTATCGCAAGCGCACCGAGCGCGATCGACAGTCGCTGTCGGATGCCGCCGCCGCCAGCATCATCGAGGAGCTGCTCCCTTTGATAGATGATTTGGAACGGGCGCTAAAGGCTGATGCCGGCGCCGAGGCCGACGCATATCGGCGTGGCGTCGAGCTGATTTACAAACAGCTGAACGAGATCCTGCGCAAGCGTGGTGTGCGTCCGATCGACGCCGTGGGCGCCGACTTCGATCCGTACTACCACCAAGCTGTTTCATACGAACATGCGGAAGGCCGACGGGACGGAGAAGTGATCGAGGAATTCCGGCGCGGATACATGCTGGGTGACCGGCTCCTGCGGCCGTCGATGGTAAAGGTGGCCAAAGGGTGAGCAGCGTGACGAAGCGCGATTACTACGAGGTTCTCGGACTCGATCGCCAGGCAACCGACCAGCAAATCAAGAGCGCCTACCGAAAGATGGCGCTCAAATATCATCCGGACCGCAATCCCGGCGACCACAAGGCGGAAGAAGCCTTCAAGGAGGCGGCTGAGGCCTACACGGTCCTCGCGGATCGCGAAAAGCGCAGCCTGTACGATCGGTTCGGACACGCAGGTGTCGCCGGCGCGGGCGCAGGTGCCGGTGGATTCGATCCGACGATATTCGCCGGCTTCGAAGATATCTTTTCGAACCTCGGCGACGTCTTCGGCTTCGGTGATCTCTTCGGTCAGCGCCGACGACGGGGCGGTCCGCAGCGCGGTGCCGATCTCAGATACGACCTCGAGATCTCTTTCGAGGAATCCGCGAGCGGCACCGAAACATCGATCCAGATTCCTCGCGAAGAAACTTGCGAGACATGCAAGGGTTCCGGCGCTGCCGAAGGCACTTCGCCGGAAACCTGCAGCCAGTGCCGTGGCTCTGGTCAGCTGCGATACCAGCAGGGCTTTCTCACGGTCGCTCGCCCGTGCCCGAATTGCCGCGGCACCGGGAAAACGATCGCCAAGCCGTGTCAAACATGTCGCGGCGCCGGCCGCGTCGGCCGCGAGCGCAAACTTACGGTGAAGATTCCTGCGGGCATCGCAACCGGACAGCGGCTGCGACTCTATGGCGAAGGAGAACACGGCTCTGCCGGCGGTCCTCCGGGCGATCTCTACGTCGTCGTTCACGTGCAGGAGCATTCGTTCTTCCATCGTGAAGAGGACGATCTCTATTGCGAGATGCCGATCAGCTTCCCCACTCTCGCCCTCGGTGGATCGATTCACGTGCCGACGCTGGATGGACGCGAGCAGGTGCAGGTCCCGGCAGGCACGCAGCCTGGTACGCGTTTCAAACTCCGCGGAAAAGGCATGCCGCATGTGAACGGTCGCGGTCAAGGCGACCTCTATGCCATCGCCCGCGTTGCAGTACCGAAGAAGTTGACCAAAGAGCAGAAGCACGCGCTCGAGGAATTGAATCGCTTGCTGCCGCAGGAAAAACTCGACGAAGAGACGGGCAGCGAAGAGAAGCCGTTCTTCGAACGCGTCAAAGACATCTTTGGGTAAACATTCGGCGCTGGATCTCACATTTGCTCTCGGCCCAGGGGCGGGAACTCTCCAGGACATGTTGTACGCCGAGCTCGATGGCTTCGAGCCGGTCGCCATTCAAGAACACGAAGGCGGCGATGGGTGGCGGGTCTTCTTTCGTTCAGCCGCCGACCGCGACGCCGCACGAGGCACGTTGGCATCCGAGTTCGGCAATGCGCTGCTTGGCATCGCGGCGATCGAAGTTGACGACGAAGATTGGGCACGACGCAGTCAGGCGACGCTCACTGCCATTCGCGTCGGCCGCATCGTCGTCGCGCCGCCCTGGGATTCGGATCCCGGATCCCGGACCGCGGATAGCGAGGTGATGACGATTGTCATCGATCCATCAACCGGCTTCGGCACCGGTCATCATGCCTCCACACGCTTGTGCCTGGAGCTTCTACAGAAACAGGATCTGCGCGGCATGCGAGCGATGGATGTCGGAACCGGCAGCGGTGTCCTCGCGCTCGCGGCGTGGAAGCTTGGTGCAGCTCACGTCACCGCCATCGACAATGATCCCGATGCCCTCGACAATGCGCGCGAGAACGTTCAGCGCAATGGTGGTGAGAATTCGATCACGATTTCAGAAATCGATCTAACGAGTGCAACGCTCGAGCCGGCCGATCTCGTGATCGTGAATCTCACAGGCGCACTCCTTCAGCGTCATGCGGCGTCGTTGCGTAGGCTCGTCGGCCCGAATGGTGCGCTGATCGTTAGCGGCTTTACCCTTGAAGAAGCCGACGACGTCGGCAAGGCCCTCGGCGGAGAACGATTGAATGTTGCAAAGGAAGGCGAATGGGTCGCCTGCTCCGTCAGGCCGAGCAGCGAGTAGCGAGAAGCGAAGAGCGTCAGAGATCCTTTAGCGCAAAGCGAGTAATTGCCAGCGCGGCCACAGCCACCGCATCCGCTCGTAAGGTCAAGCCACCTAGAGTAACGGAGAGACAGCCGGCCTGCTCCGCTCGCGCTCTTTCCTCCCCGCTCCACCCCCCTTCCGGTCCTACAATCAACGCCAGCGAGCCTGCGGCGTGGTGTTCGAGGAGATGCAACGAGCACATGTCGGTCGCCGACGCCGGTGGTTCGACAAGCATGAGCCGCAAGCCGTGCGCGCTAGAGCGCAGCCATTCATCAAACGGCCGAGGCGCCGTAATCGTTGGAACGACCGCGCGACGACATTGCTTGGCGGAGGCAATACTCACGCGCATCCATCGATCGTTGTCCGCGCGCGGTCCTCTCGCAATCGTCCGGCTGGTAATGATCGGCTCAATCGCGGCGACACCCATCATGGTCGCGTCGCGAACGACCGCATCCATCTTCTCCCCCTTTAATACAGATTGAACAAGGGTGATTGCCACTCGCGCCTCCGGCGCCGGCGCGATTGGCTCCAGCAGCTCGACGATCACCTTGCGGCGGGCGGTATCCGTGACCCGTGCGCGGAATTCGCGGCCCCGACCGTCGAACACAGCGATGTCATCGCCGGCGTTCAGTCGCAGGACTCGACTGAGGTGCGTCGCCTCGTCAGCTGGCAAAGCCGTCTCGCGCACATTTGGATCGAGAAGCGGCACGTAAAAACGCGGCAGACTCACGCGAGAATTATGGAGCAATCGCGCTATACTCCAATCACTAATCACTATCACTGATCGCGAATCACTAATCCGCGGATCCTCGAATCCTCGGATCCGCATCGCGCGACGGCAAGCCGCGAACAAACGTGCTATTCAGAGGTCAGACTCTCGGAAAGTACAAAATCATTGCGCCGCTCGGGAGCGGCGGATTCGGTACTGTTTACCTCGCGCAGGACACCTGGATCGACAAGAAGGTCGCGATCAAGGTTCCCCATCGTCAGGGATTGGACTTCGGTGAACTGCTGCGAGAGCCGCGCCTGCTCGCAAGCGTCAACCACCCCAACATCGTCGCGATCACCACGGCCGAGAAGCAGGAGAACGTCTTCTTCATCGTGATGGAGTACGTTCAGGGGGAGACGCTCGAGAACATCATCGCGACCAAGGGTGCGCTGGAACTCAATCGGGCGCTGGATTTCACTTGCCAGATCTGCAACGCGGTCGATCACGCGCACACACAGGGCGTCATTCACCGCGACCTGCGTCCGGCAAACGTGCTGGTGTCCGAAAACGACATGCTCAAGGTCGCCGACTTCGGGACCTCCCGTTTTCTTGAAATCGCGGCGCACGGCACGACAGTGATTGGTAGTCCGCCGTATATGGCGCCCGAACAGTTTCACGGAAAGGCCGTGTTCGCGTCCGACATCTATTCGCTTGGCATCACGATGTATCAGATGCTGACCGGGATGCTGCCGTACGACACGCCGGCGCCGGCGGACTTGGACAAACTCATGTCGGGTGAACTCGTATCCCCGCCGCGACTCAAGAATCAGGCAATCCCAAAAGCGATCAGCGACATCGTGATGCGCGCGATGGCGCCGGAGATCAAGGATCGATATCAGCGCGCGCCCGATTTGCTGAGCGACATCATGACGGCAATCGCGTCAAGTCAAGCGCGACGAACACCGCAGCCCGGCGCGATTCCGCGGCCAGAACCCGCCCCCGCTCGAAGTCATCGCGACGATCCACAAGGCATTCAGACTCGTCTCCGCGCGCGCGAAACTCCGGCCGCCCGATTTTGCTGGCAGTGCCGAAAGCCACTGCACGCCCGCGCGGACCGCTGTCCATTCTGCGGTGAAGCGCAATAAGGTGCTTCCGCCTAAAGGCGGAAGCTACATTCCTCCAGGTCTGTCGCGCGTCCGCACAGCGTGTCATTAAAAGCCACATCATGATTGGACTCACGATCAACACGCACCGCTGTGCTAACATCTTCACACGCTGCATCTTAAGGAGTAAGAATGGCTTTCGCGGGCACCGGAAAAATCTGGATGAACGGGAAACTGGTGGACTGGAAGGACGCGACGATCCACGTCGGGTCGCACGTCGTTCACTACGGCAGCGCGGTGTTCGAAGGCGCACGCTGCTACAGCACGCCGAAAGGGTCGGCTTGCTTCCGGCTCGACGCCCACATGCGCCGGCTATTCGACTCGGCCAAGATTTACCGCATGGAACCGCAGCTCGATCAGGCGGCACTGACCGAGGCGGTCCTGGAAACGATTCGCACGAACCAGTTCAAGGCGTGTTACATCCGCCCGATCGTTTACCGTGGCTACAACGAGCTCGGCGTCAACCCGTTCCCCTGCCCCGTCGATACCGCGATATTGACCTGGGAATGGGGCGCATACCTTGGCGCCGGCGCACTCGAGAATGGTGTGGACGTGCGGGTCAGCTCGTGGACTCGCGCGCACCCGAACACGTTCCCGACGCTCGCGAAGTCGTCGGCGAATTACGCCAACTCGCAGCTGATCAAGATGGAAGCGGTCGCGGAAGGATACAGCGAGGGCATCGCGCTCGACACGCAGGGCAATCTCAGCGAAGGCAGCGGTCAGAATCTGTTCCTCGTGCGCGACAACATTCTTTATACGCCGCCATTGAGTGCGGCGGTGCTGCCAGGAATTACCCGGAGCACGATCATCACGTTGGCGCAGGATCTCGGTTTTACCGTCGTTGAACAGGTGCTGCCGCGCGAAATGCTCTACATCAGTGACGAAGTTTTCTTCGTCGGCACTGCGGCGGAGATCACGCCGATTCGCAGCATCGACAAAATCCAGATCGGGAAGGGCAAGCGTGGTCCGGTGGCCGAGGCGCTGCAGGTCGCGTTTTTCGACATGGTCAACGGCGAAACGCCCGATCGGCACGGCTGGCTGACTTACGTTTACCCGGGCGAGCCCCTGCAGCCGGCGGAGGCTGGATCGTCGAAGCGCACCCGCGGCGTCTAAAGCAGACCGCGGGAGAATCCGATATCCATGGTTGTAGGGTGTGCTCCCCAGACCCCGCCGACCTTCAACCATGCACATTGACGAGTTACTGAAAACTGCCGCGCAGGCTGGGGCTTCCGACGTTCATCTGAAGGTCGGCAGCTATCCGATGATGCGAGTGAACGGTCTACTCGCGATCTGTTCAGAAGAGAAGCGGCTCGAACGCGCGGACACGGAAGCGATGGCCGACGCGCTGTTCAGCGACGAACTCCGGGAGAAGTTCCGGAAAGCACAGGAGGTCGATCTGGCGTACAGCCTGCCTGGCGTCGGCCGATTCCGCTGCAATGTGTTTCAGCAACGGGGCACCATCGGTCTGGCGCTCCGCGTGATCCCGATGCGGGTGAAGCCGATCGACGAGCTCGGGCTGCCGCCGGTGCTCAAGCGAATCGCGGCGGAAGAACGCGGTCTGGTACTGGTAACCGGCACCACGGGCAGCGGCAAGAGCACGACGCTTGCCGGGATGATCGACTACATCAACGCGACGCGCTCCGCGCACATCATCACAATCGAAGATCCGATCGAATATCTGCATCGTGACCACATTTCGATCGTCAATCAGCGGGAAGTGAAGGTCGACACCGAATCGTTCGGGCACGCACTCCGCAGCGCGCTGCGTCAGGATCCGGACGTCATTCTCGTCGGCGAAATGCGCGATCACGAAACCGTGGAAACAGCGCTCCTTGCCGCCGAAACGGGTCACCTCGTGTTCTCGACGCTGCACACGCTCGACGCGACGGAGACGGTCAACCGCATCATTGCGGTGTTCCCTCCGCATCAGCAGCGTCAGGTCCGTATCCAGCTGGCGAGCGTCCTCAAGGCGGCGATCGCGCAGAGGCTCCTCCCCCGCGCCGATGGTCTCGGTCGCGTGCCGGCAGTCGAGGTCATGATCGCGACACCGTTCATCCGCGACTGCATTATCGATAAGGACCGCACGGCGCAGATTCACGGCGCGATCGCCTCTGGCACCTCGCAGTACGGCATGCAGACGTTCGATCAGTCGATCTTCAGCCTGTATCAGCAAGGATTCGTGACCCTCGACGAAGCACTCCGCTGGGCGTCGAACGTCGATGAGTTCAAGCTCAAGGTGCAGGGGATTTCGACCACGGCCGACCTCGCGCGTGATGAGATGGCCCGCGGCGGCGCGCCAGAGATTACGCGGTTCGGGGGGTAACTGCCTCGCTGCTCGCTCCTCGCTCCTCGTGGCTCGTGAACGAGGAAGCGACACCACCAATGAGAAGCGAGAAGCCAGCAGCGAGAAGCGAAAGGGCGGTACAAATACACCGCCACCATGTCTGCCTATACTGACGCCCTCCAACTCCTCGCGCGGCGTGAACTGACGGAAAAAGAGCTGCGCGCCCGCCTTGCCGATCGCAATCATTCGCGCGACGAGATCGATCGCGTGATTGCCCATCTCCTCGAAACAAAAGCGCTCGACGATGGACGTGTGGCGCGCGCGTACGCGCGGACGGCGAGCAACGTCAAAGGGCGTGGGCGTCTGCGGGTCATGCGCGAGCTGAACGCCATGGGTGTCGCCCGGGAGACGGCCACCGAAGCGGTCGCCGAAGTGTTCGCTGATGTCGACGAGCGTGCGCTGATTGCGAAGGCGCTGCAGAAGAAGATGCGCGGCAAGTCGCGCATCGGTAATGCGCGCGAGCACGCGCGGCTGTATCAGTATCTGATGCGGCAGGGATTTACGCCGGCAGCGATCGTGGCGGCGTTACGGAAACTCGGCGGCAGGAACGATATCGATGACATTTGACGTGTAGTCACGCTAGCTGGAGCGTTTGTCGCCGACCCGTTCACTCAGTGGGGGCCAACGATTGTCTCGAACCGACAGCCGTGGCGATGAGATCGGCCACCTGATGCCGAGGACAGGGTCGTCCCAGCGAACGCCGTCTTCGAGTTCGGGTGCGTACTCCGCGGTCATCTTGTACACCACCTGTGCCTCGGCGCTCGTTACACAAAACCCATGCGCATAGCCGGCGGGAACGAATAGCGACCGCCGATTCTCGGCAGACAAGATGAAGCTAGCCCATTGTCCGAATGTCGGCGAGTCGCGACGGACGTCGGCGACCACCTCAAACACCGTGCCCTCGATCACGCGAACGAGTTTGGCCTGCGCCTTCGGATGACGCTGCAGGTGCAGGCCACGGAGCGTTCCATACACCGATCGCGAATGGTTTTCCTGGACGAAATCGGCATTGATTCCCGCGGCGACGAACTCAGACCTCTTGTACGTTTCCATGAGGTAACCGCGTTCGTCCGCGAATATCTGCGGCTCAATGACCACCACGCCAGGAAGAGCGGCAGGTGTGAATGTCAGCGACATGATCAGCCAGTGGCACCGATACTAGACTTCATCGTGAAGAAGCCTCAGCAAGTACTGCCCGTACGAGCTTCCCTTCATGGATAAAGAGATTCGCTCCAGATCGGCGGCGCTGATGTAGCGAAGACGATACGCGATTTCCTCCGGACACCCGATCATCAAGCCCTGCCTCTCTTCGACCGCCTGTACGAAGTTCGTCGCTTGCACGAGAGATTCGTGCGTGCCGGTGTCCAGCCAGGCGATTCCGCGCGGTAGGGGCTCTACGAATAGCTGCCCTCGTTCAAGGTACGCACGACTCACATCGACAATCTCGAGCTCTCCGCGAGCAGACGGTCGCAACCCTCGAGCGATCTCGATGACTTGATTGTCGAAGAAGTACAACCCGGTGACCGCAAACGACGACTTCGGTTGAGTGGGCTTTTCTTCCAAGCCGATTACGCGTCCCTGCTTATCGAATTCCACGACACCGTACCGCTCGGGATCCCGGACCGTGTAGGCGAACACCGTCGCTCCGTGCTCGCGCTCTGCAGCAGTACGAAGGTAGTCCGACAAGTGCGCGCCGTAAAAGATGTTGTCTCCGAGCGCGAGGCACACACGATCACCCCCGATAAACTGATCTCCGATCAGAAAGGCCTGCGCGAGACCCTCGGGAGCGGGCTGCACGGCATATTCAATGGTCAGGCCGATGTCACACCCGTTGCCAAGGAGGCGTTTGAAACCCTCTTGCTCGTGAGGCGTCGTGATGACCAGGATGTCGCGGATGCCGGCCAGCATTAAAGCCGACAGCGGGTAATAGATAAGCGGCTTATTGAAGACTGGCAGGAGCTGTTTGCTGACGGCTCGGGTCAACGGATACAACCGCGAACCCGAACCGCCAGCCAGAATTATGCCTTTTAGCGTCATCCCAGCACACGACCACCCGATCCGCGGCGCCGAACCGCTTCAGAATCCAGGTGGCTCGCCGTAGATGATCGCACGAATCGTCAAGCTGAGATCTCTTCGAACGATGGCGCTGAAGCTGGGACTACTGTAGAGAACGATTTTCCGATCGCCTGCACGTCAAATCCGATCGCTCGCAGCAGCGCATGGGGCAGGATATTGCGGCCGTCGAACGCGAACGCCGGCTTCTTCATTGACTGATAGATGAATTGAAAGTCCAGGTCCTTGAATTCATCCCATTCCGTCAGCACGGCCAACGCGTGCGCACCGTCCGCCGCGCGATATGGATCCTGCTCGAACACGACGCGTTTTTCGATGTCACTCGCTGAAAGTCCGGTGGCCTGCACAAGGTCGCTGATCACTTGGCGGGGCGTCACACGTGGATCGTAGATTGCGAGGTGCGCCCTTTCGTTCAGCAGCGCGCGGCAAACATCAATGGCGGCAGACGCGCGAGTATCATTCGTGTCCTTCTTGAACGCAAACCCCAAAATCGCGATACGCTTGCCGGCGATCGTGTTGAACATCGTGTCGATCATGCGGCTAACGAAGCGTGTCTTTTGCCACGTGTTGATGGTGACCACCTGTTCCCAATAGTTCGCAACCTCGTTGAGGCCGTAGTGACGGCACAGATAGACGAGGTTCAGAATGTCCTTCTGAAAGCACGATCCGCCAAACCCGACCGAAGCCTTGAGAAACTTCGATCCGATCCGGCTGTCCTTACCTACCGCAAACGTCACTTCATCGACGTCAGCTCCGGTCGCCTCGCACAATGCCGAGAGCGCGTTCACCGACGAAATGCGCTGAGCCAAAAGCGCGTTCGATACCAGCTTCGACAGCTCGCTAGACCAAAGGTTTGTCGTCAGAATTCGCTCGCCTGGAACCCACCGGGCATACACATCGACGAGTGCCTGGATTGCCAGTTGGCCTGAACGTGTGTCATCGCCGCCGATCAGCACTCGATCGGGCGATTGCAGATCGGCAACCGCGGTGCCCTCGGCGAGGAATTCAGGGTTCGAAAGAATATCGAATTTGTAGCCGTTTGCGTTTGCATGGAGGACCCGCTTCAACGATTCGGCGGTCCGCACGGGCAGCGTCGACTTCTCGACGACAATCTTGTTGCCGTTGGCAACTGCGGCAATTCGTCTCGCACACAACTCGACGTTGGTCAAATCGGAGGCGCTACCGGCGCCGATGCCGTAGGTCTTCGTCGGCGTATTCACACTGACGAAGATGATCCCCGCCTCACGTATTCCGCGGTCGATGTCGCTCGAGAAGAACAGATTCCTGCCGCGTGCGGACATCACGACCTCGTGAAGCCCGGGCTCATAAATAGGAAGCTGATCTGAATTCCAGGCGTCGATCCGCACCGCGTCCATATCGACGACAGTGACGCGTATGTCGGGGCACTGCGCGGCGATCATCGCCATCGTAGGACCACCAACGTACCCGGCACCAATACAACAGATATTCATTCGGGCCACCAGGCGCTAATACTGATCGAGGATGCGTAACTCACGATTTTGAGCAAGGTGATAGCCACCAAAGGACCCCGCATACGCTGTTGCCAAGTCGTTTGAAATGAACTTGTTAGTCAAACACGCGTGTAACAGGAACAATCTGCGGGTCAGAATGTCCTCGTGGAGGCAGACAAAAGGCCTTTGGACACAGTCATAAGGCACCTGTTGTTCAGGCATCGTGGCGACTGAGAGGCGCCGGTTTACAATAAAAAGATGCGTTCGGCTGAGATTCGCAGCAGTTTCCTGGACTATTTCCGCCAGAAGGGTCACACCATCGTGCCGAGCTCGTCGCTGGTGCCGCACGACGACCCCACGCTGCTCTTCACGAACGCTGGCATGAACCAGTTCAAGGACACCTTCCTTGGCAAGGAGAAACGCGCTTACACCCGCGCGACGTCGTCACAGAAATGCATGCGGGTCAGCGGAAAGCACAATGATCTCGATAACGTCGGTCCATCGCTGCGCCATCACACGTTCTTCGAGATGCTCGGCAATTTCTCCTTCGGCGATTACTTCAAAAGCGCCGCGATTCCATTCGCCTGGGAACTTCTGACCGACGTCTGGCACCTCCCGGCGGACCGGCTCTACCCGACGATCTTCAAGGGCGAAGCGGGGATCCCGAGAGACGATGAGGCGTTTGCGATCTGGTCGAAGCTGGTGCCCACCGCGCGAATCACCGAGCTCGGCCTCGCGGAGAACTTCTGGCAGATGGGAGATACCGGTCCCTGCGGCCGATGTTCCGAAATCCATTACCACCGCGGGAACGACTACCCGTGCGACGAAGAGCGCGCGGGGCGTCCGTGCCGCGGTCTCGACTGCAGCTGCGATCGCTTCGTCGAAATCTGGAACAACGTGTTCATGGAATTCGATCGGCAGGCGGACGGCACTTTGAATCCGTTACCCGCACCGTCGATAGACACCGGTATGGGACTCGAACGAATCACGGCAGTCATTCAGGGCAAGCTTTCGAACTACGACACCGACGTGTTCACGCCGATTCTGTCGGCGATCGGTGACCATGTGGGCCTGAAGTATCGCTCTACTATCGACGACCCGATGGACATTTCGATGCGCGTGATCGCGGATCACCTGCGCGCGATGACGTTTCTCATCGCGGACGGCGTCGTCCCGTCAAACGAGTGGCGCGGCTACGTGCTCAGAAAGATCATGCGTCGAGCGATGCGGCACGGCAAGAAGCTCGGATTCAAGGAACCATTTCTTCATGCGCTTGTCGGCGTCATCGTCGCGGAAATGGGCCGCGCTTATCCGGAACTCCAGGGCAACGGCGACGCCATCGTCCGCGTCGTCCGCAGCGAAGAAGAACGCTTCGACGCGGTGCTGACGGCTGGCCTGCCGCGGCTCGAAGAATCGCTCGATCGCGCAGCGTCGTCGGGGAATGTAATGTCCGGTGAAGACGCGTTCAGGCTGTACGACTCACTGGGTGTTCCGTTGGATTTCATGGAGGACCTGGCAAGTCAGCGCAGCATCACGATCGACCACGAGGGCTACGAGCGCGCGATGGAAGGACAGCGTGAGAAGGCGCGCGCCGGAAGTTCGTTCAAGGGCAAGGCGGCGGACATCAATTGGTCGATCAAGCGAGACGGCCTCGCGCGCGAGCTTCAGTCGATCGGTGACAAGTTCGAAGGGTACGATTCGACCCGGGTGACTGGAACGCCGGTGCTGGCGATGTTCAATCGCGATGGGAACGAAACCGAACAGTTGGCGGAAACTCAGCGCGGGTTTATCGCGTTGGCACAATCGCCGTTTTACCTCGAAGCTGGCGGACAGGTCTCGGACTCAGGAACGATCGTCGGGGCGCGCGGCGAAGCCGTCGTCGAGGGGTTGACGAAGTTTGGAAACTGGCCGCGTCTCCACGCGGTTCGGATCACACGCGGACAAATTGCCGAGCGTGACGTTGTTACCGCGATCGTCGACGATGCGGTGCGCGATGCTACGCGCAGGAACCACACCGCTACGCACCTCCTTCATGCGGCGCTGAGGCAAGTGCTCGGCACACACGTGAAACAGGCGGGCTCACTTGTTGCGCCCGATCGGTTGCGGTTTGACTTCGTGCACTTCGCGGCAATCACGCGCGACCAGATCGAGCAAATCGAGCGGATCGTCAACGAGCAGATCTACCGGAATACCCCGGTTCAGACGGAACTGCGCTCAACGGAGGAAGCCATCACGGCGGGTGCGATGGCCTTGTTCGGTGAGAAGTATGGCGATCGGGTTCGCGTGGTGTCGATCCCAGGCTTCAGCATGGAGCTTTGTGGAGGAACGCACGTTCGCGCCACCGGCGACATCGGACCGTTTCTGATCACCGAAGAAAGCGGCGTCGCGGCCGGTGTTCGTCGCATCGAGGCGATCACAGGGGCGGCGGCTGTTGCGCATGCGCAGGCGGATCGCTCGACGCTCGAGGACGTTGTGTCGACGTTGTCTGTGACGACCGATCACGCGGTCGAAACGGTGCAGAAGCTGCAAGCGGAAGCCAAGCGCCTCGCGCGCGAGGTCGATCAGCTGAAAATGAAGGTCGCGCTTGCCGGATCGCCTGCACAGGGCGCCGCGTCAGATGAACCAATCGACGTCAACGGCATAAGGCTCGTCACGAAGCGCGTGTCCGGACTCGAGAAGAGCGCGTTGCGCGGCATTTCGGATTCACTTCGCGACCGCGTGGGCAGCGGCGTCGTCGTGCTCGCGTCGGAGAACGACGGCAAAGTCAGCCTGGTGGTCTCAGTGACGAAGGATCTGACAACCAAGATTCAGGCGGGACGCATCGTCAAAGAGCTGGCGCCAATTGTCGGCGGTGGTGGCGGCGGCCGGCCCGACTTCGCGGAAGCGGGCGGCAAGGATCCGTCGAAAATCGACGAGCTGCTTGCGAAAGCCCCGGAAGTGCTGCGGGCGATGTTGAATTGAATCGCTATTTCGGCGGCGGCGTGTTCGTGTAGCGAACGACTTCGCGGCCGTCTTTGATCTCGACGACCTTGTAGACGCGCAGCGGCGCCGGATGTGATCCGGCGTTCTTCTGAATTTTGGCGACGTAGTCTTTCGTCTCTCGATACGGCGGCACCGCACCATACTTTGCAACGGCCGTCGGTCCGGCGTTGTAAGCGGCGAGCGCAAGTTCCTCGTTTTGCGAATACCGATCGAGCAGCCCGCGCAGATACGCGACGCCGGCGCGGATGTTTTCAGCCGGGTCGTAGGCGTTCGTCACACCATATGCGACCGCGGTCGCGGGCATCAGTTGCATCAATCCCATCGCGCCCTTGACGGAGCGCGCCATGGGATTGAATGCCGATTCCGCTTGAATCACCGCGCGAACGAGGTCGGCTCGAATGCCGTGCTGCGACGCATGTTCATCGATGATCGAATCGTAAGCGGTGCTCCGCTTTCCCACTCGCGTCGTCCGGATCTCGCCGCTCGTGCCGACCACGGCGTATGTGCGTTGCGTGCTGTCCTTAGGGTGATCAGAAAGCACGAGGTTTCCACCGGTGTCCCGCCAGGTGTAGATCTGGGCATGGACGACGCAGGGCGTTGCCAAAGCCACAAGGGTGGCGATCACGGTCCGGAGCACAGTCGAACGCATCAAAGATTGGGGATTCAGCAATTTACCGTCGTCCAGCACATCTCAACAAGGCAAGCCCAGTGCCGTCATTTTTCAATGATTTACAGCGGTTTTATCGGCGTGAGCGTCTCGCTCCGACACGCTCGATTACGGAATCGTAAGGTATGAGTCCGGAGTCTCCGATCTCAGTTCGAATCGACATCTGGCTCGATGTTGCTTGCCTGTTCCGAACCCGATCGGAAGCGCAGAAGGCGTGCAAGGACGGCAAGGTCTACGTCAATGGGCAGCCGTCAAAACCGCACCGCGAGATCAAATCGGGAGATGAGATTGCGATCAGCCGTCCGCTCGGACGCACACAACGCGTGATTGTCTATGCGGTCGCGGACAAACACATCGCGCGCAAGGATGCGCGATCGCTGTACGAGGATATCACCCCGCAGCCGACGCCTGAAGAGATCGAGCAACGACGAATCGATCGCCTCGCGCGGGCGTTCATGCGCCCGCGAAGCGCCGGCTCACCCGACAAGCGCGAGCGGCGTCAGTTGCGAAAAATGAAAGAGGGCGATGAATGACACGTGTCGGACAGGGTCTTTAGATCCTGCCCGACACGTCAGTCTAAGGGCTGCGGCGCGACGAACGTCAGCGACAGCCCGTCATCGAACGTGCCGAGCGATAGCCGTCCGCCATGCAACCGCGCGCTGTGTAGAGCCCCGGCCAGCATGACCGCGCCGCCGCGACCGGCAGGGTGATCGACCCACGCCGCATCAAAGAAACGATCGCCCATCGGTGCAGGACTCTCGCTGTGCATCTTGACCTGGAGAATCAGAGCAGGACGCACCCGTGGTGCATCGAACATGATCTCGAGCCGATCGCCTTCCTCGGCGAGAGACAGGACCGCGTGAATCAGTGCGGACCATCCGGTCGAAAGTGCTTCGACGTCAGCAACGGTTCGCGCCAACGCGACCGATTGGGTCCAATCGAGAGTCACACCCTTCATTCGGGCCTCGACGCGGATTTCCGCGCGAATGGCCTGGAGAACGGTGCCGCAGTCAATTGACTCGAGGCGCAGCGGTTCGCGGCGCGTCAGAAGTGACGCCGCCGCCGCAAGAGTCGTGGCGCGATGCGCTTCGATGCTGATGGCATTCACCAGCATCGTCGCGCGAAGACCGGACTCGTTGATTCGCGCGATCGGAGCGAGCGAATCGATGAAGCGCATCGACGTGCTGATTTCGGAAAACGCCGTGCGCAACACTTCGGCCGTCGCTGCCGCATCGGCGGCCAATGGAGCGGCGACCGGCGGCACCACTGCTCTCTCGTCGATTGTCGGCTTGCGTTCGGTGTGCGCCTTGAGTCTGTCTGCGTCCTGATCAGCGTTGACCAGCAGACACGGCACCGCAGAAAGACCCGCCTGTCGAGCAGCAGAAAGTCGATGTCGTCCGGCGAGCAACTCGAACCGCGACGGCTCACGAGAGGTCACGAGAAGGGGCTGCAGTAGTCCGACTTCACGAATGGATGCGACGAGGTCAGAGACATCTGCCTTGACTTCAGGGCCAACAACCTGATCGATTGGAATCTGACGAACCGATTGAATTGGTGCGTCGCCCATCAACTGCTCGACGTAATGCGAGGCGTGCCGCATCCGAAATGCTTTCGGCAGCCCTTCGCGACCGCGGGTCCGCGGGACATCGGCAAAATCATCAGGGTCGAGGTATGGACTTTCGGGTGTTCCTATTGCTTCGTTTGCAGCTTGGTTAATCTCGAATTCCGGCACGCTCGCTCCTCGGGTCCGAACGCCAGCATCAGCAGGGACGGGGACATTATACCCTCGCGTTGATGATATAATTCGCAGGTTGTACCGCTTCTAAAAGGTCCAGGAAAGAGGATTACAGAGTGGCAAGTCACGATTCAGCGCTGAAAGCGCACCGACAGAACATCAAGCGGCGTGAGCACAACCGTCAATTGCGCTCGCGTCTTCGCACCGCGCTTCGCGACATCCGCGCGGCGATCGACTCCGATGATCCGGCAAAGGTGAAGGACGCGCTGCGCAACACGATTTCGCTGGTCGACAAGATGGCGGCGAAGAAGCTCATTCATCGCAATACAGCCGGCCGCTACAAGTCCCGGCTTGCCAGCCGAGTCGCCAAGAAGTCAGCGGCTGCTTAGTTCAACTACCAAACGTTCGAGCAGCACGCGGGGGTCACCCCCGGAGCTTTTCAAGTCGACGTCGGTGCGGAATAGAGCGTCCATGGCAGCCGGGACACGCCGCGGATCAAACGTCGACAGCTTCTCTCGCACGAACCACGCAAGCTGACCCAGAATCATGTAGGGCACGCCGCCGGACTCGATCGCCAGCCCGAGTTGCCGGAGAGCCTCGGCGGTGTCGCCACGCTGGATCGCCGTCGTCACCGCCCAATCATCCTGTGCCGTCTCCGCGCTGACAACTTCCTGAACATCTTTCAGATCGATCTTTGATTTACCGGCGGTGTAGAGCAGCAGTCGCTCGACATCGCCGCGCAAGGTTGCGATCTCAGTGCCGGCACGTTCGGCAACCAGCCGTGCCGCGCCCGAATCGATCTGCTGGCCCGCATCAGCAACCGCCTGGCGCACGAGCGTTTCAGCCGTGCGGGCCACCTGTCGCAGATCAGGCTTCCCATCTTTCATGCCCTTCAGTCCCCAGCATTCGACGATCGTCGCCTGTTTCTGCAGTGTCTTATAAAGACGACGAGCGCGATCCACGTCGGCTGCCACGAACACGAGCGTCGTGCGCGGCTCTGGCTGTTTCACATACTCTTCGAGGAGGACAACATCACCGGCTGGCTCGTCGTCCTCGGCTGCTACTGCATCTTCGGCGCCCTTTCCTCGACGTCTTGGCTTCAGAATCTTCTCAGCACGTAGAACGAGTACGACACGCCGGTCGCCGAGCATCGGAAACGTGCGCGCCGATTCCACGATGGCGGCTGCAGTGACCGCTTTGTCGGTCGCATACATTCGTTCGAGATTGAATGCACGCAGTTCATCGTCGATGAGTGCGGAGATTTCCGTTGTCAGACGCGACATCTCGGCTTCGTCGTCGCCGAGAATGACGTAGATGGGATCGGGCTTGCCTTGCGCGAGCTGCTTGCGGACAGCTTGCGGCGTCGACTGCATGTGACCTTAGAACGCTTCCAGAATAGCGCTGACGATGGCGCGCGCGAGTTCGACGGCGAGCCGATCCAGCGCGTTGACGTCCTGGCCGAGGAAGGCTGCCGGGTCGGTGATACTTGCGGTGTTCGACACTTCGTAGTCCTCGCGATACGCCAGATACGGGTTGGCCCACAGCACCTTGTCGGCCTTGACGTCCTTGAACTCGATCTTCGTAACCACGGTGATCACGTACTTCGAGGCTTGCCGCTCCTCGGTGAAGGTCGCCGGCGTCACGCTGATTGACGAGATCTCGCCGGTGAGAACCGCGTCGACATTGTTCGCGTCCGGCTTGACCGTGTACTTGCCACGTCCGATGAACTCTGAAATGACCCGCGGCGTGATTCGCTTCTCGACTTCAAAGATCGGTGTGTTGTTGGTGAACATCGGCACGCCGATCACTTTGATCGACGCCGGCAGGAACGAGCCGCGGCCGGCTAGTGAATAACCACACGCGGGAAGCGCGATGCCTGACGCGATCAGGGATGCCGCACGAAGGAATTCCCGACGACTCGTCATTTCCGTGTTAGTCCGTGTTCTTCCGTGGCTTGTTATTCCGTGTTCTTCCGTGCTTACCCTGCGACGATGCTCACAAGTCGCCCATTCGCGATGACGACCTTGCGCACTGTCTTCCCTTCGAGGTGCTTCACCACCGCCGGATCCGACAGCGCGATCTGACGGAGCTCCTCCTCGGAAGTGTCAGCCGACACGGTGAGACGAGCGCGCAGCTTGCCATTGATCTGCACGGGGATGACAACTTCCTCCGCCTTAGCGACCGCTTCATCGAAGGTTGGCCACCCGGCAGCGACGATGCCACCTGAATGCCCGAGCCTTTCCCACAGTTCCTCCGCCATATGCGGGGCAAACGGGGAAATCATCTTCACCAGCGCCTCGACCGACTCTTTCAACACGGCGACCGTGGCGGCGCGCTCGACGACGCCAACCGAGGCTGTATCAGTCGCAGTCTGGCCGATGCGGAGGCAATCACTGTTGTTGCAGAACGCATAGAGCTCGTTGACCAGCTCCATCAATCCCGAGATCGCGGTATTCAAATGCACTCGCGGATCGAGATCGAGCGTGACACGGCGAATTGTCTCGTGTGTCTTACGTCTCAGCGCGCGCTCGGTCTCGTTGAGTTCAACTTCCGCGGGGGTGGGGATCCCTTCTCCACCGATCGTGTCGGCGAGTGAATCGACCATGCGCCAGACGCGAGCCAGGAAGCGCCAGCTGCCTTCGAGACCTGCGTCGGTCCACTCGATTTCCTTTTCCGGCGGCGCGACGAACATCACATACAAGCGCAGCGCATCGGCGCCGTACTTCTGGATCATGTCGTCGGGATCAACCACGTTCCCTTTGGACTTCGACATGACCTGACCGTTCTTCAGCACCATTCCCTGCGTCAACAGCCTGGCGAACGGCTCGCTCAACGTCGTCATGCCGAGATCGCGGAAGACGCGAGTAAAGAAGCGCGAGTAAATAAGGTGCAGGATCGCGTGCTCGACACCGCCGCTGTAGAAGTCGACCGGCCCCCAATACGCAACTTTCTCGGGATCGAATGGCAGCTCCGCATTCTGCGGATCGCAAAAGCGGAAGAAGTACCAGGATGAATCGACGAACGTGTCCATTGTGTCCGTCTCACGGCGTGCAGGCTTGCCGCACTTCGGACATGTCGTGTTGACGAACTCGGGAACGTGTGCGAGGGGCGAATCTCCGCGACCGCTGAACTCGGCGATCTTGGGGAGCATGACCGGCAGATCGTCGGCGGGCACGGGAACCATCCCGCACGACTCGCAGTACACAACCGGTATTGGTGTTCCCCAGTAACGCTGGCGTGAAATACCCCAGTCTTTCAGCCGATACTGAACCGTCCCTTCACCAATCCCCCGCGCCTCCGCATCGACGGTCATCTTGTGAATGGCTTCTTCCCAGTCAAGACCGTTGTATTCGCCTGAGTCAACGAGCTTCCCCGCGCCGGGCTTCGCTTCGGTCATGGTCTCGACCGACAGCTTCTCGCCTTCGGGCTGGACCACAATCGTGATCGGCAGGTCGTACTTTTTCGCGAACTCGAAGTCGCGCTGATCGTGCCCGGGCACGCCCATGACCGCACCGGTGCCGTACTCGATCAACACAAAATTCGCCACCCAGATCGGAACAGGCTTTCCGGTAAACGGATTGATCGCCGTGCGGCCGGTATCGAATCCTTCTTTCTCGATCTCCCCGATCAGGCGCGCGTTGCGATCCTGCGCCTGGAACCGCTGCAGGTTCCGCCGGAACTCATCCGCGCCCGCTTCCTTGCTCCACTCCTGCACTAACGGGTGCTCGGGCGCCAGCATCAGGAAGTTCGCGCCGTAAATGGTGTCGATCCGTGTCGTGAATACTTCGATCGTACCGGGATCCGTGGTCCGGGATCCGGGATCCGGATCCCGCATCCCGGCTTGCGCGAGCTTGAATCTCACGCGAGCGCCCTCTGATCTCCCGATCCAGTTCTGCTGCATCGTCAGAACCTTCTCGGGCCAATCGGTCAGCGTATCGGTTGCATCCAGCAGCTCGTCGGCGTAGTGCGTGATGCGGAAGAACCACTGCTCCAGCTCGCGCGTTGTCACGTCCGTGCCGCAGCGCCAGCATTTGCCATCAATGACCTGTTCGTTCGCCAGCACGGTGTTGCAGCTCGGACACCAGTTCACGGTCGAGCGCCGCCGATATGCCAGATCGCGCTCGAGCATCTTCAGGAAGACCCACTGATTCCAGTGGTAGTAGTCCGGTAGACAAGTGGCGATCTCGCGTTCCCAGGCGTAACTGATGCCGAGACGTTGCAACTGCCCTTTCATGTGGGCGATGTTTTCGAGCGTCCAGGTTTCCGGATGAGTGCCGTTCTTGATCGCCGCGTTCTCGGCGGGCAGACCGAACGCGTCCCAGCCGAACGGGTGGAGGACGTTGAAGCCGCGCATGCGTTTCATGCGCGCGACGACGTCGCCAATCATGTAGTTGCGGACGTGACCGACATGCGCGTGCCCGGACGGGTATGCGAACATTTCCAGACAGTAAAACTTCTTTTTCGACGGATCTTCCGCGACCTCGAACGCACGGCTCTCCCGCCAGCGCTCCTGCCATTTCTTCTCGATTGTCTGGGGTTTGTAGTCGGGCACGATCTCTCAATTATACCGTCTATATCCCCCGCCAGTGCCCCTTCTGGACTGCACGCACTGCTTCGAGCGCTCGTTCTGCGCGCGCCGTCGATGATCCCGAGCGAAGCGCATCGGCGGCGGTCGCATCGGTGGTTGCAGCCTTGCCCGACGCTTCAGCGATCGCCGTGTCGAGACAATCACTCAGAGCTCGGAGGTCATAGCCACCTTCGGTGACAAATGCGATCGATCTGTTCGTCGCAGCCTTGACGAGCTGCCTCACCAGTGAGCCATAGCCATCGGTGGTCACCCGCATCGATGCGAGCGGATCACGCTCATGGGCATCGAAGCCTGCAGACACCAGCACAAGTTCGGGCCCGAACTCTTCGATCACTGGAAGGACCGCGGCGCGATATACCAACGCGTAGTCAGCATCGGTCGCGCCCATTTCAAGCGGGAGGTTGAAGGTGAAGCCCACACCTTTGCCGGTTCCGATTTCGTTCGCAGCACCAGTCCCCGGGTAGAACGGGTATTGGTGGGTCGAAACGTAGAGCACTCTCGGATCGTCGTAGAACATCCATTGCGTGCCGTTTCCGTGGTGCACGTCGATGTCGACGATTGCCACTCGACTGAGTCCCGATGCGATGGCATGTGCGGCCGCAACGGCGATATTGTTGTAGAGGCAAAATCCCATCGCGCGATCGCGTTCCGCGTGGTGTCCTGGCGGACGGACGAGCGCGAATGCCGGCTCGCGATTTGTTATTGCGTGTTCAGCTGCCTGCATCATCGCACCCGCCGCCAGAGCGGCGACGTCGACGCTCTCCGGCGACGTGAACGTGTCCGGATCAAGCATCACGGCGCGACCTGATAAGAGGGCAATCGCGTCGAGATAGTCGGCGGAATGGACGCGAAGGAGTTCGTCCCGGGTGGCGGGGCGTGGCTCGGCCGACAAGACATCGCCGCCAATCCAGCGAGCAGCGACCGCATCGAACACATGGGCGCGCTCCATGCGCTCCGGGTGTCCTGGCGGCGTCACGTGTTCTTCAAATCGGGGCGAGGTAATCAACAACATGCCGCTGAGTGTAGCCGAGCGATACGTGTTCCGGGCTCAGCTGCGTGGGCAACGGCGTAAGCTGGCCGGGAGTATCGCCCGCGCGAACCGGCGAGCGATTGGCGCCCTAGGTGGCGGAGATTTTCACGCCCGCGTGTTCTGTTGATTCAGGGCTGGCGTCCGTCGCGGTCGCAGAAGTAAGGCCGCCGTGCGCATCGAGTGCGATGCGGAGATTGCGTTCGTGCTCGAGGACTTTGCACTGAATCACTTGCGCCGCCGCGTGGCGCATTGCCGAATCTGCGATCGCGTCACGCAAACCCGTGGCAAAGTCCACGATCAGTCGCAGGTAGTTCTGCCGCAACCAGGTTGCCTCGGGAGCGTCGATTCGGTCCATGGCGCGACGGAGGTCCGCGAGCAACGCGCCGCAGTAATCATCCAACACACCGCTGATCCGCGCCGACAGCTCGGTTCCATCGGTGGGCTGAACGGCACCAAACGCACATGTCAGATCGGCAGCACGGGACTGCGCGTCGCTGATGAGATAGCTTTCGATTCCAGGGTCTGGAATACCCATGACGGCCACGTAAACAACTGTGCAATAACGGCGCCGTCCGACCAAAGGTTAAGATTGCGTCCAAGCGGCCAACGAGTTAGCCTCAAAGGGAGGTAAATACCCGGAAATCCGCGATTCCGAAACTAATATTCCTCGTTTCGAGTACCTCTTGACAAGCGGTCCGAGGAATGCATGCCCGACAAGCCGATGTCTCAGACCGCCCAACACCAGAAGATTCTTATCGTCGACGATGACCCGTCGCTTCTTGAAGCGCTGGAGCGATCGTTTCTCGAAGCGGGACAGGACGTCCGCGCGTATAGCAGTTTCGAAGAAGCGCGCCGCGTGCTGCAGACCACTCGCTTCGATGCGTTGATCACCGACGTGAGGCTCGGCGCGTTCAACGGTCTGCAGCTCGCCGTCATTGGACGCGACACATACCCCGACATGCGCTTGATCGTGTTTTCAGGATTCGATGATCCCGTGCTGCGGACGGAAGCCGAGCACGTGGGCGCCACCTACATGGTGAAGCCAGTCACGGGGGCACAGCTGCTGGCAGTCCTTCAGGAGGCGAATGCGGGGGACGGGCACTAACAATGTTCAATGCTCAATGTTCAATGCTCAATGCTCAATGGTTGCGATCACATTGAACTTGGTCATTGAACATTGAACATTGACAAACTTCACGCAATAGGTTGCGTCGTCTCGCCTGCCTCGCGCGTCGTTCGAGTGCCCGCCGCGGATCGGAACTGCTGGAACGGCATGTGGCACTGATACTTCCTCAGCACGCCGAGAAATCGCTTATAGTCGTCGGTCGGCATGTTGAAGAGCTCCACCATCACGCGATAGTTGCCACCGGTTCTTTCGAGTCCTCGCCGAACGATGGCGCGCACGTCGTCGCGCGTGAGATCGCGTGACATGAATGGCGCATAGACCGCGGACCAGAACGACTCTCCACCATTCACCATTCGCTCGAACAGTGCATCGGCGGCTGAACGCGCCGGCGCGGTCGTGACCGTTGGTGTCGCCGACGGCGCTTGCTGTTGCTGCTCCGCCGACGTTCCACGCAAAACCTCCAGCGGCAGGTCCCGCGGTTCGATCGGATTCTCGGATGCGCGAACGACGAGGCGCTCGACGATGTTTTTCAGTTCGCGGACGTTTCCTGGCCACGCGTATTCCGCGAGGAGCGATCGCGTTGCCTGTGAGATCATCGGCTTGGGCACACCGTACTGACGACTGAATTGCTCGAGAAAGAATTCCAAGAAGGTTGGAATGTCCTCGCGCCGCTCGCGCAGCGATGGCACCCGAATGTGAATGACATTCAGTCGATAGTAGAGGTCTTCGCGAAACGTCTTCGCCGCGACGCTATCAACGAGCTGGCGATTCGTTGCCGCGATCACGCGTACATCGACGCGGGACTGAATTGCATCAGAACCGACACGCTGAATCTCGCCCGCTTCGAGAAATCGCAGCAACAGCCCCTGCATGCGTGGACTGGTCTCGCCGACTTCGTCCATGAACACGGTGCCGCGATGGGCGAGCTCTAACGCACCCTGCCGATCGCGATACGCGCCGGTAAAACTGCCACGAACGTGTCCGAAAAGTTCCGTCTCGAGGAGCGTGTCGGACAGGGCGGCGCAGTTCACGGTGATGAGCGGTGCGCGGCGACGCGCGCTGTTCGCGTGGATCAGGCGCGCGACGACTTCTTTTCCTACGCCGCTTTCACCGGTGATGAGAACTTTTGCGTCGCATCTTGACGCATACGTGATTTCTTCGGCGAGCGCACGGATGGCGGTGGTCTCGCCCAGCAGCGAATGCAGTTCCATAGGCCGAATGCGGAAACTCAAGATTACACAGCCTCAACCTGTAGATGTCAAGTAAAAGGGAGACTAAAGACGCGATATCTAGTGCTCTGAATGGAATACGGCGGCGCAAATTCTATACTGGCTATGAGTATCACATGAGCCGCTTTACGCGACCGTTGCACGATCCCTGAGGAATTGAATTCCGCTCGCAGGGAGACTTTAGTTCGTCCGCCTTGCCCCCGTGCACTTACCGACCCTATCTAAGCGGCTCTTTTTTCGGCACGCCCGTTGCCTGACAGTCGGCTGAAATGGCGTTTCCGCTCGCAGAAAAAGTCAATGTGAGTGCCGCGGTTGCCAAACGTGCGCGCAGTGTGGCACGCGGAGTCGAGGATCCGGAGGTCGCTCGTCCTCCACGGATCGTCGCATTGGGCGGGGGCACTGGCTTGCCAGCAGTCCTGGAAGGACTTTCCGAACTCGCCGCGGAAAAGGGTGAAAAGGATCCGTACGCGGTAACCGGAATCGTCACCGTGACCGACGACGGAGGCAGCTCTGGACGGCTTCGAAACCAATTGGGCATCTTGCCGCCAGGTGATGCTCGCAATTGTCTCCTCGCACTGACCGAACCCAACTCGCAGTACAAGGATCTGTTGCAGCATCGGATTGACGACGGCCCTGGCGCCGTCGGGCACCCGGTCGGCAACCTGTTGCTGGCGGCGCTGACGCAACAGACAGGCGACTTCTCACGTGCAATTGAGCAACTAGGGCTGATGATCGGGTCACGTGGTCGCGTGCTCCCTTCGACGCTCGAAAACGTCCGCCTGCGCGCAGAACTCGAGTCCGGCGCGACGCTCAATGGCGAGACCGCGATCGTGAGAGATTCCTCGCCGGTTCGCCGCCTCTCACTCGATCCGAGTCCGCGTCCAATGCCAGAGACACTCGCGGCGCTTGTAAACGCCGATGGAATTGTCGTTGGCCCGGGCAGCCTTTATACGAGCGTGCTGCCTAATCTCTTGATTGAGGGGGTTGCCGCGACGATTCATGGTGTCAACGCCGTCCGCATCTACGTCGCCAACCTCATGACCGAGCCTGGAGAGACCGAGCACTACACCCTCGATGATCATCTCCGAGTGATCCGGGCCCACACAGGGTTCGATCTGTTCGACTACATCCTGGTGAATCGCCGACCGTTCGACGACGGGGCTATCCGACAATATGCGCGTCTCGGATCTGAACCTGTGGTGGCGGAGCGACTACTGCGGTACGCCGGGAACGCTCAAGTCGTCGAATGCGATCTCGCGATCGAGTGGGGAGGCAGGAAAATTCGTCATCATCCTCCATCACTCGCGCGAGCGATCAGAGCGCTGGTTGCTGCTGGCAGAGTTCACCCTGCCGGCTCGAATTAGTTGCTCCGGTCACAGTTACGCGACGATGGATTAAAGTCTACCCCCGAGCGGTCTTTTACCATTCGGTAACACGCAAAGCCGCCCCACGCAACGACCTAATACTAGGATTCCTCATCATTTACAGTCGGTGTCTTCTAACGACGATTTGAGTGCTAAAGTGGGCAACCTTATTGCTGACGTGTGCGCCACCGCACAGAGCAGCGTGTGCGTAACGGCGCTGGTTCGTTGTTGAGGGTGGTTCGACGATCGTCCTTAGCAAGCGAACGAAGTCCACGCCTTTGACCATCGTCAATGGTCACGCCGACCCCCGGTTTCAAGAACAAGGAAAACGACCGAACGAGTCCCACGGGCAGCCGTGCAGCAAATCCAAGCTTTCCACTTTTTGGGATTACTTAAGCACTTATTCGAATCAACCGCGCCGCTGCGAGGTTGCGACATAGGTTGGATTTCCATGTTCTTCCGTGACTTCTCCAGGACTTCTAACGGCACATCCGTCGTGCGCGCGCGAAAGATTCGTGCGTCTTTTCTTCTGCTGGCTGGGAGTGCGCTGATATTTGCGGCACTGGTGGCCAGGCCGCAAGCACAGGCGGCATGTCCATGCAGCATCTGGTCGACCAGCGCGACCGCAGGGCCGGTCGTTAGTGATCCCAATGCCCTTGAACTCGGCGTCAAGTTTCGGTCTGACAGCAGCGGCTACATCACGGGGCTGCGCTTCTACAAGTACTCTCAGAACACCGGCACTCACGTCGCCAGTCTGTGGTCGACCGCGGGCACGTTGCTGGGCACCGCCACCTTCAATAATGAGTCAGCGTCCGGGTGGCAGCAGGTCAACTTCCCTTCTCCGATCGCGATCACCGCGGCGACAACCTACGTCGCGTCCTATCACACCAATACCGGTTTCTATGCGGCTACGCTCAACGGATTTACTTCAGGAGTTGATAATGCCCCGCTGCATGCCTTGAGTGATGCGGCCGCCGGCGGTAACGGCGTCTACCGTTACAGTGCATCAAGTGCGTTTCCGAATCAGTCCTATCAGGCTTCGAACTACTGGGTCGACGTCATCTACGCGTCTAGTCTTGCACCGGACACCACGCTGCCGACAGTTGCCTCGACAGCACCTGCAGCGAACGCCACGAACGTCTCGATTTCCACCAGCGTGAGCGCAACGTTCAGTGAAAGTCTTGATGCGACGACCGTTAATACGACGACGGTCACGTTGCGCGCTGGCTCGACACAGGTACCCGCCACGGTCTCATATGCCAGCGGTGTCGCGACTTTAACCCCCAGTGCGGCACTTGCTGCGACAACTACCTATACCGCTACGGTCAAAGGTGGCGCGAGCGGCGTCAAAGACGTCGCTGGCAACGCACTCGCCGCAGACGTCAGCTGGTCGTTCACGACGGGGGCTGCGCCAACCTGTCCCTGCAGCATCTGGTCGACATCGACGACGCCAGGTCCGAATAGTAACGAGGCGGCGGCGCTGGAGTTGGGTGTGAAATTCCGCGCGGATAGTAGCGGGTATATCACCGGCCTGCGCTTCTATAAGTACAGTCAGAACACTGGCACACACATCGGCAATCTGTGGTCGACAAGCGGAACGCTGCTCGGCACGGTCACGTTCAATAACGAAACCGCGACGGGATGGCAGCAAGCGAGCTTCACATCTCCGATTGCAGTCACAGGCGGCACGACATACGTGGCGTCGTATCACACTAATACCGGCTTCTACGCGCTGACAAGCAGTGGGTTGAGTAGTGGCGTCGACAACGCGCCATTGCATGCGTTGAGCGATGCCGTGGCCAGCGGCAACGGAGTTTATCGTTACAGCGCCGGGAGCGCGTTCCCCAACCAGACGTGGCAGGCCGCCAACTACTGGGTCGACGTTGTCTACGCCGTCAGCCTGGGACCTGACACAACTCCGCCGACTGTCCTTTCGACTACTCCGGCGTCCGGAGCCACAGCTGTGTCCGTCGGAACCACGGTTACGGCCACGTTCAGCGAAGCACTCGATGCGGCGACCGTCAACACCACTACCGTCACGTTGAAGAACGGCACTACGCCGATCGCAGCAACAGTCTCCTACGCAAGCGGCGTCGCAACGCTGACACCGAGTACAGCTCTCTCCGGCACCACCACGTACACAGCGACCATCAAGGGAGGCTCGACC
>JBKPSH010000039.1:0-7822 GCA_046734955.1 Acidobacteriota bacterium
CGATCGCGGCGAAGAGTGAGGAACCACGGAGTCGAATGATCTGGCTCATCTCTGTGACGCCCCTCCCGGGGCAAGGCGTTCGACGGCGGTCCATAACACCGCGCACGCGAGCGCCAGCGAAATTGCGAGTATCGAAACGTAAGTGGCGACCGGTTGGAGCAGCACTTCCCACAGCACCCTCACGACCGCCGCGGCATCGTCAGCGCCGCGCGTGAATGCCGCCGCGCGACCCAGTCCGACGCTCGGGAGCAGTTCGCCGACGAATGGCTGCGCCAACGCGGCGAGCTTCCAGATGCCAACGAGCACTGCTGCCGCGACGACCCCGCCGACGAACTGCCATGCGCGGGGCCAGAACGCCCAACCGCGCGTCGGCTTGCCGTGCTGCTGTTGTGCCGCCGTTGCGGCAAGCACGCGAGGAAGCAGCGTTCGCGGTGCTCGCGGCGCGGGAAGTCGCTTCAGTTCGGCGTCAACCAGTTGCTCGAGATCGATGGGGTTCATACGACGCCTGTCATCGCGCGCTTCAACGCTTCACGCCCGCGATGAATGTCTGTCTTGACCTTTGCCACCGAGATTCCCAGGGCTGCCGCGATCTCCTTGTAGGTCATGTCCTCGAAATGAAAGAGGACGAGCGGCACGCGCTGATGATCCAGAAGCCGCTGCACCGCGCGTTCGAGCCGCTCCTGGCGCGATGCCTCTTCAATCGCGTCCGGCGCCATCGGCGCCGGCACGGTCGCTTCGTATCGTTCGTCAGCGTCCGGCCGATCAAGTTCGCTGAAGAATTGCCACCGCGCCCGGTACCGCGCCAGATGATTGAGGCACAGGTTGGTGGTCACGGTCTTCAACCATCCGGCCGCTGTCGCGCTGGTTTCAATCACCGCGAAACGTTCGAATGCCCGGAGGAAGACCGTCTGGGCGATGTCCTCGGCCTCGACGGGATTGGCGAGGAGCCGCACCGCCGTGGCAAAGACCATGTCCTGATATTCGCGGACGAACGCCTCGAACCGGTCTGCCTCGGTCATCTCGGGTGCGCCCGCCAGCGTCAGTTCCAGGCGCCCTCGCCGAAGCCGTGGCCGAAGGCGGGCCGCCACCTGCATCCAGGGAACTAACCCGGTAGGAAACGGAAAGTTTCAGACAGGCGCAGTTATTTTTCGGCGGAGCGCTTGGGGCGCATATTAGCCGCCAAAATGCGCTTTCGCAGCCGGATATTGCGGGGGGTCACCTCGACCAGCTCGTCGTCGTTGATGAACTCGATTGCCTGCTCGAGGCCCAGCTTGCGGGGTGGGATTAACCGGACGGCCTCGTCGGCGGTCGACGCGCGCATGTTCGTCTGCTTTTTTTCCTTGGTGATGTTCACGTCCATGTCGCTGGCACGCGCGTTTTCACCAACGATCATCCCTTCGTAGACGGGTTCGCTCGGCTCGACGAACATCTCGCCGCGTTCCTGCAGGTTCCAGATGGCAAATGCCGTCGCCACACCGGCGCGGTCGGCGACAAGCGCTCCGGTCGCGCGCGAAGGAATGGCGCCGTGCCACGGTTCCCAGCCGGCAAACAGGTGATTCATGATTCCGGTGCCCTTCGTCTCGGTCAGGAACTGCGATCGGAATCCGATCATGCCACGCGCCGGAATCCGGAACTCGAGCCGCACGCGGCCGCTCCCGTGATTCACCATCTTCGTCATCGTCCCGCGCCGTGTGCCAGCTTGCGCGATGACCACGCCCTGAAATTCCTCCGCCACGTCGATGACGAGATCCTCAACGGGTTCCATGAGCGTTCCCTTGACGTCCTTCGTGACGATGTCGGGACGCGAGACCTGAAGCTCGAACCCTTCGCGGCGCATCATTTCGATCAGGATCGACAGCTGCAGCTCGCCGCGTCCGAGGACTTTCATCTGTTCGGGCGTGTCGGTCGGTTCTACTTTGATCGAGACGTTGCCGAGGAGTTCGCGGTCGAGACGATCCTTGATTTGCCGGGAGGTCACGAACTGACCATCGCGACCGGACATCGGCGACGTGTTGACGCCGAAGATCATCGACACTGTCGGCTCGTCGACCGCGATAGCCGGCATCGCCAGGCGATGTTCGATGTCCGCGATGGTTTCACCGATGGTGATGTCTTCGATGCCGGCAAGACAGACGATGTCGCCGGCGGCGGCTTCGTCGATGTCGACGCGCTTGAGTCCTTCGAATGCGTAGAGTTTTGTGACTTTGGTGTCCTGGACCTGCTGATTGAGCTTGCAGACGGCAACTGGATCGCCGACCTTCACGCGGCCGTTGAAGATTCGCCCAATGGCAATCCGGCCGAGATAGTCGCTCGAGTCAAGGTTCGCGACGAGCATCTGCAACGGCGCATTCACGTCTCCGCGCGGCGGCGGCACGTCATCGATAATCGCGTCGAATAGCGGACGAAGATCGCTGCCCGGTTCATTCGCGGATCGGCTGGAGGTTCCCGCGCGCGCGCTCGTGTAGAGAACCGGGAAGTCGAGCTGCTCTTCGGTGGCGTCGAGATCGATGAAGAGATCGTAGATCTCGTTCAGCACTTCCTGGATGCGCGCATCGGGACGATCGATCTTGTTGATGACGACGATCGGCGTCAGGCGGCGCTCGAGTGCCTTGCGCAGGACGAATCGCGTTTGCGGCAGCGGCCCTTCGGATGCGTCCACGAGCAGCAGCACGCCATCGACCATTGCCAGCGTTCGTTCCACTTCGCCGCCGAAGTCCGCATGGCCCGGCGTGTCGACGATGTTGATCAGGATGTCGCGATAGTGGACAGCGGTGTTCTTTGCAAGGATCGTGATCCCACGCTCGCGCTCCAGATCGATGTTGTCCATCGCACGCTCGGCCACGCGCTCGTTCGCCCGGAAGATGCCGCTCTGATGAAGCAGTGCGTCGACGAGCGTGGTCTTGCCGTGATCGACGTGTGCAATGATGGCGACGTTTCGCCGGAGCGCGTTGGCGATGGTAGTGGCGGTCTTCTGAGCCGTGGGCATCCCTTCAGTTTAGCAGGGCTGAAGGCTTGGGGCGTACGACTTATGCGGCGCGCCGTGAGCGTGACCGTGCCATTTCTTTCAGAGCAGTTGACCCTCAACGGCTTTACGCTGCTGGGCGTAGAGCTCAGACACGTCGCCCGAGTCGCCGATCTGCCGTTCCATCATCGCGACCCTTTCGATCGGCTGCTAGCGGCGCAGGCCATCGAGGAAGAGCTCACGATGGTCTCAGCCGATCGTGTGTTCCGAAAGTACGGTGTGAGGCAGATCTGGTGATCCCTTGTCCCTTGTCCGCTTCTCTCACTGCTCGCGGGGCCCCACCCCCGCGGCGCGTTACCCTTTTTCCTTGACCCGCGTCAGCGCCCTACCGCTTCGCCCAGAACGTGACGCCGCCATAAAGCCGCCAGAAGTCTGGCGAGAGATCGGTTGACTGAAATCGGCGCAGATCGGCGCGCAGGATGAAGCGATCGTTCAATGGGAACTTCACACCGCCGCCGAAGTTGAAGGCGACCTCGGTGCTCGACGGTGGATATAGAGCGAGCGTGTCGGGATTCTTGACGGAGCGGCCGACGTGCTCAACGCCGAGACCGAACGTCGCGTAAGGCGTGACGTGGCGCACATCGAAGTGGTAGATGCCATTGGCGCTGTAGTTGGTCGCCGACGAGTCGAGATTCGCATCATCACCCGACAGGTCGAACGAGTGGCCGATTTCCCCCTCGATGCCCAGGTTGCGCGTGACGTCGTAGCCGACGCCCACGCCGAGGCCGATGCTGCCGCTAAGATCGTCGGACGTTCCGAATGACCCACTGAGGAACGGAGTGACCGTGACCGTGTTTGGCTCGGCAATCGACCGAGCCTCGGTCGCGGCTTGCGCCGACGCTGATGTTGCCAGTCCCAGGGTTGTAATAATCACGCTCACGACCGTATAAATCCGACCACGCATCGATTCTCCTCCGTTGACGCAGGGCGCCCGGCAAAGCCGCTCAGGCTCTGCTTTTAGACGTAAAGTGTGGCTAAACGGTCGATTCGACGATCAACTTTCGTACCCGCCTTCACGTCATATGTCTGACATGAGCTGGAGACTCGAGTCAGCGCGAGACGGTCAGGCATGATGTCTGCCGACACGGACCTGATCTCCCGCGCCGCCGGAGGAGACGCCTCGGCGTTCCAGGCACTTGTCGAGCGTCACCGGACGATGGTGTATCGGGTCGCGTATCAGTTTGCCGGGAATCATCATGACGCCGAGGACATCGCGCAGGAAGTGTTCATCAAGGTCTACCGCTCGCTCGACAGGTTCCGGCAGGACTCGCAGCTGACGTCATGGATGTATCGAATTGTCATGAACGCGTGCATCGATCATCGGCGCCGCCACCGAGGCAGTGCCAGCGCGGCGAGCGGTGATGAAGCGGAATACACAATGTTGAATGCCCCTGAGGAAACACCCGGACCAGAAGAACGAACCTACGCCGGCGAAATTGGAGAGGTGTTGGAACACGAAATCGGCCGCTTGCCCAAAGGACAGCGCATCGTTTTCGTCATGCGGCATTATCAAGGCATGAAACTGTGCGAGATAGCGGAAGCGCTCGGCCTTGCGGAAGGAACCGTCAAGCGACAGTTGCACGCAGCGGTCCATCGCCTCCGCGAAGCGCTGGCACCGGCGAGGGTAACGGCGGGAGGTCGCGCATGACGTGCGAACGCCACGTCTCGGGCGATCTCGAGCTGTACTTTTACGACGAGCTACCTTCGGAGAGACGCGAGGACGTCAGGCTTCACGCGTCGAGCTGTCAGGATTGTCGCGCCGCACTGGAAGAGTTGCACGCGATTCGGGCGGCTCTCGCTTCTCGTCCAGATGTCTCCGCACCAGCGTCCGGCGATTGGTCGCAGTTCATGTCGCGGCTCGACGCCTCGATTGCAAACGAGCGCTCGCAGTCGCCACGTGTGATTTCGTTGGCTTCGCGCCCACGGCGGCGTTATGTCGAATACATCGCGATTGCGGCGCTGCTCGCGCTGGTGACGTTCAGCGTTGCGGTTGCGTTCCGCGCACGTCACGTGCCTGTCGTCCCAGGTGCAGATTCAGTCCAGCACGCAGCAACGGCATCGGTGAAAGACAACTCGGCGTTTGCTGCGATGACCGAAGAGCATTTCGAACGATCGAAGCTGGTGGTGCTTGGCCTCGCGACGAAGGATCCGGCGCGTGACAACTCCGCGGACTGGGCGTATGAACGGGAGCTGGCCACATCGCTCCTCGATGACACGCGGCTGTATCGGCTCGCGGCGGAGGATCGTGGACTGGATGCACTGGCTGGCGTGATGAAAGATCTGGAACTGGTGCTTTTGCAGACGTCGCTGACCGATGACAAGGATCCGTCGGCGTTGCCGCAGATTCAGCGACTGATCAAGCGGCGCGATTTGATTGAGAAGATGGATGTCGTGACGGGATTGTGAAATCGAGGCTGGCAATGACCATTTGGCGAATTGGCGCGGTGATGATTCTTGCGGCGGCTCTCCTGCCGCAAGTCGCGCACGCGCGAGCGGTTGATTCGAAACGCATGGAGCGCGCGAAGGATCTGATAGCCGACGAGCAATGGGTTCGCGCCGTCGACGAGTTGAAGGCTGCGGTCGCCGATCCGAAGGAGACCAACAGGGACGAAGCGCTGTTCTGGCTCGCACACAGTCTCCACCAGACGCACGATGCGTCAGGGGCAATCGACGCGATTGGACGACTCGAACGCGAATATCCCTCCAGCCGCTGGGTGAAGCCGGCGCGATCGCTGCGCGTCGAGATTGCGCAACGACTGCAGCGAAGCGATGTTTTGTGGTGGTACACGGCGCCGCCTCCAGTTCCAGCCGTGGCGGCCACACCGCCGATGGGGCCTTTTCTTCCGCCGGCTCCGGCACCGCCGGTGCCGCCGGCGGTGGCCCCGCCGCCCGTCCCTGCGTCGACGGCAACACCTCGCCCATCAACGGCCCCAAAGGCAGTCCCACCAAAGCCGGCCGCGCCGCTGCCGCCGCCACCGATTTGGGTTCCCGAGGGATTCTTTCCGGATACCGATCTGCGCATTCAGGCGCTGGCGAGCTTGATTCGTACGGATGCGCCGAAGGTCATCCCGATCCTGAAATCGATCGCGCTCGAGAGCAATGACACAGGCGAAGGACGGCGAGCGCTGCTCGTGCTCGCGCAGTCAGGTTGGCCGGAAGCACGAGCCACGGTGATTGACGTGGCGAAGGCAGGACCTGAACGGGTGCGTCTCGTCGCGGTCCGTGAGCTCGGACGCATCGGTGGTCCGACCGTCGTTGACGACCTGATGCAGGTGTACGCGACTGCGACCGAAGGAGTGAAGTTGCAGGTCGTGACGGCGCTGGCGCAGCGGGATGCGGCTCCGGCGCTCATGAAGATCGCGCAGTCGGAATCCGACAAACGTGTGCGCGACTTCTCGATCGTCACACTCGGTGAGGCCGGCGGCCGCCAGCAACTGGCAATGATGTATACGAAGGCAGCGCCCGATGCGAAGCGTCCGATCATCGTCGGGCTGTTCAACGCGCAGGCGGAGGACGAGCTGATCCAGATCGTGGAGCGCGAGAAGGACCCGGCCGTTCGCGAGGAAGCGCTCTCGCAGCTGCGTCTGCTCGGCACGGCAAAGGCCAAGGCCTACCTGGCGAAGCATCGGTAAACCGAAAATCCTTACGGTTCCCGAAGTTCAGTCAACACGGCAGGTTACGGCAACTCGTGATGGGGCCTGAACTTCGGGCCTCTCGACAATTGGCCTCCGGTTCGCAATCATGCGTCCGGATACATGGCGCACTCTTCTGAACCGACAGTTCCTACCGAGCGCCGCCGGGCGCTCGTCCTGTTTGTAAACACGGTGGTCGCGCTGATCGGTGGCGGACTGGCCGCAGCTCTCGGCGCGTTCGCGTTCGGGTCCCGCGCTACCGCATCTCAGGGGCGCTGGTCGCGCGCGGGCACCACGGGTGATCTCAAGCCCGACGAACCGGTCCCACGCGTCTTGTCTGTGTCGCGGGTCGACGGGTGGTATCGCGCGCGAGCGCGCGAAACGGTCTTTCTCGTGTGGGACGGAGATAAGACGATTCGTGCGATGTCGGCGACCTGCACCCATCTCGGCTGTCAGGTGCAATGGCAGGCCAAGGAGAAGAAATTCCATTGCCCATGCCACGGTGGCGTCTACGCCGCTGACGGCACTGTGCTCGCAGGGCCGCCGCCGCGACCGCTTCAAACCATCGAAGCGCGAATCGAATCGGACTCATCGGTGCTGGTGCGGCTGTGAAACGCCTGTTCGAGTGGCTGCACGGCCGCACCGGGTATCGCGGCGCGGTTCACGTCATGCTCGACGAGCCGCTGCCGCCGGGAACCGGCTGGTTCTTCACGCTCGGCAGTGTGCTGCTGGCGCTTCTGTCGATCCAGTTATTGACCGGCGCATTCCTCACGCTCTATTACGCGGCGACGCCGGATCACGCGTACGACAGCGTCCGGTTCATCAACAGCCTCAGCGCAGGACGGATCGTACGGGGCCTGCACCACTACGGCGCAAGCTTCATCATCGTCGCCCTGGTGGCCCACATGCTGCGCGTGATTGCGTTTGGTTCGTACAAGCCGCCACGCGAAGTCACGTGGCTGTCTGGCCTTGCGCTGCTCGCGCTGATTCTTGCCTTCTCGCTGACCGGATATCTGCTTCCCTGGGACCAGCGCGCGTATTGGGCCACCGTTGTCACGATCAACATCTCGAAGTTGACGCCGCTTGCCGGTGAGATCGTCGCCGGCATTCTTCGCGGTGGGTCCACGATTGGCGCGCTCACACTCACGCGCTGGTACGGCGCGCACGT
>JBKPSH010000040.1:0-57176 GCA_046734955.1 Acidobacteriota bacterium
TTCGGTTTGATTGGCACGCCAATTCGCTTACAAGTGCGAAGGCGAGAACGCTCGAATCCCTGATCACTGATCACTGATCGTGAATCCCTCATCCCTGAATCGTTGCATCCCTCATCCTTGAATCGTTGCATCCCTCATCCCCAGTCCTGTGCAGGATTCAGGGATTCCACGATTCGACGATTCAGCGATGAGAGATTCGCGATCAGCGATCAGTGATGAGTGATTCACTTGAGTGTCGCGCGAGCCACGCGCCGAGGACGGCGAGCGCGGCGAGCGTAATCGTGTAGGTGAGGCTGGCTGCCGCCCGCCAGCTGTCGAGATCAGTGGTGAGCGGCGCACGAAGAAGCAGAAAGTGCGTGAACAGCGCGCCGATCGTGGCTAAGAGTCCCCAGCGAAGAATAACGCCGATGTAAATCGCGATGATGCCGCAACCGATCACGAAATCCAGGATCGGCGTCCCCGCCGGAAACAATCCCTCAATCACCGCCCAGACGTAGATCGCTATACCTGCCAGCCAGGCAAGCCACGTCCGCTTCAATAGAATCAATAGCGCAACGATTCCGGCGACTGCCAGCATCGACCAGATAATCGCGCTGTCAAACTGGCTGACGATCTGTGAGAGCACGTAGCGGGTTCCCATGAAAACACCCGGTTCCATTGGCAATGGCATCGGTGCCGGCCGGCCAAATATGCGCGGAATGAAATTGTGTGCCGCATAGAGCAGCGTCATCAGCAGACCGGCAGACATCCCAATCAAGATGTCGCGGCCTACATGCGGATCACGCCAGCGGCCGGAAATCAGACGCGTCCATCCGATCAGGCTGTCAGGAGAGAATCGGCGGATGTATGGCTCGACACCCAGGTAGGCGAGCCACATCACGGCCGCCTCAAACAACCCGTCGCCGGTTTGAGCAAAGAATCGCGTCGACTCGCGGCCGACGTCGGCATAATGCGTTGCGCCGAATACCCAGCTCACGAGGCTGGCAACGAACACGATCGCGGCGGCGCGCACTGCGCCGCGGCGATCGCCCCTCGCCAGCTTGATGTTGTGGCGCGCGAGCACGACGGTCACGACGATCAGCCCTGGCAGAATCAACGAGTTGAGTCCGTTGACGATGCGGTCGAACGCCGAGAGTGCTGGTGGCGTCGACCTCCCGGACCGCGACCAGGGGCCGACGATTTCAAACGAAATGGGCTTTCCTTTATAGGCCGCTGCTTCGATGCGGAACAGCACGTCGGAGTTTTCACTCAGTTTGCCCTCCCATGCTGCGCGCTCATCCACGAACGCGATGGGATTGAAGGTGGGCGCGATCGGCTTGAATGCGGACATCTGAAGACCGGCGGCATCGAACAACGGACTCCAGTTGGTCAGCCCTCGTGCTGCGCCATCGTCAAACGGCTCCGGAATCGCGATCAGCTCGGCGAGACGGCCTGACGCATCGACCGCGACGAGGGTCATCCCGCTCACGATGAACGGCGGGTTGCCGCCGTTCACGGTGAATTGGTCTCCCCATGGGACGAGCGGCCGCGGACTCGTGCGGTGCCACAAAACGAACGCCTCCGGCCGTTCGTTCGTCAGCTGCTTCCATCGATCCGGATCGTTGGAGTGTTCTGCGACGTACCTGGCGTAATCCGTCGACATCGTCAGCCCAGTGGCCGACGAGTGTCCGCGCGTGTCGAATCCGAGCTTTGACAGCGTCTCAATCGCCCGGTCCTCGAGTGCTGCCGGCGGCTTCGGCGTCGGAACGATGTTTATCAGCTTCACGCGCTGATACATGAACGTCAGCGCGATGAGCGTGATTCCGATCCACGCAACCGCGATCCCGATCCAGTGCGATCGCACGGCCTCGGATGCGCCTGCGGCCGCAACCATTTCTGGCGATGGGGTCTCACCCGCAGCCAAAGCCGCGGCCAGCGGGTTGCCGCCCGGCAATGCAGCCGACACCGCGAGCGCCGCAGCGAAACGCTGAGCCGGTTCCGGCCGGAGACAACGCATGATCGTGCTCTCGACGTCCGGATTGATATCAGCCACGATCGACGACGGCGGAAGGATTCCCGACTGCTCGCGTTTTCGAATCAGCTCGGCGAGATTCTGCGCATGGAGCGCACGTTGTCCGGTGAAGATTTCATAGAGCACGAGACCAAGCGCGTAGATATCACTGCGCGCGGTGACCTCGCGCCCCGCCAGTTGCTCCGGCGCCATGTAGGCGGGTGTCCCCGCCTGGACCGATTCGCCCGCCACGCCCGCGAGGCCAAAGTCGGTGATCCGGACCTTGCCCAGGCCGTCGAGCATCACGTTGGCGGGCTTGAGATCCCGATGCATGACACCGCGCTCGTGGATGGCGGCAAGCCCGGCGCAGACCTGGTGTGAGATCGCCAGCGCTCGATCTTCAGGGAACCGGCCGATGCGGCGAAGAAGCGATGCGAAGTCTTCGCCGTCCACGTATTCCATCGAGATGAACGTGTGGCCCTCGACCTCATCGATGTCGTACACGCGGCACACGTTGGGATGCGACACCTGGCGCGCCATCCGGACTTCAGTGTGAAGCTGCGTCAGTCGTGCCGGATCCTTGTCGACGTCGGTCGGCAGGAACTTCAGTGCTACCGGCTGCGCCAGCTTCAAGTCGTCGGCGCGATAGATCTCTCCCATTCCTCCGCGTCCAAGCCGCTCGATGATTCGATAGCGGCCGCCCAGAAGCGTGCCGGGAGGAAAGCGTCCGTGATCGATGGATCCTGACGAGGACAACCAGCCGGACGAGGAGCTGATCGGTTTGCCGGAGGGGTCCGACGACGGATCGCCGGGATTGGAGAGCCGGGTTTCCGCGGCGTCGGGCGTACTCAACCGCGTGACGTCGTCTGGCACGGGCGTGAGTGTATCGCTGATCACTGATCACTGATCCCGAATCCCCGATCCCCGGATCCTTGGATCCACGGATCGGGGATTGAGCGAGAAGTGATTGTGATTAGGGATTGACGCTTACGGTATACTTGCGTCGCGCCCTGCAAATCCGGTGTGACCACAGTAGAGATTCCGAACCGATCGCTGTTTCGTCAGCCTGAGGTGTGCGAGATTGCCCAGGTGCAGCCGTACGTGCTGCGCACGTGGGAAGCGGAGTTCCCCGAACTCGGCGTGAAGAAGACCGAGGGCGGGCCCCGCGTGTATCGCCGCTCGGATCTCGAGTTCGTCCTTCGCATCAAACATCTTTTATTCGTCGAGGGACTCACGCTCGCCGGGGCGCGGCGCAAATTGATCGACGAGTTGCCACGGGCGCAGGCCGGCAATGACGGACTCGATCAACTGCTCGGCAGCGATGCACGCGAGCGGATCATGCTGGTCAAGCGCGGCCTGAAAGAGATCGCGGTGATGCTGTCAAGGACGCCGTCAGCCGAGAACACGGCGGCGGCTCAGAGCCTGCTGGATCTGGTCGAGACCAAGCCGGCAGCCGCAGCCAGGAAAGCGGTCAAGAAGCCTGCACTGGCCAAGAAGAAAAGGTAAAGTAAAATACTCTTGCCGCCGTAGCCTTGGCGAAGGCGGACGTCGCTTCGCGGCTTCGTTATCTCGGGATGTGGCGCAGCCTGGTAGCGCACCTGACTGGGGGTCAGGGGGTCGCTGGTTCGAATCCAGTCATCCCGACCAACCTTCGCTCATGCTTGCCAACACAGCGTGAGCTTCGGTTGGCAAGTCACGCGGCGGAGGTAATACCTTCGATTCGAAGGGATTCTGCCAACCTGCACGTCTCCTCATCGAAGAAGCCGGGCATTACTTCGCGACTGCCAGTTGACGTAGCAGTTGAACGAATGCTGCGACAGGAATCGACCGACGACCGCCGAACTCCGGGTACG
This sequence comes from Acidobacteriota bacterium, assembly GCA_046734955.1. Taxonomy (GTDB): domain Bacteria; phylum Acidobacteriota; class Vicinamibacteria; order Vicinamibacterales; family 2-12-FULL-66-21; genus JALZOC01. The sequence continues at coordinate 3,844 of JBKPSH010000040.1, forward strand.
ACCAACACCAAACAGACCTCGAAGCGTGGCAGGCGGAGCGTCATAATCAACGATTGTGCCCACAGGTACGCCTGGTGGCCGTCGTGCCTGCTGACCATACAGGGCAGTCGTCGCGACACAGAATGCAAGAACCGGAACGGTCAGCGGCGACGATAAGATCGATGCATCGTGCTACCGACCTGACTTGAATTGCGATCGCCACACTGCGCGATCTTGGAGCAGCTTGTAGGCTGCCAGACCTGTCGACGCAGACCGCCAGCCCCGCGCGGTCGTGAAATCTAATTCTCACCAGCTCGAGCGCCGGGGTAACAGCGATCAGGATTCCCGGCCCTCGCTGCGCGTCGGGAGCACCTGAGTTCCTCGACCACCCATGTCACATCGCGAAGACCTATCCCGTCTCCACTACATGGAGACGAGGCACCTATGAAGCGTACCTTCGCGATTGTTCTCGCCGCTATTGCGGCAGCCGCCTTGTTCGCAGGGCTCGTGTATGCCGTGCTGGTTGTTGCGCACGTTTCCGACTCAGCCGCTACAACCGTGTACGGCCTCACACTTCGACGACTCTGGGCCACGGCGGCCGCTGTGCTCGCACTGGTCGGTGTTGCTATCGGCGGGCTGGCGCTGACGCGAGCGGTCAATAGTATCGGCGGCAACGGGTCCGGACGACACGGGGCGAGCGTGGCCTTGGTGGTGGGACTCATCGCCGCAATCAACGGCGGATTGAACGTGGCTGTGGCAAACGGTGGTCCGGGCACCGGCAACGGAGTCGTCGGAGGCGCCGCGGCGTTCGTGTTGGGATTGATCGGCATGGCTATCGGCGGGGTGGCTCGGGCCCGCACCCGTCGGATGGCCTGATGGCGGTGCCGACGGCGACCGCATGATCGCGTCGATGGCCGACGCCGAGGACGCGGTGCAGGAGACGTACTTGCGCTGGCACGGGACCAACCGCAACAAGGTGTTGGACCCGAGGGCGTTTCTCTGGCCGGATGATACCTGTCAGAATCTGACTCGGACACCGCCGCCCGCTTCGAAACCTCCGGCCTTGACGGTTTGCGGACCGATGTCCGGGTCATCGAACTTCACATCACCCCGGCTGTAGCGGATCAGCGCGCCGATGCCGACCTGCGACGACAGTGGACGCGAGATATCGACACCCGCGTTGAATTCCACCGCCGACTTGGACAATCGCTTCGTCGGCGCGCTGGCGAACGTCGCGGTGTCGAACGGATAGCTCTCGTTGATGGTCACACCCGAGACTAAGTCCTGCTTCAGATTGAAGAACGTTGGTCCTCCCATGACCCTGACATCCACGGCACGGACCGGAAGTGCGTACATCAGATCCACGTGCACGTTCTGTTCGTTGTGGACGACGTTGTTACTCGATCCCTCGACGGTGCGGGAAGCGTTGAACACCAGCGGATGAGGAATGACGGCCGTGATCGAAGCGCTCGGCTTCATTTCAACCATCGCGTACTGCACGCCGACCCAGAACTGCGGGACGAGCCTCACTGCAGCGCCGACGTTGAATCCGAGCGCGGTCTTCACATCGTGATCGACCGTGAGCGTCTCGGTGTCGCCGTTGAAAGTGAACGAATGGGATTGCGTGAACTTGCTCGCGCCGGTCTGCGCGCCGACGTTTCCGGAGATCTCGACTCGGCGTTGTGAGTACGACTGCGCAGCGGCCGGGGTAATGCCGACGCTCGCCATGATGAGCATAGCCGCCGACCAGCAGATCGTCGACTTGGGGAGTGTCATGAGCGAAAAGTCCTCTTCAAATCGGGTTGCTAGTGGTTAGCGGAGTCCCACCGCAGTCATCGCCTCAGTGACTGCCTGCGTGGCCGCGCTGCTTGGTCCGTATAGGTCGATTGCCGCTTGGATCACGGTGGCGGCCGCCGTTTGCAGATTCGCATTGTTCGGCATCAGCTGGTTTATCGCGCGGAAGAACACCTTCTCGATCTGCGCGCGGTTCGCCCCGCCCACGCCCGAGACCGACACCCCGGATGTCGCGTTCCGGCCGCCTTCAACCGCAAGAAAGAACGTGTGGCTGAACAGCGTCGAGTTCAGGTGCACGCCGCCGCCATCGGTGGATCCGTTATTGAGGAAGAACACGAAGTTGCCATTCGAAAATGCGATAGGGAAAAAGGACACCGAGGTTGGGCTTGTGGCCGTTCCGCCGGTCACCACCAGCACGTAGTTCAACATTTTGCTAACGTGATCCGGGTAACCCACAGTCCCTGAATCATGGCGGATTCCAATCGATGCGGGATCGCTCAAGGAGCGGTTCGGACCGAAGTTCGTGATGTCTTCGCCCATCTCGTAATCGGCCTTCAACGATCCCGACCCGACCGGTTGAAAGAAGAACTCGACGCTAGTGCCGAAGATGTCGGAAAGCGCTTCGTTAATCGCGCCGCCGTGGGAAGCGCCGAGTACGTATCGTCCACCGTTACACAGGAACGGCCGCCGATTGCCCTGACTGTCGACCACGCCGGCCGAACTGCAGGGGAACGTCGTCCCGTTGAACACGAACGATGTCGGGCCCAGTACGGTGTAGACAATGTTTGTAAAGCCACTACCAGTTCGGTTACTCAGCGAAAAGAACGTCACTCCGTGCATCAGCTCGTGGGCGGCAACGTCCATTGCGGTCACCGGAACGCCTCCGCTGGTGCGGCCGTAAACCATCGCGCCATTCTTGTTCGGACCAAATGGTGGCGCGATGAAGAAGGCGTTGTCGCGTACTTCATTGCCGCTGTGCACAATATCGCTCAGTGGTCGATTGCTGCCGTCCAGCCCCGACCAGTTGTGCTGACGAAAGAAGTAGTCGTAGGTGAGCCCCGTGTTGGAGTGTGCATCGACGACATAGCCGTTCGTCCAGGTGTTGGTCGCGTTCGACGCCAGGTCGGTGTCCGTCGCGTTATTGTCATTGAGCATCCGATTCAGGGCCGTCGAGCTCCCACCGGTGTCGTACGTGCTGATGCCGGCCGGCCGCAGTGTGTCCTTGGCCCGGTAAGTGCTGCCCATGAGCGTTGTCGCCATCTTTTTCGGCTCGCCGAGCGTGCCGGTGCCGAGGCCGGTGTCGTAGCTTTTTTCATCGACAACGCGCACGACGTCGCCGGTGAGTGCGTCGACGTAATAGGTGATGGCGTACGCAACGGTCGCCTTGTATGTCAGCGCGAAAGTTCCGACGGGTGAGGGGACGACAACCAGCGTCGGGGATGCGCCGAATGCGATGAACGCATTCGCGGCCTTTTCGATGATGCGGGCGGCGTCAATCGCGGCAATCGCCGGCGTCACGTCGATCGAAATGTTTTCGAACAGCGTTCCGAAGACTGAGACGGTGGTGGAACCGCTCTTCTGTAACGTGACACTGCCACCTTCGACGGGGATCCCTTTGTAGATCTGCTGCAGTGTCTGTGTCTGCCGACCACGAATCTGCCGGTCGTCGATCACCCGCACGCTTGCCAACTCGCCGGCCTGCGCCATGCGCGCGATCAAGGTGTTCGATGCGAGTACGGCAGTTTGCGTCGTCGCCGCCAACGTGATCCGGCCGGTCGATGCATCACCGGCCTGCGTAATTTGCGCGCGTCCGGGCAGCACTAGAAGAGAAACGGCAACAACAGTTCCGAGCGTTCGCAGCACCAGCAAGCGCATGTGTCTCACGGCGGGTCCCTCAGGAGGTTGTTTGTGGTGAAAGCGCGCAAAGGCTAGCGCAGCCGTGAGTGGCCTTGCAAGGCAGTACTTGTGTACTGCCGATGGATTCATGGCCTCGGCCGAATGACAGGGCGCTGAGTCTAATATGCCGGCATTGGAACGACTTTCCCGTTCAGTCCGCCATTCTCTTTGCGAAGGCAACCGGATCGCGCGATCGGGTGCCCGAGAGCGGATTGAGAACCGATCAACACCGGACGATCGCCGAACCGCGGCTCGAAGTGCGATTGTTTCATTCTCGGCAGATCCTGTCGCGTCCCTGCGCGCCGAATAGCGACATTTGTCCACCTGCAGCGCGCCTTCGAGGTCGGGCCAACCAAAAACCCGCCGACATTAGGGGAGGAACAGGCTTAACTGTTGCTACGGTTGCGGGCTGGATGGACACCCAAAGCTGCCCGCATTGCAACAGCCCAGAAGTCGCAGCCGCTCTCACGATAGACCGGCTGGCCTATTTGCGATGTTCTGAATGTACGCATGTGTGGTCGATCCGCGAGCGGCGAGACAGTCCAGCTTCAACCGCGCCGCGCTATCGAGCGAAGGATCGTCGTATCGCGCAGGAATCTCCCGTGATTCACGACAACCTTCGCATATCCACCTAGCCACACGCTCACTCCCGCCGAAGAGCGACGACAGGATCGAGTCGCGTTGCCCGCGCCGCTGGCACATAGATCGCGACCGTTGCCATGACCAGCACGAACAGCGTCGCTCCTACGATGCTGAGCAGATCCCGCGATTCGATCCCATAGAGCAGGCCTCCGAGGACTCGCCCCAGCGCGAGCGCGCAGGCAATGCCAAGCATGACACCGGCCCCCGTCACGACGAGACCACGCGACATGAAAAGCCGGATCACATCGCCCCGTTGCGCGCCCAGGGCCACGCGCACGCCGATTTCACGCCGGCGTTGCAGCACATTGAACGAGATAACGCTGTAGAGACCGATGGCCGCGAGAACGATCGCGACGGTCGCGAAGCCGGTCAGCACGAGCATCGTGACGCGCGGGCGTGCAGTGTCGGCGGCGACGAGATCGTCGAGCGTGCGAATGTCCGCGGCAGGCTGGCCGCGATCGATGTCAGTGATGGTATCGGCAAGCTTTTTCGCGACCGTCCCGTCATTGCCGGTTACACGGGCAACGAGCGTGATTTCCCGGCCGGGCCGCTGCGTGGACCACAGATACGTCGTCCCCGGCGGTTCGGCAACAGTTGCCATCCAGCGGACGTTTCCGACAATTCCAATAATGACCGTCGCGGTCGCCCCGCCATCTGCGTCTTTGAAGAGCAGCCGCGTCCCAATCGGATCCGCATTCGACCAGTACCGGCGCGCGAGCACCTCGTCGATCACAGCGACCGCCTGTGTAAGATCCGTGTCGGCCGATCCCGGCAGCCGGCCGCGGAGGAGCGGGATCCCCATCGTCTCGAAATATCGCCCGCCGACTACGCTGCGCCATGAGGCCGGCTTTTCATCCGGACGGGCGTACGTGCGTCCTTCAATCTCGAAGGTCGCGCCCTCGCCCACATTGCTGAGTGGCAGGTAGTTCGCTATGCCAACCGCTTGGACACCCGGGAGCGCCGCTGCACGCGTCAGGAGCTCTGTCGTAAACGCGCGCGCCCGGTCGTCACTCTCATACCGCGACGGCGAAAGTGTCGTTCGCATAGTGACGACGTGATCCGGGCGGAACCCAAGATCGACACGCGTCAGCTTCTCGAAGCTGCGAGTGAGAAGACCGGCGCCGGTCAACAGTGTGAGTGCCAGTGCGATCTGGGTAACGAGCAGGACATTGGACGAACGGCGCCGGCTGCTCCGGGGGGAAGCGATTCTGTGTTCTCGCAGTGCGTCTTTCGGGTCAATGCCGATCGCGCGCAACGCAGGAAAAACTCCGAACACGATCACAGTAAGCGTCGTTGCAGCGATTGCGAACACGACCGCTCTGTAATCGACGGAGATCTGCCCCGCGCGCGGCAGGTCGAGCAGCGCGGGAAGTCGGTTGACAATCAAATGTGTGCCCCACGCAGCGAGGGTTACTCCGATCGCGCCGCCGCACGCCGCCAGTAGGGTGCTCTCCCAGAGAAGCTGCCGCATCAGTCGTGTGACTGTTGCTCCGAGCGAGATGCGAACCGCGATCTCTGTGGACCGTGCCGTGCTGCGGCTCAGCAAGAGCGTCGCGACGTTCACGCATGCGATCAACAGCAAGATACTTACAGATCCGAACAGGACAAGGATCGTGGCGCGGACGTTTTGCACGGTTGCTTCCCGCAACGGCAGGACCTGAACGCGCCAGTCTCGGGTGAAGGAAGGACGTTCCGCCTCGAGACGATTGGCAATGGTCGCAACCTCGGCCTGGACCTCGGCAAACGACGTGTTGTCCGCAAGACGAGCAACGACGTTCAGAGAACCGCCCATGCCCACTCCGGCATCTGGATCAATCTGAAATGGCGTCCAGAGTTCAGCGCGGGATTCTGGAAGTTCATTGGTGCGAATCGCGAAGCCGGCCGGCATCACGCCGACGATACTGAACGACGCGCCGTCCAGTGTGATTGACTGACCTATTGCGCGCGAGTCGCTGCCGAACCGTCGTTGCCAAAGACCATAACTAAGGACAACTTCCCGGTCGGCGTGGCCGAGATCGCGGCCGTACGAGAATGTTCGACCCAGAATCGGCCGCGTGCCGAGCACGGCAAAAAAGTTCGGCGTTGTCCGGTCGACGAGAACCTCGACCGGTTCACCCCGTCCACTCAGAATCATCCGTGTGTCGTACCATCCCGCCAGATCGGCGATCGCTTGGCTCTGCGAACGCCACTCGTACGCGTAACGCTCTGATACACGCGCCCCCGGATCGAGCTGAATCGTGGCGAGCCGTTGCGGATCAGCGAACGGCAGTGGCTTCAGAAGAATGGCATCGACGATCGTGAACGTGACGGTGCTCGCGCCGACGCCGAGGGCGAGAGTGACGGCTGCGAAAATGGCGAAAGCTGGCATCCGCCGTAGAGCGCGGAGGGCGTAGCGGAGGTCGTGGATCATGTGTTCGGGCGGCTCGTTTCCTTTACAATGGATTTCGGCAGCCGACATCGGCCGATCTGCAATGAACCTCTTCCGCAGGTGACGAGATGGTACCCTGGCTCATTGCCTCCGTTCTAATTCTTGGCCTGCTCGGCCTGAACATTACCTTTGTGCTCGCGGCGCGTGCAATCAGGCGCGACATGACTAAGCGGTTTGACGAGTTGCAGCGACGCCTCGAGAGTCGCGCGAATTCCATCGTCGACAACATCTTCGACGCGAACGAGAGCTAGACGTTGCCTGGCGCGCGCTCGACGAGCTCTAGAACGCCGGCCGAACATTAATCGAGAAGCGCCACCCGTGTGATCGCAAATCCAGCGGCCGCTCGGCCGAAGCATCAAGAATCAATCCCAGCGCATTGGCTCGAACGCCGCCGCCGACGCTCCGAATCAATGCGCTCACCATTGTCGTCCAGCCAAATGGTCGGTCGATCGCACCCCACGTGGTGCCCGCGTCGGCGAACACAAATGCGTCGAGAGGCAGGGCGCCGTAATGAAACCGCGAGCTGAACGCACTCAGGAGCGGAGTGCGGAGTTCGAGTTTGGCGACCAGCACGCCCGTGCCCAGCATGTGATCGAGCGCCGGACACGGCCCCGCACCACACTCGGACTCAGCCACGCGGCTCGGGCCGTAGCCGCGCACGAGCCACGATGATCCGAGATACGTCGTCAACAGACGCGGGTCGTTGCTACCGGGTCCGTATCGTGCCGACTGCAGGATCCGGAGTGCGAGCGTGTATGGACGGATCGGCATCACATATCGACGATAGTCCGCCAGCACGTTGACATACGACCCGCCGCCGACGACGGGCGACACCTGGAAACGATATCGGCTGCCGAGAATTGGTCCAGTTCCGCCAAAGATTGCGGTATCGCCAACGAGCGCAACGGACAGGCCGCCGACGGTCAGGGCTGAAGTGAGTGGGGTCTCCGCTGGACGGGTCTCGATCAACCGGCCCGTTGTCGACGACACGACGTCGGTCTCGGCCTCACGCTCGAACATGTTCTGCCGCATGCCGACGCTGAACTCTATTCGCCTCCATCGGTTCAGCGGATATGCGATGAACGCGGAGAGCTCACGCTCGGTCCACACCCGGCGTTCGCGGGTGCGTACCAGCGTGTCGGCTTCTTCTCCTGCCGCAATCGGCGAGCGCCATTGACCAACCTGCGGGATCTGATTGATCGTCAATCCCCAGTTCAATCGGGAGCCGCGATCCAGATACGTTCCCATGAACGCAGATTCTTCAAGCTGACTGCTCAAGTGGACCGCGGTGAACAGCTGTCGATCGCCGAGCAGATCCCCGAACAGGAACGAGCTCCCGCCCTGAACAGACGTGCCAAATGCACCGCCGCCGGCGGAGAAATACGGCATGCCGAGCGCTTCCAGTCCTAGCTTGGGCCGATACTTTTGATCGGCGGCAGCGCGGCCAGGATCGACAATGGCCGGAACTTGCGGCACTGGTAGGTTGTCCTCGCTTGGGTCTGCCGTCGTGGTGGTCGCCAGCGAGAGAGCTGGGACTTCCTGTCCCTCCAGATCCGGTCCGCGATCGATGGTGTGGATTTCGTAACCGCCGCCGCTGAACACGTTGTAAGCCAGGGTTCCTGACGTTCCCGCGATCGACAATGCCGGACTCAGTCTCGTGACGCCGCTCACGCCGGTGGCGACGTCAGTGATCTGAAACACGCGCCCGCTGCTGCGATCGAAGCGGAAGATATTGCTGATGTCGCCGCGATCGCCTACGAACAAGACGCTCGCGCCATCGGGCGACCATGCCGGATCGCGCTGAGAGCCGACCTCGCCGGCGCCCAGCCGCGAGATCGTTCCTGTTGCAACATCGATCAACGCGATGTGAAGGGATCCCCACTTCAAATCGGAAAGCGTGGTGGAGAAGCGGTCTGTCGCAAATGCGATCGATCTCCCGTCCGGTGACCAGGCCGGCTGCACATCTGCGAACTGATCGTGTGTCAGTCGACGAACGTGCTCGTCCTTCAGATCGACGATGAACAGATCGGTTGCGCCGGCGGTCAAGGCGGCGAACGCGATCGAGTCGCCGGCGGGCGACCAGGTTGGACTGTACACTTCGTCGAACTGATTGAATCGCAAATTGCGTGCGGCCTGCCCATCATCCACATCGAGCAGTATCAGCGCCGGATGTCCTTCGCGAATTGTTGCCAGGGCAAACCGCTTTCCGGCTGGATCCCACGAACCGGCTGAATGCAGGTACTGCAGACTGTCGAACGCGGTATTTCCCGCTGTCGTGATTAGCTTTCGTATCACCGCGCCGGTGCGGGCGTCGGCGAGGAAGAGATCGATCGACAACTGATCGCGTTCGGAGAAGTAAATCATTCGCCGACCGTCCGGGCTGAGCGAAGCCGCGAGGTTCAGCCGGCCTCCGCCTCGGTTGGTCGCAACCAACGCCGGAGCTTCGGTCGCAGCAGTCACCACGGATCCGTATTTCTCACGAATGTAGCTTTGCCATGCCGACGAGATCGCGTCCATCCGTTCACCGGTCAGCGACTCGAGCCGGCGTCGCACGTCGCGTTTTGCGCGTAACGCACGTACCGGGAAGTCGGCGCCGTAGCGATCCGACAAAAATGCCCACAACGCCGCACCCCACCGATACGGAAAGAATCGACCCGATGCGAGATCGCGGATTTGCGGCAGGTGTTCCTTTGTTGCCGCATCGCGCATCCACATGGCGGTGAGCCGGTCGTCGGCACCAAGCGTGAGGTACTCGGCCATGCCTTCGACGAACCAGAGTGGCACATCCAGCGGCGACTTCGCTTCGTCAGAGATGTCGTACTGAAACGCATGGACGATTTCGTGCCCGAGCACGTGATCCGTTTCGGCAAGCGTCGAGGCGAATGGAATCACAATGCGCCGTTTGCGAGACTCGGTGAAGCCGCCGGTTCTTTCGTCGATTAAGCCGGACCAGACATTCGTCTGTTCGAACGTGCGATGGCTGGAATAAAGGATGAGCGGCTGCCGGCCTGTGAGTCTGTGCTGAAGCACGTTCGATAATCGCGTGTACCACCGCTCCGCCAATCGTCCGGCCGTCAACGCGGCCGATAAATCCTCGCCCGGATAATAGAGGTCGAAGTGCTCGGTCGCGAGGACCCGCACCTCAGCGTGGTCGTATTGAACTTTGTTGCGGCCGAAATATTGAGCGCTGGCTCCGGCAGGGCAGCTGCAGAGCATCACAGCAGCGATGCCGAAGGCGAGGAGCGTTCGTCCCATGGGCACCCCGTCGAGGTTCCTCCGCGAGAGAGATCGACCCGGCGGGTCCGCGCGAATGGCGGGCCGCGACGCAGGTGAAGATTACAGCGGAAGTTCGGGCGCCAGATATATCACGCGATTAGGAGAGGGACAACGGAAGAAAATGCCCACCTCGACGGGGACTGGAGAGCATGTTGCTTGCTACCCAAAGGGAGGTGAATGGTGGCAACTGAGCCGAGAAAGAAGGACGATACGTTACTGCCCGGCGGTCCACATGCGGCGAAAGCTCCGGTAGGGATGACCGAGCTCGATCGTGATAGCGTCCCGAACGGCGCGACCGACCCGCACCAGACCGACTACGGCAGTCCACCACTTCTCGACGACGACGGATCGCATCGCGGCAGCGTTTAGCGATGCGCAAAATGTTCAATGCTCAATGTGCAATGCAGCGTTCACTTGAACATTGAGCATTGAACATTGAGCATTGAACATTGAACATTGAGCATTGAACATTGAGCATTGAACATTATTGCGCCCACTGCGTGACCTGAGGCTTGACCGTCTTCTCGTCGCCTACCACGACCAGCGACATCTTGTCCGGCGTCAGATACTGACTCGCAATTCGACGAACTTCGTCCGGCGTCACCGCCATCACTCGCTTGACGTAGCTTGAGAGATAGTCCGGCCCGAATTTGTGAAGATCGACGAACGCCAGTTGTCCGATGACGCCGTTGCGCGAGGCGTTCTGCACGACGAAAATGCCTGCGAGGTTGTTCTGAATTCCCTGAAGCTCCGCGGCGGGTGGCGGGTCCTTTCGCAATCGGTCGATTTCGAAAAAGATCTCTTTCAGTGAGGCTCCGGTGACGTTCGTGGTGACATCGGCCGTCTCGACCCAGCTCGCCTGCCCAGGATGGGCCTCGACCTGGCTGAACGGCGAATACGTGTAGCCTTTCAGCTCGCGAATGTTCGTCGTGATCCTCGAGCCGAACGCGCCGCCCAGCAGCGCATCGGTAACCTGGAGTGCGATCCAATCCTTGTGTGACGCAGTCGGCACGCGCAACCCGACCATCACCGTCGACTGGGGAGCGTCGGCGCGGTCGAGGAGCGCGAATTGACGGCCTGATGGCGGCGGGACCGACCATTCGCGAGCGTGAATCGTTTCGCCGCGGGCAGCGCGAAGTCTTTTGGCGCTCCAGCAGCCGGAGGCTTTTGCTGCGCCGCCTGCTGGGCACCAGCGAGCAATGCGAGCGCAGCGGTTTCATCGCGCCTCCTTGTCACCTGGCGTGGCGGTCTTGCCGGGTGTGATGACGTAAACCGTGCGATTGCCTGGCCGCAGATACTCTTCGGCGGTCTTCTGGACCAGCGAGGAACGAGCAGCGAGCAGCGATGGCAACAGCTGAGGTGTCGTCGCGACAGGGCATCGCAAACCACAGGGGCGCGCGATTTCGTTTTTCTTCGAACTTTTCGATGGTAGAGCTTGTGGTACCGCCTTTGCTCCAGATGGACACTGCCAGCGCCGGAGTGTCTTCAATCATGCAAAGAGCTTTTATTGCTGCAGCCGTACTCGCGGTCTGTTCCGTCGCGGCCACAGCGCGAGCCCAGTCGACCAATCGCGCCATTCAGGGGTTCGGCGGCATCACGTTCGGGACCTCGTCGACGCCGTTTCTGGGTGGAACGTCGACGGCGCCGACCTTCGGCGGCACGGCCGTCGCCGGCCTGCTTCCGAATCTTCAGGTGGTGGGCGAGTTCGGGCGCATGTCAGACATCAAGCCGCCGCTGTTCAATCTCGTCGACGACTACTCGCCGGTCGGCCTGCACGTGACCGCCTGGTATGGAGAAGGAGGAGTGCGATGGATCGCCTCACCACACTCCAGCGTGCGTCCCTATGGTGAGGCCACGGCGGGCTGGGCCCGGTTGAGCACTGACGTGACCGGCTTTGGTGGCGCCACCTACGAAGGCGTCGAAGAAGGATTGGGATTCCTCAATCGAACCGATCCCCTGCTTGGCGTCGGCGGAGGAGTGGTGTTCCAAACCGGCGCGCTCGCGATTGACGTGGGCTATCGCTACAAGAAGATCCTCGCGTCAGGCCTTGCATCGACATTGAATGGCGGCGACTACCACGTCAACGATGTACGGGTGGGCGTTGGGTTTAGTTTTTAGTTTGTTACCTTCGTGTGAGCTTCATTTAACCAGGTTCTATCTGAAGTAGTAGATCAGCCTGCCATTCGCTGACCACCGTGGCTTGTCAACCCATTCGTTATCGCTGGTCAGCCAGATCATCGACTGCCCACTCTTTCTTGGCACAACCGCGAGTCGGGAGGCACCGCCGTCGCTAGTCGCGTTAAAACAGATCCACCGGCCATCTGGATGCTCGAGAACGTGCGGTGATCGTAATGCCGGCGCGGCGGTATCGCGCTTCACATCAGCCTCTCAAGCGCAAACAACGAGATGTCATGCCTCGTGTGCCCCTCGAGGGCGAGGTCGGCAAGGATCTCTCCCACGACACTGCAGAACTTATAGCCGTGACCTGAAAAGCCGGCAGCGACGACGATACGAGGACGGTCAGACAGCGTGTCGATGATGAAGTGCTCGTCTCTCGTGTTCGTGAAGAGACACGCTTTGACCAAATTCACCGGGCCATCGGCGTCGGGAAAGTAACGCCGGATTGCCTCGCGGAGCGCTAATTCATCTTCCGCATGACACGCCCGGTCCACGCGATCGGGATCAACGATCTGCCGCAGGTGATGATATCGACCGATCTTGAAGCCAAGATCAGGAAAGAACGGAAAGCCGTAGAAGCTGCCCTCGGCAGCGTGGAGATAGAAAACGGGGAACCTGTCGGACGCAAACAAGTCAGGCTGCCTGGGCGTCACCCACATGACGACCTGCCGTTCAACGCTGACGAGCGGTTGTAACGCGCGAACGATTTTGCCGGCCCACGGCCCCGCTGTCACGATGAGCCGCTCTGTCTGATATGTCGATCCGTCGGTGTGAACCACGGCGTGATCTCCGCGAACATCCCAATCGATCACGCGTTCATTCGTGTGCACGGCCGCACCGAGCTGCACAGCCGCGTTCACGTGCGCGGTGATGCATCGTTCCGAAAGCAAGAATCCGCCGTCGGGTTGCAGGACCGCAACGAGATCGGAGGGCAGCCGATAGCCAGCAAATCTCTGATGCAGGGCGGAACCATCGAATGTTTCGTAAGGAAGATTGAACCTGGTGCACGCTTCCAGCGCTCCGCGAATTGGACGGCTGTCCGGCGGACCGGCGTCGATGCTTCCGGTTGTGACCAGCAGCACTTCTCCCGCGAGCTGTTCGAGTTGACGCCAGAGCTCGTACGCGCGGCGGAGGAGCGGGACGTATGCCGGATCTTCCCAGTAGGCGAGACGAATGATCCGAGTCAGTCCGTGCGACGAGCCGAGTTCGTGCGGGATTTCGAACTGCTCGAGCCCGAGGATGCGGAGTTGTCGCCGTGCAAGGTGAAGCAGAGCCGCGCTCCCCATCCCGCCGACGCCGAGCACGATCGCGTCGAATTGATCGTCGGACATACCGCTGTCCTGACTCTATCCGAGCAGCAACTCGAACTCGACCTCGTCTTCGATCGGACGTCCACCGATGCCGAAATACGAAATCTCCGGCTTGAGCTTGCGCGATTCCGCGATCGCACCACGATGAACGGCGGCGAGCTGCATTCCCCAATGTGAATAGAACGAAATGGCGGGCTCATTGTCGTTGGTTGTAATGAGCCATAGTCGTCGACATTGCAGCTCACGTGCGCGATCCCGCGCCGCAGCCAGAAGGCGCGAGCCGAGCCCTCGACCGGTGATGGCGGAATGAAGGGAGATGACCTCCAGCTCGCCAGCCGTCACGCAGTACGTGAGCAAAGCGTTCCGCTCGCTGCGGAACGTCGCGATGAACCCCGGCAGTTCGTCTGCCTGATGCAGGACTCCACGAGAAACGATCCTGGTCGAGCGGAAGTGTTGCCGCAAGAAGGACCGAACCCAGTCGCGGTCCGCCGGGTCAATCTCACAAATGCCGATCTCTGTGTTGTTCATCTGAGGAGACAAACTGGTCGAAAGCGATTGACGCGACCGATCCTAATCACTACGAAGCTAAACTTCCATATATGCGTCCTATTACGGTTTCCATCCTCGACGACTACTTCGACACGCTGCGCACACTGCCTTGCTTCACGAAACTGGCGGCGTTCGACGTCACTATCTGGAACGACCACGTAGAAGACGTCGATCTTCTGGCCGAGCGCCTGCAAGAAACAGAAGTGCTGGTCCTGATTCGGGAGCGTACGAAGATTCAGGCGCCGCTCCTGGCACGACTTCCGAAACTGCGTCTCATCAGTCAGCGCAGCGTCTATCCCCACATCGATATTGCCGCCTGCACGCAGAATGGTGTGATTGTCTCGTCAAACCTCCACGCGGATACCCCGTCGTACGCGACCGCCGAGTTGACCTGGGCGCTCGTCCTTGCGGCGATGCGGCAGATTCCCGCGCAAGTGGAAGGACTGCGGCGAGGGGCATGGCACGTGGGAGTGGGCACGACGCTGCGCGGAAAGACACTCGGCATTTACGGGTACGGACGAATCGGCACGGTCGTGGCCGGCTACGGCAAAGCGTTCGGAATGGACGTGTGCGTGTGGGCACGGGAAAGGGCGCGTGAACGCGCGCGGGAGAATGGGTATGACGTCGCTGCGAGCAAAGACAAATTTTTTCGCGAGTGCGACATTGTCTCGCTGCACATGCGCCTGGTGGACGCGACGCGCGGGATTGTGACGGCAACTGATCTCGGCGCCATGAAAACCACGGCGCTACTGGTCAACACCAGCCGCGCCGGGCTTATTGCGCCGGGCGCACTCGTCGCGGCGTTGCGAACGGGACGTCCGGGTATGGCTGCTGTCGATGTCTACGAAACGGAGCCGATGACCGATCGAAGCCATCCGCTACTCGCGATGCCGAACGTCGTCTGCACGCCCCATATTGGATACGTCACGTGCGACGAATATGACCTTCAGTTTTCCGACGTCTTCGATCAGATTCTGGCCTATGCAGCAGGCAGGCCGATCCATGTGGTCAATCCCGAAGCGGTAGCACGCGCGGGCTGTGTTTAAGGAAGCTCCACGGCTTCTCCTCCGAGGAGCCTGGTGTTCAAGGCACCGCCGGAGAACAGCATTTCGTGCAACGCGCCTTCAGCTGTGGCCGTGGTCACGGCCTCGTCACTCTCTGCACCTGATTCCAGGTGGTGTTGCGCAATGCGGCGCAGGAACTCTTTGATGAATGCCGGACTGGCGCCTTCGGTACGACGCGCCAGATCGTCCATGAGGTCAGGCGACAGGTGCAACTCGCGCGCGTAGAGCGCCACCAGCCGGCGGCGCAGCCGCTCGTCGGGAAGAGGACAGATTCCGGATCTCCCGGGAACCGCGCGATGTCTTCACTGCTCGTACGAGTACCGCTGATATTTCGGCTCATTGGGCAACGCGATTGGGCGGAAAAACTTCCAGACCTCTTCGTTGATGGCGCCCGCCCGCATGTAATAGTTGTGCGTGTGAGCAGCCAGTTCGGTCAGTTGCGGATGGAATCCGTGTGCTTTCAAGGCATCCCGTGTCGCACGCACCACTGGCAGCGGAAACAGGGCATCGTCGGTGCCGACCCACATGGCAATTGGTGTCTTGCGCGCGGCGCGCTCCATCATCGGATAGCTGGACTCGGTCAGCATGCCCGCGTGCACAGCGACGGCAGCGAAATATTCCGACTCGAGCAGCGCCATCACCAATCCGTGACCCGCGCCCGCTGAGTGACCGAAGATGTAGACGCGCTGCCGATTGATCTCGATCTGGTTCGCAACGATCTCGACGAGGTCGTAGAGGAAATCCGGCCCATCTTCTGGCACTCGCCATCCCTGCGGAGTCATGGCGTCGGGCGCGACCAGGACGATGCCCTCCTTCTTAGCAAGCGCAGTCCATGGATCGAGAAGCGACTTGCCGTCACGGCTCGAACCGTGGAGCAGCACGATTAACGGCGGTGAGCCGGCTTTCTTCGCTGACTCTGGAATCAGGAGATAGTACGTTCGCGTTCGGCCGCCAGAGCCGAACGTTTCTTTCGTCGCCTTGTCAGCGTCAGAAGCCGAGAGTGGCAGGAACAGTACGAGAAAGCAGGCAACAACGGAAACTGCTCGCACCGTAGCGTGTGCGCAAAGGCGCAACATCCCGCGGAATATACATCGAAACGCCCGCCGTATTGCGTCACTTTCCCTTCGCTTTACGCGGCAGTCTCCTCGTGACGCCCCAGTCTGCAAGGCGAGAGACGAGAAAATTTCCAACCGTGGTTGTCCTGTGCCTCCGTCAGTAACCTGTCGCCTTTGCCTCGTCGCCGAGCTTTTTCCCGTTCCTCCAGGTGTTCGCACAAAGCGGGTGTGCAAACGGCGACGCACCGTCGGCGCTGGTGAAGACGATGTCGTCGGCGAATTCACCTTTGGCGGGATCGAGGCCGGCAGCGTGACGAATTCGCTTTGCGATCTCGTGATCCGCACATGCGGTGTCACCGCTCACACCTAACCCCCCGACGCGAGTCTGATTGCGATAGAGCGGCACACCGCCGCCAAAAGCGATCGCGCCGCCGCAAATCTTTCCTTTGGTCTTGTTGGAATCAGTGGGCGAGACGACACACTCCGGATTGAACGGATTCGGCTGGGCAACGCCCCACAGTGAATGGCCGGGCTGCGTCAGCGTATACAGCCGCGCGGTCGACAGGGGTGTGTCATCGGTACTGAAGGCGTTTGCAGTGTATGCCTTGGCTTTGGAGATCGCCTGACTGCCCGGCCACGCGCTTGCCGGATCGTCGGTCGCAACAGCGGTTGCACAGATTTCTCCGTGTCGATTGACGACAGTAGCCCACTCCATCTTGCCCGACATCAATCCCCCGGCTTCACTCTCGCTCGGCGTTGAGCGAAGCCACTTTTTCAAATCGTCCGACGATGGAAGATTGCCGCAGTCCGCCTTGGCTGCACCCGGCTGCGATCCACGACTCTGCTGAGCGGAGCTGCCGGGCTGTGTCGTCGGCGGATTGCTCGGAGTTTGTTGTGATTCGACCCTGGAGCAGCCGTTCAGTGTTGCAGTCAGCGCGACTGAGATAAATGCTGCGGCGGCCGCATTGAGCCTCTTCATTTCAATCCCTCCAGGTAATGCGTCAGCGCCTGCATTTCGTGCGCGCGCGGGATCCCGTAGCTGTCGAGAATTCGCTGAATATCCGCCGCCCGATGCTCGATCGCCGCATCGAGCTGCGATCCCAGGCTCTCGTCCTGGCGTCGCACCGCCATCGCGATGTCGAAAGCGAAAGGCAGTGATCCATCCACGTCCGGCAACGCCACGACGTCCAGCGCGGCGCCCGGTTGGCGCGCGGCAAACCCCGCGATCGGTCCCCACGCGATCGCGACATCGACATCGGTGCGTCTCACCGCATCGACTGCGCCCCACGATGGATGTGGCTTGGAATAGTCGCCGTACACGGGATACCCGTGGACGTTATCGATGATGTGACGCGCGGCGAGCGCTCGGGCAGGCGGGGGATTGTCGTAGTCGTCCCCGGTAATCGGGATACCGATCTGTAAGGATCGCAAACGAGGGTCGTCGAGTGACGTCATCGAGAGTCGACGATCGCGTAGCGAGACGAACACATAGGACGACCGGTAATACGGCCGCGTCGTTCGCGCCATTTCGAGCGATGCGGGCACGCCGATCACGACGTCGCATGCGCCTGCCAGCAGCGTGTTCCGCAGAAAGCCGCGCCGTTGCGGGCGCCAGTGGTAGCGGACCGTTTTGCCGAGATCGCGAGCGATGGTCGTTGCGATTTGATTCTCGAATCCTTCTTCCTTTGAGTTTGAGAATGGCAGGTTGTTGGGGTCGGCACATACACGAAGGACTCGAGGATCGGTTTGCGGAACATCACCAGCGGCCACTGGTGTGACGGCAAGGTGCACAGGTCCCGATGAATGCGAACGATACGCATAGACCGTGAATCCGATCGATGCCGTCAGTATTGCCGCGCTGACGATCGTGTGTTTAGAACCCAAAGACATACACCGTATTGCCTGGTGCCGTGTACTTTTTAATGTCTTTCATCGTCCCGACGACGCCGAGCCCCGCGTAAGGATCGTCAGCCGACACGGTGGGGAACGCGACAGCGCCCATCCACCCGCCAACACCCGAATAGATCGCGATGTACTGTTTTCCGTCGGGACCGAGATATGTGATCGGGTTGCCGACAATGCCGGACGCGGTGTGGAACTTCCACAACTCGGTTCCAGTGCGTGCATCGAGCGCCACAAACCAGCCTTCGAGCGTGCCGTAGAACACGACGTCGCCGCCGGTCGCGAGCACGCCCGAATAGACCGGCAGCACGGCATCTTTGACGCCCCAGGCCTTCTTTGCGTGGGCGACGTCCCAGGCCACGAGTTCACCTTGATAACCGCCGGGACCGGGATACATCTTCACGTCCGCCCCGAGATACGGTGTGCCGGCGATGTAGTTGGCCTCGATGCCTTCGTAGTCCATGCACGTGTTGTGCGCCGGGATGTAGAGCAGCCCGGTCTTCGGCGAGAACGCTGACGGAATGAAATCTTTCGCGCCGGTGGACGACGGACAGATGCCAGACGTGACTACTTTGTCGCGCGTGCGGAACTTCGGATCCTCGTTGGGCTTCCCGGTCTTGAGGTCGTATGTCTTCGCCCACGTCACCGGCTGGAACGGCTCCGCGGAAAGCAATTCGCCATTCTCACGATCGAGCACGTAGACGAAACCAGTCCGTCCCGGATGAATCAGCAGCTTGCGTGTACGCCCCTGCCAATCCATGTCGACGAGAACGTTCTCCATGATCTCGTCGTAGTCCCACGCGTCGTGTGCAGTCGCTTGGTACGCCCATCGCGCCTCGCCAGTATCTGCATCGCGAGCGAAGATCGTGCACGACCATTTGTTGTCGCCGGGACGGAGATCCGGGTTCCACACGCCCGGATTCCCGCTGCCGTAGAAAAACAGATTGGTTTCGGGGTCGTACGACATGTAACCCCAGACGGTCCCGCCACCGAGCTTCCACTGATCGCCGCGCCACGTCGACACCCCGAGGTCCGTGCCGCGATCCTTGTCATAGAACGGATGGAAGTTCGGTCCGATCTTCACATCCTTGTCCGGTCCGGTGTTGAACGCGCGCCAGAGTTCCTTGCCGCTGTCGACGTCCAGCGCCGCGACGTAACCGCGCACGCCGAGCTCACCGCCAGAATTTCCGACGATCACCTTGTTCTTGACGATGAGCGGCGCGGCTGTAAGGGTTTCGCCGATGTTGATGTCGCCCACTTTCGTGCGCCACGCCTGTTTTCCCGTGGCGGCATCGACTGCGACCAGGTGCGCATCCAGCAGGCTGTAGATGATCTTGCCGTTGGCAAACGATGCCCCGCGATTGACGACGTCGCAGCAGGCGATGCCGACGGCGCGCGGGTCGGGATGCGGCTCGAAGATCCATTTCACTGCGCCGCCCGGCTTTGTCAGATCGACAGCAATCAGGTTGTTCGGAAACGGCGTGACCACGTACATCGTGTTATCGATGACGAGCGGCTGTCCCTCGTGGCCCTGCGGAATTCCCGTGCTCATCGTCGTGACGGCGCGAAGGTTCTGAACGTTCGATGTGTTAATCGCATTAAGCGGGCTGTATCGCAGGTTCGCGTAGTCACCCGCCGGCATCGGCCAGGTCCCGTTCGGAAGGTCTGCGATGAGTCGCATCCCGGGCGGCGATCCCGGAGGCGCCCCCTGCGGCGCGCCTGGACCGGGCGAAGCGGCACGCTTGTCGCTGCAGGCTGGTGCCAGCAACAGTAGGAATGCGGCCGTCAGACGTATCCGCCGGACGGACGTCGTGTGTTGTCGATCGAGCATCACAGTACCTCTCATCGCACGTGTCCGCGGGCTCAGCAGGCGATCCGCAACCTCAGCTTCGCGCTACTCATGCCTCGTATCCGCCAAGTGAGCAGGCAATGCCGGTACCGCGCTTGTGCCACTCTGCCAGCGACGGAACGGAGGGATTGGAATACAACGGGTGACGTAGCGGATCTTTACGAGGTCGGTGTGTGATGAAGCTCAGGCGTGATGATGGGCCATGCAATTGCAAGGTGAACGACGACGGTGACTGCAGTCCACATAGAGTGGGAATCAGGAGAACTCGATCGGTTCGGACGTGGCTACCCGCGTCCGCAGCTCGTGCGTGATCGCTGGCTGTCTCTCAACGGCGCCTGGGACTTCGCAATCGATGCCGACGGCCTCTGGACACTTCCCGGTGAAGTGCGTTGGTCGTCGGCCATCAACGTTCCGTTTGCGCCGGAGGCACCGGCAAGCGGAATCGGTGATACCTCCTTTTACCGCGCATGCTGGTATCGACGCGCCGTCACCCTACCGGACTCGCACGCGGACACGCGTCTTCTTCTGCATTTCGGCGCTGTCGATTACTGCGCCAGTGTGTGGGTGAACGGCCAGCTGGCCGGATGTCATCGCGGCGGGTACACGCCGTTTTCGTTCGACATCACGCCGCTCGTCAACGAGAACGGACCCGTTGAAATCATCGTCCGCGCAGAGGATGACCCGCAGGATCTCGCGAAGCCGCGAGGCAAACAAGATTGGCAACTGCATCCGCACTCGATCTGGTATCCGCGCACGACGGGAATCTGGCAGACCGTCTGGATCGAGCGCGTGCCGACGACGTCGATCGGTTGGATCACGTGGACTCCAAACCTCGAGCGCTGGGAAATTGGTTTCGGGTCGGCTCTCTTCGGCGCGCGCCGCGACGGGCTCCGGTTGCGCGTTCTCCTGGAGTGCGGTCAGGAGATCATCGCCGACGACACATACCGTGTTGTGAACGGCGAGGTGCACCGGCGCATTGCGTTATCCGATCCGGGCGTCGACGATTATCGCAATGAGCTCTTGTGGTCTCCCGATTCTCCGACGCTCATTACCGCCAAACTCGAGCTGTGGGGTGAACGCGGCGACTTGATCGATCGAGTCTCGAGCTATACAGCTCTTCGCTCCATCGCCACGCAACGCGACCGCATCGTCCTCAACAACCGCCCGTACTTTCTCCGTATGGTGCTCGACCAGGGGTATTGGCCGGAAGGAGGACAGACTGCTCCGAGCGATGCGCATCTACGCACCGACGTCGAGCTGGCCAAACGAATGGGGTTCAACGGCGTTCGTAAGCATCAGAAGCTCGAGGATCCGCGTTATTTGTACTGGGCCGACACGCTCGGTCTGCTCGTCTGGGGAGAGATGCCGAGTGCCTATCGATTCAGACCGGACTCGGTGGAACGCGTCACTGCCGAATGGACGGCAGCGATCGAACGTGACTCGAGTCACCCGTGCATCGTTGCCTGGGTCCCGATTAACGAATCATGGGGTGTTCCCAATCTGCCGGACAATCCGCCCGAACGCCACTACGTCCAGGCGCTCTATCACCTGACTCGCACGCTCGATCCGACACGTCCCGTCATTGGCAACGACGGCTGGGAAAGCGTCGCCACCGACATCGTCGGGATCCATGATTACGATCCCGACCCGGATCGTATTCAGCGGCGCTACCACGGCGATCGGGAGGTGCCTCGCATCTTCCGACGCGAACGTCCGGGCGGACGGCTCCTCGTGCTGGGTGCCGATACCCAGGCCGAGCTTCCGATTGTGTTGTCGGAATTCGGCGGGATTGCGCTCAATCCCTCAGGGGCGGCGTGGGGCTATTCGCGGGCACAAACGGTCGACGAGTTCGCTCGTCGATTTGAAAGCCTGATGCGAGCCGTCCATTCCGTCGGCCTGTTCAGCGGCTTCTGCTATACGCAGTTCGCGGACACGTACCAAGAGGTCAACGGGCTACTCACCGCCGATCGGCGCCCGAAGATACCTCTCGCCCGAATCGCTGCGGCAACCCGCGCAGAGCATCCGATGCCGATCCCCGCGGAATTGAAGGAGCAGGTTCAAGCGCAGGTTGACGAACCCTGACGGCCGGTACATCCTCAGGCGCAATGCGCACCTTTGCTGACCTGTATGGCAGGCCGCCAGCGGTCGCCGCGTCAGCTCCCGGACGCGTCAACTTGATTGGAGAACACACCGATTACAACGACGGGTTCGTGCTTCCGGCTGCGCTTCCGCTCCACACGACCGTTGAATTGGCACCGCGCGCAGATGCAACCGTGCGGGTCTGGAGCGCGGATTTTCCCGGAGAACAGCCCGAGATATTTTCGGTCGAACGAATTGATGCGGCACACGACTGGACCGATTACGTCCGGGGCATGGTCTGGGCGCTTGTGGGTTCCGGCGTCACGCGGGGATTCGATGCACGAGTGTCGTCGGAGGTTCCGGTCGGAAGCGGTCTCTCCTCGAGCGCCGCTCTGCTGATTGCCGTCGGACGAGCTGTGCGTACGGCGTTCGAGTTGGCGATCGGCGATCTCCAGCTCGCGCAGCTGGCCCGAAAGGCTGAAACCGACTTCGTCGGCGCGCCAGTCGGCATCATGGACCAAATGGCCTGCAGCCTTGCGGACGAGTCGAGCGCATTATTCATCGACACTCGATCGTTGCATTACGAGCGTATCGTCCTCCCGCGAACGACCACGCTCCTCGTCATAGATTCCGGCGTCAGGCACAGCCATGTCAATGGCGAGTACCGCACTCGACGCGAGGAATGCGCACGAGCGGCAGCGGCATTGGGTGTCAGGAGCCTGCGCGAGGTGGGCGAAGCCGACGGGAGTGCGATCGACTCGCTTCCAGAGCCGCTCAATCGGCGCGCGCGCCATGTCATCACGGAAAACGCACGCGTTCTGGCGACGGTCGACGCACTTCGCGCGGGAGATGTGATCGAAGTCGGACGATTGTTCTATGCCTCGCATGCCTCGATGCGTGATGACTTCGAGATATCGACCGCGGCGGTTGATGCGCTCGTCGAAACTGCGAGATCAGTACACGGTGTGTACGGTGCGCGACTCACGGGCGGCGGCTTTGGCGGCGCGATCGTCGCGTTGACCGACCCCAGCAGGGCGAAGGCCGCAGGCCAGGCAATCATTGCGCGACAAAACCGTCGGTTTTCCAATCACACGCGCGTACTCGTGCCGGCGGCATAGTTCTTGGACACTCCTGGCGCGTGACCCGCGACGTCCTTTGCTTTTCACACCTGCGATGGAACTTCGTGTTCCAACGCCCGCAACATCTGTTGAGCCGCTGCGCCCGAGAGCGGCGAGTCTTCGTGTTCGAAGAACCGATCTTCGACGCTGGCGACGCCGCGCATGCGACGGTCACCGACGCACAGCCACGACTCCACGTCGTCGTGCCTCATCTGCGCGAGTGCGATCGAGCGCACGATGCGGACGTTCAGCGCGACCTTCTTGATGACGTGATCGCGAGAGACCAAATCAGGCCCGACGTGCTGTGGTACTACACGCCGATGTCGCTCCGTTTCAGCGATCATCTGAAGGCGCCGGCAGTCGTGTACGACTGCATGGATGAACTGTCGAATTTTGCCGGTGCTCCGCCCGGCCTTCGCGAAGCCGAACGCGCGCTTCTGAGACGCGCCGGTGTGGTGTTCGCCGGCGGCCGCAGCCTCTACGAAGCCAAGAAGCACCTGCACGACAACATCCATCCATTTCCAAGCAGCGTCGACATCGCTCACTTTGCCGCGGCACGTTCGAACAACTTTGGCGAGCCCGAGGACCAGGCTGGTCTGCCGCATCCGAGGATTGGCTTCTTCGGTGTGCTGGACGAGCGACTCGATAGAGATCTGATAGCGGGGATCGCTCATTTGCGGCCGCAGTATCACTTCGTGCTGCTCGGACCGGTGGTCAAGATCGAACCATCATCGCTGCCGCAGGCTCGAAACATCCACTATCTCGGACAGAAGTCGTACGGCGAATTGCCGCAGTATCTGGGCGGCTGGGACGCGGCCATGCTGCCGTTCGCGCGCAACGATACGACCCGCTACATCAGCCCGACGAAAACACCCGAGTATCTCGCCGGCGGACGACCGGTGGTGTCCACCTCGATCACCGACGTCGTGCACCCCTACCGTGACCTCGGCCTGTGCCGAATCGCGGACACGCCGCAGGAGTTCGCTCAAGCGATTGATGCCGCACTCGCCGAAGATCCGATCGCACGTCAACAAGCCGCCGACAGACTGCTTGCCACCATGTCGTGGGATGCCACGTGGCAGGCGATGTCGGAACACATAGATGCCCTTTGCGGAAAGGATTCCGCTTCATGTTCGATTACCTCGTCGTTGGTGCCGGGTTCGCCGGCGCCGTTGTGGCCGAGCGGCTCGCCGCAGGCGCTGGAAAAAAGGTTCTAATCGTCGATCAGCGTAACCACATTGCCGGAAACGCGTACGATCACTATGACGAGGCCGGGATCCTGGTTCACAAATACGGACCTCACATCTTCCACACCAATTCACGTGAAGTGTTCGAGTACTTGTCGCGCTTCACCGAGTGGCGTCCGTATCAGCATCGAGTTCGCGCGTGGGTCGACGGCCAGCTGCTGCCAATCCCGATCAATCTCGATACCGTCAACCGTCTCTATGGTCTGAACCTGACATCGTTCCAGGTCGAGGAGTTCTTCCAATCGGTCGCGGAAGCGCGTCCGCAGATTCGAACCTCCGAGGACGTGATTGTCAGCAAGGTTGGCCGCGAGCTGTACGAGAAGTTCTTCCGCAACTACACGCGGAAACAGTGGGATCTCGATCCGTCGGAGCTCGATGCGGCAGTGACGGCGCGCGTGCCGGTGCGAACGAACCGCGACGATCGCTATTTCACCGACACGTATCAAGCCATGCCGCTCCATGGCTACACCCGCATGTTCCAGCGAATGCTGACGCATCCGAACATCAAGATCCTGCTCAATGCGGATTACCGCGAAATCGAGCGCGCGATTCCGTACGGCGAAATGATCTACACCGGACCGGTCGACGAGTTCTTCCAGTTCCGCTTCGGCAAACTGCCGTACCGATCGCTCGAATTCCGGTTCGTCACTTACGAGCGGCCGATGTATCAGGACGCGCCGGTGGTGAACTATCCCAACGAAAACCCCTACACCCGGTGCACCGAATTCAAGTACTTGACCGGCCAGGAGCATCCGAAGACGAGCGTCGTCTACGAGTATCCGCGGGCGGAGGGTGACCCGTACTATCCGGTTCCACGGCCGGAGAACGCGGCGATGTATCGTGAGTACGAGGCGCTCGCGCGTATGACGACCGGGGTGCACTTCTGCGGACGGCTGGCGACCTACAAGTACTACAACATGGATCAAGTCGTCGCGCAGTCGCTGACGCTTTACAAGCGGCTGATTGGCACCCGCCCGCGTGTGATGGCGCAGTCAGCGTGATAACGGGATCGGCAATCGCGCCTGGCTACGCCGGAACTCTAATGCGTAGGGTTCATTGAGAACGCGGATGAAGTTGCCGTGCGCATCCGGCGCGAAATCCCAGAGTCCGCTGTTGTGCCAGTGCGTCGGATCATCCCATTCGAACCGATCGATGATCGGATAGAGGCACACGGCCCCGACGGGAACGCCGATCGTGATCGCCTGGACGACTTCGTCAGTCAGCTCGCGAATCCATTCCGCGCGTCCGACGCCGACGTGGCTCGTTTCCGCGATGAACATTGGCCTGCGGTAACGGTCGTACACTTCTTTGAGGAGCAGGTGGAACGGCCTCCATCTCGGATCGCGCGGATGGATATGCCAGGCAATCTTTCGGCCGCCGGGATGCTCCCATTGATTGTCGTGATAGAAGTTCACGCCGAGCACGTCGAGATAGCGCGGATTGCCCCCGAGCTCCGGAGACAACGCGCCGGTCAACATGTCGGCGGCTTCGAATTGACTGTTCCGGTACGCGGCGGCTTCGCCGGCAAATCCAGGGTGATCCTTTGGCGGGACGACATGGATCACCGGCTCGACGACGACGATCCGTGCCCGGGAATCGACATCCCAGATAGCCTCGATGCCGGCGATGCATGCGCGAATGAGCTGTCGCTTCAGTTCACCACCGCGCCCTCTTCCGTGCGGATAAAACCAGCCGACTTCGCCGGCGGCCCACGCAAAGAACGACATCTCGTTGATCGGTGTATAGAGCGGAACGGCGTCGGAAGTGTCACGCACGTGTTGGGCAACGGCGCGCGCAAAGCGGGCAAATCGATCGATGAACGCCGGAGTGAAGATGTCGAGTCCGTCCGGCCACCCGTAGTGGCACAGATCCCAGACGAGCTGAATCCCGTGGCGTCCGGCGGCCTCGACCATCAAATCCATCGACGCAAAGTCGAAGACGCCCGGCGTTGCTTCAACTAAGTGCCATCGCACCGTTTCACGCACCGAGCGGATGCGCATGTGCGTGAGGTTGACGTAGTCTTCATCGATGAAGTGGTCGTGCTGGGTGGCACGGATCATGTCGAGCCGAACGCCCTTGCTGTTCACGTGACATGCTGATTCGAACCCTGCCATCCAGAAGGAAGAAAAGATCTGACCGTCTGTCATTCAGAGGGTGACGATGCAATGGGTGTGCCCTACAAGGTTCTGGCTACGCTTTGATCGATGACCTCGAACACATACCCGTTGATCGGTTCGCGAAAGAAGAATCGCTCGAATGGTGTCGGGCGAAGCGGTGGGAACATCTCCGCTCCCTCGGATTCCAGGCGCCGCTTCAGAGCGTCGAATTCGGCCAGCGGATAGAACACGGCGACGTGCCGTCCGAACTCGTTTTCGAAGGGCGAGACGCTGAACCCTTCGACGTAGAAGACGTGCATATCCTGGCCGCGACCGAGATCAAGCCACACCAGTTCGACGGGAGAGTTGGTCGGCACCGCCAGGCGCCGATACCCAAGCGTTCGTTCGAAGAACGACGCCGTCTTCTCGACTTCGCGAGTTGGCAGGGTCAGGTGGGCAAGACTCATTTCAAGGCTCAAGCCATAAGCCAGCGTTGATACATCGTATACTCGTAATCACGGATTAACGCGGATAAACACGGATGCTGTATCGAATCGTATTTATCGCCGTCATCGGTCTCGCGGCCGCCGGCTGTTCGAAGTCAGAGACGGCGCAGGCGCACGCACGGGAGGGGACCCCGAAGGCCATTCAGGCGGAGCCGGTCCGCCAGGATTCCGTCAAGCGCGCGGTGGATATCGTTGGCACGCTCGCCGCAGTCGATGAAGTAACGATTTCGTCGGAGGCCGATGGCAAGGTCGCCAGGATCCTCGCCGATCTTGGCGACCGGGTGTCCACGGGTCAGCTGCTCGTGCAACTCGATAACGAAAAGCAGCAATACACGTTTGCGCAACAGCAGGCCGCACTGGCGCGAACGCTCGCGCAATATGGCGCGCCCGACTCCGAGCATCTGCCGGAACTCGAGGACACCCCGGATGCGCGGCGCGCCAACGCCGATCTCGTCCAAGCGACGCAGGCATACGATCGCGCCAGCGAGCTGTTCAAGCGGACATTGATTTCGCAACAGGCGCTGGACGATGCGAAGGCGGCGTTGCAGTCGAAGCGGGCGATCTATAACTCCGCGATTCAGAACGCGAAGAACCTGCGCGCCAGCATCCAGGCTTCAGAGGCCACGATGAAACTCGCCGCGCGGCAACTGCGCGACACGGAAATTCGCGCACCGTTCGACGGATTTGTGCAGAAGCGTTTCGTCAACATGGGTGAATTGGTGAAGACGCAGATGCCGGTGATGGCAATCGTTCAGCTGGATCCGCTGAAAGTGACGGCGGAGATTCCCGAGAAGATGGCGCCATGGATTAATTCAGGTCAGGCCGTCGATCTAAAGGTGGATGCTTATCAGGATCGGAAGTTCACCGGCAAGGTCTCGCGCATCAGTCCAGCGGTCAACACGGCCACACGCGCGTTTCCATTCGAGGCGCTCGTTCCCAACAAGGATGCGGTGCTGAAGCCAGGCACCTTCGCCCGCGTACATATCGAGAGCGGCAAGATCGATTCCGTCCTCACCGTGCCCTACGCCGCGCTTCAGTATCGATATGGCGTCAACCGAGTGTTCGTCGTCAACGGCGACAAGCTCGTGATCCGCGAGCTCTCCGTCGGCGAGCGCGTCGGCGATCGCATCGAAGTGATGAGCGGCGTGAAAGCAGGCGAGCGCGTCGCGATCACCGACGTCGATTCACTGGCGGACGGGGCAGCGGTCAGCGTTACAAAGTAGCTTCCGGCTTTAGCCGCTACTTCCCAACAATTCGATTGATCCCGCTGGCGAGCTCCTTGCGCTCCGCCGGATCGGTGGTGCGTCCCAGGCGATCGGTCAGCGCCTTCAACGCGTCCTGTGTCCCGACAGCGGCGATTCGGCGGACGGTAAACGAGAACAGCTGCGGCAGCTTCGTCGTCGACGTCAGCGCAAGGGCACGCGGCATGTCGAGTTCGACCGCTGGTTCGGCTGCGTACCACACCATCAGCGGCTGGTTGTGATCGGTCGCGTCTTCGCCGTGAGCCATCAAGCCAGTTAACACGTCCCATCGCTTGGCGACTGGAGTCCGCTGGAGCGCGCTCGCGAGATACAGCCGAACCAATGCCGACTGCTCGTCGCGCGCCATCTTCGCGAACTGGCGGATGGTGCTGTCGGACGGCTGCTTGCCCTCGACGAGCAGATAAACTGCCCAGCTCCGGATGTACTCGTCCTCGTGGCCGAGGAGATCGTGCAGATCACGCTCGGTCAGTCCGCGAGTTACATGAAGCGACCACAGTGCGCGTAGCTTACGTGTCACATCGGTGTTGTCGCGAAGAATCCGCTTCAGCTTTTCGTGCACCTTCGGATCAGGGCCGCGCTCTTGAAGGATGCGGCGCGCGTGCTGGACGTACCAGTCGTTTCGTTGAAGCTGCAGATCCACCAATTGGTCCGACGTCATCTTTTGCAGATCGACCTGGACCCACTTGTCATTGACATTCCTGATTTTGAAAATCCGTCCGAGCGTCTTTTCATGCACGTCCGGATTGCTGCTGTGGCACTGGTTCTTGTCATACCAATCGATTACGTAGACGGAACCGTCAGGACCGTATTGAAAGTTGAGCATCTGGCTCCACGAGTCGTTCGCTTTCAGAAAGTCCGGCCCGTGCGTCGCGGCATAACCGGAACCTTCGCGGCGGAGACGATCCATGTTGGCTCGCGCGCCATGAATGTTGTTCATCAGGATGGCGTCGCGGTACTCCTTCGGCCAGCTGTCTCCACCGAGATAGATCATGGCGCCCGCATGTGCGTGCCCACCACCGGCCGCGTCTGAACGGCTGTTCCCGGCGTGCGGCCCTTTTTTGCCGACCCAGTGGACGTGATCGGCAATGGTCTTGATGTCGTCGTAAATATTCGGATTGAAGTGCTGTCCGGCCTGACGTTTGTATCGCCCGCCTTGAATCATTTGATAGAGGTGCTCGATCACGCAGGCAGTAATGAATGCCTGCCCATAGTCATTGAAGGCTAGGCCCCAGGGGTTGCTGGTGCCTTCGGCGAACACTTCGAACACATGGGTTACAGGATGGAGGCGCCAGACTCCCGCGTTCAGTTTGACGCGCTCGGAATCGGGTGCGCCGGGCTTCCCGACATTCGAATTGGTAAAGACACCGTGCGTCCCATACAGCCATCCGTCAGGTCCCCAAGTGAATGTATTGAGCGTCTCGTGTGTGTCCTCGTACCCCCAGCCGTCGAGCAGGACCTGCGGTGGACCCGAAGGCGTGTCAGTGCCCGGCGCAATTGGAATGAACAGCAATTGTGGCGCTGCGCCGATCCACACGCCGCCGAATCCGACCTCGATTCCGCTGACCAGATTCAGGTGTTCGATGAACACCTTGCGGCTGTCGAGGCGGCCATCGCCATCGGTATCTTCGAGAATGAGGATCCGATCCTTGCCCTCGCCTTCAGAAGCCCGCACCGGGTAGGTGTGCGATTCAACAACCCAGAGTCGCCCTCGATCGTCAATCGTAAAGGCGATCGGTTTGACGATGTCCGGTTCGGAAGCGGCGAGAATGGCGGAGAATCCGGGAGGAACCGTCATCGCCTTCGCCGCGTCTGCGCCCGACAACCCGGCGTAGGGCAACACGTCCATCGGTGGCATCGTGCTCACGTCGGACGGCACGATCTCGTTGGCAAAGAATGGCCGTGTGTCGAAGAAGCGGAAGTCGTCGAAGTTGATATGCGCCCACGGGCTTTCCCGCAGGTAGGCAGCGGTTGGCGCGCCGGTTTCCTCGTCCACCAGACGAATGAAAATATTTTTGCCGGCGTAGGGCCGCAAATCGACAACCGCGGGCCGAAATGCCGCCTGGTCGGCGCCGGAGATCGTGTAGATGATCGTGTTCTCTTCAGCGAGCACCAGCTCGACGCGCGTGCTGGCAAATGCGCCGCCGGACACGAGAAAACTCGCATATGGATGCGTGACGTGAAACGGTGTCGAGGAGAGCGTGCCCTTGCGCGCGTTTCCCGCGATGCCGCTGCTGACCCAGTAGGCGCCAGCGACTCGTTGATCCTTCCGCTGCAGATCTTCCTTCACGAGCGCGAAGGCATCGCCGGATGCCTTCCAGTTGTCGAGTGTGCCCGTTTCGAAATCCAGATTCAGAGTCCGCCCGTTCTCTGACGGTACGATGCCGGGTGACTGCACGGGCTGTTGATCGGAGACTTCGATTCGTCCTTCCATTCCTGCCGCACGATGACCGGGAACGGAACAAAAGTAGACATCGCTCTCTTTTGCCTTGAAGGTGACGCTCGACGTCGCGCCCTTGTCCAGGATCTGCGCGGTGCGGACGTTATGTTTCTCGAGCGTGACGTCGTGAACCATCAACTCGCCGTTGACGATGTTGATGCGGACGTTTTCGCCAGTCTTCGCCCACAGCACGGGATTGCGCACGCCGTCGATCTCGCCGCCGACGCCGCGGTAACCGAGCATGTTTGATTCGAGCGTGTATTCACGGTCGATGACAGGGATCTGCGCGTGACCGGAGAGAACGATCAAAAGGGACAAGGGAAAAGGCAAAAGGCAAAAGGGAAAGCGCGCGCGGCCCCGCGAGCAGTGAGTGAAGCAGACAAGGGATTTCATTGGCGGCCGGATAATAGCACCGCCGTGCTCTAATGGCGGCAGAGACATGGGTAAACCGATCCGGCCTCGGGCGTCGTGGCTTGTTTGGCTGTCGATTGTCGTCGCCACCGCATGCGCCACTAGCGCACGTCCACGGATGCCAGCCGCAACCTCTCGCCAGGGGGCGGTTGTCGTTGCAAATGTGGTCGCGTCTGATGCCGATCCGGCGACCCTCGACGGCAAGTTGATGTTCGGCTATCAGGGTTGGTTCGGTTGTCCCGGCGACGGGTCACCACTCGACACCTGGCAACATTGGTTCAGAGGCGCGTCAGCAAGCGCCGCCACCCTCCGCGTCGACATGTGGCCGGACGTGTCCGAGCTCCAGGAGAGCGAACGGTGCAACACGCCGTTGATGCTGCCTGGCGGCCAGACGGCGCAACTGTATTCCGCGTACAACCCGCGCACGGTCGATCGTCACTTTGCGTGGCTCCAGGACTACGACCTGGCCGGCGTGTTCCTCCAACGGTTTACCTCGCGTCTGGACGATCGGTCCGTGCTGGGATTTCGCGACGGCGTGGCGCGCAATGTCAGGGCCGCGGCCGAAGCGCACGGCCGTGTATTCGCGATCATGTACGACATCTCAGGCCATCCTCGCGAAACGGTCGTCGAAGCGGTGAAGCGCGATTGGGTCTACATGGTCGACACTTTGCGGATCGCCGAGAGCCCGCGGTATCTGCACCATCACGGTCGTCCGGTACTGGCGATATGGGGGTTCGGCTTCCGCGATCGCGCGCCGACGCCGGATCAAGCCGCGGAGATCATCGACTTCCTCAAGAACAATCCGGAACCGAGATATCGCGTCACGCTCGTTGGCGGCATTCCCGCGCGCTGGCGCACGCTGAGCCGTGATTCGCAGACTGATGAAACGTGGGCGCGAATCTATCGCTCGTTCGACGTTCTCAGCCCCTGGACCGTGGGACGATTCAGCGACGGGGAGAGCACCGATCGGTTCTATCAGGACGAGGTCGCGCCTGATCTGACAGAAACCAATCGTCTGGGACTCGAATACATGCCGGTCGTTTTTCCGGGTTTCTCGTGGCACAACATGAACCCCACCGCTGCCGTCAATCCGATTCGACGCCGCGGCGGGCGTTTCTACTGGCATCAAGTCGAACGAGCATTGGACGCCGGCGCCACGATGATGTACGGCGCGATGTTCGACGAAGTTGACGAAGGCACCGCGATGTTCAAACTGGCACCGACGCGCGACAGTGTTCCGGCCGGTGTGCCAATCGTCACGCTGGACGCGGATGGCGATCGGCTCCCCAGCGACTGGTATCTGCAACTCGCGCGTGAAGCACAGCACCGCTTGGCGCCGCGGAAATAGCAGTCAACCATTCGCGCGCTCGCGTTCATCCTGCTGATCGGAGCTTTCCACCTCACAGTGCGACCGATGCACTGCGCCGCGTGTAGGGCGGGGTCTTTACACCCCGCCCTCTGAATCAGCTCTGTTTCCGGCTCGGTGCATTTGCACCGGGCTCACCCTCGCGAGCAGCGCCGCGGGATCGCCGCCGTGACGCGATGGTCAGATTGTTCTGCACGTCGTTCAGGACAGGGATCGCCCAGGCGATCTCGCCAATGTCGCGCTTCGCCCGCTTGTGCGGCACACTCCCGGTCAGCGTCGCGCGTCCACCTTCGCATCGGACCTCGACCTCCGAAGTCCCCGGCAAGAGTTCCAGGGCGTCATAGATGAAGTCCTCGATCTCCTGATCGGTTGTCGGTCCTTGCGGTTGACCGCGGCGCATGGCGACTGCGGCGAGCAGTGAGGGCGCCGGTAGTCCTACCATCGGGTTGTAACCGAAGGCGCTCGTCGGGATCGTAGCGGGGCTTGAAAACGGCGGCGAGACCGCTGGCAACGCGCCAGCGACTCCGGCAAAGCTCGGGGATCCGAGTATCGGCGCTCCGATTGGACCATTGGCGACTCCCGTCGCCGCCTGCAGGCCAAATCCTGACGGAGGCACGGTCGTCCACATTGGCGCTCCCGGGCGAAATAATTGTTCCAGCATTGAATGCTCCTGTTCTCCTTCAAGTCATGAATCCGTTTTGTCGCGGCCTGCGACGTTCCTGCCGCAGGCCGCCGTGCTGCAGACTTACATCACGTAGTTCGCCGCCGGTCCGGGAAAGGCCTGAGTTGCCAGCCCGCCGACACCTGGTGCGTAAGGCTGGTGGTGCTGGAGTGACTGCATCTGCTGCGGAACGAATTGAATCAGCTGCTGAAGGTACTGAAGCTGCGATGGTACGACGTGCAGTAGTTGTTGCACCTGTCCCAGCTGTTGCTGCTGAAGGATCTGCAGCTGCTGCAGCTGCTGTGGGACGATCTGAAGAAACTGCAAAATCTGCTGTAGATGCTGCGCGCCTCCAATCCCGGATCCGAACGGCTGGCCCGCATATGGAGTCAATCCCCACGAGATTCCCTGCTGGGGAAAAGTTGTAGGTGTGGCAAATCCGAACGTGCTTCCTTGAACGTGGCCCATTACACCTCCTCGATACACTGCGTTAAAACAGTTGTCACGCTTCGATCCTGAACCTGGGACTGCCATCGTGCGGTGGGGTCGCACGCACTCTGGCGCAGCTGCGCCTGCACGTTGCCGGCTAACGGCGAACATGTTCCGACTGGTGCGCGAACGTCACTGTTCGCAGCAGATCCTTTTGACTCATTTCGAAAGCGTGGGTTTCGAGCAATTGCTCGTGCCCAAACCGGGTGCAACTGACGCACCACTCAGGGCAAACGTTGATTCGCGGACGTTTACGATCGCGGTCTTCTCAAGATGTGTAGCGAGCGGCTCACGAGCTGTATCACCACGCACCGGAACTATTCACAGTTCGCTCTGTCGCGGATTGCTGCATCGCTGACTGCGTGCCACGAGTGCCATGTGTGCATTGAGTGCCAAGGGTGCTAGCATCGGTCTCGCGTGAGGGCACATGACAAAGAAGAAGCCGGTAAAGAAAGCGTCCGAACGGAAGAGGACGACGAGATCCGCGCCGAGTGGGACCCGCCGTGCCAAGCCGACGAGGACACGAGCGAAGACGGCGACGCCGTCGCTGATGCCTGTGAAAGGCGCGGAGCTCCGCGAAGTCGGACACGTCCGGCTCGAAGTTGGCCGGGCCGGAGAAGCGCGCGTCAAGCGGATGGTTTACCCGCCGGGCTTCCGATGGTCGGTCGATATGAAGCCGATCGTGGGAACCGCGTTGTGTATGCACGCCCACGTCGGATTCCTCGTCAGTGGTGAGATCCACATCGAATACGCCGACGGCTGCGTCGTCGAGCACAAGGCTCCGCAGATTCTCGCGATCGAGCCGGGTCATGACGGCTGGGTTGTCGGCAAACAGCCTGTCGTCGTCATCGAGTTTGATTTCGAAAGAGATACGGTCAATCGGCTGGGAATGCCCGGCGCGCATCGCCACTCCTAGCGCCGTCCGCACCTAGGCGCAGCGTATACTTAAGGTCCGTCCCTTCACGCCTTTAGGGAGTGCCTCGTGCTGTCTGATCTGTGCGTCCGCCGCCCCGTCTTTGCCACGATGCTCGTCATGTCGCTCGTGGTGCTTGGAACGTTTTCGTTCCGTAGTCTCGGTGTCGATCTTTTTCCCAAGGCCGATCCGGCGACCGTCAGTGTTGCGCTGACGCTGCCAGGCGCCAGCCCCGACGAGATGTCGACCTCGGTGATCGAACCGATGGAGGAAGCGATCAGCGGCGTCTCTGGCATTGACGAGATCCAATCGCGCATGGCCGAAGGGCGCGCGAACATCACGGTGAGATTCGTCCTCGAGCGCGACATCAACGACGCGTCGAATGATGTGCGCGAGAAAGTCGCGAGCGCGATCAGGAACATGCCGCCGGCGCTGCTCCCACCAGTCATCACCAAGGTCGATCCGGACGCGGATCCGGTGATGTCGCTGATCATCTCGTCCGAAAGCATGAGCCTTCGCACGCTGACTGAGCTGGCGGACAAACAGATCGGGCGAGCGATTCAGACCGTTAACGGTGTGGGCGAAGTCAGCTTGCTTGGCGGCCGCGCCCGCGAAATCCACATCGTCGTGGACGTCGAAAAGCTGAATTCCTACGGGCTGTCCATCTCGCAGGTGCGAGATGCACTGGTTGCCGAGAACGTCGAGATTCCCGGCGGGACGGTCGAGCAGGGGAAGGGCCAGCTGCTTTTGCGCACGCTCGGCCGAGTCGACGCCTCCGGAGAATTCAACGACATCGTCGTCGCCAGCAGAAACGGAACGCCAATTCGCGTGTCGGACATTGGCCATGCGGAAGATGCCTTTCAGCGGCCGATCAGCGGCGTCTGGCTCGGCAAGACACCGGCAGTCATGCTCGACATCCGCCGCGCCATGGGCGAGAACACAGTCGCAGTGATCGAGGGCGTCCGCGCGAAATTGGCGACGATTCAACGTTCGCTTCCGCCGTCGATAAAGGTGACGGTCATCCGCGACGATTCGCAGTTCATTTATGCGTCTATCTCGTCGCTCGAAGAACACCTCATCTTTGGCGCGCTGTTCGCCACGATCGTGGTCATGTTCTTCATCCGCAATGTCCGCGCGGTGATCATTTCGGCCGTCGCTATTCCGGCATCGATCATCTCATCGTTTACGTTGATGAACATCATGGGGTTCACGCTGAACAACATGACGCTTCTCGGCATCACGCTCGCCGTCGGCATCGTCATCGACGATGCGATCGTCGTCCTGGAAAACATCTTCAGATACATCGAGGAGAAGGAATGTACGCCGTTTGAGGCAGCGATTCAGGGGACGCGTGAGGTCGCCCTCGCCGTCATGGCGACGACGTTGTCTCTGGTCGTGATCTTTCTTCCGATTGCATTCATGAACGGCTACGCGAAGCGCTTCATCAATCCGTTCGGCTGGACAATGGCATTCGCGATCTTGGTTTCGATGCTGGTCAGCTTCACGCTCACGCCGATGCTGAGCTCTCGTTTCCTGAAGCTCGCCGACGCCGCTTCCGACAAGAAGACCAAAGAGCATGGGTTCTTCCATTGGCTCGATCGTTTTTACGGCAGGCAAGTGAACTGGGCGCTGGATCACCCAGGCATCATCATCGGCATCTCGGTCGTGACCGCGCTCTTGACGCTGCCGCTCAATCGAATGGTCGGACGCGAGTTCGTGCCCAACGAGGACATGGGCGAATGGATTATCCACGTTGACTCGCCTGAAGGAACGTCTCTCGAAGGCACCACTGAGATCGCGTTCAAGCTGATGGACGAACTCGGCGGCATCGAAGGCGTCGCGCAGATCGAGCCCTCAGTCGGTGTGTCCCAGAACCTGAGTTCCCCGACGCACATCCATTTCCTGTGTCAGGCGTTGCCACCGGGTGAACGCAAGAGGACGCAGGCGCAAATCATTGCCGAGATGCGCAAACGCCTGGCGAAGCATCCCAGCTATCGGCCCAGCATCAGCTCGCGCACGGCCCTCGGGAGCGGCGAAGGAAACATCTCATTTCCCATCGCCTTACAGATGCTCGGTCCCGATCTAAGTCAGATCGCCGAGTACTCCAAACGTGCTCTTGCCGCCGCCCAGAGTATTCCCAGCCTCACTGAGCCAAAAATCGCCCTGAACGTATCGAATCCAGAGATTCACGTTGCCGTCGATCGCAAGCGCGCGGCCGATCTCGGCGTTCGAATGGCGACGATCGGCAACACGCTTCGCCTCGCGGTTTCCGGCGATGACGAGATCTCGTCATTCAAAGAAGGGCAGGAGCAGTATCCGGTGAAGATTCGGGTCCTTGAAAGTCAGCGCGGCGACATCTCGGAAATCGGACGGCTCACGGTGCCGTCGGCAAACGGACCGGTGCGCATCGATAACATCGCGCAGATTGAGCGAGGACTTGGTCCGACAACACTCCAGCGATCGGATCGACAATTCGCCGTGATGTTCATCTCCGACATCGCTCCCGGTCACGCGCTCGATGAGGCGACCAATGACGTTCGAAAAATGCTCGCCGGCCTGAACATGCCGCCGACGATGTCGTACAAGTTTCAAGGACAGTCGAAGATCCTGGACGAGACGACGGCGAATATGATTATGGCGATCGGCCTGGCGATGATCTTCGTCTACATGGTGCTCGCGTCGCAGTTCGAGAGCTTCCTGCAGCCGGTCGTAATCATGCTCGTGCTGCCGATCGCGGTTCCGTTCGCGTTGTTCACATTGTGGGCGACGGGGCGGACGCTGAATCTCTGGAGCGCGCTCGGCATGCTGCTCCTCCTCGGCATCGTCAAGAAGAACTCCATCCTGCAAGTCGATTACGCAAACGTCCTTCGCCGACGCGGCCTGCCGCTGCGAGATGCGATCGTCGAGTCCTGCCGCACGCGTCTGCGGCCGATTCTGATGACGACGACGGCGATCATCGCAGGCCTGATTCCGACGTCGCTTGGCATTGGTATTGGCGGCACCGGTCGCGCGGCGATCGCGGTCACAATCATCGGCGGGCAGGCGCTCTGCCTCTTCCTGACGCTGCTGCTCGTGCCGGTCGCGTACGTACAATTCGACGCGCTGGAGCAGGCGATCGTAGGGAAGCGGGCCAAGGAGTGGCTTGGCAGTGTGTCGGCAGCGACCTTTGGGCGGTGGCGTCCGGCGCCCGAGTCACGACAAGGCTGAGGCCTGAAAACCGTCTAACGATCTCCGACGGTACTCGTGAGTACCGTCTTGAACTCACCGTCTCGCGTAACCCGATAGAGTCCGGTGGGTGTTTGCACGACCACTCCGCCTTCAGCGGTTACAAATTCGAGCTTTATCAGCTCGCGCGATTGTCGAACCCAGTTCACTTTGCCCGACCCGGGATCGAAGGCGACAAGCGTCGAGCCGTCAGTTGTAAACGCTTGCTCGGCGCCGACAATGAACATACCGGCGACGGGGAGTGGGTACATGCTGCGAGTGTCTCCGTTACGGCGCATCATCAAGCCGTTTGAGCGCCCGTCGCCGTAGTGCACCTGCATCATGACGAACATGCCCTCATCATTGTCAGGTTTTGTTTCTATCAGACGAAGTTTGGGCAGTGCATTGATCGTATCGCTCGTGAACCCCAGAAGTTCGTCGCTGTGCGTCACGCCTCGAGGAGTGACGCGCAAGAGAAATACACGACGACGCGCTTGTGCGCGGGCGCTCGGATTCTCGAGCGGGCCTGGGTCGATATCGGTTATCACGTATGGGATCGCAACCTCGAGGCCGTCGGACACAAATGGAGCGCCAACGCCTGCAGGATACGCGACGGTGCCGGCGGTCTTTCCCGCTGCATCAACGCGTCCGGCGGTGATCGTCAGCGGGAGTGCCACACGAAATTTCGTGACGCCAGAGGGACAGTCGATTGCCGTGACATACGGGTAGCCATTGGGCGGCGTATCGACGACCCACATGGTGTCGTCCCAGCCGAGCGCCCAGAATCCTGTCGCCGACGACTGAAGCTCATATCGCCACGCGTTGCCCTTCGTGATACGACCGGTTCGCACGATGGCTGACGTGCCATGACCGGCATCGACCCACAAAATCGGATTGCCCATGTTGTCGGTCATGGTGGTGTATACACGCTCGCCGGGCGAAGTCGCAGTGCGCGTGAACCAGAGAGGTTCCCCCGATAGGTCGAGAGAAGCCACCCATAAATTGCCATCCGAATCCACCTGCGTTCCCATCGTGCTTTGCCCGTCGGGTGGCGGTCGCAACGCGATGGCTGCCACCGTTCCAGGCAGGGGGTGGCCACGCCAAATCACGGTCCCCGGCGCAAACTCACCACGCGGTGCAACCGTCAGCGTCGTGCTCGCTGTTCGGCCATCAACAAGAGACGCCGTAATCGTCGTCCGCCCCTCGGCGAGACCAGTTGCGTTGGCTTTTTTCGGGTCGAGCCGAACAACTGACGTATCGTCGGCGGACCAGGAAACATCTGGTACCGGTTTCCAGGCGGAATCGAGAAGATACAGAGTCCGCGATTCACCGACCCGAATCGTCGCGGTTACTGGAAACACGTGAATCTCCGGCGAGGTTGCATCTCGGGCGAGTTGATCACCGGTTGACGCACTGTTACCGGCACGATCCAGCATGGAAACCGCCAAGTCAGTCAATCCGGCACTGTAGGGCACGTCGCAGTCGATTCGACCCTGGCTGAGCGGCACCGGGCGGCCGTTGCAGAACGCCGACGCCGCGCCCGATAAGGGATCGTCCACATAGGCCATCACCAACACCGTATCTCCGATGATGCGAGTCTCTGCGATTCGCACCGTCCCGGGCGTCTTGTCGATATTGACGATCACCGCGATCTCAGCGGTGCGACCATCAGCACTTACGACAGAACGTGAAACGCGCTGACCTGCTCCCTCGGTCGTCAGTACCAGCGCATCCGGGCAGGCCGCAACGCCGCGACATTCAAAAGCGATGGAGACGTCGGTATTATTCCAGCCCTCGGAATTCGGCGGGGGCGCAACAATCGCCCGTATGGAAGGTCGGGGAAATTCGAGCTGTTCGCTGCTGTGGCCCTCGACGACCGGAAGGAAAGCGATGCTGAGGGCGAGCGCCCCCAGCATTTCTCGATGTTTGACCGCGGCGGTCACGCGCCCTGTGGTTTTCGAACGGCTATTAGAAGGTAAACGTTCCTGTGATGACGACGCTGCCGGTGGTTTCGTGGAAGCGCGGCCGCAGCTGATACGTCGTGTGGGTGACGCCGCTTGCGGTGTCGAACCACATGACGCGATATCGGTATCCAGTGCCGATACCGAAGCGCGGGTGCGGAAACACGGTCACGCCAAGCTCGGTGTTGATGCCGAAACCGCGGAAGCTGCCGTCTCCGACATCCGGGTCAAGAAAGCTTCCATCCTTGATCGTCATCCAGGGAATCGACCCGCCGAGCAGAACGTGCGGCTGAATGCGGGTCTGACGCAGAAAGAAAATGCGTTCATCAAAGTTGAGCGCATGGAACGTCGCTTCGCCAGGAAACTCGAAGAACGTGCCCTGGTGTTTCGAGCGGTCGTAACTCACTTCGAAGGCACCGATGCCGGTCCGCCACCCGAAGACAGCGCGAAGCGCATTGTGCGCGCCTTCGAACTTCGGCAGGATCAGGATTTCCTCACCGTTGACTTTCTTGTAAATGGATTCACCGTCGAACGTGTCTCCTCCGAATGAGAAATCGAGTACGCCAGACATTCCGACGTATCCGCCGTTCTTGGCAAAGCCACTCTCCTCCTGTGCCCATCCCGGTGCGACCATCATCGCGACGAACACCGGTACCGAGACAATGCGGACGATTCGATTGGGTATAGAGCTGGTCATGGTCCGGCCTGCTCCAATAGTGATGCCGCTCGCCGACGGCCTGTGCCATCGTGTGAAAACGTCGAAAAAGCGGAACACTCGGGTGGGGTGGGTCAGGCGTCGTGACGGATACTCCCTACCTGCGTGCCACGCAAAAGCGTAAGCACCGTTGACAAAAATGTGAGCCAGATCCGCAGGCTGGAGGCAGTGCGCGCCGCTCGTTATCATTTGTCTTCGGCGAAACCGCTTCACGTATCGTTCGTGCCGACCAACAATCCCTTTTCGTAGAACGCTGGCGCGGTGCTTGCGATAGAGGAGTTCATCTTGCCGAATCAGCGTCTTCTTCTCGCTACGGCTGGAATTCTCCTCTTCACCGCAGGGTGCGGCGGCAGTTCGTCGTCCGACGGCGGTTCAACACCTACGGGTCCCAGTAACAATTCATCGTACCGTTGGTCGATCGCTGGCAGCGTGGTCGACACTGCGGGACGCCAGGGAGTCGGGGGGGCAACGGTGCGGCCGGCGTGGAATCTTGCTCCTGTGTCAACCAAGGGGGATGGCTCATACCTGCTTGGTTCCGATGGAGTATTGCCGTCCAACCCAAGCAAGCTCACGATATCCGCCGACGGCTTCGTCACGCGCGAACAGTGGGTGACGGTGCAAGCGCAACAGCGCACCGACGTGACGTTGGATCTGATCCGCAACTCGGCGCCGTTCTCGATGGATTTCTACCGCCAGCTCGCCCGCGGCTCGTACGATCAGGAGGGCGGGCCGTATCCGCTGATGATGTGGTCGCAGGCGCCGAAGTTCTATCTGAAGACAACCGATCAGTTGAATCGCTCGATCGCTTCCGACGTCATTGCCACGATTCGTGACGCCGTGACGCGCGCGGTGCCGCTGTGGACAGGTGGCCAGTACACGGCGTATCTGGAGTCAGGTCCGGACGTCCGCGTGAGCACGGCCGGCTGGATCAATATTCTGATCACGAGCGATCCCGGCGAGCGCGTCACCTGCGGCCAGTCGTACGTTGGACGCGATCCCGGCGAGATCAATCTCAACATCAACCCGGTGTGCTCGTGCGGTGCCGTCAAGATCCCCGGCCACGTCGTCGTCCACGAAGTCGGTCACGCGCTCGGGTTCTTCCATGTCGACGATCAGAAGAGCGTCATGTACCCGAGAGCGCCAGGGAACTGCCCGGTGGGAGAGCTGAGTGCCGACGAGCGCTATCACGCCGCGATTGCGTATCAGCGCCCGCGCGGCAACGTCGAGCCAGACAGTGATCCATCAGATGGCCGGTCCTCGCTGCGCGGCGGACGCACCAACGGGCCGACGATTCTCGTCATCAATTAACAACAGTGCGGGATCGACGGGCGCCCGTAGCTGTCGCCGCGGTTGCGGCCGCCGTCGTATTCAGCCCGCTCGCGACGATTGCGTAGAGTTCGAGCGTTACGATCACCGTTGATCCCACAGCCAACCGGCATCGCATCGACCCGAACGTCTACGGCGTCGCGCACGCGACGACCGCGCAGCTCGACGAGCTCAACACACCTCTGAATCGCAACGGCGGGAACAATACGACACGTTACAACTGGCAGGTCAACGCGGACAACCGTGGCAACGATTGGTACTTCGAGGGCATTGCTGACACGAGTGCGACCGCGGGTGACCGTGGTGATACGTTCATCGCTAACGCCCGGGCCGCCAATGCGAAAGCGATGCTGACCGTTCCGCTGATCGAGTGGGTAGCCAAGGTCGGTTCCGGCCGCAGCAAACTCGCCAGCTTCTCGATTGCGAAGTACGGCCCACAGACAGGGAACGACTGGCAGTGGTTCGCAGACGCCGGAAACGGCGCCCTCACCAACGGTCAGTTCGTAACCGGCACGATCCAAACGACGCCAACGTTCCGTCCAACTCGACGTTTCAGCAGGCGTGGGTGCAGCATCTGGTCTCACGTTGGGGCACGAACGCTGC
This sequence comes from Acidobacteriota bacterium, assembly GCA_046734955.1. Taxonomy (GTDB): domain Bacteria; phylum Acidobacteriota; class Vicinamibacteria; order Vicinamibacterales; family 2-12-FULL-66-21; genus JALZOC01. The sequence goes on from JBKPSH010000040.1 coordinate 46,160, forward strand.
TGGTGGATTGCGGTACTACGTTCTCGACAACGAGCCGAGCCTCTGGCACTCGACCCATCGCGATGTGCGGCCGACTGGCGCGACGATGGACGAAATGAAAAGCCGGATCGTGGAGTTTGCGACGAAGATTAAGGCCGTCGATCGATCGGCGGTCGTCGTCGGACCGGAGGAATGGGGATGGAGCGGCTATTTCTTCAGCGGTTACGACCAGCAGTGGGGGAGCGCGCACGGTTGGAATTCGCTCCCCGATCGAAACAATCACGGTGGCGCTGACTATCTCACGTGGCTTCTTGGACAGATTCGCCAGAGCAGCACGACAGCGGGACAGCGGCTCCTCGACGTGTTCACCGTTCACTACTATCCGCAGGGAGGAGAATTCGGCGACGACGTCTCCGGCTCAATGCAGCAGCGCCGGAATCGTTCAACCAGGTCGCTGTGGGATCCGAACTACATCGACGAAACGTGGATCAACGATCGCGTTCAGCTGATTCCGCGGCTGAAGAACTGGGTGACCACGTCATACCCCGGAACGCTCGTGGGTCTCACCGAGTACAACTGGGGCGCGGAGAATCACATAAATGGCGCGACTACCCAGGCCGACGTATTCGGTATTTTCGGCCGTGAAGGTTTGGACATGGGAGCACGCTGGGCAACGCCCCCTTTTACGACGCCGACCTATAAGGCGATGAAGATGTATCGCAACTATGACGGCAACAAGTCGACATTTGGCGACACCAGCGTCTCGGCAATCGCGCCAAATCCGGACGCCGTATCAGCGTTCGCCGCGGTGCGGTCGACTGACGGCGCGCTGACCGTCATGCTGATCAACAAACAACTGTCAACGACGGCGACGGCAACCGTCAACCTCGCTTCGTTCGCTCATCGCGGGACGACACAGGTGTGGCAGCTCACTGCCGCCAACGCGATCACTCACAATGCCGACGTCACCATCAACGGCACCAGTTTCGTAGCGACGCTGCCGGCACAGAGCATCACGCTTTTTGTTGTTGCAAAGAACGTAAGCGCTCCCACGCCGCCGACCAACGTGCGCATCATTCGATGAAGCCGCGAAGCGTTACGCGGATCGCAACTCGAACACTGTCACTTCGGGTCGCACGTTGAATCGCACCTGGAGGAGGTGCCCGACGCCTCGATTGATGTAGAGACGGCGATTGCCCGAGAGTTCGAACTCGCCAGCGGTATAGCGGCGATTTCGAACCGGTAGCAGCGGAGGCGGCAGGAACGGTGGCTTGCATTGACCGCCATGTGTGTGGCCGGACAGAATCCACCCTTCATACCCATCCCATACGGAAAGATCGACGGTGTCCGGGTTGTGACTCAGCACAATCGCTGCGCGAGCCGTATTCAAGGCTTTCACGATCGGCGCGGGCCTGAATTGCTTCGCCCAGAAATCGTCAAAGCCGCCAATCTGCAACCCCTCGATCTCGGTGGCTTCATTTCGCAGTACCGTGATCCCGAATGAGTGTACGGCCTCGACCACTCGTGCAGCGATTTCAGGATGCGCCCAGTTGGGACCGTAATCGTGGTTGCCGAGGATTGCGATCGTGGCCATTCGACCCCTGGGGAAGAAACGATACACGTCCGCTAGCTGGTCGAAGACTCGCTCGTGATAGCTGATGAAATCGCCGGTAAATACGACGATGTCTGGACCGAGGTCCGCAACGCGACGAAACGTCATGCGGACATAATCGTCGTCGACACGCGGGCCCACGTGCACGTCGCTGATCTGCACCAGCGAACGCCCGACAAGGGCAGCCGGCAGACCCCGAATCGCCAGTGGTCGCCGGACAATCTCGAGCCGATGTGGCTCGATCCGCCAGGTATAGAGACCGACACCGGCCGATGCGGTTGCCGCCGCAGTTTGAAGGAACATGCGGCGGCTCATTCTGTTCTTCGAAATCACGCAGTGTGTTGTGAAGGTGCGCTCATCCTACCAAGGTGCCAGCCCTTTTCGTACGTCCACTTTTGGTAGCGCCCCTCACAGCTGTGTCTACGCGTCCACGAGACCCGCAAACATTCGTTCCACGCAACTCATAGTATCTACGTTAGTTCTGGCATTAGATCCAGTATCCGAATGGCGGGCATAACGCTTGCCCTATCTCCGGCCAGGAGGCACAGCATGAGGAAGGTCATCACGCGTGCAGCAATCCTGACCGGCGCCATTCTTTTTGCGAATGTCGCCGTTGAAAGCGCGGCACCCGCGCCCACGCCGGTGATCGTGAAGCGGGCGTCTGCCCGGCTGCGGCAAGTCACGGTCCCCGCCGGTACGGTTCTGCGCCTGCGCCTGACGGGCGGGTTCGGATCGGATTCACGGCTCGAAGCTCCGGTGTCGGCCACGCTCGTCAATCCGGTCGTCGTTGACGGCCGCACGGTGCTTCGCCAGGGGAGCGTCGCGTCCGGTTACGTCGCGGAAGCCACGCGTCCTGGCCGAGTGAAAGGGCGCGGCCGAGTTGCCGTGCGATTCACGCGCATTACCCCTGCGGGTCTGGAAGAGCGTTACAACATGCAGACGCGGTCCTGGGTTGCGGTAGCGCCTGCAACCAAGGAGAAGGATGCGCTGACGATTGGTGCGCCGGCAGCGGGTGGCGCAGTCGTTGGCGGAATTGTCGGCGGCAAGAAGGGAGCAGGCATTGGCGCGCTGGCCGGCGGCGGCGCGGGAACGGCGGTCGTGCTCTCGACGCGCGGCAAGGATGTGCACATCGGTCCGGGAACCACGCTGGCGATCCGGCTGGTAGCGCCGTTGACGGTGTCAGTGCCTGAGTAGCAGGAGCCAATGTCCAATGTTCAATGTTCAATGTTCAATGCTCGCCTTTCATTGAACATTGGGCATTGAGCATTGAGCATTGAGCATTGTCACCGCCATCCATCCAGATCCGGTGTCTAATTTCCCAGAGCGACAAATGCTCGCCAAGCCTCCCCGCTTCGGAACTTCCACACATGAAACGCATCGCCTTCACTTTGGTTCTGGCCGTGTTGTGTCTCCGCGTGTCGTCTGCCGACGCGCGGCAACTCCGAACATCTGATCCCGGCCTCACCGTCGTCAGCACCGCGCCTGAAGGCGAGATTGCGTCACTCGCGGAAGCGAACGAAATACGCGTCGTCTTTTCCGAGCCGATGGTGAGTCTCGGCCGGATTTCCTCGGAAGTAAATCCGTCATTCATCAAGATGACCCCCGCCGTTCCTGGCACGTTTCGCTGGTCCGGCACGACGGTCTTGATCTTCACCCCGGATGCCAAGCGGCCGTTGCCGTACGCGACGACGTATCAGGTGACGATTGCGGCGGGAACACAAGCGGCGAGCGGTCGAAAGCTCGCGCGAGCCGTGACGTTTTCATTCACCACGCCGACCGTTCGTCTGCTGCAGACCAGGTGGTATCGGCGGGGCGACACCGTCAACGGTCGCATGATCGTGCTGCTGCGTTTCAACCAGCCAGTTCGTCCGCCGGACGTCGCGGCGTCATTGTCTGCTGCACTCGAGCCGCACTCGTTTATTACACCGGTCTTTAGCGCAGAAGAGCAATCGCAGCTCACGTCGATCGACCCCGATGGATTGCGTCGCTTCGAGGCAAAGGTGAACGGTGCGAAAGCCATTGCGGCGAGTACCGTGCCCGTTTCGCTGCGCCTCGCAAGCGACTGGGACAAGAAGACGTATCCGCCGTCAAACGATCTGGTCGTCTTCGAGAGCGACACACCAGTGTTGCCTGAAAGCTGGGTCAAGCTGACGCTCGACGAGAAGTTGCGTTCAGCGGCAGGGACGGCGACACCGGGGAAAACACAATCGTTCACCGTTCACGCCGAACGGGCATTTTTCATTGACGGGTTCTATTGCCGCACGACGTGCAATCCGGACCGATCGAATCCGATTCGAATGCGGTCGGCAGTCAAGGTGACTGACTTCGCGACTGCCGCGAGCGCGAAGGACATGAGCGCAGGTGACGTGAATGTGCCAAGGGCCTCGCAGCCACGTCAGCGCGGAGAGACCTTTACGCTCGATGCATCCGACGACATCACGCTTGAAGATATGGGGTTCGGTGCGCTACCGCCGCTGAAGAAGTATGCAGTCTCAGTTCGATCGGACCTGCGCGCAAGCGACGGGCAAGTGCTCGGGTATCCATGGGTCGGCATCGTAGACAACTGGCATCGCACGGCATTCGCGAGCTTTGGCGACGGACACGGCGTCTGGGAGAAGGACGGTGGCGCGACGCTGCCGTTCTACGCCAGAAATTTTCGGAACGTTCGACAGTGGGCGGTGAAGATCGAGCCGGATCAGCTCATGCCGACCCTCGCTTCGCTCGACAAGCACTGGTTCCAGGCGGTACCGCCGGGAGAAGGAACGGACCGGCGCCTTCCGGTCACGCCAGATCGCATTCAATCCCACGGACTCGATGTATCCAAAGCGCTCGGAGCCGGGGGGACAGGCCTGGTCTGGGCGGCCGTCCGCGACGGTGAGCCGATTCCGCAGTCGCGTCTCGAAGCGGCAAGCGGTGATCAGCCGTTCACACGCTCATCTGTGATCCAGGTTACCAATCTTGGCGTCACCGTAAAGGACAGCCCGCAGAACACGCTCATCTTCGTCACGCGACTCGATAACGGATCCCCGGTCGAAGGAGCGAACGTATCGATCATCAGGGTCGATAACAAAGTGTTCTGGCGAGGACGCACCGGATCGGGTGGCCTCGCGCTTGCGCCGCAAACACCGCTCCGCGATCCCGAGGACTGGTGGAAGTTCTCCTTCATCGTCACCGCGGAGAAAGATGGTGACATTGCCTACACCGGTAGCGATTGGAATGAAGGGATCAGTCCGTGGGAATTCGGAACCGGAGTGAACCTGCGTGAGGCGGAACCGATGCTGCGCGGATCGGTATTCACTGATCGCGGCGTCTATCGCCTCGGTGAAGAAGTGCACTTCAAGGCCATCCTCCGGCAGAACACGCCGACTGGCGTTCGCCTGTTTCCGGCCGGCACGCCGGTCGTCCTCACAATTCGTGACAGTCAGAATCGCAAGGTCGACGAGCGCACGGTCAAATTGACGGCGTGGAGCAGCGCCGATTGGACGATGACGCTGCCGCAGGATGGAGCGCTCGGGTATTACCAGTTGCGCGCTGTGCTCGAGAGCGATCGACCGAAACCAAAAGCGCCGGAGGATCGGCGACGAGAGAGCGAGCCAAGCGAAGAGCAGGATGAATACGTTCAGTACGAGAAATCCGTTCACGGGTCGTTTCTCGTCGCGGCATACAAGCGGCCAGACTTTCGCGTCGACGTCACGTTGACCGGCGACACCGTGATGGCGGGCGATCCATTGAAAGGTGTCGTGACGGCTCGGTATCTCTTCGGACCGGCGATGATCGCGCGGCCGGTGACCTGGAGTTTTTCGAAGACGCCGGGATATGGAGCGCCTCGTGCCATCACCGAGAAGTTCCAGGAGGACCGCTGGATCTTCGTCGGGTATGGCGATGGCGACGAAAGCCGGCCGTCGGGAGAAATCCGCCGGGAGGAAGCGAAGCTGAGTAAGGCCGGCGATCTTCCGCTGACGCTCGACACGCTTCGCGAGGCGGGCCTGCCGTATGTTTACACGCTCGAGGGAGATGTCGAAGACGTCTCGCGTCAGCACATCGCCAATCGCGGCACTGTAACTGTGCATCCCGCGCCGTGGTACGTCGGCGTCCGACGACCAGGATATTTTGTCGATCAAAAGAGTGGTCTCAAGACGGAGGTCATCGCCGTTGCAATCGATGGTTCGGTCGTCGCAGGTGTGCCTGTCCAGGTGAAGCTCACACAGATTCAATGGACGATGGTGCGGCGGGCCGAAGGCAATGGCTTCTACACCTGGGACACAGAACGTAAGGAAGTCCCCGCCGGGCGGTGGGATGTAACGACGGAGACCACCCCCGCGCCGCTCAATATTTCATTCGAGAACGGCGGTTACTTCGAGCTCGAAGCGAAAGGGAGTGCCGCCGACGGTCGATTCGCAATTACGCGCACCTCGTTCTACGTGCTTGGTTCTGGATACACCGCATGGCAGCGGTTCGATCACAACCGAATCCAACTCGTTCCTGAGAGAAAGACATATAAGCCTGGCGAGACCGCACGAATCATGATCCAGTCGCCGTGGGAGCGCGCGACTGCCCTGGTGACAACGGAGCGCGAAGGCATCCGGACCTATCGACCGTTCCTGCTTACATCGACCCAGGAGTCGATCTCGATTCCGATCAAGGAAGACGACATTCCAAACGTGTTCGTGTCGGTGCTGCTCATCAAGGGGAGATCAAACGCGGCGCCATCAACGTCCGCGATGGAGGCGTTTGCCGCTGCTGCGCACTTACAGGAAGATCCCAGCGATCCCGGCAAGCCAGCTTTTCGCCTCGGTTATGTCGAGTTGAAGGTTGAGGATCGCACAAAAAGGCTCACCGTCGCCGTGTCGGCGAATCAACCGGAGTATCGCCCGGCCAAGACGGCGTCCGTCGCCTTGTCGGTGACCGACCATCAGAATCGCGGCACCTCGAGTGAAGTCACGTTGTGGGCGGTTGATTACGGTGTCCTGTCGCTGACGTCCTATCAAACGCCCGACGTGCTCGGATCTGTTTACGTTCGCAAAGCGCTTCAGGTGTTCAACTCCGACAACCGGCAACGAATCATTTCGCGGCGCGTGCTCACGCCAAAAGGCGCGACCGACGGGGGAGGCGGCGGTGCGGACAGCGGCGCTGGAACACTGCGAAAGGATTTCCGAGTCCTCGCGTTCTGGCTGGGATCGGTAACCACCGACACGAACGGCCACGCTCGCGTCGACGTCACGCTGCCAGAGTCGCTGACAACCTATCGGATCATGGCTGTTGCTGCCGATCGAAACTCGCGATTCGGATCCGGAGACAGCGAGGTCCGGATCAACAAGCCACTGACACTCAAGCCGACATTCCCACGATTCATGGCGGTTGGCGACCGCGCGCATTTCGGTGCCGTGATCACGAGTCAACTGGCATCGGCGGCAACAGCGACGGTCACGATCAAGAGTCTTGACCCAGGTGTGCTCGACATCGCTGAAGGAGCGACCCAATCGCTGCCACTTTCCCCAGGTGGATCGATCGAAGCGCGATTCGACGCGTCTGCGAAAGCAATCGGCCGCGGGCGCGTGCAGATGACGGTCAAGGCTGGTGGCGAGACCGACGCATTCGAAGACACGATTCCGGTGGAAGTACTGGCGTCGCCGGAGACCGTCGCCGCCTATGGTGAAGCCACGGATGCGAAGACCGTCGCGACCGAAGGCCTGATTATTCCTGCCGGCGTCGTCACGGGATTCGGCGGTCTTCACGTCGAGATGTCTTCGACCGCCATGGTCGGACTCGGTGAAGGCGCGCGGTATCTGGTCGAGTATCCCTACGGCTGCGCCGAACAAAAGGGATCACGCGCGCTGGCGCTGCTGCTTGCGGCCGATCTCGGGGACGCATTTACGCTGCCCGGGGTGGATCCTTCAAAGATGCGGCCGGCCGTTCAGCAAACATTGAAGGAACTCGAGCGCTATCAGTGCAGCAATGGTGGCTTCGCGTATTGGCCAGGTGCCTGCTACACGGTCTCGCCATACCTCACCGCGTATTTGCTTCACGTGTTTCAGGTGGCGAGCGACTTGAAATACCCCGTCGATCCCGGGGTGCGCGATCGCGCTTACCGCTACCTCGAACAGGAGCTTGCGCAAAAACCGCCATCAAACGAAGGCTGGTGGCCTTCGTACACGGCGTGGCAGACATTCGCCGTCAAGGTGCTCGTCGAAGGTGGACGAACACAGGACTCGAACATCAACCGGCTCTATAGCTACCGCGACCGCATGCCGGTGTTCGCGCTGGCGTATCTCCACGATGCCTTGATGGCGAAGAAGGAGACGTCGGGGACGCGCATTGACGATCTCCGCCGCCGGATGTCGAACGCAGTTCTTCCTGAAGGTGGGAGTGCCCACGTCGAGGAGTTGGCGGATCCCCACTTGCTCTGGTTCTGGAATTCCAATGTGCGATCCACGAGCATCGTGCTCAACACGCTCGTCCGGGCGAACGCTCCGGCCACATCAATCACGCCGATGGTCCGATGGATGATGGCGGCGCGCAAAGGCGGCCGCTGGGGCAACACCCAGGAAAACGCGCACGCGATGGAGTCGCTCGTCAACTACTACCGGAAGTACGAAACAACGGTCCCGAACTTCAGCGCGGTCGCCAAACTCGGGGCAGAGGAACTGGCGCAGGAGTCGTTCAAGTCGCGCTCGACCGAGTCGAAGTCGCTCGAGCTGCCGATGACACAGGTGCTTGCAAAGGGAGCAGTCGGATCATCACAACCGCTGACGTTCACCCGGGAGGGCGCCGGAACCCTCTTCTATACGACGCGTCTTCGTTACGCAGCGGACGTGCTCTATCAGCAGGGTCTCGACAGCGGGTTCCGCATTGAACGCCGGTATGAGCCATATGTCGAAACCGGATCCAGGCCGGCATCGACCACATACAAGGCCGGCGATCTCGTCAAGGTGACGCTGACGTTCCGCTTGACCAAGGAACGGCGGTTCGTCGCGGTCACCGATCCCATTCCCGCCGGATTCGAGGCCGTTGAATCGTGGTTTGCGACAACAGCGCGGACCGTAGGCAGCCGACAGGATCGTCAGACGTCACCTGATGGTGAGCCGAGTGACAACGAAGAGAGCTGGGACTGGATGTGGCGTTATGGCGGCTTCGATCATGTCGAACGGCATGACGATCGGGTTCAGCTCTTTGCAACGCGCCTGAGTGAAGGCACGCACGAATTCAGCTACATCGTCCGCGCGACGACTGCCGGCACATTCCGCACGGCGCCGGCACGCGTTGAGGAGATGTACGAGCCCGAAGTGTTCGGTCGCACAGCGACGGCGATCATTGAGGTGAAGAAGTGAGGCGCCGGACGAAACCGCTGATCGCACTGGCGATCAGCGCACTGACGCTGGCTCTCTGGATCCGCCTCGGATCCATTCCGCCACGACTGCTGGAGAGCACCGCGACCACGTCGACCCTCGTCGTCGATCGAAAGGGCATGCCTCTCTACGAAGCGCGTGCAGAAGACGGAACGAAGACGATCAACCTCAAAGCCGATGCGCTTCCGCCCGTGCTGGTGGCGGCGACCATCGCGGCCGAAGATCGTCGGTTCTGGCGTCATCCCGGTGTCGATCCAATAGCAGTGCTGCGCGCACTTAAGCGCGACCTGCTCGACTTGTCGTTTGTCGAGGGGGGGTCGACTATCTCGCAGCAGGTGGCGAAACTCCTCCTGAACAGGGAGTCGCCGCAGAGACGACGAGGTGTCGCGGCGAAGATTCAGGAAGCCGTCCTCGCGCTGCGGATTGAACATCGCTATTCGAAGCCGGAAGTCCTGACGCTCTACCTGAACCTCGCAGCCTATGGCAACCAGATCGTGGGAGCCGAACGCGCCAGCCGCGCGTACTTTGGCTGCACGGCGGCTATGCTGACGCCGGCGCAGGCCGCATTCCTCGCAGGACTGCCGCAGCGGCCTTCCGGCTTCAATCCATACCGGTCACTCAACGCGGCGCTATCGCGGCAGCGTGTCGTCCTGGCGCGCATGGAACGAGGCGGAAGTCTGTCGCCGGCCGAACTCCACGAAGCGCTGGCTGAACAGCTCACACTTCATCGCGACGCCTCGCCATTTACAACGCCACATTTTGTCGAGATGGTACTTGCAACCACCGGCGATCGACGACCGCAGCGGATTCAGACAACGATCGACCGAGAGCTGCAGGCCGACGTTCACGGCATCATCGAAAGCCAACGTCGAACCCTCGAAGAACACGGTGCGGCCAACGTGGCGGTGGTGGTCCTCGACAACCGTAGCGGCGAATGGCTCGCGTGGGAGGGTTCGGGCGACTACTTCGACGCGACTCACGGCGGCACGATCAACGGACCCGTCGTTCCGCGACAGCCTGGTTCCGCGTTGAAGCCATTCACTTATGCGCTGGCGTTCGAGAACGGTTTCGACCCTGCGAGCGTGCTGCCCGACGTGCCGTCACATTTCCCAACCGCGGAAGCCGGTGTGCTCTACAGTCCGCGCAACTACGACGGGCGCTACCGTGGGCCACTCCTCGCGCGCCCGGCGCTCGCGGGATCGGAAAATGTTCCCGCTGTCGCGCTCGCATCGGAAATCGGCGCGCCCAACCTGCTACGGTTTCTGCTTCGAGCCGGCTTCTCGACGTTCGACAAGAATGCGTCGTATTACGGGCTCGGCGTCACCTTGGGGAACGCGGAAGTGCGGCTCGATGAAATGGTCGCCGCCTATTCGGCATTCGCACGTCGCGGCGAATGGATCGCCCCTTCATTCGTCGTCAATACGACGGCGAGGGAACGGCGTGCGGTAATGAGTCCGCGCACAGCCTTCTGGATCACTGACATTCTTTCCGACGGCGATGCGCGGGAGTACGTGTTTGGCCGCGGGGGGAGTCTCGACTTTCCATTCTCAGTCGCGGCAAAGACCGGAACCTCGCAGGCCTATCACGACAACTGGACGGTCGGGTATTCGCGTCATGTCACAGTCGGCGTGTGGGTCGGCAACTTCGATCGTAAGCCTCTCCGCAATTCGAGTGGCATGACGGGGGCCGGGCCGATATTCCACGGGGTCATGCTGGCAGCGGAGAAGCGTGCAGCACGGCAGGCCGACAACAGCGGTCTCGATCCATTCGAACCGGTGTTCGACGCGGACGCTCGTATCGAGTCCGTCGAAATCTGCGCGTTGTCCGGACTGACGGCAAACCCATGGTGTCCAACCCGACGGCGTGAATGGGTCGCGGCTGAAACGCGAAGACTCCCTTGCAGCTGGCATCATCTTACCGATGCAGGATTACTGACGGCCTGGCCACCGCAGTATCGACAATGGGCTCGCGATCACGGCCTGGATCGTGAGGCCCCAGCGTTACGCGAATCCAAGAACACCGTTGTCACTGTCGCGGCGCGCGCCCACGAGTTCCGTATCTCGAGTCCGCCGGACGGGGC
>JBKPSH010000041.1:0-41640 GCA_046734955.1 Acidobacteriota bacterium
TGCGGGTTCCCTTACGTCATCGCGGAGGAGCCCTTTGGATACTACGAGGGCATGTTCACGGATAGCGAAGATCGACGCGCAGATCTCGCGAGCTTGAGGACGCTCCTGCCAATCGTCGCAGAACAAGTGAGGGCGACGGGCAGCGCCGAACTGTATCCAGTCTGGAATGGCGAAGAAGGGTTACCTGCGAAGGGCGTCATCACCGTGAGCGCCGACGAGCTAGATGCGGATCGCTTCTTCTTCATCGAGCGATTTCTATGTCGAATCGTTCGTCCGTTAGCGAATGGACCTGCTACGGAGGCGTGAACCGGTTGCGCGAATCTTGCGGCATGTGCGACTTCTTTGACAGCGCAACTGCTCGACAACCATTCTCGCGTTCCCTCGACCGAATGCCGCGCGCAGGCTAAGCCTCGTCGGGCTCACAATAACCATCGGGCTTAGTCGCTCCTGCTGCAATCATTTCGTTGAACATGCTCCACGCCCTTTGACGCGCTCGTTCCGAGAGGTCAATCGCTCGCTCGCGAGAGCCGCCCGCACAAGTGTGTTGAGGTGATTGATGCGAAGGCAGTTCTCCGCCCAGCGCGTAAGTTGTTCGTTTTCGGGTTCGCTCATGCATCGCGCATTGTGCCATCTCACGCGGCGTGTCTGAGTTCGACACCCTGACGAAGTTTCGCGACGAGTGCCTCAATGAGCACTGGTTTGTCAGCCTGGTGGAACCATCGGTCCGAGCGCGCATGGCTTTGGCCACGCGCAAGCAGACGTTCGATTCAACTCAGCGCGACCTGGCCGCCCCCAACTACGCCGCCGCGCTCGCCACACTGAAAGCATTCATAAATAGCGATTCAAGCCCAGTGCTGCTCGCCGACCGCGGGCAAGGAAATCATGAGCTCTCTGAGTTGTCTACTACAACGCCCTCTCGCGACGATCATCAAACACTGCGGTCTTGTGACGCCCCAGCGACCTGAGTACCTTCTCCGCCTCTCCGAGATTCACTGAGATCGCACGGGTGCGGCGTCCTTCCCAGGTATGACGTAGCCACTATCCTTTCCAAACGGGCTGCCGCGAATCACCCCGGATTCGTCGACATAGAAAGCCCATCCGACATAGCCGTATCGGTCATCCTTCTCTGCCGGCACTGCGACAGCTTGGTAAGTATTCTCGTTGGCTCTGAGCTCAAACCGATGGCCTGCCTCGATGCCATCGGCTAGCGGCGGCGCTAGCAAACCAGCGTCGATCAGCTCTTTCAGCCCTCCAAATGTCGCCCGACGTCGTTTAAATACATCCTCGGCAGACCTGATCGCCTTAATTATCTGCTCTGCTTTCTCGTCGTTCAGCCTCGATTGGGTGCCTGAGCAGACGGTTACGGAGCAACACGCCGTCAGCAGCACCAGCCATCGGCAAAAGCGGGCCAGCCGGTCTTTTCGTGCATACGACATCGTTTGCTCATTTTCCACAGGATTCCTTCTTCATCAACGCGGGACTGAACAGGGCCTTGAAGCCATAACCTACCATCACGGCGATTGCCGCATTCGTTTCAGCTGGGTCCTGGAACGGCAAAGCATTTCCTATAGGTGCTCCGCTCGATATGCGCGAGGCGGTCCAAATTAATTTTCCCCCTACATACACGCGAACGGCGAGGCCTGAAGCCGCTAGTGTGTTTGCGGCAATGTCCGCGAACCAGTCAATCTGGACCGGTCCGTAGACGGTAGGCACCGTTGGTCCCATCAGAATGACTTGGTCATATCGTTGAGAGTCAGCGTCACCGTGCCGCTCACCGAGCTCACCGGGTCGACGACAATCCGGCAGGTCGCGGCGGGTCGTGTTGCCAATGAGGCCGTTCCCTTCCATACAGGTGGGCGCGACGACGACGCTTTCGTCGGCGTCATTCACGATGCTGATGTTGAGATCGCATCCGAACACTTGCCCCGAGATGCCGCTGCTCTGCAGGCTGATGTGCTGCTGCGCGGCGACGGTGAACGTGAGCCGCGCGTTCTGACCGGGGACGAGCGCAACCAGCAATGGTGACGCAAAGGCAATGGAGCTTGTCACATCGCTGAAGCTGTACAGCTTCAACGGCAGAGTACCGGTTGCCGTTGTCACGGGATCGACGACGTGTACGTGCCCGTCGTCGGGGGCTCTCCGGTCTCGATAAACCCCGTTCGTTTCCATGCACGTCGCGGGCGCGAGCACCGTGCTATCGGGTTTGAGCATGCTGGCGTTCACGTCGCAGCCGACGATTTGATTGATCAGCGTGCTCCCTGTTTCCTGCTTAAGCGAGACACGCTGTTGAGCCGTTCCCGCGAACGTTAAGATTCCGTTCTGCCCTGGCTTTTCTATGACAACGGGCACCGTTTCATTGGGATCGATCGTGTCGCTGAAATCGGCGGGCACGTCGTACACCGTCACGGTTGTGCCTGCCACCCGGGTGGTCGTGGCCGGATCGAAAACGACCAAGTAGGTCGCCGTTGACCGCAGGTTCACGGGCTCTATGAACCCGCTGCCGATCGATATGAACATGGTTTGTAGTGCGGTTCCGAACGGCTCATACAGGTAGGCATTCGCCTGACCGCCAGTTACACCGGTGACATTGATCGACGGCGGTGGGCCTCGGTGCCCTCAAAGACGCGCAACGCAATCTTGTTAATGGCGACCGAGAACGTCGAGAAGGTTCGGAACGACAGCGTGCCGGTCGTATCGAGGGCGCTTGCAGGATAGGGTGGCGGCGCCACCCACAAGTTGTCCATGCTCGTGGCTTGGAAGCAGTTTCTCGATCGATTCGCGTATTCGAATTTCTCTAGGTCATCGCCGTCTCTGCGTGTGGTCTCTTAGAGAGAGACGGATCCGGAATCGTGTCGGCATTCTTCAGCGGGCGCGTTCTGGGCGAAGCGGGTAAGGGGAAGAGGAAAAGGAGAGGGGGACGCTCGCTTTGGTGCGGCTTGCGTCCGCTCGTCAGAAGGCCATTTGCCCTCGGATGATCACGATGGGTAGCGCACTTACCGGCCTTCGCGATGGTACGGAACCCAGCCGAATACAAGCAACCCGCTTCGCGACTTTGTGATAGTGCGACCACTCGGCAGGTCCAGCAGCACGACATCGATCAGCGGGCCGCCGTTTTTGATCACATTCAGAAGCAGCTGTCTCCCGTCCGCCGACCACACAGGAGCCGTGCCGCTGAAACTTCGAGCCGAAAACCATGAGTCCTTCACCGTTGTTGCTGTTTTCAAGCCAGTTCCATCCGGATGCATTAACAGACACTTCTTGCCTGTTGGGTCGTAGTACGCAATCCACTCGCCCGTCGGCGACCATGCCGGACCAAGACCATTTCCGAACAATTGTACGGAGCCGTTGTTTATCTCGAGCACGCCGATTGCCGGACCTCGGTCTGCATCCAGGTTAGTCGGTTTCAAACTGGACGCGGGCTGGTCTTGTTGAATCTCAATCGCAAGCCGCGTTTCATCGCGAGACCATCCCATACCTCCCTTGGTCTCCAACCGTCCCTGAGGCTGCGGGGCCGTGGTCACCGTCTCCGTGGCGACATTAAAGATCAACAGGTCCTTTTTGACCTTGCCTTGTTGGCGCGCTACGAACGCAACCTTGGAACCAGTTGGAGAAAATGCGACCGTTCCGATGTCATCATAGTCACCGTATGTTTTCCATTTCTGTGCTGCTAATGAATAGACACCGAGGCCAAATCTCGCCCAGTTATCAGGTCGATCTCGTTGAAATCGCGTGGCAAAACCCCAGGCGATCGTGTCGCCCTTAGGCGAGATGCTGGGGTAGGCAAAATAGCCGCGATTGTATCCCACATCACCCGGCGGCCTGATCTGCTGAACCGAATCCGGCGTGGCAATCCGCACATCGTTATAGTCGGCAAAGAGCAGCTTGGACTCGGGAAGAGTGAACGTTTTTAGCGCTTCGACACTCACGGCGCCGATTATTACAAGTGACATCGACAGGACTGTGGATTTCCGCATAACCTTCCTCAGCCTGCTACTGCGGATACCACGCGCCAGCTGCTTGGTGATAGCCGGGTGCCCGACCCATGCCAGGAGGAGTCATTCCCGCACCAAGTATCATGTTGTACACCCAAGTATTGCTGTTGAATCCATCAACCGGACCGTAACGCCCGGGCTCGGGTGTCAACTCGGGTAGAAAAAAGAGCCGGTAATTTTCTCCGCAGGACGGACACGTTCCTGCGTCCACGGCCGCGTTGAGGCCTTTTACCAGCTTGTCGATCTGGCATTCGGTTCCTGGAACATTCTCGCATTTTGGATTGTCTTCGAGGATTCTGTCAGTACCTGTCTCCGAGAGACGGTCGTTCTTCCGAGGTATTTGGTGCTTTGAACTGTTTCGGTCACCGAGAATCGCGTATGTATCAAAGTCTGTACCGTTGTTAAAGATCTTGATGAAGCAGTGTTTCCAAAACTTGAAGAGTTTTCTTCCGGCGACTTCCCTGATTAGCCCACGACAACAAACTTCCACTTTGCGCAACCCCGTCGGATCGTTAGCGTTGGTCGGATCATCTTCGACATATGCGTATCCATTTCCTGACGCGTCCCCACCGGCAGGGTCTTCACTGAGGAAGCGGCCTACTGTCGGGTCATAGTAGCGCGCGCGATAATAGTAGAGCCCGTATGCTTCCTGCTCTCGTCCGGTGAATCCGCCCTGTGGCTCACTTGCACCGAACGTATATGTGACGCCGAACGGGTCGTACGTCGACTGCCCCACTAACGTGCCGCCTGAATCGACCACTCCAACCCTTGAGCCAATTCCATCCGCAAGGAACGACACTTGCCCGCCGGAGTCTGTTCGGGTCAGCCATTCATCGAGCCCGGTCCCGTTCAGAAAGGCAACCGTTCCGGTGCTCCGCGATTCGGAGACGAGTCGGACGCCATCGTACAAGTACTGGCTTGTCGCACCTCCGGAACTGGACGATATGCGCCGCCCGATGGCGTCGTACGCAAAGTTGGCTGCTGTGGCACCGCTGATGGCAACGAGTCGACCACGGCTGCCCCAACTATAACTGGATGACCCATCGCTTACGAGCTGACCGTTTCCGTCGTATTGTCGTGTCCGTCCGGCCCAATTCGTCAGCTGATTCGCCGCATCGTAGGTCGCGGACGACATTGACATGGGCAGACCTGTCCGTGCCCATGTGCCTCCCGTCGACGTCCGACGACCGGCAAGATCGTAGCTGTACGTGAGTCCGCCTAATTCGATGCTCCCTTGCCAGTACGTCAGGGTGGTGAATTGATCGGCGTCGTTGTACTCGTATGTTGTGCCCGTCCCGTTGGGAAGCGTGAGGGACGTCCGGCGGTCCGCTGCGTCATATCCGAGGGTCACACTGGAAGCGCCCTGTGTAATTCCGGTCAGGCGATCCGCGTCGTCGTACGTGTAAGTCACGAGAGCCTGACCAGGTACCGTCATCGTGGTCCTTCGGCCCACGGAATCGTAAGTGTATTCGACCGTGCCCTGCGGAGTTATCTCGGTTGTGATTCGATCCAAGTCATCATATTCGCGTTCAATCGTGCTTCCAGCACTGTCGGCAACCTGCGTAACTCGGCCGCGGTCATCATAAGTGTACTCAAGCGATGAGCTATCGGCGAAAGTGATCTGCGAAAGGCGATTCAGTGCATCGTATGTATATGTGGTAAGTCGCCCAGCGCGATCCATTGACTGACGCAAGTTGCCATCAACGTCATATTGGAAGGTCTCGGTTCGCTGAAGGGGATCCGTGCGGCTGGTGAGGCGGCCCATCGTGTCATATGTGTACGTGGTCGCGTTGTGATTGGCGTCTGTAACACGTTGGAGAGTGTCGTCGGAAAAATACTCGAGGTTAGTCGACTGGCCCAGCGGATCAATCGTCGACTGCTTGCGTCCACTAGCGTCGTAAGTGTAGCGAGTTGTTTGGCCCTCCGGGTTGGTGATTGACACTAATCGCCCGAGGCTGTCGGTGACGTGAGTCGAGACACGTCCCAATGGATCTGTGATCGTCTTCAAATCGGCGCCCACATAAGTGTAAGTGGTCGTGTGCTGCATTGCGTCGGTGATCGATGTCCGTTGCCCCTTGCTGTTGTACGTGAACGTCGTCTGATGCTGGAGCGGATCGACGATGCGAACGAGATTGCCGACTTCGTCATAGAAGTACGACGTTGTCCGGTTCAATGGATCTGTCACAGTCGCGACGTGGTTAAACTTGGGCTCGTATGTGTACGTCGTCGTGATCGGGTTTTGCGTACCGGCGAGACGGGTGACGCTCGTAACGTTTCCAAGCGCATCATGAACTACGCTCATCTGGTCGCCACTCGTATGAGTACTGGTGGCAACGAACTGCGAGTCTGTTTCTCGCACAGCCTCTGCCGCCTGCTCCAACGTCTCACCTAGGGCCACGGTGTCCACCATGGTGTATCCGCTCGGGTTGAATGTTACCCGCCTCACGTGCCCCTGTGGATCCTTTACGTCGGTCTGCGTACTTTTGCCGTTCAGTACGCTATACGTAAACTCGTACACGGCTCCATCTGAATGGGTCTGCTTCTTCACCCACCCCACTGGCGTCGGTGCATCTGCCGCTGTTGTGTACTCGTTAGTGACATACTCCACACCGTTCCGGTTCTTGACCTTGATCATCCGGTTATTGTCGTCGTAGGTATATTCGGTCACGTGGTTGAGTGGGTCTGTGACTTTCCACAGGCGCCCGCTCCCGTCGTAGGTATAGTTGATCGTCCGCCCGATGTTGTCCGATGCGGTCTGAACTAGGCCTGTCCCGGCGTAATACGTGAATGCAATCCATCTTCCATTCGGCGAAGTCACCCGCAACAAGTTTCCCTTCCCCGATCCGTACGCGCTCACATCCGACCATGTCAGGCGGATTTCATTTCCGTTTCGATCGCGGATAGCCTGCAGCGGCGCCTGATGCCCAAAGACGTAAACCGTGCCGTCCTTCTGCTTCAGCTCCCATCCGCCGATGCCGGCAATATCCCCCCAGAACGAAATCCGCGATTTATAGTAGATGGTCGGCGATGTCGTATGTGCGAAGATCGTCTGCCACCAGTTCTGCCCCGACTCCGGCGTCCGCACGTAATGAACGCGCCCGCCATCCGGCAGGATCAAATCTGCCTCCTGGTAGTTGACCTCCGAATGCAGAAAGATCGAGTACGGCATCGTCATGCCGATGCCGAACGCCCGTGGGCTGCTCGGATCCGTGTCCTGCGACCGGTACGTCCGCGTCACCGCAAGCGGCATGACATCGTCGACGGCCAGATCTGTCATCTCATGGGTGAAGATGCCGGTTGTCAGATTCACTGGGTCGACGACGCTGGCGCAACAGTCCCCAGGAGGCGGACCCGCCGGTGGCGGCGCCGTGCCATCGTTGAAGCTGGCGCCATTGAACGCATAGATGCGCGTCTTCGCGTCTGGCACTACGTGTGTCGCCGTGACCGTCCCCATGCCGTACGAGTACCACCCTTTGTCGTCCGGGTCGTAATCGAAGAACTGGACGCGCTTCCCGACCGGCGACTTACCAATGCGCGGATAGACGAGCCACCCACCCTTGATTGGCCCCGGCGTGTGCAGGTACGCGCCGCCCGGCTGAATGGTGAAGAACATACTGAACGTCGCATCCTCGGGCAGCGGAAATGGCGTGCGATCGAGGGGCACGGGTGTGATGCTGACCGTCCGAGCGACCTGTCCCTCCTCATCGCGAATCACCGTGCCAGCGGGCAGATGCAGCTCGAGCCCTGGAATTGCCGGTGTGGTGACCAGGGTCTCCCGCAGCGTCGGCGAGGCAATCGTCACCTGATGCGCGGTGTCGATGAGCGGCGACCAGATCGTGAACGGCAGCACGTTGGTGCGGCCGGCGCGGACGATGATTCGGGCCTCGTAAAACCCATAGGTGCGGCCAGGTTTGTTTGCGGTGCGGGCATCGATTTCCATCGTGTGTTCGGCAGTGGCGAGTCCTTCTACACGCAACAGGAACCGACCCGTTCGGTCGGTCTGCGTTTCATGCCCCTCCATTTCAAGCGTCACGTCCGGCAGCGGTCGGCCGTCCAGCCGTAGCACGCGGCCGGAAACCGCAGTGACACCATCCGGAGCCTGGAGCGGCGCGAGCGTCTCCCACGGGGACGGTCCGCGTCCGCTGCGCCAGCCGTCCTTGCCGGTTCCAGGACGCCAGGCCTCTGCGTCGACTGGATCCGAGCCCGGCTTACGTGCAACGGTGGTGAACGTGATGGTTGCAGGCATGATCGCTGTCCCGCCCTCGCTGACGGCACCGCTGATCGACAGCGTATAACTTTGCTCCTCCACGAGCGGATCGAGCGGCCACACAAACGCGAGTCGCCCGTGTTCGGCGACGATCACGTTGGTCCGAACGATACCGTCTGCCCCTGACAGCACGAGGGCTTGCTCTGTGATCGTGCCCGAGCGCAGGGGCTCTGAGAATCGCAGCCCGATTCGCGCATCCAGCGGCACGTCGTGGGCGCCACTCTCGGGCGAGGATGCGGTCACCGCGAACGCAGCATCAGTCTGTTGCAGCACTGGACCGTCGACGACCGTCATCGTCGACGGATCGACGATCGAGCTCGTTTGACGAGACTGGCCGTCTGCTCCTCTGCCGCCCTCGATGAGCACGCGTCCGTCGCCGAGGAGCGTGGCGGTGTGTCCCTGGCGATCAATGGGAGAAGGAATCGGCGCAATGGTGTGCGCATTGAGATCCCACACTTCGGTGGCTGGAGACATTCCATCAGCTGTCGATCCGCCGGCCACGAGCACGCGGCCGTCGGTGAGCAGCGTCGCCGTATGACCCGATCGGAACGCACTGCCGGCCATGGCGACCGTGCTGAATGTCTGCGTTGCCGGATCGAAGAGCTCCGGAGTGGCCGCCAGGCCGTCCTTCGTACGACCCCCAACCACGAGCACCGATCCGTCGGGCAGAACCGTCGCGGTGTGATCGGCGCGCGGAACGGTCAATGACGTGGGAAGAGCCGTCGACGTGCCGGTCCGCAGATCGAGAATTGACGCGGCGCCGGTCAACCCGGTCGGGCCGTCGCCACCGAGCAGCAGCACCCGCCCGTCGGCAAGCGGTGTCGCGGTCTGGCCGGTCGTCGTCTGAGGCGCTTGTCGCGGTGCGGAGTCGGCTCGCTGCGCACTCGCCGAATTGAAGAAGAAGGCGCCGCCCACGAGCAGGGCGGAGAGCAGCAGTCCCAAACTGAATCGTGTGCGCGTGGCCATCAGAGGTTCTCCCGTGACACAAGCCTTGTTGTCCTTCGCATCAGAACACTCCTCGATCCTGGCCGGAGGCTATGGCGAGATGGCCCTGATTCCGACGTTGCGGAAGATGACTTCAGACCGCGTCGCGCGAAGGCGAGACGGCTCGGTGCCGGGCACATTCGTTGGAGGCCACGCACGTATCGACTGCGCGACCTCAGCGGACCGATCTCCTGCAGACAGTGGTGGCGCGGCGGCGATCGGAACGGGCGCAGGCGCAGTCACATCGTTGAGCGTCAGCGTTACCGTGCCGGCCGCGAAACTCACCGGATCGACGACAATCCGGTATGTGCCAGCCGATGGCAAGGGCGTGTTGCCGATGAAGCCGTTTCCTTCCATGCACGTGGGAGGGACGACAACCATTGCGTCGCTGATCCTCACGATGCTGACGTTGAGATCGCATCCGACGATCTGCCCTGATATGCCGCTGCTCTGCAGCGTGATGTGCTGCTGGTCGGCGCCCGTAAACGTGAGGCTCGCATTCTGACCTGGGACCAAGGTCACCAGCAATGGCGATCCGAACGCAATCGGACCGGTCACATCGGTAAAGCTGTAAAGCTTCAACGGCAGGGTCCCGGTTGCCGTCGTGACGGGATCGACGACGATCTTGTACGTGCCGGTCGTCGGGAGCTCACCGGTCTCGATAAACCCGTTCGTTTCCATGCAGGTCGCGGGCGCGAGTACCGTTCCATCGGGATTCAGAATGGTGGCGTTCACGTCGCAGCCGGCGAGTTGATTGATCAGCGTGCTGCCTGTTTCCTGCTTGAGCGAGACATGCTGTTGAGCGGTTCCCGCGAAGGTCAAGGCACCGTTCTGCCCTGGAGTGGTGATTTGGACGGGTACGGTCTGATTGGGCTCAATCGTGCCACTGAAGTCCGCCGGCATGTCGTATACCGTTATTGTTCCGCCTGCGACCTGCGTTGTTGTCGACGGATCGAAGACGATGGAATACGTCGCTGTCGACCGCAGATTCACTGGCTCCATAAAGCCGGTGCCGGTCGATAGGACCGTCGTGTGCAGAGTGGTTCCGAACGGCTCATACAGGTACACACTCGCACTCGACAGCGCGGGGGTGACACCGGAGACGTTCATCGACACGCGGTGTCCTTCGGTTCCCTCGAACACGCGCAGCGCGATTTTGTTGATCGCAACTGAGAGGGTCGCTGCAGTGCCGAAAGAGAGTGTGCCCATCGTATCGAGAGCGCTTGCGGGATACGGCGGCGGCGCGACCCACAAGTAGCCCGTGCTCGTCGCGGTGCCATTGGGGGTCGATACCGAGACGCGCCCTGTAGTCGCCGATGGTGGAACGTTGGCCTGCAGGTTCGTAGAAGTCGCTGAACCGACCTGCACCGGGGATAGATTCACGCGGAGATTGTTGTTGGCCGTTACCGTCTCGAAATTGGTGCCGGTGACCGTCATCGCGGTGCCGGAAGCAGCCGTTGCAGGACTGACGCTGGAAATCGTTGGCGCGCCGGTCGTGAGCACGGTGAACGTTGCGGTGCTCGTGACCGATCCGGTCGGGGTCGTCACGACGAACGGATAGGGTGTGCCCGTCGTTGCGCCCCCAGGAATCGTCGCAACAATCTGAGTGGCGGTCGAAGCAGTAATCGACAGGGCGGCGCCGTTGAACGTCACCGTGTTCTGGCTGGGCGTTGCACTGAAGCCGGTTCCATTTATTGTCACCGCCGTCGCGACGGGACCGCTCGTCGGTGTGAACGCACTCACCGAGACGGAGCCGCCCCCTACTCGCTCGATCGCCGTGATATTGCCGACCGGGTCGTATCGGTATATCGCCGAATCACCCGAGGGATCGGTGACCTGCACAAGCCGGCCAAGCGCGTCGTATCCATAGAGAACTGGTCCTGACGGTGCCGTCGAGAGCGTGAAATTCTTCGTCGTCGTGGTGTTCTCGGTGATCGTCGCTCCTTGCTCGTTCGTTCGATACCCGACATACACCGCCTGAACCGTGTAACCGCCCGGACGCAGCGTGTTGACCGTGTAGTCGCCAGTTGCATTCGTGCTCGTGCTCCCTTTTTGCATCGGGCCGTCGTAGACGGTGATCGCGGCGCCGGCAATCGGCGTGATCCCGTCCGGCTGCGTCACTCTGCCGCTGACCGCGCCCGGCTGGTACATCGACACGTTCACCGTGGTGTTGCTCGTGGAGGTCACGACGATCCCTTGCCGCAGTTCGGTCGAGAAGCCTGTCGCGTAGATCCGAACGTCGTACGTGCCGGGGTCGAGACCCGAGATCGAGTACGTGCCATCCGAAGCCGTGGTTGCTGTTCCTCGGACAACACCGGTCAAGACCGCGTGAACAGTCGCGCCGGAAATGCCGGTCCCGCCGGTTAGGCGTGTGACGGTCCCGCTCATCGTGCCGGCGACCAGCACTGTGAAGGGAAGTCCATTGCTCCCCTGACCGCCGACATTGACGACGATGTTGCCGGTTGAGGCGCCCGCCGGGACCGTTGTGGTGATCCTGTTGTTGCTCCAGCTGGTCGGCGTGGCGGTGACGCCGTTGTTGAAAACGACAGTGCTCGAACCCTGGGTGGCACCGAAATATGAACCGCTGATCGTGACTGCCGCTCCAATTTGTGCGCTCGAAGGAACGGCTGACAGGACGGTTGGTGGCGGGATCACGGTGAACGGCAACCCATTGCTCGCCTGTCCGGAGACCGTCACGACCACATTGCCATTCGTTGCTCCCGCCGGAACGGGGACCTCAATGCTCGTCGCACTCCAACTGGTTGGAGTCGCGGCCGTTCCTTTGAACGTCACGGTGCTCGTCGACTGCGTGCTCATGAAGTTCGTACCGGTGATCGTGACCGATTCGTTCACGTGTGCGCTGGACGGCGACAGGGATGTCACCGTCGGAGGACCCAGCAAGGTAAACGTTGAACCAGTACTCGTCACGTTGCTCGCGCTTGTCACCTTAACGGGACCCGTTGCCGTGTTTGCTGGCACGTGCGTCTGAATACTCGTGTTGCTCCAGCTGTCGATGCTGGCAACGATGTCGCTCGCGCCGGTGACAGGGTTGTAGAACTTCACCGAGCCCGCCGATTGACCGAAGTTGGAGCCAGAGATCGTGATGGGCCAATTGAGAGGCGCCGACGACGGACTCAGACTGGTAATGACCGGCGTCGGAGGAATCGGATTTGGTACCACGGCGCGCGATGGATAGGTCGGTGTCGCGTTCCCCTCGTAGCCCAACTCGACCTTTACACTTTTGGTTGGCGAGCTGGTAATGGAGTAGCCGACGGCGACGCGAACGAGATCGGAAGTGGACATCGAAACTGACGCGGTCGTCGTGCAGTTGAAAGTCACGGCCTGCAGGGTGGTCCCGAGCGCCGCACCCGTGCAGGTGGCCACCGTCGCCCCCGAACTCAAGCTGACGGTGGCTTGAGGAGCAATGGTGCCCCCGCCCGTCGCCACTGTTTTCCGCATATAAAGCGTGAAAGACACCGTGGAGTTCGCGGGAATCGTGCCGACGAGACTGGGAATCCCGGCCAGGGTCTGGAAGTTCCTAAGCGTTGCCGTGCCCGTTAGCCCTTTCAGATCTCCCGATTGAAGAACGATGGGCGCCGCATCCGGACCGCTCGTCTTCAGCGCATAGCAGCAAAAGTCCCCGGAACCCTCGCTGTGCAGGTAGTAGGTGTTCGTTTGGGCGAAAGCCAGCGTCGCGAACAGGACGAGCCACACTGACGCCAGAACCACAACGCGGCTTGCTGACTTCATCGATCGACCTCCAGCACCCTGGAACACCCGAGGCTCAAAGTGCTCGCAAGAAGGCGAACAGCTGCTGACGCTGCCGCGACGACAACTTTCTGAAAAAACGAACGGCGTCGAATGCTTCGCCGCGATGCCGCTGAATGGCATCGAACATGGTCAGCGACACTCCGTCGTGCATCAGGCGCGTGCGCGTGCGGAGTCCCCACAACGGCGCGGTTCGAAACATGTCACCCGATCCGGATTCCTGGGGAATGCCGTCGCCGGTACCGATGTCATGCAGAAGAAAATCGCTGAACGGGTGTACCACTTTGCTACCAAGCGCGGGTGGAACGACGAATGTGCCGCCATTCACTGCGGTTCCGGCGGGCGCCGTCACCAACGTTTCGGTGTGACACGCGGCACAACCGATTGCCCGGAACAGCTCCGCGCCCGCGCGGGCATCCGCAGAAGCGGCAAGCTCCGCGTCCGGCGCGGGCGCCTTCGTCGCCCGAACGAATGCGGTAAGAATGTCGATGTCCTGCAGTCCCGCGGACGCGTCGCCACCATCTTCAGGGTCCACCACGAAGTCGTACAGCGAGATCGGCAAACCGGGTGACTCCAGTTCCTGAGGCAGCAGCCGATTCGTGATCCCCATTTCGTTGCGGTAGGCGTCGGCGACGAATGACAGGAGACTCGCGTGCTGATCCTTCCAGCCGAATCGCGCCACACGGCGGACGCCCTCCGCTTCGAGCACCGGGGCGGTCACAACTTCTCCGGCGATCCGCCCGCGACTCTCGACGGCCTGCTTTGCCGCCAGTTCAGCGAGAGTCACGTCATCGATGGCCTCGATGTAACCGAGTCCGAGGACGGATGGCGAGATGCGAAGCCCGCGAACGTCGTCGGCGTCGGCGACACGGGCCTGGATGGCCGGCGAGATTGCGCGATCGCGAACGAGCGATCCGCCCAGCGCGGCGGCGAAATGATTCGTCGCGTCCATGCGGCCAGCGCGCAACTCTGACACTTGACTCGCGCCGCCTGGGACGGGATTCGCATGACAGGCCACGCAACTCTCCGCGTTGTACAAGGGACCCAGACCATCGCCGGGGGTCTCGATCGCTTCAAATTTTTGCCGCGCCTCGTCGAACTCCACTTGCGACAGGAATCCATTCGTCAGGTTGTCGAAACCCGCCGGCGCATCCTCGGGACCGCTCATAGTCGAAATCCGCACCGCGTTGGCGGCAACCAGAATCGTGAGCGCAATGAATCCCTTTGGAGACACGGTCTCCCCCGCGGCAGTTCTAGCTCTGCCGGTTACAAAACGTTGGCCCAGGAGGGCCACAGCGCAGATGCTGCGACACGACCTAGGATCGAAGCGTTTGTTGCGACGATTAGCGCTGCGACGGTACTGAACTATTTCGCGGAGGTCGAGGAAGAATTGCCGGAATTTTTCGCGGAAGATTTACCGGAGAAATTACCGCAGCTGCTGCAGTACGCGATCCCGAAGCAGTAGAAGCGCTGGACTCGCGTTCGCAACGAATCGTTGCCTACAGAAGAAATCGGGGATCGAGGCGACCTGCACATCAGCGAGCGATCGGAAGCCTGCCGTGTCGATCAATTGCGCGAGCGTTCGACTGTCACCCGTATCAAGCAGCGTATCCAGCGCACTGCCGTGGGCGGCCATGTGGAGCAACGCGCGCAGCATCCGCATCAGATTGCGGGCGTCATGCGGTCCTATCCCGACTAGCGCGCAGCTCTCGCGGAGCGTTGTGTAGCTCACCGCGGCTTCGTCTGCCCAGAGTTTCAGCGTTTTGGGGTCGTGCGTCGCCAGGCAGCCTTTGATCACGTTGAACACCCAGCGGTCAGCTGCCGATCCTCCAAGCCCCACGTCAGTAGACTGCCGCAAGGTTTCGAGGCACAGCGACCCCGTGACGGCGGGGGCGCATCCCTGGTCGGATGCGTGAACAGCGGTTCGCACAAGGCGGGGCAAGTCGTCAACCGACACGGGCTTGTCGAGCACATCATACGCACCGAGGCGCATGGCGGCGACCGTCGCGTCCGTAGTCAGGAACGCGCTGATAAGAACGAACGGAGCGGCACGCGACCTCGCTCGCAATGCCTGAACAACATCGGTTCCGCGCATGTCGGGCAATTCAAGATCAAGCAGGAGTAAATCGAACTGCTCCGAGCTGGCCAAACTGATCGCGCCAGCACCACATGCGGTTGTACTGACCCGTATACCATCAGCTCGAAGCGCCCAGTCGAACGTCTCTCTCGTGCCAAGATCGTCGTCAATAATAAGCACTCTGATATTTTCGACGCGTTTCACACTATGGCCGTTGGCGGGTATTTCGACGGCTTCGTCATCCCGGTAAAGCCACGAGGATTCTGAACGTAATTCGTCCGGATGGAAACGAGACGGCTTGGGAAGGATCATTTTTAGGGAACCGATTCGCAGGAGCGGCAGAAGTGTAGACGGACGATCACAGAATCGCAATGGGTACCTGTAGATCGCGGGAGTCGCCTCAGCCGAACGTCGCCCGCCATCGGCACCGCCGTCGTGCCAAGTAATCAACCACGGAAACGCCGGCTCGAGCTTCGTCACCCGCCTTAGTTTGCAAAATAATAACGCTGGCGGTCACGGTCGCCGCGCGTCGTTCGACGGAATAAGGACCTTCACGATCGACCTCAGTGCGACGCTCGGGGCTACTACTGCGGGAATGGTTTGCCCTTAAAGACCGGACAGGCTCGCCTGCGGTCTTCGAGTCGACATCTTGTGTCTGCCTGCCGCGCACCCAAACATGACTGTGCTGCGGCAGCTCGTTGAGCGACGTGACCCAGGGTTGCTCGGCGATCTGTCGCTTCGTAGGGTTTCGGAGGCCGTTGAAGTCTTTGAGAAAGCGGAAAATTTGTCGCGCTCTCCCGCGTTCAAGTTCCAGAGTGTCGTCCTGATTGTTGGCCATCATCGAGCGGTCTCGCACACGGCCGCGCTCTCCATGTCGACGTCTCGCGAACTGCCTCGCTCACGGAATTCGAGGACAACCTCAACGCGGCGATTTTTCGGCGAATCCAACTCCAATACGTCGCGCGGGTGGCGGTCTCCGTAGCCCGCGACCTCTAGGCATCCCCGCTTGGCGAGATCCTGAACGTACTGCAGCCCTTCTGGTGATTGGACGGAGGTCGGCCCACTGTTCAGAATCTCGTGCAGGCCAACAGAGTTTTCTGGAGCAGATCCCAACAGCACGTTGTAGACGGCACGAGCTCGGTTTTGTGATAACTGGAGATTGTTAGGAACGGCCCCACGTCTTTGCACCCGAGTCCTTCCCACTTTCGGTCAGCGTGGCCCTCGATTCTGATTTGGCGCAGCAGTTGACGATAGTTACCAATCCACCGAAACGGCTCAAACACCTGTTCCTGTTGATCGACCGGCAGACTCCAGCGACACTTCGGGAAGGACAGGCTGTTTTCCGTGAATACGAGGCGGGCCCATTTAGTCCGAACTTCAGCGTCAGCAAGCAGGCCTGCGAACTCGCCTCTCGATTTCGCGACGATGTCCTTCTTTAGCTTCTCGACTTCGTTGTCAACGGGTTGCCGCCCAGACGCCATTACCACGACGACGGCAAGCAGCGCGAGAAAACCGTCGGCGATGACGGGCCAGACGTCGTGAGGTAAACGCCGATTGGGACGCCGGTTGCGCATCGTGCCGGTCTACTCCCAAAGACGGCGAAAGAACCCTTTCCTGCTCGCGCCATCATCATGGGGCGTCGCACGAAGCTGTTGCACTTCGTTCGACAGCCTCTTAGTTTCATCGGAGGCACGTTTTACTTCACTAAGCACTTGCTGAATGTCGGCGGCCATTCTATTAGGGGCAAGGCCGTCGCCGCCGTTAAGTCGTTGCTTAATTTCGCCCAATGCGCTGGTCACCGCCGCGACGCGCTCGTCCAGTACGCGATCGAGTTTCTGTACGGCATCGTCGGTGCGTCGACCTGCCCAACGGACCGGTATTCAGTCGATCGGCGTTCGCTGGTCGTACCCAATCCTGCGGCCCTGTTTTAGGAACGAAAAAGAAGAAACGAGGCAGCCGTCCGTAATCAACGGCTGCCGTTACGATTAGGCCGCTCGGCTGAAGTAACCACCTATCTGATTCGGGCGCGTTGCGGATTTGAACCCGTGGGTAAAGCTGCGACGTTTGGGATGCAGCGCCAGTAGCCCAAGGCCTGCTAGAACCCACCGAGGCGCTCACTTCGCGACTTGAAAGGACAAAGCGGTGCGCTGATCAAGCGCCCCGACTGTCACGAAACTGTCCCAGAACCCTATCCATTTGACCTGATTCGGGATCTGTCTTGAGCGAAAGCAGATGCCCCGAATTATTGAAACCCTTAGGAAATCGTTGAACGCGAGGGAAACGAGAGAAGCGGATCGTCTTCGCCCAAGGCAGGTGCGCTACCAGGCTGCGCTACGCCCCGACTGTCACTAGTATCTCACGTCGTTAGAGCACCACGCGACCACTCCCCCGTGATACGGTTACGCATCTCGTGATCAAACCAGCCGCTACGTCGCAATGCGCGCGTCGGGCACAGGTGTGATCGCACGAGGACTGGAGGATGGATGAAAGCAGTGCTTGCGTCGCTAGGAATAATCACTGCCCTCGGCGCTGTGACGTCGACGGCACCACAAAACACGCCGCCGGCAGCGGGGACGGACTTGTATCACGTCATGTTCGTCAAGGCCGCGCCCGGTCAGGCCGCCGCGCTGGCCAAGGCGCTCGTGACTCCCGACAAGACGAATGCGATGCCCGACCATTTCGTGGTGCTCCGGCACCAGGAAGGCGACGACTGGGATTATGTCCTGGTGACGCACCTCGGGCAGAAGGCGGAGGTCGTCGGAACGCCGTCACCGCAGGCCGCTGCCGCACGCCCGCTAATCGCCTGGCACACCGACACATTTGCGAGCGGGCCCGGGTGGGGCGAGTTCACGAAGCAGATGGCGACGACAGGGAGCGCAAACGCGGTCTACGTCGTGGGCGTGCACAGGGCCGTGGCCGGGCATCGCGATCAGCTGCTCGCAACACTGAACGCACCGCCTGGGACTTCGAGCAAGATCGAAACGGGTAACCTCCTTCTTCAGCATGTCGAGGGGGGTGACTGGAACTTTATGACCGTCACCCGATACAACTCGTGGCAGGACCTGGGGGCTGATCGCTCCAGCGCCGGGTCAGCGGCCTCCTCGACACCGGGCGGATGGGCCGACATCCGTCAGCACTCCGCATTTCACCGCGACACGATCGCGGATCGGATCTTTCCAGCGAAGTAAATGTTTTGGTCCGGGGTTATCACTGACGCCGTCAGCGAACTAACGGAGGGAATGGAGTTCACACTCCGTTCCCTCCAGCAGCATCAAGATTTACTAACCGCGCCGACGGCGCCGTCCAACCTGCGCATCGTTAAATAATCGCTCTCCCTCACACCGTACTCGACGCAGAGTCGCCCGCACACGAAAGGGGTCTCGAGCCAGCGAGTAACGCTCGTCATTCTGAAAGACACGCCGGAATCGGGCTCGTGGCGCGTCGATGTGTCAATCATGCCTTGACATCAACAGCCAGCGCCTTCGCGCGGTCGCGCTCGGCCCAGCGGCGATTACTCTCCGCCCACCAGTGCATCACCACCCCCACACCGGGACCGGAGAAGATCGCCAGATCGTCGGGCGTGCGATCCGAAGATAACGCTTCTGAGGCGACGGCGCAGGTAACGGCGGGCGGATGAATCTGTTGCTCCATGGTGCGTGTTCTCCGGCACGGACAAAGCTTCGCCAGGGCGGACCTTGTGTTCCGCTTCGAGCCTGTCGTTTGTTGTTTGGCTTTTGGGAGCTGCCCTACGTCGTTACAACCGCCGTACCAAACCGCACGGAACTGCGTAGGACGGCGCTTGCGTGCTCAAAAACGTCGATAAACATTGATGGAAATCATGTAATTCGATTTCAGAAGTGGTGGTAAGGGGGAGGAAATGCCCCGGCGTGGAGGCAGGGACCCGCCGCCAGAAGTACAGAATTGTTACCGACTTACAGGTTTGGGGACTTACCTTATAAAGTGTGGCTGCACTGTCCCCCCGCCCTGGAAATAGCTTGCACACAATTTCCATTGCGCGTCCTCGAACACCGCGGTGACGTAATCAATGCCCTGCGTTCGGCCAGGCATGCACGCAACTCCAGGGGCGCACACGCTATCCCACGTCGACGGCACCGACGCACACGCGTCACCATCCCGGGGCTGGTAGCTGCACGGAAGACTCGCGAACTGAATCTTCACTGTCGCCGGACCGATGTTGGATGACGTAATGCGATAGGTGTTGCGATTCGTCTCGATCTCAGCGAATTCTTCGTCGCGCTCCCGCTCGCATCGAGGACTCTTGCTGAAGTTGCGGACGACAAACGCCGGGCTGGTCTTGGAATCAGAAAAATCAAGCAGGAACTGACGCGAGAGATCACCGACTTCCTTGCGCGAGTTGTGAAGCGAGACGCTGACGGTTCCTGTCGTCGTGTTCGATCCGGGATCCGACACCTTGAGCGTTAGCACGACTGACTTCGGCGTCGACGCATCAGCGGGCGCGCGCCACGTAACGTTCGCGCCAGTGCCGTTGATCGTGCCCTCTTCGGCAGTCCACTCAAACGTGAGTCGCTCCGAAGGCGTGTCGGGATCCTCTACAACAGCTGTGACCGCAACCTCCTCGTCAAGATCGGCAAAGTCTTTCGGCTCGCTCGGGCGGCTCCCCTGCGCCGTGATCGAGGTGATCGCCGGCGCAGTGTCGGCTTCATAGGTGAAACCAGCCGCCAGCGCGCCGGTTCGGCCGCCGACATTCACCGTCACATCCGACGCACCAGGTGTGCGAATGCCTGTTTTCGCAGTAATCGACGTCGCCGATTCGACGACGACGTCGGTCGCCATCGAACCACCGATCGTAACGACGGCACCGGTGGCGAAGTGATCGCCAGTAATGTGGATCGCCGTTCCACCGCCTCCTGGACCGTGATTGGGATCGATCGCACTGACGACGGGGGAAGTCGGCGACGGGCCAGTGCTTCCGCCACACCGCGCAAGAAGCAGTCCGGCAACGGCGGCGCCGAGGCACCTGGTCAACGGAGAAAACTTTCGTGTGATCAAGTGAGCGATTCGGTGAGGAGAGCTTCGACAATGACGACGTCGCGCCAGACGCCGCGCGACTGTGCATGCCGTTTGTAGATACCCACCTCGCGGAATCCAAGCTGGGTCAGCAGCGCGCGGCTCGCGGTGTTCTCGGGAAACACCCGGGACACGAGTTTCCAGAAGCCAGCGTCTCTGGCGTCGTTCATCAGTAATTGCATGGCAACGCGGCCGGCACCCTGCCCGCGCGCCCGACGCGCGACATAGACGGAGAATTCGGCAATCCCGTCGTAGCATTCGCGTGGACGATATTCAGAAGTTGATGCGAACGCGATCACCCGTCCCTCGCTGTCCTCGACAACAACAATTGGAAAGCGTGTACCAAACCATTTCCTGACATCGTCCACCGTCCGCGGACGCGTTTCGAACGTGGCAATGCCGTCTTCAATGCCCTCGTTGTAAATATCGGCAATAGCGGCCGCGTCGGCAGGGGTGGCGCGACGGGATGTCATTCATTTTTTCGCCGGGTCGAAAGACCCCGCACTACACGTGTTATTCAACCCAATCGGCGATGAATACATTCGTCTCTCCCTCGGTCTTCGCGTTTCGATTCGACGCGAAGACGAGATGCGTGCCATCGGGAGAGAACATCGGAAATCCGTCGAATGTGTTGTTGTAGGTGATGCGCTCGACGCCAGTGCCGTCGAGATTGATCATGTAGATGTCGAAATCGCGCCCCTTCGGATCGGCGATGTTCGACGCAAAGATCAGGCGCTTCCCGTCAGGGTGCCACGACGGGGCGAAGTTGGCCTTGCCGAGCTTCGTCACCTGGTGGTGATTGCTGCCGTCCCGATTCATGACGAACACTTCCAGTTCCGTCGGCCGCCACAAACCTTCTTTCAGCAACGTGCGATAATCGTCCAACTCGGAGCCGGGCGAAAGCTGTTTACCGCGGAACGCGACCTGCTTGCCGTCCCATGAGAAGAACGGACCGCCATCGGGACCGGGACGATTGGTCAGACGCTTGACGTCGGATCCGTCTGACTTCATGGAATAGATCTCCATGTCGCCATCGCGAACGCTGGTGAAGACGATCAAACCATCCGGTGCGATGGTCGCTTCGGCGTCGTAGCCCGGCGTGCGCGTCAGCGGGGCGAGATTGGATCCGTCGGGATTCGCGCGATAGATGTCGTAGCCCGCATAGATCGGCCACACATATCCGCGCTCGTAACTCGGCTTCGGCGGACACACCGGCGACGCTTCATGCGTCGACGCATACAGGATCTGCTTGCTTCCCGGATAGAAATACCCGCACGTCGTCCTTCCCTTTCCGGTGCTGACCTTGTGCAGCTCGGTGCCATCGATCTTGATCGTGTAGATCTGATCGCAGGGATAGTCGTCGCGGGTGGACTGAAAAATGAGATGACTGCCGTCCGGCGAGAAATACGCTTCCGCGTTTTCACCACCGTGGGTCAGCTGCTTGATATTTTTGAGATGGCGCTCGGTCTGCGGTTTTGTCGTCGACGGCGCGGGTGCCTGGGCCCATGCGACGAGAGCGGCTGAACAAACGAGGGCGGAGAGTTTCATAGTTGATTCGGGTTACAGACGACGAGCCGTGACGTCGTTAAGATTACCCGAAATTCCCCATGCCCCATACGGCACCGGCCAAACGGGTCCTCTTTGTCTGCCGCCTGAATCGCCACCGCAGCGCCACCGCCGAACGCATTTTCTGCAAGCGCAAGGATCTTGATGTTCGGTCCGCGGGCACGCAAGAGGACGCGATGGTCCGCGTCAACGCGCGCATGCTCGAGTGGGCCGACATCATTTTCGCAATGGATCCGACGCAGGTCGAAGCGCTGCAGCGCATGTTCCCCGCGCATCCCGGGCTGGAGCGCGTTGTCTGTCTCGACATTGACGACGTGTACATGTTCTTGGAGCCGCGGTTGGTCGAACTACTCCAAGAAAAGGTTCCTCAGTATCTCTAAATCTACACGGTGAGCGTGACTTTCAGAGCTCCGCTTGCCGCAACCGGAGCGCGTTCAGGATCACCGATACCGAACTGAAGGTCATCGCCGCGCTCGCCCAGATCGGACTGATCAAGACGCTGATAAATGGATACAGCACGCCGGCAGCCACCGGAACGCCGATGGCGTTGTAGATGAACGCGAGAAACAGATTCTGACGGATGTTTCGCATCGTCGCGCGACTGAGATGGCGCGCGCGGAGAATGCCGCGCAGATCCCCCTTAACGAGCGTGATGCCAGCGCTCTCGATCGCGATGTCGGTGCCGGTGCCCATCGCAATGCCGACCGTCGCGGCGGCGAGCGCCGGGGCGTCGTTGATGCCGTCTCCCGCCATGGCGACGACCCGCTGCTCGGATTCGAGACGGCGGACGAGATCACGTTTGTCGGTGGGCAGCACGTCGGCGTAGACGTCGGACTGCGAGATCCCCAGCGCCGCGGCGACAGCTTCAGCAGTCGCACGATTGTCGCCGGTCATCATGATCACGTGGATGCCATCGGCGCGGAGCGCAGCGAGCGCGGCCGACGTGGTTTCTTTAATCTTGTCGGAGATCGCGAACAGTCCCGCCGGCTTGCCGTCAATTCCAGCGAAGACAATCGTCTGTCCCTCGGTGCGGAGCCGTGATGCCTCGTCCTCCAGCACAGTGACATCGATGCCGCGATCGGAGAGGAACGTCTTCGTGCCCACGAGGACGACGTGGCCGTCGATTTCGCCGGCGACGCCGTGACCGGTCACGGACTCGAATTTGGTCACCGGAGGCAATGTCAGTTGACGCGAGCGCGCCTCGTGCACGATGGCCTGGGCGAGCGGATGCTCGCTCGCCTGCTCGAGCGCGGCAATGATGCGGAGAAGGTATCCGGGGTCAGACCCGGTGTCCGGGAACGGCACAATCCGAGACACCGACGGTTTGCCTTCCGTCAGCGTTCCCGTCTTATCGACAACCAACGTGTTCACGCGCTCGAGGCGTTCGAGCGCTTCGGCATTGCGAATCAACACTCCGGCCTCAGCACCACGGCCCGTACCGACCATGATTGCCATGGGCGTTGCGAGACCAAGTGCGCACGGGCAGGCGATGATTAACACAGCAACCGCACTCACGAGCGCCATCGCGAATCGCGGCTCCGGCCCCCAAATGCTCCACGCGATCAGCGCCATGCCGGCGATGATCACAACCGCCGGCACGAAGTATTCGGCGATCTGATCGGCGAGCCGTTGAATTGGCGCGCGCGTGCGCTGCGCTTCGGCGACCATCCGCACAATCTGCGCGAGCAGCGTCGCTTCGCCGACACGCTCGGCGCGCATGATGAAAGAGCCGGTACTGTTCAGCGTCCCACCGGTCACGCGATCGGCGGGCCCCTTCTCGACGGGCAAGGGCTCGCCGGTGACCATCGATTCGTCAACGAAGCTGCGGCCGTCGGTCACCACGCCGTCAACAGGCACCTTCTCACCAGGCCGCACGCGAAGCAGATCACCGACGTGCACGGACGCGATCGGCACATCGTGTTCGCCATCCGGTTCGACGCGTCTCGCGTTCGAAGGCGCGAGTCTCAACAACCCTTTCAGCGCAGCGCTCGTTCTCGATCGCGCGCGCAGCTCGAGCACCTGTCCAAGCAGCACGAGCGCGGTGACGACGACGGCGGTGTCGTAGTACGGCTCGACGACGCCGTTCATGCGGAAGCCTGCTGGGAACGCGTTGGGCACGACCGTGGCAGCGAAGCTGTAGAGAAATGCCGCGCCGATCCCGAGCGCGATCAGCGTGAACATATTCGGGCTCTGGTGAACGATCGACGCCCATCCGCGTGCGAAGAGCGGCGACCCGGCCCAGAATACGACCGGGATCGATAAGGCCAGCTGCACCCAGTTCATCCACCCCGAGATGTGATGGACGAAATCGGGCGCGACCATCCCGATCATCGCGATCAGCATGACCGGGGAGCCAAGGATTGCGGCGGTGTAGAAGCGCCGCGTCATGTCGATCAGCTCGACGTTCGGTCCTTCGTCAAGCGTGACCCGCTCCGGCTCGAGCGCCATTCCGCAGATCGGGCAGCTGCCGGGACCAACCTGGCGCACCTCCGGATGCATCGGGCACGTGTAGATCGCGCCTGGGACCACCGGCTCCGGTTCGCGCGGCTGGAGAAACGACTCAGGATTCTCGGTAAATCGCTCGAGGCATGACGGGTTACAGAAGAAGTACGTGGCGCCCTTGTAATCGGTCCGGAGATCGGTCGCCGGATCGACCTCCATGCCGCAGACCGGATCGGTCGGCAAGGATTGGGGTTCGGTTGCAGGGGTATGCATTGCGGTCGGGACGAAGCCTACCCTTATTATGACCGCCGGACAGCGGTCGTCGTCCCCACGGCCCGCGTGGTTGGAGCCGTCGGGCAGTCGATCCTCTGATCGCGCTCCGAGCTGAGTAGCGGTGCCTACTCCGCCCGCAGGGCTTTCACGGGGTCGAGCCGTACGGCATGGTACGCAGGCAGCAGGCTGGCGATCAGCGCAACAAGAGCCAGCACTGCGCCGACACCGACCAGCGTCAGCGGATCTGATGCGGTCACGCCAAAGACGAGAGTGCCCATGATCCTGGTAGATGCGAGCGCGACGATCGTTCCGGTTGCGATGCCGACCAGCGTTGGCGACATGCCTTCGGCAAGCACAAGACGAACGACGTCAGCTGTCCGCGCGCCAAGCGCGGTTCTGATCCCAATCTCGCGGCCGCGGCCGCGTACGATGTACGAGACGACACTGTAAATTCCGACTGCGGCGAGCAGCAGCGCAACCCCTGCAAAGATTCCGAGTAGCAATGCACTGAAGCGCTGCGGTGTCAGTTTCCCATCAAGCACCTGCACCATCGTTTCGATGTCGGTGACCGGCTGCTCTCGGTCCGTCGCGTGTATAGCTGCAACCGCGGCCCGTGTGATCGTGTCAGGAGGCACGGAGGTCCGTATGGCGAACGTCGCCCTGCCATACGGCTCGCGCGTGTAGAAGTACACCGTGGGCGTGGCGCCTTCAATGAGGTTGCGCTGCTTGACGTCCCCCACGATTCCAACCACCTGAAGCACCGTCTTCGACAGGGCCGGTAGGACGGCGCGGCGTCCAATCGCATCGTCGGCTCCCCAATACAGCTTTGCGGCGTCCTCACTGACGAGCAGCACGTTTGAATCGCTGTCAAGAACGTCGCGGCCACGGCGCACCGGAATCCCCATGGCGCGCAGGTAGCCCGGGCTGATCTGCCGGACCTGCACTGCCACCGGGTCGCGCTGAGGCGGGTATCCCTCGAGCGCGAGCGTCTGTGACGATCCGGCGGCGAACGGCAGGTCGTCGATCGTTCCCGCAGCCACGATACCCGGCAGTGCGCGAATGCGCTGCAATGCGGCCGCGAAGAATGCCGACCGCTGCGCGGCCGTCGGATACCGCGCGTCTACCAGGCGCACGCGCATCGTGAGCACATTGTTCGGATCGAAGCCGGTGTCGACGTGCCGAAGGGCTAGCAGACTTTGGATCATCACGCCGGCGCCCATTAACAGCACCAGCGAGAGTGCGACCTCGCACACGATCAGCAAGCGGCGCGTGCCGACGCCGATCGCTCCGTCGCTGCGGCCACCTTCCTTGAGCGCGTCGTTGAGGTCAGACCGCCCTGCGCGCGCGGCCGGCAGCGTCCCCGCCAGCATGCCGGTGACGATCGATATCCCCACCGCGAACAGCAGCACTCGCCCCTCGATCGAGATTTCGTCCGCCCTTGGCACCTGTCCAGCGAGCAGCGCCGAGGCTGACGTGAGCGTCGCGTACGCGAGCAGAAGGCCGAGCGCGCCGCCGCCGCCCGCGAGCAACAGGGCTTCAATCAACAGCTGCTGAAACACGCGTCCGCGCCCGGCGCCAAGCGCCGAGCGAATCGCGATCTCCTTGCGTCGGCTCAAGGCGCGTGTGAACAGCAGGTTGCCGACGTTGGCGCAGGCGATGAGGAGGACCAACCCGACGGCGCCGAGCAGCATGAGCAGCATCGTGCGGCTATTGCCGACGATTTCCTCCTGCATCGGGATGACCACTACTCCCCACCGGTCGTCTGATTTCGGGAACTCACGCGCGACCCGTGCGGAGATCGCGTCCATCTCAGCTTGTGCCTGGGCGAGTGCGACCCCTCTTTTCAGACGCGCGACGCCGTCCCGATTGTGATTCCCACGCGCGGCGCGCTGGTCGTCGGTAAGTGCGAGCGGAACCCAGACGTCGCTCGCCATCGCGGTCCATGACGCGACCGAGGCACTGGTGGGCATCACTCCGACGATGGTGTACGGTTCGTCGTTGAGCTTCACAGTGCGGCCGATCACGTCGGGGTTTCCGGCGAATTCGGTTCTCCAGAAGCGGTCGCTCAGGACGACCACGTGTTTGCCCGCTGGCGTGTCCTCCTCTGGCCGAAAGACGCGTCCAAGCGCCGGCCGAGCTCTGACGATCTCGAAAAACCCCGCACTGACCGTTGTCGCATGTACTGTTCGGGCCGTGCCAGTCCCAGTGAGCGCGAGCTCCCTGAAGCCGCAGCACTGATACATCGCCATGCCTTCGAAGGACTGCGCATCTCGCTGCCAGCCGTAGAACTTGCCTGGGGAGAGCTCGAACAATCGACCGCCCGGTGTCCGGGTGAAGATCCGCACCAGGCGTTCCGGTTCCTCGAAGGGCAGGGGACGTAGCAGGACTGCGTTCACAATGCTGAAGATCGCGGTGTTCGCGCCGATGCCAAGCGCCAGCACGCTGACGACGGCAACGGAGAACGACGGAGCGCGGGACATCACCCGGAGCGCATAACGAAGATCGGCAAGCAACGTACGCATCTTCGAGTCTCCTTCTAATGACCTGTTGAGCGTCCTATCGGACAGCAGCTCCTGTAGATGCTTAGATGAGTGCGGCCGGTCTGGGGTTTACACCGCATCACACCGTTGCGGGACACGCCTCGTATACTTGGAGCATGCGATCGCTCATCGCAGCGGCATGCGTCCTGGCGATCGCATGCAGCACGAAGCAAAATGAGTCTCCGCCACAGACACCATCGGCGCGCAACCTCGTCATCATCACAATAGATACCCTCCGCGCCGATCATGTCGGCGCGTACGGTTACAAGGGCGCTCACACTCCAGTCCTCGATCGTCTCGCGCATGACGGTGTGCTCTTCGCGCATGCCTATGCGACGGCACCGATCACGCTGACCTCGCATGCAAGCCTGATGACGGGGCGCTACCCGCCCGGTCATGGCGCGCGGCACAACGGGATACGGATCGATCTGAAGACACCGACGCTCGCAGACAAATTGGCCGAGGCGGGCTTTACCACCGCGGCGTTTATTGCGGCCTATCCTCTCGACCGCCGCTTCGGGTTGATCAAGGGCTTTCAGACGTATGGCGATCGCATGCCGTCACCTCGAAATGGCCAGGTGATCAACGAGCGGCCCGGACGCGAGGTGGTCGACGAAGCATTGACGTGGCTCTCATCGCACGTTGCCCCCACGGGCACTCGTGGCACCCCTGGCACCCCTGGCACTCTTGGCACCCTTGGCACCCCTGGCACCCTTGGCACCCGTGGCACCCGATTCTTCCTATGGGTCCACCTGTTCGAGCCGCATGCGCCGTACGGTGATGCGGCGGACGCACGCGGCCTGAGCGCGCGGCAGCGCTATGACGAGGAAGTCACCGAAGCTGACAGGCAGGCGGGCCGATTGATCGACGCGCTCTCGTCAGTTCGAAACGACACTGTCATCGTTGCCGCCGCCGATCATGGCGAAGCATTCGGCGAGCACGGAGAGATTGGCCACAGCATATTCGTCTACGACACAACGCTGCGTATCCCGCTGATCATCTCCGGACCCGGAGTGCCCAACGGGCGCACGATCGACGATCGCGTCGCACTGATCGATGTCGCGCCGACGGTGATGCGGATGCTCGGCGTGACACCATTCGACGTCGATGGAATCGACCTTCGTCCTGTGTTCACGGCTACGGCTCTGCCGAATCGCGAGCTCTATGCGGAGTCATTGGCACCCCTGCTCGATTTCGGATGGAGCCCGCTCCATACACTTCGATCCGATCGATGGAAATACATCGAAGCGCCAAAGCCCGAACTCTTCGACATCAGCCGCGATGCGAATGAAGAACACGACCTGAGCAGCGCCGAACCGAAACGCGTAGCCGCGTTCCACGACGCGGTCGCGCGGCGCTCGGGTCCAGCGACGCCTGATACCAGTGGGATCGATCCCGAGGCAAAGGCTCGATTGCAGGCGCTTGGCTACGCGGGCGGGTCGGCAACCGCGACGCGCGGTGAGCGTGTTGATCCCAAGGATCGAAAGGAGGAAGCTGCACGCCTTGCGCAGATGACGTCGGGCGAACTGCGAGGAAGGGAACTCGAACAGGCGTTGCGCGCGATCCTGAAGTCCGATCCCGGCAATCCGCAGGCGAACCTGCGCCTCGGATACGTGCTCCTCGAATCCAACAAATGCAGGGACGCGATTCCTCGATTTCGATCCGCGATCGCCGCGCATCTTCCATCCGCGGATGCGCATCTCGGACTCGCCGGTTGTCAGGTGTCCGACCGTCAGTTCGACGCGGCGATCGCAACCCTGCGCGACGCCGAACGCATCGAGCCAGGCAACCCGGTTGTCACTGCCAACCTGGGACTCGTGCTCTCCGACAGTGGTCATCCGACCGAAGCGATCGATCCGCTGCAGCGCGCGCTCACCATCGATCCGAATCTCCACCACGCACGTTTCGGACTGGCGATCGCGTTTGCTCGTGCGGGTCGGCGCGCGGAAGCGGCGACAACGGCCGAAGAACTGCTGCGACGCCTGCCCCCGGATGCGCCACAGAGGACCGAGGTCGAAAGACTCATTAGAGAGACAAGATGATGCGGCGGCCCTGTGCGGATTTCGCGGGCTTGCACATCCCTTCCCTCGTACCCCCGGTACTTCAGGGACGTGCAACAACCATTCTTTTGGATAGCCATATCCAAAATGGCCTCAGCTCAGGGGTGACTACATCGCCATACAGGCCTTTCATCAATGAATTACGGGTGTTCATCACGGCCAGCGATGGTTCCAGCTTTGCGTGCGCGTCCCGTCACCTGTCCCGCCGTCACCAAAATTCTGTTGGGACGAATGGTAAGAGGTGGGGTAGACCTTCTTTTTTTGCCGTAGAATTGAACGCTGCACCCCAGATCGAGTCTGACTGAGACGTCCCGCTGAAGCCCACGACCGGGTCAGCGGAGCAACGTTCGCTTGGTTTGCGTCGTTGATTTGTTGTTTCTAAAAGGAGCTTGACAGATGAAGAAGATCATCCTTGCGATGATCGTGTTGTGCGCGCTCGTGGCACCGTCCAACGTGCTCGCACAGCAGACCACCGGCAACATCAATGGCCGAATCGTTGACGCGCAGGGCGCGGCAGTGCCGGGCGTGACCGTCACCGCCAAGAGCCTTCAAACAGGTTTCACGCGCACTGACGTCTCCGACAGCGAAGGCATCTATCGCCTGACCGCGCTACCGGTCGGCAACTACGACATCACCGCCGAACTGTCAGGCTTCTCGACATTCAGCCGCAAAGAAGTTGTCGTCAACGTCGCGCAGACGACAGACCTCAATGTCGAATTGAAGCTCGCGGGCGTCACCGAATCGGTCAACGTCACGGCCGAAGTGCCGATGGTGAAGACGACTGACTCATCGGTCGGCGGCGTCGTTGACGTGACCAAGATTGAAAGCCTGCCGCTCAACGGCCGTCAGTTCGCGAACCTCGCGGTGACGATTCCGGGTGTCAGCCTCGGCTTCCACTCGGATCCGACCAAGTCGACGCAGTACTCGCCGCAGATCGCGGGTGGCAACGGTCGCAATGTCAATTACCAGATTGACGGCGGCGACAACAACGACGACACCGTCGGCGGCCTGCTCCAGCTCTATCCGCTCGAGGCGATCCAGGAGTTCAACTTCATCACCCAGCGCTACAAAGCCGAGTACGGCCGCAGCAACGGCGGCGTCATGAACATCGTCACCAAGAGCGGCACCAACGATCCTCACGGCAGCTGGTTCACGTCGTTCCGCAACGACGGCTTGAACGCGAAGACCGAGACCGAAAAGCTGAGCAACGTCGCGAAGCAGGATTACACGCGCTATCAGTACGGCGGATCGTTCGGCGGACCGATCGTTCAGAATAGAGCGCATTACTTCGCCGCCGTCGAGCGGACGCAGCAGGACACGTCGCAGGCAGTTACGACCTTCGGGTTGTACCCGAACCTGGAGGGGGTCTTCCCCACGCCCAGCCGCGAGAACCTGTTCACTGGAAAGGTCTCGGCCAATCTCAATAGCAACCAGTACTTGTCCGTGCGGTATGGCCGGAACACGAACTCACAGGTTTACAATGCGGAGAACCGCCGCGTCGAGAGCAACTGGGGCGACAGCACCAACGAATTCAACTCGATCAACCTGAATCACAACTGGGTTCTCGCCAGCGGCAAACTGAACGAGTTCATCTTCCAGTACGCGGATTTCTCGAACGCGATCCTCGCTCGCACGGGCGATCCGCAGCAGGTCTACCCGAACGGTCTCACGGTCGGCTACAACGTCAACACACCGCAGCAGACGCAGCAGCACAAGTACCAGTTCCGCGACGACTTCACGTGGCACCAGACGGGGATGGGCGGACTTGGTCACGACTTCAAAGCCGGGCTCAACTACATCCACGAGCCGCACCTCTATGTCACGTTCTCATCGGGCAGCACCGACTACGCCTACACGCATCTGACCAATGACATCAACGGACCGATCAGCCGTGTCACGAGAAACAAGCCAGGTGCCTCGGCCAATCTGCCCATGGATCAGTACGGCATGTACCTCCAGGATGATTTCCGCGTCACCGATCGCTTCACGATCAACGCCGGTCTCCGCTACGACTACACGACCGGGTTCCTGATCGATCAGTCGAAGATTCCCAACTACGTCGCATTGACCACCGCCGCCGCGGCCGGTCGGTTCAACGGCGTTCCCGGATTCGAAGAGTTCGGGAAGAAGGCGCAGGAAGACAAGAACAACATCCAGCCACGCCTCGGCGCGGTGTGGG
The DNA here is from genome assembly GCA_046734955.1 of Acidobacteriota bacterium. GTDB lineage: Bacteria > Acidobacteriota > Vicinamibacteria > Vicinamibacterales > 2-12-FULL-66-21 > JALZOC01. Next base: position 31,198 of record JBKPSH010000041.1, read on the forward strand.
ATCTCCATGGCACCGGCAAGGACGTCGTCCGCGCCGGCTGGGGCATCTACTACGACTACGGATTCACAAACGCGAACATCCTCTTCCCGGGCCTGAGCGCGCAGGGGGGATCAGGTGTCGTGTTCGATGTGAACAACACCGCCGGCATCAAGAATCCGGACGGCAGCTTGTTCACCTACGGTCAGCCGGTGTCGAACATCGCCGGCTTGAACGAAGTGAATCCTAATGGTCCGTTCTACAGCTCGAACGTGGCCGCGCCACAGATTCGCCAGCCTTGGACCGCGCAGACGTCGGTTGGCTGGACGCACGAGCTCACACCGTCGACTGTAGTCGACATCGACTACATTCACACCGACGGCAAGGATCTGGGCGTGCGCTGGCCGCTGAACACGCGCGTAAACGGCGGTGCCCGCCGCTACGCGGATCTGCCACTCAATCCGGCGAACCCGACGCTAAACATGAGCATCGGCCGCAGCACCTACGACGGCGTCAACTTCGGTGTGCGCCGCCGGATGGATCGTCACGTGCAGCTGAGCGCGTGGTATTCGCTCTCGAACGCCACAGGCCGCGGCGGGCAGGCCGTCGACGAGCTGACAACGAACCTGGTGCAGGATTCGACGAACCCGTTCGCAGATGTGCAGGATGGACCCGCGGCGCGCACTGATTCGCGGCACAAGCTCTCGCTCAGTGCCATCATCCAGGCGCCATATAGCATTACGATCTCGCCGGTCTTCCGGTATCGGTCGGCGCTGCCAATCCACACGTGGTATGGCTACGACAACAACCTGGACGGCGTCAGCAACGACATCTTCCCGACCGCGTTCAAGTTCACCGGCATCGACGACGCCGGCCTTCCCTCGTTCAAGGAGATGGGCGCGTGCGAGACGGTGAATTGCAGCCGTGGCTCATCGCTGTCGCAGTTCAACCTGCGCGTGTCGAAGACGGTCCACCTCTATCAGCACCTCAACGCCGAGTTGATTGCGGACTTCTTCAACCTGACCAACGCGATCAACCCGGCGTTCAACATCGGCGCGGCGGCAGTCGGCGCGGTCTACACGGGCACGCTGGCCAATCACACCGCGAACACCGTGTTCATGAAGCCGAACGCGTACGCGGGAGACTCCGGGCAGGGCGAACAGAGGGTCGCGCAGCTCGGGTTCAGAATCACGTTCTAGTCAGTTTCCAGCTCCCAGCTTCCAGCTGGTTGGGCGCCAGAGCCTTCGGGCTTTGGCGCCCTTTTTTTGTTTCAGCGGCTGCGACCAATCGGCATCCTTCACTGTCACGTTGCATCAGATCACAAGAGATCAACAGCAGAAAAGAGAAAGGAGGATCTCTTCTTTCGTTCTCCCTTCTCCTTTCTCTTGTTTATCTCTTAGACTCGAACGCAGCGTGACAGTGTAGCCTGTTGATTAGGAGCAGCATGGGCCCACACTTCTCTCCGAAGACGATTAGCTTCCTCCGTTCTCTCAAACGCAACAACAATCGCGAGTGGTTCAAAGCCAGGAAGGATCAATACGACGAATGCGTGCGCGGGCCAATGGTGGACGTGATCACACAGCTCGCCTCGGACTTTCGTCGCTTCGCGCCTGAGCTCGTGGCGTCGCCGCAGAAGTCGATGTATCGGATTTATCGAGACACGCGGTTCAGCGAGGACAAGACGCCACTGAAAACGCATGTTGCGGCGGGATTCCCGTGGAAGGGTCTGCCGCGTCATGAAGGAGCGGGACTCTACTTTGAAGTTGCCGCGGGTTGGGTGTGGGCCGGAGGCGGGATGTGGGCGCCGCAGCCGCCACAACTGCACCGCGTCCGCGAACACATCTCAACGACCTATCCGGAGATTCAACGGATCTCGCGCACGAGCACGTTCCAGCGGAACCTCGGCGAGTTGGAAGGCGATCGACTCACCCGCGTGCCGCGAGGATTCGCGAAGGACAATCCGGCGGCGGAATACCTGAAGCATTACCGCTTTGTCGCCGGCCGCGAGTTTCCCGCATCGCTCGCAACCAGCGCCGAGTTCTACCCGACGCTGGTGCGCACCTTTCGAGCGCTGATGCCGCTTATTAGATTTCTGAATGAGCCGTTAATTGAAGTCATCTCCCTATCTCGACGAGAGCGACTTTGTTCACACCACTCTCGGCAATCACCAGATTGCCTTCCTTCGTCGGCATCATGTTCCTCACGACACCACCGCCGGACGGGATAGTCCAGGTCTGGAACTTTTCCGTCTTCGGATCGAAGCGGACGAGCGTGTTCGGACGCACGGCGGATTCGCTGTACCAGATGATGTCGTTGTAAGCGGTGATGCCATAGGGCTGTGACTTTGGTCCACCTGGAGACGACCATTCGGTTGCCTTCCCCGTCCTGGGATCAAAGCGGCCGAGATATCCGCGAGAGTAGTCGGCATACCACAACACATCGTCGCTGGTGATCGCCACGCGTCGTGGGCGCGTCTCGGCGTTGGGCAGATCGTGTTCGGTGATCGTCATCGTCGTCGGGTCGATGCTCGCAACCTTGTTGATCCCGAACTCGACAAACCAGGGGATGCCGCGAGAGTCGATGACCAAGCCGTAAGGAAGCGCATGAGCGGTCGGTGCGGCCGCGATTTTCACTTCCTTCGTTTTTGGATCGAGGCGTCCGACCATGTTGGCGCCCTGAACCGTGAACCACAGGATGCCCTGCTTATCGAAGAGGGGCGTATGTGGATCACGGGCGACTTCGGGCAACTGATAGCTCGTCACTTCCGACGTGGACGGATTCAGCTTGCCGATGTAACCCTTCGAGTTCGCGGTGAACCAGATGTTGCCTTCATTATCGGCGGTGAGTCCGTGCGGACCCGACTCCGGAGTAGGTATGGCGAATTCCTTGACCGCGCCGGTCTTCATGTCGACGCGCCCGAGCCGATTGGAGAACTGCCCGGTGTACCACAGGCCGCCATCCGGAGTGGCCAGCGGATCGTGCGGGCGCGACCCGAGCGTCGGCACCGCCCATTCCTTGAAACTCACCTTCGCCGGGCCGTCGACCAGCACGGCCGGCGGCCGCGGCTTCTCGGGGAAGTTGGTCGCGAGATAGGTGGTCACATTGTCGGCAACGTCGGGCGGCAGCGCGACCATCGTTGAAATGAGCGTCCGCCACCCGTCCTTCGTGTAACCACCAGAGTTCACGATCATGTTGAGCGAGTGGCAATTCGCACAGAGCGCCTGCACGTTGTCCTTCGCCGCGCCATCGGGGAGATTGACGGGTGGACCGCCGCGGCCGCCACGTCCCTGGGCTGAGAGGGCCAGAGAAATGAGGAGCGCTCCAGTGATGGAGAAAAGAGGAAGTGAAAGCTTCTTCATATTTACTCCGCGCGCGTGAAATTCATCAACGCACCGTCGTGACCCGCATATCCTCTTGCATGTACCGCCGAATGATCGAATCAAAGCTCTCGTCTACGGAAAATCCGAGATCGGCGGCGCGCGTGTTGTCGATGGCGGCTGGCCAGCCGAGCACCATTCTCTCGATCCGCTCGTCGCGCTGCCAGCGAATGCGTCGCGCGACATCCGGCCCGGCGACGCGCTCCAGCGAATCGGCCATCTCCCCGGCCGTCACTGAAATACCCGGAACGTTGACCCACCGGCGATTGCCCAGCGCATCAGAGGGCAGCTCGTTGGCCTTGATCAACGCCGCGACCGCCGTTCGGGGAGATGCGACCCAGATGCGTGCGTCGCGACCGACGGGACAAATGCCGTCTTCGCCATTCAATGGCTCCCGGATGATGCCACTCGCGAATGACGAGGCAGCAGCGTTTGGCCGCCCCGGACGAACGGTAATCGTCGGCAGCCGCAACGATCGACCGTCGATGAACCCCTTGCGCGTGTAATCCGCGACCAGGAATTCGCCAATCGCCTTCTCAATCCCGTACGACGTCTGGGGATTCAATGCAGTTGTATCGTTCAGAAGAGAAGGGAGATCGCCGCCGAACACCGCGACCGAGCTGGTGAACACGACGCGAGGACGACTGCCCGCCGCGCGGCACAGCTCGAGCAGCGTTCGTGTCGCGTCAACGTTGATGCGCATGCCCAGGTCGAAGTCCGCTTCAGCCATACCGCTGACGATCGCGGCGAGATGAAAAACCGCGCCGGTCTCACGATCGACGACGGACTTCAACAGGCTGGGATCGGAGACGTCGCCGGTGATTCGCGAGACGCGAGTATCGGCGATCGCAGGCGGCTCGGTAACATCGATCAGCGTCAGCATGCTGATCGGCTGATCCCGGCCCTCGCCATCTTTCAAGCTGCCCCGCTCGAGCAGCGCACGCGCGAGCCGCGATCCGAGAAATCCCGCTGCACCGGTGACGATTACGTTCATACGCGGCGATCTTACTTCTTTTGGATACACTGTCGGACCACGGATGAGCACGGATATTACAGGCCACGGAAGAACACGGATCTACACGGATCAAGAGGAGGGCGCGGTTTACTCTAAAGTCACCTGGCGGCTCCTCCCCTTTCTGATCCTGTGTTACGTCGTCGCTTACCTCGACCGTGTGAACGTCGGGTTTGCGCGGTTGCAAATGCTCGGCGATCTCGGGTTCAGCGAAACGGTCTACGGCCTCGGGGCGGGGATGTTCTTCATCGGTTACTTCCTGTTCGAAGTGCCAAGCAACCTGCTCCTCCACCGCGTCGGCGCGCGGTTGTGGATCGGCCGGATCATGATCACGTGGGCGCTGGTGTCTGCGTCGTTCATGTTCATCAAGACGCCGGCGTCGTTCTACATCCTGCGCTTCATCCTCGGGATCGCGGAGGCGGGTTTCTTTCCCGGGATCATCCTTTACCTGACCTACTGGTATCCGAGCGACCGGCGCGCACGGATGGTGGCGATGTTCATGGCCGCGCCGCCGCTCGCAGGCATCTTCGGCGGGCCATTGTCAGGCTGGATCATGGAGGCGTTCGCCGGCAAAGCAGGAATGGATGGATGGCAGTGGCTCTTTCTGTTGGAGGCAATTCCAGCAATCGTCGTCGGACTCGTGGTGCTGATTTATCTCGACAACGGTATTCGATCCGCCAAATGGCTGACGGATGCCGAGAAGGCGCTTCTTGAAGAACGCGTCGCGCAGGACCGCGCCGCGACTGCCGATCACGCGTCGCTCGCCCGCGTCTTTCAGGATCGACGCTTGTGGCGGTTGTGCGTGATCTATTTCTGCTGCGTGATGGGACATTACGGCCTGACGTTCTGGATGCCGGTGCTCGTCCAATCCGCCGGCATCACGGGAACCTTCCGCATTGGCGTGTTCACCGCGATTCCGTATTCCGTGGCGGTGATCGTGATGGTCCTGCTCGGCACGAACGCGGACCGGAAGCGTGAACGGCGATGGCACGCCGCCGCTCCGATGACAATCGGCGCAGTCTTCCTGTCGCTCAGCGCGATCGCAGGAACGAATACGCTGCTCGCGATGGTATGCCTGTCAATCGCAGCGGCGGGCGTGCTCAGCTCCGGCGCGCTCTTCTGGAGTTTACCGACAGCGTTTCTTGGCGGCGTCTCCGCCGCAGCGGGCATCGCCGCGATCAATTCCGTCGGCAATCTCGCCGGCTTCGTCAGTCCCTACGTCGTCGGCTGGCTGAAGGATTTGACGCACAGCACGGAAGCGGGGATGTTCGCTGTTTCCGCGGTGCTGGTTGTCGGTGCCCTCGCCATACTGACGATTGAGGCGAGGCTGGTGAATCGTTAATCCGCGTCTCGCTTCTCGCTCCTCGTGAATCGAAGCCGAACAGCGAGTTAGCGAGTAGCGAGTAGGGACAGTTTAGCCGGCATACAGCGTCAGCCCCCCATCTACTCTCAAGACCTGACCGTGAATGTACTTGGCGGCCGGCGTGCAGAGGAACGCCACCGCGTTGGCCTGATCGCGAGGTATGCCGTAGCGCTCGAACGTGCCGTCCTCTTTTAGCATCGCCGCATCGATTTTCCGGGTGGCGAGAAAACGGGCCGTTGCCGTGGCGCCAGGACTGACGCAGTTGACGCGCACGTGGTGCTTTCTCGTTTCGAAGGCGAGGCAGCGCGTGTAGTGAACGATCGCGGCCTTGATCGTCGAGTACGCGACCTCTGGCGACGTGCCGAAATGCCCGGCGGTCGACGCGATGTTCACGACCGCGCCGTTCTTGCGATCGACCATCCCGCAGACGATCGCCTGGCACATCAACATCGTGCCGACGAGATTCCGATTGAGCAGGGCGCGAATGTCTTCGAGCTTCACGTGAAGCGCGTTGTTCGGGTTTGGCTTCCCGCCTTTCGCACCGATGTCGCCGCCGGCGGCGTTCACGAGAATCGTCACCGGGCCAAGCGCCGATTCGACGTCCCGCGCGATCGACTTCACGGCCGCTTCGTCGCCAATGTCGCCGACGACCATGTGTGTCCTGGTGCCATGGTGCGCGACCGGCACCAGAGCAGCCTTCAGATCGCTGAACTCGTGAAACTCCGCAGGCGCTTTCTCGTCGTAATCGTGAATTGCAACGTCCGCGCCGAGCTCCGCCAGGCGCACCGCGATCGCGTGCCCCAGACCGCGGCCGGACCCCGTCACCAGCGCAACCTCCCCCTTCAATGAAAACTCTTTATCCATCTCTCCCCTTCATCCGTGTCGATCCGTGTCAATCTCTCTTGTCCGTGTTTATCCGTGTGTATCCGTGTTTATCGTGTCTATCCGTGTTTATCCGTGGCCTACATCCAGCCGAGCGCCCTCAGATTGGCGACGCTCTTTCGCAATTGCGCCAGTTCGTAGTCAACGATTGCCGACGTTGACTGGTTCGACTCCCAGGGCGTGCGGTAGTCCGCATTATCATCCAGACGCTTGGTCTTGAGTCGATCGAGCGCGATCCGAAGCTCTCCGACCGGACGTGTCGGATATCCTTCCCACCACTCCGGCGCAAAAACGCGGATGTGTCGCGACTCGAGTGCCCCGACTTCGATTGAGGCAGTGAGTGTAGCTTCCGGCTTTAGCCGGAAGAAAACTTCTGCGATCTCTTTCAGCGGAACGCACCCGTCCCCGATTGCGCAACGAATCAAACGAAATCCTTCCGGCGTGAACTGGGACACATAGTCCTTCAGATGTACGTGCTTGATTCGCGCAGCAACGCGCTTCGCGAACGCGACCGGGTCCTCCGCAACCGCAAATGCATTCCCCGTGTCGATGGCGATGCCGACATTCGGCCCGGCTTCCTCGGCGAGCACCATCAGCTCGTCGCTGCCGAAGTCCTGATGATTCTCGATCGCAACCTGCAAACCGGCGTCAGCCGCCTTCTGAGCCTCTCGATTCAGCGTCTCGCGCGCGTGCTTCCGCATCTGCTGCCACTTCGGACCTTGTTTCGCTCGTGCACCTTCAAGGACCGGCGTCAGGTGCATACGAATCGTGCGCGCACCGATCGCGCGAGTGGCACGAATGGCCTCGTCCAGCGTTTCACCAGGGACGTGTTGCAACCAATAACTGCAGAGACGCGGAACATCAGGCAGCTCGCCGGACAGTCTCGCGAGTTCGTCGTTCGTCAGCGGCGCAAGCCATCGGCCGTCGAACTCGAAACACTGCGCGCCGATGTCACTGGCAATACGAATGAAGCCACGCAGACCGCTGCCGTGAGGATTCGCGCGCGGCGTGCCGAAGGCTTGAAGGCCGACGGTGTGAGAGAAGCCGTAGGGGTTGAGGCCGATCTGAAACATTCGCTACTCGCTGCTCGCTGCTCGCTCCTCGCTGCTCGGCGTTGGCCGCTGGCTCCTGGCTGCTGGCGTCGCGTCCGTGTCGCGGAGCTGAAGCTCCGCGCTACGGGTGATCTACTCAATCACCAAGACTTCGTGGGCAAAAATCCGTGGAATCTCGACGCTTGCCGAGTCCCTCGCGATGCTCACGTGCAACGTTCTTTCAGTCACGAGCGACCGCACGCGAGACCCCCGCGGCACGCCAACGCGAATCGGCCCGACCGGGATCAACTCGTCAGCCGGCCCGCGCCAGGTGCCTTCGTTGGTGAGATTCACGATGTGCAGAATCGTGCGGTTGGCCTGCTGATACACATGACAGTCGAGCAGACCCGACCCCTCAACAGAAAGCGGGATGTCGTCGTTCGCCGCCCACCGGACGATGTTTGCGAGCAGCGTACCCGTGTCGCTGATGTTGTCGCGCGCATAGCGGCGATCGAGATCGGCGGCGAGATAGGCGACGCGTGTGCCGTCGGGACGCTCGTTTACGACGAGGCCGGCAATGTCCGTGTGATCCTCTCGCAACCAGACCGCCTCCGGCGGGAATGCGGGGCGAGGCGGCACGTAGGTCAGTAGAACCTGTGCATTCGTCCCAACGAGAACGGACGCGAGCGAACCACCATAGGCAAGGATGTCCGTTCGATCGAACCCTTTCAGGCCAGGATGACGACCGCCTGTAACCGGCGGCTCGGATGCAGTATGTGGACCGGCGTTCTTCGCCCGAAGCTCGGGGGACAATCGCAGATAGGTCTGCTCGTTATTGATTGCAGCCTGACGGCGGCTCGCAGCATCGCGGAGCGGATGAGATGGGGGAAGCGACACGTCGAAAAGATCCGCGAGCGCGAAGTCAGGTCGAGGCTCTCCCCACTCGTCGCACAGGCTTGTCGCTCCGGAGGCAACGATTCCCTTTCCATGCGTTGCGAACGCGCGGATAGCAGCGACCTGCGCCTCGGTCATACTCCCCAGATTGGGCAGTATCAGCACGGTCACGCCGGAAGACAATCGATCGAGATCATCGGCATGGACGAGCACGTACGGAATGCGCGCCCGTGTGAGCGCCTGCATGAAGCCGCGCTGTGGCTGGCTCACAATCAAGTCGCTATCGTCGCGGCCGAAGAAATCGTGGTTGCGCTGCGAATAGACAATGGCAACAGTTGCAATCGGTTCGCGCTGGACCAGATACGATTCATGCTTGGCGTACCAGTCCGCCATCGCGACCGGCGTATCGTACATACGTCGATCCTCGTGATAGGCGTTGACGTAGTGCCACCACGGCTGAATGCCGGCAGCGAATCCCTCGAGCGCCCACAGCCGCACCTCCGGTTCAGGACGCATGGACAGCCGAAATGTCCCGCCGTAAGTCTGATAAAGCGCGAAGCTCTCCGGCGCGAGCTTGTCCCAGCCAAGGAGGCCGTGCACCAGTTTTCCGGTTTGCCCGTTCGCCTGGAACCCGGTGGTGTCGGCTCGGCGCTGGTTGTCGAGCATGATCATCTCCGTCCGCCGGCAGATAGCTCGATAGTCGCGGAACTCTGATGCGGCGCCCGCGATCGACCCGCCGATCATCCCGACCCACAGGCACTCGGACCCGCCGGCCTCGCGCGCGGTCTTGTTGAAGAGATCCCAGATCTCCAGACGCGACGCATAGCTCCATTCGATCCATGCGCGGTAGACGCGGTCGTTCCAGTCCGGGCGTGTTGGCAGATCAAACCCGCTGCTTTTTCGGAACCTGTCTCGACAGTTGTCGCAGAAGCAGATGTTCGCGCGCGACAGTCCGCTCCAGCTGTTATCAGTAAAACCCTCCGGTTTGTACTTGGCTGCGATCTCCTTCAGAATCGCCGGAATGTGCTCGCGGTAGTACGGCCCGTTGACGCACGGCATGTTGAGCGCGTTGTCGCGCGGATATGGACGGCCGGCGGCGTTGCGCGTGAACCAATCGGGGTGCGCTTTATACATCTCGTCGCCGGCGCCATTCGAATCCATTCGCGCGAACACGACGATACCGTCCTGCCTCGCGGCGCGTAGCAGATCGCCGAACAGGTCACGGTCACCGAGAAACTGTGCCCGGCGATGAAGCGGGACCTCCGTCGGGTAATAGGCGACGATGCCGCCGGCGTTCACGACAATGCCCTGGGTGTGCGTGCGCTTCCATTGCTCGCGCCACCACGGAATGTCGTAACGGGTGACGTCGAGCTCGGCGATGTTGGTTTGCATCCACCGATATGTGCGGCGATACCAGGGTTGTGTCGCGCCGCTCGTCTGCGCGGCACGTGGCCGGCCGCCGCGAAGCGACGCGACCGTGCTAGCCGCCGTCGTCACGGCGAGAAACTCGCGGCGAGATAAATCCGAATTCATGGGCGGATACTACACCGACTGACGCGGTGCTAAAGCGCCGCGCTACGGGGGTCCCTGACCGAGACGAACCAGCATCTCCTACGTCGTAGCGCGCGGGCCTCAACCGCGTATCTGGTACACAATGTCCGTAGTCGGGGCTACGCAACGCGCCGCGAAGGAAGACGCGAGCGAGCGCAGCGAAGCGAGCCACGCGAAACGGAGCGGGCCGGCGAAGCGGCTCGCGAGAGAGCGTGCAGCTACTGTGTCAGATGTCAAACCGTCGCGGGCGGATGCCAAGGCGTTTGACGTCTGAGCATGGCGTTGAGATGAATCAGCAATTTATGCATCGCGGCAACGAGCGCAACCTTCGGCAGTTTGCCCGCTGCGCGCCACCGG
>JBKPSH010000042.1:0-61391 GCA_046734955.1 Acidobacteriota bacterium
CCCCCTTTTCAAGCAGAAGACGGCATACGAGATGAATGCACGAGTCTCGTGGGCTCGGAGATGTGTATAAGAGACAGACCAAGCGCGGGAAAGGCACAAAGTGCATGGTATTGGTGGAGCGTCAGGGTATTCCTCTGGGAATATGCCTCGCCGCGGCCTCGCCGGCCGAGGTCACGCTCGTCCACCAGACGCTCGCCGCGCGGGTAACCCCCCGCCGCCGTCAGCCCCATCGGCTGATCGGCGACCGCGCCTATGACAGTGATCCGCTCCGCGAGCGGCTCGCGAAGCGCCGGCATCACGCTCATCAGTCCCTATCGTGAGAATCGGGTACACCGTCCCTACGAGGATCGCCGTCGGCTCCGCTCTATCGCCAGCGCTGGATTGTCGAGCGGACGATCGCCTGGCTCGGCGCATTTCGCCGTCTGCTCGTTCGGGATGAACGATCGACCCAAATGTTTCTCGCGTTCTTTCAATTCGCCGCAGCGCTCATCGCCCTGCGGAGGTTATGAAACCGATTCTAATCACTGATCACTGATCGCGAATCGCTCATCGATGAATCTGCGGATCGCCGAATCACGTATCGCTGAACTCGTTGTGCGGGATTCGAGGATTCAGGATTCAACGATTCGAGGATCAGTGATTCACGATGAGTGATTAGTGATTAGTGATTCATTACTTCGGCAGGGCACAGGCGAAGCTGTCCGCCACGTACGGATCACCGGCGCCCTTGTAGCGCGCAATCTGGGGATACGGACAGAGCGGCCGCGTCATCGGCTTCGATGCGTCGCCTCCCTGAGTGCCGCTGGCAATGATGCGGTCGGGTGCGACATTGTGCTCGACCCATCGGTCGAGCGCCGCCAGGACGTCGCGATCGGGATCGGCCGTCGGACTCGCTGCGCTTCGCCCGCCATTACCAAACGTGTTGGCGCCGATGCCGCCCGAGCAGTGTCCCATTCCCGGCACCATGAAGAGACGGTAGAACTGATCGAGCGCAGCGGATGACGTGCCGCGGCCGTCCGGGTATTTCGCCATGAAGGTGCGCACGCGATCGTAGTACTCGATAGACGATGGCGCTGGAATCGCCGCATCTCCCCAGCCGTGATATTGAAGAAGCTTTCCACCCGTCGCTCGAAACGATCGCAAGTCGGGGCTCATCGAATTGAGAATCCCGCCGGTCTTCTCTATCGCGTAAGCGAAGTCCGACTCGAAGTTCCACGTGCGGAAATCCCACTTGGGATCCTCGGCGACCGCTTGACCATAAAACGAATTTCCGAATCCGGCGATCACTGACGTCGCGAGTTGCGACTGAGCGCCTGGCGGCGCCGGCAGGATCCACGGCACCCAGCCACCCGGGACCGCCTCGGTCCCGGGCACAAAGCCAGGAGCGATCTGAACGCCGCTACGCGGATGTCGCGGTCCCTGGTAGATCGTTCGCAGGGTGATGACCTGCGGTGGTGTGAGGCACTGATCGGTCTCAGCCCCCTTGCATGTCAGGACGGCGGGATCGAACTTGCACGTGCGTGGATCCTCGATCAGGCCGTCCTTGACGTTGTCGAGGTTATCGCAGGCGTTCAATGCCGCTGCCTGGATCGCCGGCAGCTTCGAGGACGGAAGGTTGGCTTCGTCGAGCGCCCGTTCGATGGTCAGCGCCATGGTCATCAGGCCCGTCCAGTTGTTCGCCGGAGCGCCGGCGATGATGCCGTGGAAATCGTCGGGGAAGCGCTGCGCCTCCATCAACGCCTCGCGACCGCCATCGGAGCATCCGAAGAAGTAGCTCTTCGATGGGTCGCGCTTGTAGAACGCCGCGACGATAGCCTTCGCCTGCACGCTCGTTTCGTGCACCGCGCGATATCCGAAGTCCACGAGCTTTTCGGGATGGCCGATCGCCCACTCCGCCCACGGACCACCCGAGTGCCCATCGTCGGTGCCGGCGGTTGCATAGCCGCGCATAACCGCCGCGACCAATGACGCCGTTGGAATTGATCCCGCCCAACCGCCGTTCCCCACTTGTTGATACTTGCCGTTCCAGCCGGAGACGGGCATCCACACTTCGAACTTGATCTCGGAATCGCTCGACGGCCTGGTCACTGCCTTGACGACGCAGCGTGCGGGAGCGACGATGGGCGGCGGCCCGCCCGCGCGGCCGCCGGTCACGGCTCCTTCAGGGACGACAGCCGCCGACGTGATCGACGTATGCGGCAGTGCGAGGGATGTGAGAGCCTCGCACGGGCCTTGCGCGGCGACGATGGTCATGCTGCGTGAGTGGTTGACGAACGCGAGCGTCGCAGCGATCGCAGAGGAAATGAGCAGTCTCCGGGACGGGACGAACCGCATCAGCGCCTCCTTCATAACTTCAGCGACAGCCGCATCCTTCCGCCTAAACGCGGAAGCTACCGGTGTGCTATGGCAATTCTTTGACCGCGATCGTGCGCCACCGCCACAGCCCGCCCGGCACCCAGCGCGTTCCGCCGTGTACCTGAATCGCGATCGATCCTTCAGTGATGCCGCCAGCCGCATGGTTGGCGGTGTCGGTGAAATCAGTGATTTGCTGATCGTTGATCCAGACAGTGATGTGCGGAACGTCTCCGACGAAACGGACGCGCACGCTGTTCCAATCCTCCCGCTTCCACGCCTTCATCCACGCTGCGGTGCCCTGCGGCGTCGTGCTCCCGAGCGGAATGCCGCCGACGACCGGAGGAGGCGGAGGTGTCGCTGGCGCTGCTGCTGGTGCGGCACCGCGCGCGCCCTGCGCGTTTCCTCGTCCACCGACTCCTGTCAGGCGCTCTCCGTAGATTCCCCCCATTCCCCCGCCGGGCAGATAGTCGAGCGTCACCTGGTAGGCCTCACCGGCTTCGGTTGATCGCAGGAACAGACCACTGTCGCAGCCGTAGTCGGGCTTCACTTCAATGTAGACTTCGACGTTCTTGTACTTCTTGTCCGTGAGGAGAATGCCCCCCTGCCCGAGAGGATTCTGCGTGCCGACGATCAGTCCGTGCATCACGCGATATGCGGGCGTCGTCCCGTGATGGTTCGTCGAGCTGATGTGCCAGCCGGTCAGATCGCGCCCGTTGAAGATGGCCGTGAAACCCTCGGGCACGAACGGCGCCGGCGGCTCGATCGGTTTTGGCACTGCTGGCGCGCTCGCTTGTTGCGCCTGCCCCGGCTGGGGTGTTGCCGCTTGCCCTAGCAGCAGCCCGCCAAAAGCCGCCAGGCCCGCAAGTGTCGCGGCCACTGTTCCATTGCCGAAGAAAACGCTTCGCCGCATGATCACACCTCCAGGGACTGCACGACGCTGTACGGGCGACAGTCTATCGCCGCCGAGATGATACCGTTCACATATTTCAAGAAAGAGGGAAGCGATGCGCGAAAAGCAAGCGTCACCAGCATGGACGCGGCGTGGGTGGTTGTCAGCGGCCGGCACGACCATCTTGGGCGCCGGGATCGGCAGAACCGATGCCGACGCACACGCGGACGCTCAGGCAGGACAGCAACCGCCAGGAGACAAGGGACTGCCGCTGCGGCTGACTGAGTTTGAACCGAAGAGCATGTTGCACGTCAAAGAAAGCTCCGTGGCGCGTTCGCGGTTTCCGGTGATCGATTTTCACACGCATGTCTCGCGTCGACGCGCTCAGCGGCCGAGTGTTCCGCCCGCGGAACTGGTCAAGACGATGGATGCGGTCAATCTCCACACCATGGTCAACCTGACAGGTGGATCGGGTGAAGATCTCGCGGCGGCGATCAAGGATTTCGACCGCGCGTTTCCGCGTCGATTCGTCACCATGACTGAACCGACCTGGACGCGTGCGAGCGAACCGGGATACGCGGCGTGGCAGGCCGACGAGATTGCGAAAGCCAAAGCTGCCGGAGCAGTCGGGCTGAAGATTCTGAAGACGCTGGGACTCTATTTGCGCGATGGTGGTGCCACCGGAAAACTCGTGCGCGTTGACGACGAGCGGTTCGATCCGATGTGGGACGCGTGCGGCCGTTTGGGATTGCCGGTTGCGATGCACGTCGGTGATCCCGAGGCATTCTTCACCCCGATCGATCGATTCAACGAGCGATACGAAGAACTGGGCGCGCACCCAGACTGGTCGTTCTACGGCAAGGATTTCCCCGCGTTCAAAGAGATCCTTGTCGCGCGCGATCGAGTGTTCGCCAAACATCCGAAGACGACATTCGTTGCGTTGCACGTCGGCCATTGGGCGGAGAACCTCGCGGCGGTCGGCGAGATGCTCGACAAGTTCCGAAACGTCAACGTCGAAATCGGCGCGCGCATCGGCGAGCTTGGGCGTCAGCCGCGAACCGCCGCGCGCTTCTTCGACAAATACCAGGATCGCATCCTGTTCGGCACCGACGCGATTCCGCTCGGCATCGAGACTCCGCAACAGGTCTTCGGCGCGGACCTGTATCACATTTACTATCGCTTCCTCGAAACCGATGACGAGTACTTCGACTACGCGCCGGCACGCATTCCGCCGCAGGGGAGATGGAGGATTTACGGCGTCGCGCTTCCGGACCAGATCCTGCGCAAGGTCTATAACCAGAACGCAGAGCGCGTGTTGGGGTTGAAGCTCGTCGGACAATGATTCCGAAAATTGCTGATTTCTGAATTTCGATTGCTGATTGACGGCTGACCGGTTAATGGACGATCGGTCTTAAAGGGATTGCCGATCGGTGGGCTGGCCGGCGTTGCCGGCGCGCTTGTTTATTACCTCCTTGTTGCGCTCATGGGCAGACGCGGGTACTTCTCCGCGATTCCCGCAGCTTGGGTGACCTTGTGGCTCATCGTCGCGGTTCTCGACGGGCGGTGGCTCCGCGCGCCTGCGACGCGAGCGTGGATGGCGATCCCAATCCGCGGCGCCGATTGCATTCTGGACGTTCAAGACCGGATACGACGATCCGTACGACTGGCACCAGTTCAGCAAGGACAGCACGGTCGATACCGAGTTGATACGACGATAATTATTACTTCGTCGTTGTTTTCAATTGCGCCACGAGCCATGTTGCGATCTCGTCGGCGAGCGTGTTGTTGACGCGGAAGAGATCGGTGCCGTGCGCATGTTGTTCGAGTATTTCGAGTCGTGACGCGGGATTCGCTGATGCCTCTTTCAACGCCTGCGCCCACTCCGGCGACGGCGGCTCGCCTGCGCTCGCGCCGCTGAAGACGGCAAGCGTCGGCGTGCGTCGCACGTAATCGGTTTCGGCTGTTGTGTGAGGCCCGCTCAGCACGACGACGGCCCTCGTGCCCGTCGGATGCGCTGCCGCCGTACGCAGCGCAATAGACACCCCGCAACTTGATCCCGCGAACGCGACAGGTGTGTCGTCGCCGATCCGCGATCGGAGATACGAGAGCGCGACGTCAGCGTCTCGTCCGCGGTGATCCCCAGTGCCGTTACCACTCATGTTCCCAGGACTGCCACGATACGATGCTACCAGGCTGCTCACGCCGGCGCTTCGCAACCGCTCAGCGACCGGGACCCAACCGTCGTTAGCGCCGGCACTGCACATGGGAAAGAACAGCACACCGGGGGTGGTACGCCCGGCGTCAAAGAAACGCGCTGCGAGTTGTGAACCGTCGGGCGTTGTCACGGTCACGCGCCCACCGCCACTGATCGTCTGCGCGAGCACGATGCAAATCAGGACGCTTCGCATTCAGCCACTCCCGTCCTGGAATTCTGACGCGAACCTATCAACGTTGGCCGTCGCTCGAACATCCGTAGGGACGATTCGCATTCGCCAGGTGACGGATCGACACCTGGTCGAGATGAAGGTTGCATTGAATTTCACACGTTGCATCATTCGTCCGTTCTCCCTAGATTTGTCGCCGAGTTCAAGAGGGTGAGCGAATGAAGAACTGGTTAACGTGCGTGGTGGTTGCGTTGCTCGTTCAAGGTTCGACGCGTGCAGAGTCGGAGCCTCCCTTTGCTTCGACGCACGGAGCATTCTTTGCTCTCTCGGTCGCAGATATTGATGCGAGCGTGAAATGGTATTCCGAGAAGCTTGGACTCGCACTCCTCATGCGCACTCCGAAGCAAGGCAAGGCTTCCGCAGTCGTGCTCGAGGGCGGCGGGCTGACGGTCGAACTCGTGAAACACGATGATGCAATCCCGCCGTCGAAGGAGCCGCCGCTGATGCACGGCTTCATGAAGGCAGGATTGGTTGTTGATGATCTCGATAGGACCCTGGCGGCCCTGAAGGCTCGCGGCGTTCCAGTGTTCATCGGTCCGTTTCCCGCCCGAGGCAACATCAGGAGCAACGCGATCATCAAGGACAACGCGGGGAACTTGATTCAGTTTTTCGGTAAGTAGTCGGCGGGCACAATCAATCAGATCCATATCGTCGGTCCACGACACCAATGGTATGGATCCGTTACCGGCCTCGAACCAAATGAGCTCTCCACACAATCAATACTGATTCAGCTGCCTCTGAGGCGGTGATGTCGTTCCACATCATCGCGAGACATTCTCGTACGTCATAACCCGCAGTTCCTCCCGACGCCGATTCCAGTGTCGACGATCAACAAATTCCATTCGGAAATTGGCCCTGCGCTTGCTCCCGCGCTATGCCGGCCATCTAAGACGCCAGCGAGCCAGTGAGCGAGCCGCGCGAACGGAGTGGGGCCTTCGGGAGCCCCGCGAGAGAGCGCGTAGGGAGTCTGAGGGCGAAGCCCTCAGTCAAAGAAAAGAACTGTGTGGGGAGACGACTTATGCGTGCTCGAGTTTTCATCGTCGCGATCGTCGTGCTGATCGTCGCGACGAGTGCCGCTGCTCAAACCACCACCGGCACCATCTCAGGGCGAGTGCTCGATGTGCAGGGTGGGGCATTGCCCGGCGCGACGGTGACCGCCAAGTCCCCGAATCTTCAGGGCTCGCGTGAGGCGGTGACCTCCGACAACGGCGACTACATCCTGACGGGACTCCCGTCAGGGCCGTACGTGATCACCGTGACGCTTTCCGGATTCGAGACGCAGACGCGCAATGTCGTGCTGGCGCCCACACAGGTGCTTCCGCTGCACGTGACGCTTGGTCCGGCGCAGGTCACCGAGGAAGTGACCGTCGTGGCAAGCGGCACTGACACACTACAAAAGACGGCGCAGATTGCGACCAATTTTTCTCAGGAGCTGATCGCAAACCTGCCGACGTCGCGCGATTTGAATTCGATTCTCTTGATGGCGCCTGGCGTTCATCCAACCGGACCGGCGGGCGCGTTCTCGTTTGGCGGTTCCGTCACCTTCGAGAATCTGTTTCTGCTGAACGGCGTCAGCATCAACGAGAACATCAGAGGACAAGCCTTCGACACAGCGATCGAAGACGCGATTCAGGAAACGACGGTCGCCAACGGCGGCGTCTCAGCCGAGTTCGGTCGTTTCAGCGGCGGCGTCGTCAACATCATCACCAAGTCAGGTGGCAACCAGTTTTCAGGCAGCCTTCGCGAGTCGTTCAATAACGACAGGTGGCGAAGCCTGACGCCATTCGAGACGGCGCGACTGGCAACGACGCCGACACCGCGGATCGACAAGCTCGTGCCGACGACAGAGTACACGCTCGGTGGACCGATTCTGCGCGACCGCCTATGGGTTTTTACCTCGGGTCGTCTTCGCGACGAATCGCAAGGGCGCACGTTGATCGCAACCAATGTTCCTTACGAGTTTCGCGAAGAGCAGCGACGTTATGAGCTCAAGGGAACCTACTCCCCAACCGCGCAACATCGCTTCCAGGTGAACTACAACCGTCACGATCGATCGCAACTCAACTACAGCTTCAATCAGAACCTGACCATGGATCTGCGGAGCCTCGGCACGCGGAAACTTCCCGAGCGTCTCTACGCGGCGACCTATAGCGCCACATTGTCGTCGAAGCTGTTCGTCGAGGCACTGGTTTCCAGGCGGACGTTGGAGTTCCTCGGCTCGGGCGCCAAGTCGACCGACCTCATTGAGGGCACGCTGCTCCTCGATAACAGCCGTGGCGGTACCCGTTGGTGGTCCGATACATTCTGCGGCGTCTGCACACCCGAGGCGCGCGACGCTGAAGATGTGTTCGCCAAGGGTTCATATTTCCTCTCGACCCCGCATTTCGGCTCGCACAATCTTGTGTTCGGCTACGACAACTTCAATGACATCCGCCAGGCGAACAATCATCAGTCGGGCAGCGACTACCGTATCCTGAGCGCGGGGACGATTCTCAGCGGCAACGGTGCGGGCGAGAACGACTTGGTTCCGATCTTCCTTGGGGACGGCACGACCACGATTCAGTGGAATCCGATCACCGAGGAGAGCGAAGGCACGAACTTCCGCACGCACTCTGTCTTTTTGAACGACACGTGGCGCGTCGGCAATCGGCTGACGGCGAACGCCGGTGTCCGCTTCGACAAGAATCACGGCACGGATCAATCAGGCAACGTCGTCGCCAAGGACAGTGGATGGAGTCCACGGCTCGGGATCATCTGGGATCCTACGGGTAAGGGCACGTGGAGCGTCACGGCGAGCGCCGCGAAATACATCGCTGCGATTTCAAATCCGGTTGCCGACTCCTCGGCAGCTGGCGGAAACCCGCAGACCAGGCAGTTCATCTACCGCGGCGCGAGCATCAATGGCCCGGGGACAACGACGCCGACGCCGACGGCGCAGGCCATTCGTTCGGTGTTCGACTGGTTCTTTGCGAACGGAGGGCCGGACCTGCCGCTGAACGGAGCGCCGACGATCCCGGGCATCACGCCGCAGATTGCCGGCACGCTGTCGTCACCGAGCGCATGGGAATACGCCAGTGGCGTGGCGCGTCAGTGGGGCGCGCGTGGGTCGGTGCGGGCCGACCTGCTGATCCGCCACTACATCGATTTGTACATGCGACAGGCGGATACGTCGACCGGTAAGGTCGCCGATCCAACTGGCCGGCAGTTCGATCTCACGCTGATCACGAATGCGCCCGATGGCCTGCTGTCGCGCGAGTATGCCGGCGGAACATTTACCGGCACGTATCGTTTCGGCACGACGTTCGACGTTGGCGCGAACTACACGTTGTCGCGGGCGTGGGGAAACTACGACGCCGAGAACGTTGCGAGCGGGCCGGTGCCGTTCGATTTTCGCTACCCGGAATACAAACAGGCGTCGTGGAATTTCCCGGACGGCGATCTGGCCGTCGATCAGCGTCACCGCGCGCGCATCTGGGGCAATTACAATCCGCGGCAAGTGCCAGGACTGACCGTCAGCGTACTGCAGGCACTCGAGAGCGGCGTTCCCTACGGCGCGGTGAATACGAACGGCGTTGATCCTCGACCGTATGTCACCAATCCAGGTGGCGTCTATCTCACACCGCCGGGATCGACGACGACGACCTATTATTTTGGTCCACGCGACGAGTTCCACACCGAAGGTCAGATTCGCACCGATCTTGCCTTGAACTACGCGCGCCCGCTTCCAAAGGCCGGTCGTGCGCAATTGTTCGCGCAGGCGCAGCTGCTGAACGTCTTCAATCAATTCCAGCTGTGCGCATGCGGCAGCACGGTGTTCGGCACCGGCAGCGCCGCAAACGCCGGCGGCGTCAACCTGCAACGGATCGATACTACTGTGCTCACGCCCGGGACCACCGCTGCGCGTTACGCGGCGTTCGATCCGTTCAACACGACGCCCGTGCGCGGCGTCAACTGGGACTACGGTCCGATCTTCGGTCAGGCCATCAATCGGTTCGGGTACACGACACCGCGCACTTTCAGGATGTCATTCGGGTTGCGGTTCTAGATCCGCGAAGGGATAACGGGAGAAACTCTCTTGGTCTTCTCCTCGGACACGACAGCAGGCACTGAAGCATGCTGATTAGGATCACCGATCGCGTCCACACACAGCGATGACGCGCCGCGTGATTTCTTCAGAGGCCGGCGGGTTCTCGCCGAGGCCCAGCGTGTGCAGCATTTCGTGGATGAAGTTTGCGATTGTGTGGATGTGATCCTGTTGCCACGTCCGCTTCACCTCCTCGACGCACAATCGCACGACTCGACTCCCGGGAGCGGTAAACGCGAATGCGCCGGTGGTGCAGCGCGTTTCACGCGAGCCGTCCATGAAGTACACCATCCCGAGGTATGTCTGATAGTCGACTGACAGGGCAGCCAGTCGCTCCTCAAGCGGATGTCCATCCTCGTCTCGAAATGCACTTAGACCGGCAACGCACGCGGGCTGTGCGAGCAGCTGTTGTGCACCGTCGAGCGCCTCACGTGCCGCCCGAGACGCTACAGGATCGGGGACATGAAGGCGCTGCCAGACTGCTGGCTGATTTTTCCGTGGCCTTTCTCGCGGCTTGCGTTTCGCGTCGGCAGCGGTGTTCGAGAGCGACGCACTTGCTGCCGGAGGGACCATCTGTGCCCGCAATTCCGTGCCCGGCGCCAGCAGCGACACAGTACCTGCCAGACCCGCTGTCCACAAGAAGCGACAAATCCCGGCGGATCGGCACGTGACAGCCATGTGATTCGACTCCCTGCACGTACGTGCGGAGAGTCGGTCGCGATGGGATCACTGGCTTGAGGTCACGGCCGGACAGGCATATCCTGTCGCAACCGGACATCAATTCATGGCTACGCCGCGCGGCGGAGACCTCACGAACCTGCTGATCGAGTGGAGAGAAGGCAGCCAGACTGCGCTCGATCGGCTCCTGCCGTTCGTCTACGATGAACTCCGCGTCATCGCGCGGAGCTATCTCCGGCGCGAGCGACCAGGACATACCGTTCAAACTGGAACTCTCGTGCACCAGGCCTTCGTCAAGCTGCTGGAAGGCAAGCAGGTTCAATGGGAAGGCCGCGCGCACTTCTTCGGCATTGCCGCGCGGTTGATGCGGCAGATCCTCGTCGATCACGCCCGCGCACGCGACGCTGTCAAACGGGGAGCCGGTGAAAAGATCGATCCACTTGCCGCCGCGTTATCAGTCGCGGTGCAAACGATGGATGTTGGTGTGCTCGCGCTCGACCGCGCGCTGGAGGAACTGGCGACGCTTGATCCGCAGCAGGCGCGCGTCGTGGAGCTGCGGTTTTTTGGTGGGCTCACCGTCGAGGAAGTTGCGGAAGTCCTCGGCGTGTCGACGGGGACCGTCAAGCGCGAGTGGAGCATGGCGCGCGCGTGGCTGCGACGCGCGCTTGCGGGTGAGGCAAACTCATGAGCGCCCGCACGCCGCGCACGTGGGCCAGGGTCAAGATGGTGTTTCAGGAGGCCGTCGAGTTACGCCCCGCGGCGCGAGACACGTTCCTCACGCATGCCTGCGCTGGAGATCCTGCCCTTCGATCCGAAGTGGACTCGCTGATCGCATCACATGACGACGAGCGCCCGTTTCTCGATGCAACACCGATCGCTGGCGCCGGAAAGGTTTTTGCGGCGGTGCTTGCTGACGAGGAGGATGCAGTACCGCGCCTGGCGCGTGGTGCGCGTATCGGTGAGTACGAGATCATCGAACGACTCGGCGCCGGCGGGATGGGCGAAGTGTACCGAGCCTACGACGCGAAGCTCGATCGATTTGTGGCGCTCAAGATTCTCCACGACGGCCCGGGAGGCCACACCAACGCTCGCATCCTGCGCGAAGCGCGCGCAGTCTCCGCGCTCGACCATCCCAACATCTGCACGATTTACGAAGTCGGGAATTTCGACGGTCGACCATATTTGGCGATGGAGTACATCGCCGGCCGGCCGTTGAATGAGATCCTCCCGCCAGCCGGGTTCTTGCCGGACGTAGTCGTCAAGTACGGGACGCAGATCGCAGATGCGCTGGCGCATGCGCACGAGCGAGGAGTGATCCATCGCGATCTCAAGAGTGCGAACGTGGTAGTCACACCACAGGGTCGCGCCAAGGTGCTCGACTTCGGCCTCGCGAGACGGACGACGATCACCGGTGCGGATGACTCGCGACCGCACACGGTGACTGACATCGGGAACATGGCGGGGACGCCGGCCTACATGGCGCCCGAGCTTCTTCGCGATCGGAAAGCTGACCCGCGCAGCGACATCTGGGCGCTGGGCGTGCTGTTGCACGAGATGGCCTGCGGCCGGCGTCCGTTCGAGGGGCAGACGCCGTTTGAAATCACGTCGGCGATTCTGAGGGACGCACCGCCGCCGTTGCCCTCGACAGTTCCGGCATTCTTGCAATCGATTGTGTCTCGGTGCCTCGCCC
Source organism: Acidobacteriota bacterium (assembly GCA_046734955.1). Lineage (GTDB taxonomy): Bacteria > Acidobacteriota > Vicinamibacteria > Vicinamibacterales > 2-12-FULL-66-21 > JALZOC01. The sequence goes on from JBKPSH010000042.1 coordinate 12,141, forward strand.
CAGATATTCGCGATCGTTTTCAGAACGCGGCGGATGTTGTGCGCGCGCTCGAGATGAAAGAGCTGCCGGGTCGGGGAAGCGCATTGCGATCTCACGTTCTGACGCGACGCAACGTGATGCGACTGGCTGCGGTGGTCGCAGTGCTCGTATTGACCAATCGTGCCGGTGTGTCGCGCGAGTACACCCGCGATCCTGAAGCGTACGCGTTGTATATGCGCGGACGTGCCCAGGCTGAGGCCAACGATTCAAAAAGTAACGCCGCTGCGGTGGAGTTCTTCAAAGCGGCAGTGGATCACGATCCCAATTATGCACCTGCCCACGCCGGACTGGCAGTGGCGAGTGCCATGAAGGGCTTGTTCTTTGCTGCGGAAGACGACGTTCCCGCCTGGCAAGCTGCGGCGCATCAAGCCGCACAACGGGCGTTGCAACTGCGGCCTGAGATCGCTGAGACTCACGAAGCCCTGGCAGCAGTCTACCGGGCCACTGAATTCAACTGGGTGGCAGCGATCGACGAAAGCGGACAGGCGTTGGCGTTAAACCCAATGCTCGAGCGGCCGCATAAATATCGTTCATCCGGCTTTATGCATCTCGGACTACTCGATGTTGCGAATTCGGAGGCAGCCGCCGCAATGACACTGAATCCCAAAGACGTGATCGAGCCGTTGCGCGTTCAGGGCTACGCCGCGCTGCTCGACGGGCGCTACGCGGATGCCGTGAGGCTGTTGGAGAGCGCGAGAAAACAACCCGCCGAGTGGAACCTCGCCAACGCCTACTACTACGCCGGCCGGAAAGAAGACGCCGAAGCCTCGTTGCGAAAATTGCGCGACAGTGCACGGTCCCGCCGCCGTGCCGAGGCCACCCTCGCAAGCTTCCTCGCCGCGAGAGGCGAAACCGCACAAGCGCAAAAACTGATCGATGTGGTGCTCGCTGCTCCCTACCGGGACCACCATGTCGCATATGCACTAGGGGTTGCGTACGCGCAGCTCGGGATGAATGCGGAAGCGGTCATGTGGTTGGCGAACGCGCGCAACACTGGCTTCGCATGTTACCCGTGGTTCGCGCGCGATCCGCTGCTCGAACCGCTAAAACAGGTCCCCGCCTTTCAGCAGTTCCTCGACGACTTCAAACGGTCGTGGCAAACGATGAGGGCGCGTTACGCAGTGGAGCGGTAACCCGTCGACTCGCATGTCCGGTGCGCTCGCTCAGGGCAGGGTCAGGATGTGATGTACCGCTCGAGCGACCTGATCATGAACTGTTGGTCGTCGACGACTGCTCGCACAACGTCGCCGATCGAGATCACTCCCACGAGCCGGTCTTGTTCAATGACCGGCAGGTGCCGTACGCGCTTGTCGGTCATCAAAGCCATGCATTGATCCGCCGTCCAGTCCGGGTCGATCGTCACAACAGCAGTGGTCATGATTTCTTTGACCAGCGTCTCTCTGGATGTCTTGCCAAGCAGGATCACTTTCCGCGCGTAATCACGCTCGGAGAAGATGCCCTCGAGTTTCTGATCCGAGCGAACGATGACGGCGCCAATGTTCTTGTCGGCCATCAGCCGGAGTGCGTCATAGACGGTGTCGTTCGGCCCAATGGAGTAAATGCCGGATTTCCCACGCAGCATGTCTCTTACGGTGACGGCCATGATCGCCCTCCGTGTACGCGCGACGACGGATACCAACAATATACCCGTGACGCTTGCCCTTTTCAGCAACGTGTGATTCCGTATCCACCTCAGGAGGAGAAAGCAATGGAACGGAAGACTGCTCACGATTTCGACCAGGAACTGTTGATTCTCTTCGACGCCTACGTGCACGGCGCAATCGACCGCCGCGGATTTCTGGATAAGGCGGCCAAGTACGCCGTCGGTGGCGTGACCGCTGCGATGCTGCTCGATCAGCTCAGCCCGAAGTTTCTCGAGGCCCAGGTCATCAAACCTGAGGATTCGCGCATCAAGGTGCAGCGCGTCGAATACCAGTCGCCGAAGGGCTACGGAAAGATGGCCGGCTACCTGGCGCAGCCGGCGAAAGCCGCCGGCAAGCTGCCGGCGATCCTGGTCATTCACGAGAATCGCGGGTTGAACCCGCACATCGAGGACATCGCGCGTCGGCTCGCGGTCGACAACTTTGTCGCGTTTGCACCCGATGCGTTGTTTCCGCTCGGCGGTTACCCCGGCGACGAGGACAAAGCCCGCGAGGTCTTCCCGAAACTCGATCAGGCGAAGACGCGAGAGGACTTCATCGCGGCCGCTGAGTGGCTCAAGACGCGTCCCGAAACGAACGGCAAGCTTGGCGCGGTCGGGTTCTGCTACGGCGGCGGTATCGTCAACTTCCTCGCGACAAAGGTGCCTGACTTGGCGGCCGGTGTCGCATTCTACGGCTCGGCGCCAACACTCGAAGACGTGCCGAAGATCAAGGCCGCGATGCTGATTCAGTCAGCGGAAGTCGACGAACGCATCAACGCGAGCTGGCCGGACTATGAGAAAGCATTGAAGGCGGCCAATGTGAAGTACGAGCGATACCAGTACCCCGGCACGCAACATGGGTTCAACAACGACACGACGCCGCGTTACGATGCGGCGGCTGCGAAACTCGCGTGGGAGCGAACCCTCGCTCACTTCAATAAGTACCTCCGTTAATTGACTTGAAAATCGATGGGACGGCGGGCAGTCTCGCGATGATCTAAACTGCTCGCCGCATCTCGCATGGCGATCGATCCCGATGTTCTGAGCAGTATCGCTGCCCTCGTCGAACGCGACGCGTCGAACGTCGCCTTGCGGCTGCACCTTGTCGAGTTGCTGCTCGAAGACGGCCAGGCAACCGAGGCGCTCTCTCATGTGTCGCTGGCGTTAGCGGCCAGGCCCGACGATGTGAAGGTGCTCGAGCTCGGGGCACGCGCAGCGGATGCTGGCGGTGAGATCGCAAAGGCCGAGAGCTATCGCCGTATGGCGGCCGCTCTTGGTGCGCGATCCTCCCAGGCACCGCCGGCCATCGCACCGGAGACGCCATCCGCCCCGTCACCCGCGCAGGGTGGTCGCAAAGATCGCGTGGGTCTTCGGCTTGTCGAAGGGAATCGGGTCGACGAATCGGAACCGGACGTTGAAGTCCAGAAGCCCGCAATCACGTTGAAAGACGTCGCTGGGATGGAGAAGGTCAAGCACCGTTTGAACGTCGCGTTCCTGGCGCCTCTGCGAAACCCGGAGCTGCGGCGAACGTTCGGGAAGTCGCTGCGAGGTGGACTGCTCTTGTATGGGCCGCCCGGGTGCGGCAAGACTTTCATCGCCCGCGCCGCGGCCGGAGAACTTGGCGCGAAGTTCATCGCCATCGGGATCTCCGACGTGCTCGACATGTGGCTCGGGCAGAGCGAACAGAATCTCAAGGGCCATTTCGAGACCGCGCGACGCCAGGCGCCGTGCCTGCTCTTCTTTGACGAAGTCGATGCCCTCGGGCGCAAACGGAGCCTGATGCGTCACAGCGCCGGCGCCGGCGTGATCAGTCAGTTCCTTGCGGAGCTCGATGGCATGCAGGCCGACAATCGAGGCGTGTTCGTGCTGGCTGCGACGAATCATCCCTGGGATGTCGACTCGGCGCTCCGCCGCCCGGGACGACTCGATCGGATGCTGCTCGTGCTCCCCCCGGATGCGCCGGCACGTGAAGCCATCCTGCGAGCCCATTGCCGCGATCGACCGATGGCGGACGACGTGGATTACACCTCCATCGCCTCGCGGCTCGAGGACTACTCCGGTGCGGATGTCGCACATCTCTGCGAGGCAGCAGCGGAGTTTGCGCTCGAGGAATCACTCGGCGCGTCGGACGTGCGGCCAGTCTCGAGCGCGCATTTCAAACGTGCGATGAAGGACGTCCGCCCGAGCATCCGGGCGTGGCTGGAGACGGCGAAGAATCACGCGCTCTTCGCGAATGACGGCGGCGTCTATGACGATTTGCTCGACTATCTCCGCGCGCGAAGGATCGTGTGATCGTGCCGTCGAACCTGGATGTCGCGCTGGCGTTCGCGGGTCATGCCGACTGGCCTCGCGCGGTTTCTGCCGCCCGCCAGGCATTGACCGCTGACCCGGATGATGCGATTGCGCACGCGCTATTGGCGCTCGGCCTTGCGCATCTCGAACAGGGAAAGGCCGCGATCGAGGCAGGTCGACGTGCCGTAGCCCTGGCACCTGAATTGTCCTTTGCGCATTACGCGCTCGGTTGGGCGTTGCTCGAGCACTCGGAAATGAGTGCGGCAGAACGCAGCGCGCATGAAGCGCTGCGCCTCGACCCGGACAGCAACGGCTACGCCCTGCTGGCGCAAGTTTACGTGCGGCGCCGCCGCTGGGCCGACGCAATCAACGCGGCCGAAAAGGGGCTGCAGATCGATCCCGAGCACCCGGGATGCTTGAACTTGCGTGCGCTGTCACTCGGGGCGCTCGGCCGTTCGGACGAGGCGGCCGCGGTCATGAACGGCGTGCTCGCCCTCGATCCCGACGATGCGTTTGGGCTGACGAATCGGGGCTGGCTCATGCTGCGTCAATCGCGGCCGCAGGAAGCGCTCGAAAGTTTCCGCGGTGCGCTCCGTCTCGACCCGACGCTCGATTGGGCGCGCAGGGGCATCATCGAGGCGTTGAAAGCCAGGAGTTCCCTCTATCGACTGGTCCTCCGTTACGAGTTGTGGGTCGGATCGCTAAGCTCCCGCGCGCAATGGCTTCTGATCCTCGGCCTCTTTTTTGGTGGTCGCGTCGTCAGGGCCCTGCTTCGTTCCAACCCCGCACTATGGCCCGTGCTCGGCCCGGTGATGGCGTTTTACCTCTTCATCGTCTTCGGGAGCTGGATTGCGAATCCCCTCTCGAACCTGCTGCTACGACTCAATCCGTTCGGCCGGCTCGCGTTGAACCGCGCCGAGAAAGCCGCGGCGAACATCGTTGGCGGATGCCTGGTTGCGGCGGTGTGTGGTCTCGCAGCGTACGCGATGACGAGCAACGCGGGGTGGATAGTGTTGGCGATCGTTAGCGCCTTTTTGCTGATTCCGGTCGGCGGAGCCGCGAGAGCGCACGGGAGTCGCGCATTTCCCCCACTCCTCGTCACCGCCGCGCTGCTTGGCGCCTGTGGTTTGGCGTCAGCACTTCTGGTTTTCATCGGGACGCGGACGGGCGATCTGCTTTTCGCAGTGTTTCTCCTCGGAACGGTAGTGTACGCCTGGGGCGCGAACATCTTGTTTACCAAGTACGCGTAGCATTCAGCTACAACAGTCCCTTCGTGACCGCGTCGGCGAACACGATCAACATGAGGACCGACGCAATTCCGCAGGTCCAGATCTCCATCTCGAGATAATGGAGAACGAGGCTGGTTTCGGGAACGAGCGCGAGCGAGTTCTGTGCCAGCTCGCCGGTCAACTCGACGTTCGTGAGACCTGCATACACATACGCGAGGATCAGGAACGCAACCGCGGCGAAAAACGCCGCATGCACGATTGTCGGCTTGGGCGACTTGAAGTGTGACAGGTACCAGCCGAGTCCGCCCAGGAGGAGTGTTGTCGTCGAGACGAGGTAGGTGTTGAACTCCTTGACCATATCGAGGGCCTGAGACTGGGCGGCCGAAACATCGCCGTTCTTCAATTCCACGAGATCGACCAACGACGGCCGCCACCAATAATGTGCGCTCAGCGCGTACCCGACCATCAGGACTAACGCAATACCCAGAGGTACAAGACGTGATGGAAGAGACACAGATCGTCGTGGCATGACCTATCGACGCCTCGCGACCAGTGCAACCAGCAGGACGACGATGATGGCGCCGAGGATGGTGTAAGCGAAAGGAAAGCGGCGCTTGCGATTCGGGTCGGTTTCGGATCCTGGTGTTGATTCTGGGGAACGTCCTGGTGCCGGGTTCGATCCCGCACGCGGAATCAGCGCCTGGGTAAACGAGTCCGACTCCAGCCCCGGTGTGACGTAGAAATGCCGTTCGGCGTCTCCATAGCCATCCAGGTGGAACGTGAACATATAGGCACCGGGCTGAAACGGTTTATCCGTGATATTGGTCTTTCCGATCTGAAACCCGGCAGCTTTCACGATGGCGCCGTCAGGAGTGCTCAGGATCGACAGCCGTACATTTCTCGTAAAGATCTCAGCGCTGGCAATCTGGTAGCTTCGGGTCGTGATTGGATCCGAGCCAACAGCAAGATCGATCGCCTTTAACGTTGCTTCGTTTCGTTGTCGAATCGCATCGACGGGAAGACCAGACTTCGAGAGCTCGCCGGATTGTTTCGTCAGGTCGTCCATCATCTTCAGCCGCACATCCCCGGGCACACGCTTGCCGCTGGTCCGCTCGTGCGCCCTGATGTCGTCCGGGAGCTGCGCGACAACTTGTTTGCTTTTGTTGTCGATCACGCGCGTTTGGACATCACGGACATCCAGCTGCTTGTCTGGCGGCGCGTCGGCCAGCGGAGTGAGAAGTTTCGAAAGCTGGTCCTCTGAGAGTGCACCCGTGACCGGTCCGCCGTCATGCGAAGGAGTAGTGCTTTCTTCGTGTAAGGCTTCCTTTATGAGGGCCTGTTTCGCAGCGTCAGTCAGTTTGATGTTGCGCGCGAGGGCAGCCTTGTCGATTTCCTCCGCGGCTTTTTGAACCGCGGTCGGGCTTAATGGCTTCGCTCGCTCGGCGTGTTGGGCAGTGGCTACGCCGAAGGCGACCAGGATGGTCGACGCGACGGTCCATACTGACAGCAGGCGTTCTCTGCGCATGCCGCATGCTCCAAGGCCGCGCATTGTACTCAACCGCCGAGAGACCTTAAAGACGTACTAACGTACCGTGCCGTTGCGCATCGGGTTGAAATCCATCGGTTTCATCGCTGACAAACGGGGCAATAGAACGTCGAGCGTCCTCCCTGCACGCGCCTGCGAATGTTTCCTCCACAACCGGACTTCAAACACCGCTGGTCCTCGCGGTCGTACACGAGAAACCGCGAGTCGCGATAGGCTGATCCCGACTGCCGCGCAATCGCGTGTTCGAGCACGTGTTTGATCGCAGCAGCGAGACGATAGGCCGCATCACGCGGTGCACCCGATGACGTCGCGAGGGTCGATGCCTTCCGCTGCGGCGACAATCCAGCTATGTGGAGCGCTTCGCTCACATAGATGTTGCCGAGGCCGGCGACGACGCGTTGATCCATGAGCGCCGCCTTGAGCGATGTCTTCTTGCGATGACACGCGCGCGCGAGCGCCGCGCCATCGAAATCCCTAGACAGTGGTTCAGGGCCGAGTCGACTCAAGGCTGGATGGCGATCCAATTTTCCTGCCGCCACCAGTTCCATGATTCCGAACCGCCGGGGATCGTTGAACACTACGGCCCGGCCGGATGACATGTGAAAGACGACGTGATCGTGAGGGTCGAGGGCCGCGGCCGCGCGCCGCGATCGACCGGGAAGTTTCTTGCGCAGCGCCCGAAACGATCCCGACATACCGAGGTGCATCAACAGAGCCTCGCCGGAGGATAACGTCGCCACCAGATACTTCGCGCGACGGTCGAGCGCGGTCACCGTCTGGCCGGTCAGCCGGTCGACGAAATGACGGGGGAAGGGCCGGCGCAGATCCGGGCGCCGGAGATCGACCGCCTCGATTCGCGCGCGCAGCATGCTCCGTGCGAGTTGCCGGCGCACGGATTCAACTTCAGGAAGCTCGGGCACACGTCAGGATAGTGCTCGCACACAAACGGTGTCACCTTGATCGCGCCAACGTCCGCCGTGCCGGACAGCTCGGCCGGACCAGCATGTCAATGTTCAATGTTCAATGTTCAATGTTCAATGGCGCTGTTTTTGCCCTCCGCCTTTTCGCGATCCGCACAATCTGCCTCTCCGGGAAGTAGGTCATCGTGAGTCCACGAACCGCGTGCGCGATCCCTCTGTCTTTTTTCTGTCTTGCCACCTCGGCCTCGGCCGACCCGGTCGACCTTGCAGCCAAAATGATCGGCCGGCCGTACGCGTGGGGAGCGGAGGGTCCCCGCGAATTCGATTGCTCGGGGCTCACTCAGTACGTCTACGGCGAATATGGAGTCGATCTGCCGCGACGCGCGATCAACCAGTCGCAGGTCGGGGGTCGAGTCGGCCGGCAGTTGCAGCGCGGCGATCTCGTGTTCTTTTCTACCGAGGCAGGCGGGTCTGTGGTGACGCACGTCGGGATCTATGAAGGCAACGGCCTCATGATCGACGCGAGCAAGCGGCACGGCAAGGTTCGGCGTGACAGTCTCGACGACGACTACTGGGTCGAGCGATTCATGTTCGCGAGGAGAGTCTCAAACGTGGATGAGCCGATGGAGATCCCACGGCGTCCGCCGCAATCGCCGACAGCGCGAAGCGACCGGCGCAAAGTGGCGACGCAGGTGTTGGCGCAGGTGGCGGACATTCTTCTTCGGAGACCGAGAAGGTGATTGACGCAACCCGAGCACTTCATCCAACCCGGAGGACGATCTTGCCGAACTGTTCGCCGCGTTCGAGTCGTGCATGCGCATCGGCCGCCTGCTCCAGGGGCAAGACGCTGTCGATGACAGGACGAAGACCCTTCGCGTATGCCTCGAGCATGCGCGTGAAATCTTCCGGTGTGCCCATCGTGCTTCCGTGAATGTCGAGTTGCTTCCAGAAGATGCGCCTCACTTCCACATTGGGCACAGCGCCGCGCGTCGCGCCGTAGGTCACGATGCGTCCGCCCGGTCGCACGAGATCCAATGCTTGCGCGAACGTCTCGCCGCCGGCGCCATCGACGATCACATCTGGACGGCGACCAATCATTGCGAGCAGGGTACCCGCCCAGTCGCTTGCGTGATACGTCACACCGCCCACCGCTCCGTGTCGTTTCGCCGTTGCGATCTTCTTTTCTGAACCAGATGTCACGAAGACGATCGCACCGCGGCTGACGGCGATCGTCAGTGCCGCAAGGGCCACGCCGCCGCCGATGCCGGTGATGACGATGATTTCTCCTGCCTGCAACGCAGCGCGGGTGACGATCGCTCGATACGCGGTGACGCCGGCGAGCGGAAGCGCAGCCGCTTCCTCCATCGTGAGATGCGAAGGTCTTGGATGGATGTTCGCCACGGGCACCTTGACGAACTCCGCGTAGGTGCCTTCGGTCGGCATCCCGAGCAGATGAAAGGTGCTCGCCTGGGCACGTGAATCTGCCCCCCAGTCGAGCGACGGATCGATGACGACCTCACGTCCCACCCACGAGCGGCCTTCATCGTCGCCGGCGGCCGCGACTTCGCCGGCTGCGTCCGAACCAAGGATCGCAGGAAGACGAATCCCGGCGTACTGTCCGCGGCGGATCCAGGCATCGCGATGGTTGAGCGCGGCTGCTCGGACGCGCACAACGACTTCGCCGTGCCCGGGCACAGGCTTCGGCCAGTCCTCGATGTGAAGGTTGCCCGAATCACCCAGTTCCCGCAGGACAACTGCGCGCACTGCCTCGGATCCTACTCTATTAGATGGCGCGGTCAGGAGACTGACGCGCGTCATCCGGCACACGAATTCGCTGCGACGCATTTAACCTGGTGCAACCAGCGGTCGGATGCCATTACCACCTTTCGGATCGACAAGAAGTCTGGAGCGCCGACGTTCACCGGACAGTACACGCCGGTCGGATCTCCAGCACAGATTGTTTTCTGAAATTCGCCGCCGCTAGTCAGTGGTGAATCACGACCGATTGCCGGATCGAAGGCGCATATTCAGGCGTTCTGCCAACGCGCCAAACGCAATCGCGGCGCGCCGCAGCAGCGCGTTTTCTTCGCGAAGCGCAGCAATCTCGCTCAGAAGGCTCGCGATAGTCTCGCGGTCCGATCGGAAGCGTTCCTCGCCACGCCGTCCACCGCGGGCGACCGCCCGGCGATCCGGTATGACTCGTCGATCCCGTTCAGGCCGTGATGGGTCCGGTGGCACGATCGGCTGTTCCTCCCGCGGTTCCGATTGCATCGCTACCGCAAAGAGGACGCCAACCTGCACGTTGCGTAAGTGCCTGAACCAGTGCGCGTTAACACGGCCGTGAAAGAATGTGAAGGGCCGGATGCTGGCAGGAGCCATAGAAGTTTTTGGCTGGGACCAGACTTCGACGCCGGCAGAGAGATCAGGTGTGCGCCTGACTCGTGCTACGTCTCGTGCTCGGACGCCGCCCTCTTGCGCGCTTCACAGTCGGTCGCGCGGTTCGTACTCTCCGCACTCCACGTGACGCTGGCTTTCCACGTGCGCTCATCAAGTCGCTGGTGTCGTACCTCTTGAGGTCGGCGATCACTCCTTCAAGGAACATGATCATGCGCTTGCGCTGCGTCCTCGGAGTCGCGCTCCATTTTTCGCTGCCCGCCCGCTTGTGCGCGATTTTGAACTTGAGTCCGGTCAAAGACGTAGTGTAGTCGTTCGCGCTTCGCTTGGTCGTGTTTTGATGCGCAAGGATGTACCAGTGGTACTCCGTCCCAACCGGAACGCCGGATCCTTCCGGAGCGCGTCCCGCTCGCCGCTTCGTCACCGCATAGCCGATCTGCCACAGGTCGGGGGTGATTTTCTTTTCCTTCCACTCGCCCTGGTCGTAATACCACTTGTGACTTCGCCCGATCTTCATGCCGGTGTAACGCTGACCCTCGTGCTCCTTGAAATCGTTGTACGAAATGGCAGGATCGCTCTTCGGCTCGTTCGCCGAAGCTTTTGCCGAGCTGCGCTTTGCCGCCATGAGCCACTCCTTTGCTGACCCGTTGTGTTGCAAACCAGAGACCTGTGCACGTCATCAATTTCGGCTCTGCACGCGGCCACGAGCAGCACAGTTCAGTTTGGGCTATAAAGGCCGTATCCGTGTTCTTCCGTGTTCTTCCGTGGCCTGTCACATTTGGAATGTCAGGGTGTCTTTTGAAGTGAAGGCCGCGGTGGGCAGGACAGAAGGATGAACGATCTCGCCGACCTCGTGACGCGAGCGCAGAACGGGGATCTCGAAGCCTTCGGGCGATTGATCGCCGCGACGCAGACGATGGCATATGCAGTCGCGCGGGGCGTGGTACGTGACCACGGGATGGCGGAAGATGCGGCTCAAGACGCGTATCTCCGGGCATTTCGAAACCTCCCAGATCTGGAGGAGCCGGCGGCGTTCGTCACATGGCTGCGCCGCATCGTCATCACCGTTGCACTCAACATGCGGCGCGCGCGTCGCGTCACCTGGCTGCAGCTCGAGGATGTTCCTGAAATACCGGTTCTTGACGAGGCGGAGACGAGCTGGTCGGAATTGCAGCGGCGACGTCTAGCGACAGCGTTGTTGACGCTAACGCGCGACGAGCGGCAATTGTGCGATCGGCGATATCACGGACAGTGGAGCATTGCCCGACTGGCGCGCGACGCCGCGGTGGCAGAGCCGGTCATGCGGAAACGTCTGCAACGGGTTCGCGACAAATTGCGCAAGGAGATTGAAGTGTCAGAACAACGAGGAATACATCCCGACGAGATCCGGCACGACTTCCCGGCCAAAGTGGTGGAGCTGCTCGCGCGGCCCAAGCTCACCGATCTTCCTGAAACCCCGGTCGGAACAGTCCTCGAGCTCCTTCGCACGGTGTACTCGGACTTCCAGAACTTCGATCTCGCCGAGGTTGTGGACTTCGAAGAGGCTCGCGAAACCATTGGTGACGATGCCCTGTATGTCGAACCCGGCGAGCTGCACCGCCTCGACGATCGCCGCATTCTGCGCTACGACCTCACGCTGCCGTTACTGCTTAGCGTGCGGTATGAAGGTCGGCCAGTGCGCATCCTCGCTGCTGGCAAGGCGTACCGCCTTGGCCAGATTGACGCGATGCACCTCGACGCGTTTCATCAGGCGGAAGTGTTCTGTCTCGACGAACGCAGCCGGCTTGACCCGTGGCAGGTCAGCGGCCTCGTACTCCGTTCCGTCGATGTCCTGCTGCCGGGGCGCTCGGTCCGAATCTCGCCAACTCAGTACGCGATGTGCAGCCAGGCGTGGGAGCTTGGTGTCGAAGCGAACGGGCAATGGTTCGAGGTCCTCGCCTGGGGCGTGTTCACGGACAAGATCGTTCGCCATCTTGGCGGCGATCCTGAAGTCCATGCCGCCATTGGTGTCGGCTACGGACTCGAACGATGCGCGATGCTGCGTTACGGGATCGACGATATCCGCAAGATTGAGCGGGCCCGCGTCGCCTAGCAGATCGTGCGCGTGAATCAATCGGGGATGCGTACCAACCGTAGCTCGCGCACCAGCGTGACCTGCGGCTGTCCAGTCTAGGTTCCAGCGTCGTAGACTCGAATCTCGGCACGCTGACTGCCGCGATGTGGGACTGCCACAAACAGCTTTCCGAGTTCCGGCACAAAAAGGCCAGTACGAGCGCCGCCCGACGTCGGGATCCTCTGGAGCTGTCGATAGTGATCTGCGTCCTGCTGCTCGAGCACGGAAATGAATCCTTCACCACCGATCACGTACAACCGTTTCTTTGCGGAGTCGTAGAACAGATCGTCAGTGTCACCGACGATGTCGACCGCGGTCACGAACGTTCCCAATCGCGTGTCGTAGACGAGTAACTTTGCCGGCCGGCGGCACCCGAGGAACAACCGGCTATCTGCTTCATCGAGCCCCATCGGATAATTGGCGCCGGCGGTGGTGACTCGCCACGTCGCGCTCACGGCTTGCTTGTCGCGATCGACCACCGCGACGTGTCCTGCGGACGGCACGTTGACAAAGATTCGTGGTCCAGCACTTTCGAGTTGAAACGATTCGGGATGAGCCGCGAGTTTGATATCGCCCAGTGGCTTGCCGTCCGGATCAAAGCTGCCGAGAGCGCCGTCGCCGTATCCGACATACACGCGGCTGGCCTTCGGATCGTAGCGAACGTTGTCAGCATCGCCGCTCGTCTTCGCGGTGTGAACGGCTGACAGCGTCGTGCCGTCATAGAAGACCGTTGCACCGTCTCCGCCGTTGGCGACGACGACTCGATTTCGATCGGGCAGGAATCGTATGCCCTGCGGCTCGTGGAGTCCGGTGATCGATTTGATCACGCGCATCGCGTTGATGTCGATCACTTCGACGGTGTTGTTCCCAAGCGCGGCGACGAAGAGACGCTTACCGGGAAGATCGACCGCAAGATGATCGATTCGTCCCTCCACTCCAGGCATCGGAATGACGCCGGCGGCGTGTACCGCCTCACGAGCGGGCTGACTCACGATGGAGACTGCGCAGAGGATGATAGGAATGATGGTAATTCGCACGTGTCCGGCTCCTGTCTCGATGTGATGAAGCAATTCCTGCTGCAGTCCGTGAAATTCGAACCGCACCAGTCCGTGCTCGACGCCCTTAATAAACCCCGCTTCCTCGAACTTCGTGCGTCATTGCGTTGTGGTCGATAGAGTCCCGTCTCGCCGAACGTCGCGCCAAGATCGCGTCGACTTGACCTTGGGTCGAAAGCGAGCAGGTCCCATAACGCTCGGCCGTTCCTTGACGTAACGTCCATTTTGGGACTGAATCCGCTCTTTTTCTCGTCCACGAATATGTATACGGCGTCGGGCTTCGGCGCGAATGACGGGCCCCATGCGCCGGCGAACAAATCGCGGGCTGCTTGATCCGTCGGTTCGGTCCACAACTCTGCCAACTGACTTTCGGTCGGCGTATGGAGCGCGGTCGAGTGCACGTGTGGGCCGAAGCCCAAGTGACGGAGTGCAAGAAGTCCGATCAAAGAGCCGCGCGCGGCAAGGCTGTGCATCCCCGACTTGTGGAAGCGCCGGCGTCGACGATGAATCCGTCTTACCTTTCGTCTCGTTCAGCGCTCGATCGTTCTGAACTGCCACGATCGTCAGAATCGGGTGCAATTCGATACAGCTTCGAGACCGGTTCACCTGCAAGTGGTTCATATCGAAGAACCCGACACCCGTCACGCGCACGGTGGTGCCCACCAGGCCTTTCAGCTCGCGCGCGCCGGCCTGTCGCTGCAGGTCCTCGAGCATCTTTCGTGCGTCGACGAGTTTCTGCCGATATGGCGATGGGGTGTTGCTCCGAATGTTAGGATCGCCGGATTCCGCAATCACGTGAGCGCGAAGATCGTCGGGATCCTGAAGCACGATGTGAACGTCATGGTCCGGCTCGCGTTTCACGCGCGTGATTCGGCCCACCACGTCGTAGACACGAAATTTCTCGGGACGCACGCGGTGGTCGCCGCTCGGCCCGCAATGAGACGGGATCGCATTCAGCGCCTTCACGGTCGTGGAGATCGGCGCATCAAATTCGATTCTGGGAGCCTCGTGGTCGCGAAGGCTCTTCACCTGCGAACGATTAACCGCGCAGCCGGCCGCAAACCACGCGAGCGCAATCAGAGCACCGACTCGATTGAGGGTCGAGACCGAACCGTGCATGATGCTTATCCCCTACGCCAACCAGCTTGTGATTGACATCGTCATCGAACGGGTGCGCCGCGAGAGCGAGTCCCCCTCCGGTCGCTGCCCAATACAGGTTTTCTTTGGACGGAAGATATTTGAAATCGATCACGAGACCCTTGACCATCGCTTTGATGCCGGTGTGCCGCGGCGTGGGCGGTGGTCCTGCTGGCTTCTGCTGAGCCGGCGAATCGCGGTCATAGGCAAACAATGACGACGGCGGTAGAAATGAAGGCGTGGCCGAGTCATTGTTCACCGCAGCGTCTGCGATGGTTTGAGCTCGCACGAGTTCCGTTGTCGTGATCATTATTGCGAGCGAAAAGAATGACATCTTCAGCAGGGCGCGCATGAATCCTCCACGTTGTACCGTCTGAAATACGAGGCCGCGGCACACGTCGACCGCAGACGTGAAAAAGGGAGGAAGGAGTTAAACGCGCAGAATGGCCGGAGGGCTGCTGGTCGGATCGGGAGTTAACGATTGATTCAGTTCACGAACGACGGTGCGCGTCACAACGGTGCGGATCGCCGATACGAATGCGAGCACACGAATCTGCTTGACGACAACGAGCGTGCCGACTGCGAACGCGATGCCCACACACATAGCCGCGATCAGGACATTTGCCTCGGTGTCGTTGCCATCCCTCGCGGTCTGATCCCAAGAATCAAATGTCTCAGCGATCGACGCGCCGATGCAGACGGCAATAACTGCACTGATAATCAGTCGCCGGACCACTTCGACCGAGTGTAACACGCGAGTAACCGCGCGCCGACTGAGCCTTGGCACTGTAGAGACGCGTTCGGGCGATGAAGCGGCACTATCGGTGCGAGCTTTGCACCAACGGAGTGCTCCTAAGCCGACGTGCTCGTCGCGCCATGCAAACTTGTGCTTCGCATTACAGAACTGACCGGATGCGCATCACGCTGTGTGTCTTCCTGATCGCCGCTGCTTTCGGCACGATCAGCGGCACTTCGGCCGGGCCGCAACTGAGCGCGTCAGATGTGCCCTATCTGATCGGTCGCGGACCATGCGTGGCGATTGAGGAAGGACCGACGGTTAACACAGGAGCACACCTGCTCGCGATTGTGCCCGGCAAGGATCCGGCGGAGGTCACTGTCGAAGAACTGCATCCATGGACCGGGCGATCGTTCGGTGGCCCACGCCGGCCGCCGACGGACTGCATGCACTCGTTTCAGGAAGACGTGACCGACGACTCCGGAGGTCGCCGTGTGGTTGTGAGGTCGCTCGCGCGTGTGTCTATCGCCTCGGATGATTGGGAGACGTTCTTCGCTCTCCCGCCGCAGCCTGCGCGCCTTATCGTTGGAGGGTCGCCACGAACCGTCGGGCCGGCAGAACGGCGCCAGCTATTAGCAACTGTCCGTTCCTCACTCCCGAAATCATGGACACCCGCGCGCACGCTGGTGCGCGCGCTCCGATACGGACCGACACGCGGTCACCAGGTTATCGAGCTGTCCGTGGGACGGCCCACCCGTAATCCGCCAGGCGTCACACCGCCGATCAAGCAGATCGCGATACGACGCTTCTTCCTCGTCGACGGACGAGTAGCCGCGTCGGAAGACGACGAACGCACATCGGGGGTCGAAGAACGCGTCGACATCGAGGCGCCCCAACTCACTGACGATGACTGGGCGGACGGAACCGAAAGCACTGTCGCGTTTGTCAGCAGCGACGATGGAGCATCGTGGGAGAGACTCAGCACGAACGTCGGGTTCGAATCGACGATCTGGCGAGCGCAAGCGCTGCGACAAGGACTGCCCGTCGTTTTCGTTCGGGACCTCTACACGCATCATTGATGGTCCTTCCCATCTCATCGCTATCACTCTCCTCTTGATTGTCTAGATATAAATGTCCTACCATCCATTTATCTAGATGATCTAGAGCAAGGGAGCGTGAATGGGAGGCAAGGACAAACCACGGGATCTTGTGCAGGGCACCCTGGACATGCTGATCCTGAAGACACTGACGCTCGAGCCGCTACACGGCTATGGCATCGGCGCTCGCATCACCCAAATCAGTAAGGGCACGTTCCAGGTCAACGCCGGGTCGCTCTTTCCGGCGTTTCGCAGACTCGAGCGCGACGGATTGATCGCAGCAGAGTGGCGCGTTACCGAGAACAATCGGCGGGCGAAATGGTACGTCCTGACGCCGGCCGGGCGCGCGCGTCTGAAGCACGACATGCGCGATTGGGAGACGCAGGCGGCCGCGATCGGCCAGATCCTGAAGGCGCGCCTGGCGGACTTATGACTCGCTGGATCCGACGAACACTCTCCGGTCTCCGGGCGCTCGTCCGCCGCCGCGCCGACGATACCGATCTCGACGACGAGCTGCAGCAGTATCTGGCTGAGATCGTCGAGGCGAAGGTCGCCGCCGGACTCGATCGTGAGGAGGCGCTTCGCGTGGCGCGCGCCGAGTTGGGCAGTCCAGCGGCGATCCACGACTACGTCCAGGACGTCGGTTGGGAGCACCGGCTCGTGAACGTCTGGGACGATGTCCGCTACGCCGCTCGCGGTCTGAAAGCCTCGCCTGGTTTCACGCTGGCCGTCCTGGCGACGCTCGGTTTGGGCATTGGCGTGAACACGGCGATGTTTTCGATGCTCGATGCAGTGGTGCTTCGCAAGTTGCCGGTGCCGCGTGCCGAAGAGCTCTTTGCACTCTACGAGAATGCGCCGCAGGCCGCGCCCGATCCAGTCAGCGGCTCGGGACGATACCTGCGCTTTTCGTATCCGAGGTACATGCGCCTGCAGGAGGCGCTCGGGCCGCACGGCTCACTCGCCGCGACGACGGGGACCAACCGATTCCCCGCACGCCTTCCCGATGGCCAACGAATCAGCGTTGATCTGCAGCTGGTCTCAGGCAACTATTTCGAGACTCTCCGCGTGCAGCCCGCGCGCGGGCGGGCTCTGACGCTCGAGGACGCCACCGATCGCGCTCCCGCGGTCGCTGTCGTCAGCGAGACGTTCTGGAAGCATCACTTCAGCGCCACGGACGCTGCGATCGGTCAGACTCTCGAGATCAACAACGTCATCGTGACGATCGTAGGTGTCGCCCCGTCGGGTTTTGGCGGCGTCTGGCTCGACGACAGTCCGGACCTCTGGCTGCCAGTCACACTTCAGCCGGCGATTCAGCATCGCACGAACACCAGCACTTACGGCGCCGTCGATACCACGCACTCGTTTCTTGGTCAGGATCGGATTGCCTGGCTGAATATCGTCGGACGCACCGCGACCGACGAGCGTCGTCTCGCCGAGACGCTGCTGCAGACCGAGAACCGGCTGGCGCTCGCCGACTTCGCGCTGGGCGCTGCGGAGAATGCTCGCGAACGCGAGTCGATGGAGGGGCACACACTCGCGCTTGAGTCGCTGTCGCACGGCTTTTCGCGGCTGCGCGCCAAACAATCGAAAACGCTGCTCGCGCTGATGGGCCTGCTGTCGCTGATCCTGCTGCTCACGGCTGCCAACGTGGCGAACCTGATGCTCGTTCGCGCCAGCCGCCGTCGCCGCGAGACGGCGGTTCGCGTCGCGCTCGGCGCGACGACGAGCCGGATCGTCGCGCAGGTGCTCGTCGAGTCGCTGCTGCTCGCCTTACTCGGCGGAGCGGCCGGCGTGCTCGCGGCCGGCTGGACACGCCACGCGCTCGCGAAGCAGCTGACAGGAACCGCGAGCATGCTGCCCGTTGGTTTCTCGCTCGACCTGCGAACGCTCCTGTTCGCGCTTTTGGCCTCGGTGACCACGGCGATTGTCTTCGGCGTTGCGCCGGCGCTCCGCGCGGCACGCGCCGGCAGTCTCGTCTCCGCCGGCCTCAACGAGCGGGAGACGGTGGGGCTCGCCGCGCTTCGAGGCATGCGGCCGTTTGTCGTTCTTCAGCTCGCGCTCTCGGTGGTGATCGTTTTTGCAGCCACACTCCTCAGCCGATCGTTGTTGAATCTGGTGCGTGTCGATACCGGCTTCGCATCGGAGCACCTCGTGACGGCACAATTCTTCAATGCCCGCGCGCTTGCCGCTTCGGGCATAAGCCTGACGGCTGTGGAAGACCGTCTCGTGTCCGCAGCCAACAGTGTTCCCGGCGTCACGTCTTCGGCCGTCTCAGTCTGCGGTCTGATCGCCGGTTGTTCGTATACGACCAGCGTGCGGATCGACCACGTCGACGGCACCGTCCCCGTGTACCAGAACTGGGTGGGACAGGAGTACTTCGCGACCGTCGGCATGCGCGTCGTTCGCGGTCGGGAGTTCGACGAGCATGACACGGCGCGTTCGATGCCGGTCGTCGTAGTCACAGAGTCGATCGCGCGACACTATCTTGCCGGGCGAGATCCGATCGGGATCCGGCTGCGCGGTCTCGCTGCCTCGCAGCAATACGACGCTGAGATCGTCGGCGTCGTCGCCGACGTGCGCCCTGTGACGTTGCGCGACGCTCCGGCTGCGATGGTGTTCTATCCATACAGCCTGCGCCGCGCGGATGCCATGCCGACTGCCATCGACATCCGCGTTGCTGGTGATCCCAATCGAGCGGTCGTCGGCGTGCGCGACGCATTGACGCGCGCCGAACCGAGATTGACCTTCAACGTCACCTCGATGCCAATGCGGCTCGCCCAGCACATCGAGCGCGATCGGGCGGTCGCCTACCTGACGTCGGCCTTCGCAGGACTGTCGCTGTTGCTCGCGTCGGTCGGGTTATACGGCGTACTCTCGTATCTCGTCGGACAGCGCTCTCGCGAGATTGGTTTGCGCCTGGCGTTGGGCGCGCAGCGCTCGAACGTGATTGCGCTGGTCGTCAAGCAGGGCACGGCGCTCGCGATCATCGGTCTCGCCCTCGGTCTCGCCGTTGCTCCGTTGGCCACACGATCGCTGCAGGGAATGTTCTTCGAGGTCAGTCCGCTCGACGCGCGGATGTTCGTGAGCGTGGCGCTGGTAATGCTCGCCATTGCGGCGCTGGCCACGATCGTACCCGCCCGCCGCGCGACGCGCGTCGATCCGATCGTGGCGTTGAGATGTGAATAGAGACTGATGCTGAAATTGCTGATTGCTGATTGCTGACGTCCCCAGGATACGGATCTCATGACACGGACCCGCAACGGCTCGAACGTCAACATTCAGCTGCCTGACTGAACCCAAAGTGTCCGCGCGACGTCATGTCGGTCATGTTC
The DNA here is from genome assembly GCA_046734955.1 of Acidobacteriota bacterium. Classification (GTDB taxonomy): domain Bacteria; phylum Acidobacteriota; class Vicinamibacteria; order Vicinamibacterales; family 2-12-FULL-66-21; genus JALZOC01. The sequence continues at coordinate 31,673 of JBKPSH010000042.1, forward strand.
CAAGATCTCCGCCACGGTCTACGGGCGCTGGCCGGCCATCCAGGCTTGACCATCGCTACCGCGCTGTCCTTAAGTCTGGCGATCGGCGCTCAGACCTCGGTCTACTGCCTGATTAATACGCTGTTTTTGCGCCCTCCCGTCGGAGTGACCGAACCGCAACGCCTCGTCGCGATCAGCGCACTTGACCGCGGTGTTCCCGACGAAGACGCGATTCGTTATCCCGACTACCTCTTTTACCGCGATCACAACTCCACGTTCACCGAGCTGGCCAGCCACTTCAATTCAGGAGTTGCCGTTGCTGATTCGGAGCGGGCGGAGGAACTGCGCGCGCACGTTGTCTCGGCAAACTATTTCTCCACCCTCGGTGTTAGCCCGCACGTGGGCCGTTTTTTTCTCGCCGATGAGGATCTCGTGCCCGGAAGAAACCCGGTCCTCGTGCTTAGCCATTCATTTTGGCAAAGGCGATTCAACGCAGATCCCAAAGTTGTTGGTACCGTCTTCAAACTGAATGGCTCTCCGTTCACGATCATCGGGGTTACTTCAGCAGGTTTCCAGGGTGCGAAGGGAGGCTGGCCGGTCGATGTCTTCGTCCCGAATATGATGGCGCACATCGCTGCACTCGGCCTCGACATGTTGAGCCGCAACAGCGCGCGCCTGGATCTGATTGGACGGCTGAAATCAGGTCGGACGCTCGATGAAGCTCGTACCGAGATGCGCGGCCTTGCGAATCAACTGCAAGCGGCGCACGCCGAGAGTCGCGACAGTGCCGGAGTCTCGTTATCGTCGTTAGCCGGCATTCATCCAGAAGCTCGGCCGGCTGCCGCGCGGTTTGCAGAGCTGCTCGCCGCATCCGTCACCGGCCTGCTCGTGATCGCCTGTGCCAATCTGGCGGGTCTGTTGCTGGCTCGCAACACGACGCGGCGCAAAGAGGTCGCGATTCGCCTCGCCTTAGGCGCCGCTCGCGGCCGCATCGTCCGGCAGATCCTGTTCGAAAGCGTGTTGCTCTCCGTTTGTGGGGCTGGTGTGGGGCTGCTGTTCGCGTTCTGGAGCAACGGTCTATTGGCCAGCTATTATGGCACTCAAATTGATGGTGTTCAGCACTCGTACGCGCTCACCATCGATCGGGCCGCGCTCGTCTTAACGACCCTGGTGGCCACTGCAAGCGGCATTGCATTCGGCTTGCTCCCCGCCGTGATGGCGTCGCGCACAGCGCTGATTCCGGCGCTCAAGAGAGACTCCACCTCGCAGGGCTTCCGCCGTTCACACTTGGCAACCGCGTTTCTTGTTGTGCAAGTTGCTATCTCCGTCGTGCTGGTAATCGGTGCCGCTCTGTTGATTCACAGCGTTCGAACGCTCCTGTCGGATCCCGGTTTCGATGTCGATCATGTCGCGTACCTGCGCATGAGGCCACGCCTCAGCGGCTACGATCAAGAGAAAGCTTCAGACTATTTCCGCCGTGTGCAGCGGCACCTCGAATCGCTTGGCGAGGTGGAATCCGTCACCTTCGTCCGGTTTTCACCCCCGCTTCAGCCTAACGCCGTGGCTGTGTACCTACCAGGGCATGCACCGTCAACGCCGGACGAAGCGATCCGAGTCCGGCATCATCTTGTCACGCCCGGATTTTTCCAGACGCTCGCCATACCAATCGTCAAGGGCCGGGCGTTCGACGACCGCGATTCTCAAATGGGCCAGCAATCGGTCCTCGTCGATCAGGTCCTTGCTGCGCGGCTGTGGCCTGATTCAGATCCCATCGGTCAGACTGTGTTTATCCAAGGATGTGATTGGCCATGTCCTCGGCAAGCACCTTGGACGCCGCACGAAGTCATTGGAGTGGCGCAGTACCAAGGTGTTCGACCCGGCGGCGTAGCATCCGAGGCGTCTCTTTTTCGCGCCAATTGGGCGTCCGCGGCGGCATCAGGACGCATGCTGGTGCGTGTGAAAGGAGATTCACGATCGATGCTGCAGTTGTTGAGACAGGAGATTGTCGCTGTCGATCCCAACGTCGCTATCACCGAGGCGCTGCCGCTATCAGCACTTATTGAGAACATGTACGCAGAGGTACCGCTGGCCATGCGTGTCGTTGGGTACGCAGGTGGCCTGGGTCTGCTGCTGACCGCGATCGGGCTTTACGGAGTGCTCGCGTTGGCAGTCGGCCGGCGAACGCGCGAGATCGGAGTCCGAATGGCGCTCGGTGCTCGTGTGCCTTCGATTCTCATTCTCATCTTGCGCGAAGGGATCGCGATCGCCCTGGCTGGTCTCGCGCTTGGCCTGGCGTCGGCAATTGTTTTGAGCCGATTGCTCACGCGCTTTCTCTATGGAATTACACCAGGCGATCCGATCACGTACGCGCTGGCAGCCGTGGTCGTGGGAGCAGTGGCTCTCGCGGCGTGCGCAATACCTGCGTGGCGGGCCGCTCGGGTCGATCCGATGGTGCCTCTGCGGTACGAGTAAGGCCTCCAGTAAAGAAGGGAGATACTCACTTCTTAACGAACATGAGAACTCCCTTCTTTTTTGGGCCTTAGTTGTTCTTGAAGAAGACGTAATCGGCGGTGTAGGGGACGAACGCCTTTTTACCGAGATCCGTCGCTGTGTCGCACCCGGTCGCGGGCGCGACGCCTCCGAACGTGTTCACCCGCTGAATGAACGTGGTTCCGAACAAGTTCGCGCCTCCAGTTGGTCCCACTTCCTTTCCAACGACCTCCAGCCGCACCCAGGCAACGGCGGTCGGGTCGACGACGACCGAGGCGGTCCCCTTTGCCCACACGGTGCTCGAGTCCTGTGAGTCCTGCCACGTGGCGCGGACTGGGGTATCAACTTCACCGGGATTGGGGCTGAAGAAGTGAGAGGTGAGCTGGCCGCCATCGTCGTTGAACAACGTGGCTCGTGGAGTGAATAGGGTCCACGCGACCTGCCCGAGAGACTTGTCCGGGGAGCACACGTAGTTCTGTGTCCCGTCGCCGTGGCCGATCAGGAACGCCTCGTTTCCTGCGGGAACCTGGATGTCGGTGGGCACCGGAGGCGGTGTCACGCCCTGTGCGTGTGCCGCGTGTGGCAGCGCGATGGTGAGAGCAAGACCGAGAACACTGACGTATTTGTGCATTTCCAATTCCTTCTTGCGTCTGAACGTGATTGGCCGAGTGCGCTGCGGAAATCGCAGCGACCCCTGATCGGTGGGACAACTGAGCTCAGAATATTTCGCGGCCTGCTAAAGCTTATTCGGCGCGCAATGTCAGCATGGGATCCACGCGCGCCGCGCGTGACGCTGGCTGCAGGCAGGCGACGATGGCGATAATCAGAAGCAGGGCCGGTGTCGTGATCATCGTGACGGGGTCGTAGGTCGTCACGCCAAAAAGTAAAGTGCGTAGCAGTTGTGCAACCGCGAGCCCTGCGGCCGCGCCGAAGAGCACGCCGACCGTGGTAATCCGGACAGCGTCACCCGCGACGCTGACCAGGACACGCTTCGAGTCGGCGCCGAGTGCCATGCGAATGCCAATCTCTCGGATGCGCTCGCTCACGTGATACGCGGTGAGTCCGTACAGACCGACGCCGGCCATCAACAACGCCAGCGTTCCGAAGAAGGTAGCGACGGCTGCCACGAGACGTTCTTGCAGGAGCGCGCGGCCGACGATGAAGTCCAGCGATTCCGCTCGCGAGTTGATCAGCTCTACACCCAGCGATTCGACGGCCTGCCGTACTGCCGCGAGCGAAACGCCCTGTCCTCTGACGACGTAGCACTTTCCGGCGGGATCAGAAGTCTGTAGTGCAGGCACATACACTGCAGCGACGTTGCTGTCTTTGAGATTGTAGAGCCGAGCGTTGGCAACGATGCCCACCACTTCGACGTCCTGATTCTCTGGTGTCGCGCCAATACGAATGCGTTCGCCGACGGCATCGCGACCGTGGAACACCCGATCAGCAAGGCTCTGACTGATCACCGCAACCCGGCGGCTCCGCGAATGATCGCGCCAGCTGAAATCGCGACCGGCCACCATCGGCAGACTGAGCGTGTTGAAGAACCCCGGCGACACAGCTGACCGCGTCGCGAGTACCTCGGACGCTGAACCAGGCGCAGCGTCAATGCGGGACACGGGTTCTGGCACGGCGCCAACGCCGGCTGCCGGTTTGGAAAGCGACACGCTAACATCGCGAACTCCCGCGATCCCTTCGAGGCGTTGGACCACGGCAGGGTAGTAGCTGTCGTGATCGACGCCCTGATACCCGCCCGGCCTGGCGCTGGGATACACCACGAACACGCCATCGGTCCGAATGCCCGAATCGACTGAACGGATCGCCTGCAGGCTGCGCACGAGAAGCCCCGCGTTCATGAGGAGCACGAGCGACAGCCCCACTTGCACCGCGACCAGCGTCCGGCCAGTTCGGCTACTGCGCGTCGCCGTGCGCGTACCGGACTGAAGTGCAGCGGCCGCCGACGCCCGACCAACCCACCACGCCGGCGCGACGGAGAATAACAACCCGACGAATGTAGCCAGCAAAACAGTGAAAACCATCACGCGGAGATCTGGATGCACGTCAAATGACGGCGGCACGGTAAAGGTGGCCAGAATCACAGCGACCAGAGAGTCGCTGGCCCACATCGCGACGAACACGCCGCAGAGAGCGCCGGCGAGCGATAGCATCACACCTTCAACAAGCAAGAGACGCATCAGACGCCAACGGGTCGCTCCGAGCGCGACACGAACGCCCATCTCGTGCAATCGCGACGACGCCCGCGACATCATCAGGCTCGCGATGTTGACGCACGCAATCAGTACGACGAACAGTGCAATCGCCATCACGATCACGAGTGGCTGCGTGAATCGCTTGCGCAGGCCGGGCTCGACTCCGGTTGCACCCTCCCGTACCTGAATCGTGGTTTCGAGAAAACGCGCCCGCTGCGGGCCGGCGTAATCGGGTGGCACTACCGCCCTCAGGACCGCCGGCCACAACGTTGTCAGCTCCGCGCGCGCCTGATCGATCGTCACACCATGATGCAGCCGGCCTGTCAGGCTAATCGGGTTGGCAGTGCCGTTCAGGAACGCTGCACTCGGAACATCGCGCACGATCGGCACGAACGTGAGCGGCACGGTGACGTCGACCTCAAGGGTAAGCCCCAGGCCTTTGAAGCCGGCGGGTGCGACACCAACGATCGTGAAGGGGGTGCCCTCGACGCGAAGAGTGCGACCGACAGCTGCCGGATCGCCGTTGAAGTGCCGTTGCCAGAACGTGTGGCCGATGACCGCGATCGGCGCCGACTGCGGTGCGTCGATCCTGACGTCTGCCTGCGTGAGCAATCGCCCGATGACCGGCCGAATCCCGAGCTCTGTAAAGTAGTTGCCCGTGACCGCAGAAACATTCCCGCGGGTCCGAACATCGTCAAGTTCGATATTGATGATGCTGTAAGAGGTCCACCCAATAAGTGCCGACAAGCTCTGTTGGCGTTCCGCAAGTGCCCGGAACATCGGGAGCGAGAAGGCCCCATCGGTCGTAGCCGGCGTGACCCGCGCGATCGAGATCAGCGAAGACGGTTCCCGCACTGGCAGGTCGCGTAACACGAGCGCGTTGAGAACGGTGAAGATTGCCGTGTTGGCGCCGATGGCGAGCGTCAACGTCAGGATTGCGACGGCGGTGAAGACAGGCGTCTTCCAGAAAGTACGGATTGCCAGCCGCACATCCTGAATGAGCTCGCTCATGACGGCGGCTACTCTCAACTAGTGTGCCAGGATCATCTCTCGGATCTGGCGTAATTCCCGCGTTCTCCCGAAACTCTGCTGCCGAACTCGGGACGCGCCGTCCCGAGTTCGAACAGTGTGGCCTATCGCGCCTTCTTCGCCGGTGTGATCACGATGTTGCGGTAGTCCACTGGACCGTGATCGCCCTGAAGGAGCAGCGGTCCGGGATCAGCCTCGACGCTGTCGATCGCGCCGCCGGTGATTCCCGGAATCTCGCGGTTGCAGATGATCGTGGTGCCGTTCAACTCGTACGTGATCATCCGGCCGACAAGCGTGATGTCCATGGATTGCCACTCGCCGGCCGCGCGCGCGACGTTCTCACTCGGCGCGATGAAACCGTAGACGCCGCCGAGATGATGTGACGACGGATCGAGTCCAGCCGCATCGTCGACCTGCAGCTCGTAACGGCCGCGAAGGTACACGCCGCTGTTGGAGCCTTTGGGCACGCGGAACTCCATGTGCAGCCTGAAGTCGTCGAACTTCTGAACCGTGACGAGGTTCGCGCCGCTGTCTGCGTTCTGCAGGATGCCGCCGACGGCGCTCCATTTGTTGTCTCGACGTCCGACCGGTTGCCATCCGTCAAGTGATTTGCCGTTGAAGAGTGTGATGCGCTCGCCCCACGCGGGCTGTCCTGTCCGCCGCAGCGACGGCGCCCGCGTACCGGACCACGTCACCGTCTGGCCGTCCCCCATCGTGATCGAACCGGCAATCCGATCGCTCTCGAGCTTTCCCTCGAACGTGATGTCGCGTGGATTGCTTTCCCACTGTGGCGGGATCGCGAAACGGAAGGTGCCGTCGGTGAATTCGATCTTGGCGATCGGTCGCGCGCTGCCGCCGGAGCCCACGAATTGTCCAACGAGCGTTGCCGTCCCCGATCGTTCCACCTCGAGCCATGATGGCGACGTCTGTGCGCCGCGCTGGACGACGAGATCCCATCGGCCCAGGAGGGCGTCGGATGCATTAGGTGACTGCGCGAGAATTGCCGAGTACACCGCGCTCGTGAGTATCAACGCGGTGCCGAATGCGACGCGACCAATCATGAGTCCTCCTCTCGCCAGCCGTAGCTCACGCGTTGGCAAACCTACTCTTGCGCGTAAGCGTACCTTACGATACTCGCATCGGCAGCCGCGGAAGAACACAGACAATTTGGCCACGGAAGAACACCGATGAACACGGATAAGTTCAAAGAACTCGTGGCCGTGTTTATCCGCGGCTTTTCGATCCGTGTTAATCCGCGTTTTTCCGTGGCTTTAATCCGTGTTAGTCCGTGTTTTCCGTGGCTTAATCCGTGTTTTTCGGTGGCCTTGATCCGTAGCCGCGAGCGGTCATCGCACGATTCTAAGATTGGTAGGAGCGGCCAGGCTCGTCGCTGGTCGCGGGCCGTAGGACGGCAGCGGTTGGCCGAGCTCGAACGCACCAAGGTCGGGCGCAACGCCGACGAATCCGTCATTGATGTTCGCCAGGATTGCCCCGGCATCGACCGCCGCGCATCCGGGGTTGAGTGTCATGAACTGCGGCGGGATCGGCACGGGCGCAGGCCCGGGTACGTAAACGTCGCGAAACATGTCGCGTGATTGATCTGTCGCGGGTTCGTCTCCAGTCCCGAGGCGGCCGCGAAGCCGGCGAGGCTCGAGTAGACGACGCCGCCGTACCTGAAGGGCGCCGTGCTCGTTGCCCAGTCGAAGCCGTCGTTGTTGAAATCGGTCCGCCAGTCCTTGACGGCCGACGCGAACTCCCAGATCTGTCCGCCAGCCACCGTTATCCACAGGTTGTTCTTGACGATCGCTCGCAACAGATGCGCATCGTTGCAGCAGATCATCTTGCTCCACATCACAATCGTGTTGTGGGCAATGACCGATCGATCCGTCGTCCTGAACTTGAACCGCGCTTCCATGAAGCCGACGAGTTGATTGCCGAGGATGTACCACGGCGAGCCGTTCTGAGGCTGGAAGCTGATGCCCGCGTGTGCGAGGAACACGTCGCCAGGTTGCGCGACCGCTTCTGCGGCGGGAACACCTCTGAACGGGTCGGCCGCCGAACCGCTCCCACCGGCTGTCCCGGGAACGACATGGAAAGTCCTTGCAGGAAGGAAAGCAGGCATCGGCCTGGTCGCGACGGCGACAATCTGCACCGCGGTACCGCCGTCTGGATCGGCAAGCGTCAGTTTGACTTCGTACGATGTGTCGGGGCTGAGGAATAGGATGCTGCCCGCGAGCTGGTTGGAAAGATTCGATACTCTACGGCCGCCGTCGCGTCATGGTCCGTGTCGCCGACGATATCCCACTCAATGCCGATTGACGTGATCGTCGAATAGGCTTGAATCGCGCCAGGCAGCCAATCGGAGCCGCGAAGGATTTGTTCGCCAAGGATTTCGATCACCGGAGGCAATTCGGATACCAGCGCCGAGGCGTTGACGTGGCGAGCCGATGCGGCGCATTTGCCTGGCGTTTTTCGCGCGAACGGGTGGACGGCCGATCCACCCATGACGTACTTGTGATTACACATACGAAACTCTGCAAACACGGGAGCTCCCGCTGCTACAATCCCGCATCACCCAGGAGGACGCCATGGCTTCTCGACCCTCCCGCTCCTCGCGACGCACCTTCCTCTCAATCGCTGGGTCGGCCTCCGCATTCGTGTGGATCCCGAAATCTGTGAGGGGTTACTCCCCGGCCGAAATGCGCGCCATGACGGAAGGCGACACCGTGACGCCAGGTGTATCGAAGTGGGAGCTCGACACGCCCGCGCTCTGCGTTGATCTCGACAAGATGGAGAAGAACATCGCCTCGATGCAGGCAACGCTGAAGACGAACGGACTTCCCAGCCGCCCGCACTCGAAGACGCACAAGTGCGCGGCGATCGCGAAGTATCAGCTCGCGACCGGATCGATTGGCATTTGCTGCGCCAAGCTCAGTGAAGCCGAGGCGATGATAGCCAACGGTGTCGACAAGATCCTGATGACGACGTCGAACCCGTCGAAGAACAAGATCAAACGCGCGATGGCGCTGCGGAAGGCGCACCCGAACTTTATTCAAGCTGTCGACGAGGAGCAGAACGCGCGCGACCTGTCGGAGGCGGCGAAGGCGGCAGGTATAGTCGCGGATGTGGTGATCGACGTTGCCGTCGGCACGCGCAGTGGCATTCCGCCGGGCGACGGCGCGGTGGCGCTCGCGCAACTCGTGGACACGCTGCCCAACCTGAAGCTGCGCGGAATCCTGTCCTACGACGGTGGCGTGCAGCACGCCAAGGGATTTGCGGCGCGCAAGGAACGCGCGCTCAAGGCGATCGAGCCAAACATCGCCACGTCCGAGGCAATGAAGAAGTCCGGCTTGAACCTGGAGATCTTCAGCGGCGGCGGCACCGGCACGTACAACATCATGCATGCAGTGCCCGGTTTCACCGACGTCCAGGTGGGCAGCTACCTGTTCATGGACATGCAGTACCTGGCGATCGGCAGCGAGCGCGGGGGAGAGGTGTTCGACGACTTCGCACCGTCGCTCACCGTACTGACCACCGTTCTCAATAACCGGTTCCCTGGGCGATTGACGACCGATGCCGGTGCCAAGGCGCTGACGCTGAACACGCCGACTGCCGGCGTCATTGGAGAGCCAGGCATGGAGTACAACGCCGGCTCAGACGAGTTCGGAAGCATCCGGCTCACGACGCCACCGTCGAAGGAATACAAGATCGGCGATTTCCTCGAGGTGATCGTGCCGCACTGCGACCCGGTCGTAAACGAGTTTGACCAGATGTACGGCATTCGGAGAGACAAGGTGGAAGTGGTCTGGCCGATTACCGGGAGAGGCAAGTCGCAGTAGGAGGAGTAGTCGGTGTCAGGCAGCACCCCGACTCCTTCACGATTCACTGCCTGACACCGACTACTCAACGCGCAGTGCCGCGAGGGGTTCCAGGCGCGCGGCCCGGCGCGCCGGCACGTATGCGGCCAATCCTGACACCACCGTCAGGACGACGGCTGCAATCGCGAGACTCGCGGGATCGATCGGCCTCACGCCATACAACAGCGACGCGACGGCTCTTGCTCCGGCGACGGTCATTGGAATGCCGGCGGCGAGGCCGACCACCGTCACGACGACGACCTGCCGAAGGAACAGCCAGAGCACGTCAGCGCGCTGCGCACCCAGGGCAATGCGTAACCCGATCTCTCTGGTCCGGCGCGCGACCGCGTACGCCGTGAGACCGTGCAGGCCGATGCACGCGAGGAACAACGCGAACGCGGCGAATGCGAGCAGCACCCGCGTGAACGCCAGCTCTGTCGCGAGCGATTCCTGAATCTGGTCCGTCTGAGTCTTCATGCGGCTCACAGGCACGTCGCCGTCGATGTCTGCGATGACGCTCCGAAGCGCCCCGGTCACTACCGCCGGCGCAACGCTCGTGCGGGTTACCACGTACATCGCTCCAAGCGTCAGGGGAGCCGACGTCTGCATGAACGGCAGAAACATCGTCGGCTCCGCCGCTTTGCGAACACTGTCGTATTTCGTATCACGAGCGACGCCGACGACCTCCGTGTCGGCGCCGAAGATCGTCAGCCGGCGCCCGAGCGGCGGTTCATTCCCGAACAGCGCCCTCGCCGCGGATTCGTCAATCACGATCACGCGGGGTGACTCGCTACGGTCACGCGCATCGACCGCACGGCCGGCAATCAACTGAATGCCCATCGTTGCAAAGTAGTCCGTGCCGACGCGATTGAAGTTGATATCACGTGTGCTGCCATCGGCAAGCTTTACCGCCGTGTTCGAACGGGTCCCAGCCAGCAGCGGATCGGACACGAGCGTCGCCGACGAGATGCCTGGCGTGGCACGTAGACGATCGAGGACCCGTTCGTAAATCTGTTCAACACGCGCGCGTTCGTAGCCGCTCAACGATGGATCGATACGGAACGACACAAGGCGTTCAGGATTGAAACCGAGATCCACGCGTCCGAGGTTGTGGATCGTTTGCAAAAAGATCGCGGCGCCTGCGACGAGGGGGACCGATACAGCCACCTGGACGGCCATCAGCACTGTCGCCGGGCGCAGCCGGGGCACGCCCGCTGCGCCGGCCGGCACGGATTTCATCATCGGGACAATGTCACGGCGAATCAGTCGGAGCGCTGGGAAAACGCCGAAGCATACAGTGGCGATCGAGGCAATTGCGGCCGTGAGGGTGAGGAGCCGCCAGTTCACATCGAGGGTCATGCCGATGGGGCCTGAACTGACGGTCAACATCCGCAGCAAGGCGCGGCCACCGAACACGCCGATCCACACACCGATCGCGCCCCCGGTTGACGCGAGAACGAGGCTCTCGATGAGCGCCTGCCGCACCAGTCGCCCGCGCCCGGATCCCAGGGCGAGACGGATCGATATTTCTTTTGTTCGCGCGACGCCGCGGGCGAGCATGAGGTTGGCCAGGTTGACGCACGCCAGCAGCAACACGATCGCGACGACGGCGGTCAGAATCTGCAGAGGCTGTCCCGCACGTCGCGACAGTTCGTCGACCCCACGACCGCCGGGCAGCAGACGCACTTCGACATTTGTCGCGTGCTGATATGACGGCACGCTCGAGGTCTTCATCCATTGGATAAACGCCGCCGCGAGCCGTGCCTGAAGCGGAGCGACTGACGTTCCTTCATGGATACGCGCCATCGAGTGAATCCAGAAGACGAGATCGCTCGTGAACAGCGATTCGCCGGGGGGATTCCACATCGGGCAGACCGCGGGCTGCGCGCGCAGCGGGAGGGTCACGTCCATTGGCGCGAAGAAGCCGCCGCGCGACATGCCGAGGAATCCCGGTCCGCTCACACCGACAATCGTGAACGGGACACCGTTGACGCGGATCGGTTTCCCGAGGACTGCCTCGTCGCCGCTGAGCGCACTCATCCAGAAGCGATAGCTGATGACCGCGGCCGAAGCGCCGGGGTGATCGTCGTCATCGTTCAGCGGACGACCACGCACAATCGCGGCGCCGGAACCACGAAAGTAGTTGCCGCTGACCAGCGTGCTGCGGCTGTCGTCGACCAGCCACCGAGCGCGATGTTCGCTTCGCGCACGAAGCTATAGGCGAAGACGTCCGCTGCGTCGCCCGCCGCATTGCGAAGGGCCAGATATGCTGGAAATGAAAGGTTGGCGCGATAGTTTCGACCGGATGCCGGATCGCGATAGCTGCTCCCGTTGATCTGATACATGCCGCGCATGCCGCGCGGAATCGTCAACTGATTGGTGATCGCCAGCAAATGGTCGGGATCCTGAACCGCAAGCGGCTGTGAGAGCAGAATCCACGAGACGCTGAAGATCGCAGTGTTGGCGCCGATGCCCAGAGCCAGCGACAAGATCGCGATCGCCGCGAAACCCGGGCTGCGCCACAGTACACGAAGCGCGTAGCGAACGTCATGCATGGCCATCTCTTGGACGAGAAAGAGAGAGCCCGGGTTGGCGTCAACGCATGGCCGAACCCGGCGGCATGTATCATGAAGCGGAACATGACGGTTCGATCAGCGATGACGTGTGGAACGGGCGCGATCCTTCTGGTGATCGTCACGGCCGCGGCTGCCAGTTCCGTCGCGCTGCAAGGGCCCGCGCCAGCCCCGTCCCCCTCCCTGACGCCGGTGATCGATCACCATCAACATCTGATCAGCTCTGCAGTCCACAAGATCTCGCCGACATTGCAGCCGATGAACGCAAGCGAGCTCGTGAAACTGCTCGATGCGGCCGGAATCCGCCGTGCCGTTGTCCTGTCGCTTGGCTATCAGTACGGCAACCCGAACAAGCCGCCCGTTCCCGATGAGTACGCGGAGGTGAAAACGGAAAACGACTGGACCGCGGCCGAGATTGCGCCGTTCGCGGACCGCCTGCTGGGATTCTGCGGGTTGAATCCGCTCAAGCCATATGCGCTCGAGGAGATCTCTCGTTGCGCTGGCATCCCGCAGCTCCGTTCCGGCCTCAAACTGCACTTCGGGAATTCAGACGTGGATCTCACGAACGCGGATCACGTCAAGGCGCTGCAACGGGTGTTCGCGGCTGCCAACGAACGCCGCATGGCCATCGTCGTCCACATGCGCTCGTCGGTCACCGCGAAGCGACCCTACGGTGCAGCATCCGCGCGCGCGTTCTTGAACGAGGTCCTTCCGTCCGCGCCTGACGTGCCGGTGCAGATCGCGCATCTCGCTGGCGCCGGCGGCTACGACGATCCCGCGATAGACGAGGCGCTCGCGGTGTTCGTCGACGCGATCGCACAACGTGACTCGCGTATGAAGAACGTGTACTTCGATGCGTCGGTTTTAATGAGAGTGGAGAAGCCGAGCGCCAAGTTGAATCTGATCGCCACCCGGCTTCGTCAGATCGGACTCGAACACGTGCTCTGGGGCTCAGATGCAGCGCCACCTGCGTACACGCCCAAAGAAGCATGGGCGGCATTCAGAGCGCTGCCGCTCAGCGACGCGGAGTTCAAGATCATCGCAAACAACCGCGCGCCTTACATGCTGCTTCGATGATGCTCGGATGACGCGGCTTGCCAACGAAGTCGCCAGTGATTAGCACTTCCGGCACCTCGCGACAATCAGCGTCATGTCGTCGTGCTGTTCCTGCGGACTGAAGCGGTGAACACCGTCGTAAATCGCGGCGATCAGATCTCGTGGTGGCAAGTCACGATGCGCTTGCAGCGTTTCGACGAGTCGATCTTCCCCGAACTCGTCGTCTTTGGCATCGAAAGCCTCGGTGATCCCGTCGGTATAGATCGCGAGAAGATCCCCAGCGGCGAGTCGAAGTTCCGCCGTCCGGCATTCCCACGGTGAGAACATGCCCAGCACTGTTGCCGTCGGCTCGAGCCGTTCGATCCCGCCGTCCCCTCGCAGCAGCAACGCCGGCAGATGCCCGCAGTTCGCGTAGCGCAGGCGTCCCGCGCGGTCGTCGAACTCCGAATAGAAAAACGTCGCGTAGGCGTTGTCGGCCGTACTCTCGTAAAAGAGCCGGTTCACGGTCTGCAGAAAACGCTCGGGCTGATCGATGGCTGTTGCGCATTGACTGCGCAGATTCGCCTGCAGGTTAGCCATCAGCAGCGCGGCAGGCATGCCCTTGCCGGCGATGTCGCCGATGACCAGTGCCAAACGGTCTTGCCCGAGATCGAGGAAGTCGTAATAGTCGCCGCCCACCCGCCGCGTCTGGACGCATGCGCCTGCGTACTCGAGCGTCCGCATCGGCGGGAGTCGTTGAGGAAAGAGCCGCGCCTGCACCTGCATAGCGATTTCGAGTTCGTGAGCGGCACGCTGTTCCGCCTCCTGCTTTTCGACCGCAGCGCGACGCTGCGCTTCGACCGCGCGGCTGACTTCGTCGAAGCTGACCAGTGCGAACGAGTTGCGATCGACGTCCTCGAAGCGCGTGAAGGCGCCGCCCCACGCGAATCGGTCGTGCCCGGTTGGCGATGGATCGGCCGCAACGTCCGTCCGATCGTAGACGACGCGTCGTAGGCGCGGTGCGTTTCGGAAGCGAACGCCCCGCCGCCGCCATTCGGTGTAGGTGGCGGGCAGGTCTTCGGTGACGAACACTACTTGCGTCGCGCGTCCGACAAGCCGCGCCTGGGGGGAGTCGGGCTTGACCTGGATCAGCGTCAGCACCGCTGACCCGTCGGGCGGAGCCACCGCCAGCAACCGTTCACCGGGCCCAACGCGAGCGTCGAAGGCGATGTGGAATCCGAGTGTGTTCAGGTAGAAGTCCAGACTCCGCCCCTGATCTTTGACGTAGATGTTCACCGCGTGAACGCGGAGGAAGGGATCCGCCATGGTCAACGTCGCTCGTTGTCGTAATCGACGGCTAGTATTTTACGGCGACGGACGACTTGACTATCAGGAGCGCGATTGAAAAGCACCGGCCAGTCCGAGCGACGTTCCGGCAATGCCGCAGGCGACCCAGACCTCTGCAGACGCTCCGGTCACCACGAGGATTGCGGCGCCGACCCACACGAACCCAATCGTCCTGACGACAGCACCGGAGTGGGTCCAGTTCATGTGCTCGGATCTACGTTTGGGCGGCAAACCGGATCAAATTTCTGATCGACGCTCCGCGTAGGTTATCACCGTCAACGCCCGGCCAACGCGCGGACGGGATCGACACGCGACGCGCGGATGGCGGGCGCGATGGTCGATACTGTCGCCGCGAGTACGACCCCGGCGCCGGCAAGGACGGCCGCTGCAGATTCGCTGACGCCGCTGGGGAAAAGATGCGCGTCGAGCAACGGACGGATAAAGAGGCTGACCGTCGCGCCGGAAGCGATGCCAACGATCACGAGCATTGCGGCCTCGCGCACGACGCTGCGCCGTACGTCCGAGGGACGAGCACCGAGTGCGGCGCGGATGCCGAGCTCCGGCAATCGCCGCCGCACTGAAAACGCCAGCACCGCGTACACGCCAACCGCGGCCAGAAAGACTCCCATAACCCCGAGAATCGCCGTCAGATTCGCGCTGAGGCGTTCGGTCGCCGTGAATCGCGCAAACCGTTCGTCCATGGTCACGGTGTCGAAGATCGGCACTTCTGGATCCAGTTGCCCAACCGCATTGCGGACCGACAGAACGATGGACGCTCCCTGCGATGTCTTCACGACGTAGGTGAGCTCGGTGATCACCCCGGCGGTTGGCTGGCGGTACGGCAGGTACCATGCGTCATTCCCCGGAATGTCATCGTCGGGATTCTCGCGAAGGTTGCCGACGACGCCGACGACCTCCATCCACGGTGCAGGACCGTCGAGCCGGCCGCGCTTTAGGCGGCGGCCGATCGGATTCTGTCCGGGCCAGTACCGCTCGGCTAACGATTGACTCACGATGACGGCGGGGATCGACGTGGCGGTGTCGGCGTCGGTAAAGGACCGGCCGGCGAGAAGAGGGATTCCCAACGCGTCGAAATAGTGCGGCGTCACCGCGCGCGAGTGCGCGAGAAAAAATCCGCGCGCCGGCGGCGCAACGCCGTTGATGGTGAACGATGCAGCCTCGGTTCCGGCGTAGAACGGCGGCGTGCTCGTGGCGGCGGCGGCGGTCACACTGGGCAGTGATGCGAGCCGTTCGATCAGGTCGTTAACGAAGGTCTCCTGCTGCCCGCGCTCTCGATAACGAAGCGCTGACATCGCGACATCGAAGGTCATAACGTCGCGTCGATCGAATCCCCACGTTTCACGGTGGAGGGCGAGCAGGCCTTGTCCCATCACGCACGCGCCCACGAGCAGTACGAACGACAGGGCCAACTCGACGACCACCACCGCCTTCAGCCATCGTCGGCTGCCGCGCGAGAGCGTCCCCGATCGGCCGATCGAGCGCAGCACGTCGGAGGCACGCGTGCGCGCGACGCCGATCGCCGGCAGGATAGCGAAGGCCACGCCGACGGTCATGGTCGTCGCCATGGTGAATGCCAGCGTCGGCCAGTCGAGCCGCGGCTCGATATCGAATTCACCCGCGCCATAAAGCGGGCTGAGCGAGACGAGCGGTCCCACGCTCCAAAACGTGAACAGGACACCGATCAGTCCACCAACACCCGAGAGCAGCACACCGTAGGTGAGGAACTGTCGCACCAGTCGCGTGCGCGACGCGCCGAGCGCCGTTCGTACCGCGGCATCGTTCTGCTGCTCGAGGCTCTGCGCAAGCAGCAGGTTCGATACGTTGGCGACAGCGATGAGCAGCACCAGCAGCGCTGCGCTCGCCAACGCGTAGAGGACGCGCGTCAGGCGTCCCAGCATCTCGGGACGCAGCCGCGTCACCTGCGCGCCAATCGGTGTGTCCGGCGCCGGATGCGCCTGCCACAGCCGTGCCGCCATGGCGTCCATCTGTTCGTTCGCTTGCGCGAGCGTGACCCCCGGCTTCAGACGCGCGGGAACGTATATGCCGGCGGCGTTCGTCGGGTCTTCGCGATAGCCGAGCGGCACCCACAGATCTGATTGATACGGATGCTTCAGCCCGCGCGGCATCACGCCGACAATCGTGCGCACTCGTCCATTCAGCCGGACTGTGCGGCCAACGACGCTGGCGTCGCCGCCGAAGCGGCTCCGCCACAGTGCATCTCCGAGCAGCACGGCGTCGCGTCTCGCGGGCGTGTCTTCATCCGCGGTGAAGGTTCTTCCGAGCGCCGGACGGATGCCGAGGACATCGAAGAAGTTCGCGGTGATCACGCCTGCGGCGACGCGCTCGGGACGGCCATCGATGATGAGCGTCGCGCTTGTCCCGGTACCCGCCGCCATCGAATCGAACACGGTGTTGGCGCGCTGCCACGGACCGAAGTTTGCCATCGTGAAGCCGCGCACGTCTGGCGCCTGCCCAGGGCGCGCATAGTCTTCCCGCACACGGACCACTTCATCTGTTGCCTGGCTGCCCCACGATCGCCAGAGGAATGCATTGACGACGCTGAAGGCGGCGGTGTTGGCACCGATCGCGAGCCCGATCGACGCGATGATGACGAGGCTCGCGCCTGGACTCGTCCGCATCGTGCGCCATGCCCAGCGGAGATCGTGACCGAAGGCTGCGAACGGGTGGGGACGCGTGACGATCGCCGCAGCGCGCACGAGATCGATCATCGCGCGCAGCCAGAGTCGCATCGCCGCCGTGAGACCGCGACGCCGTTCCTCGGCGTACAGTGACGCGAAGGCGTCGGCGGCCTCGGTCGAGAGATCACCGACCATCCACGCTGCCCGGCGATACAGCCTCACCGCCCACGACTCGGGGCCGCTCATCGCGCACCCTTGAGGAACGGACGGCCCAATTTCACGAGCATGGCCATCTGCTCGGTCTGCTCTGCGGCGGAGATCCGGCCGGCTTTCGTAACCCGGTAGTAACGTCGCCGCGCGTCAGCCGAATCGGCATCCCGGGGCGGCAGCACCTCCTGGATCAGTCCGTCGGTGAGCAACGTCTTGATCGTCGCGTAGAGCGTGCCTGGCAGAATTTCGACTCGGCCGCCGGTGGCTTCGCGGATCTCGCGCATGATCGCGTAGCCGTGCCGCGTCTCGTTGCCGAGCGCCAGCAGAATGTAGAGCGCAGGAGTCATCACAGAACTATAGTGCAATTAACTATAGTTGGCAATGAAAACCCAACAGTCGCAGGGGTGCTTCGAGACGGCGAGGTCTACTTCGTTCCTGACTTCTTTCGCATGTTCAGGAACACGTACGTCCCCAAATTGGCGGACGTCACGATGTCGTTCATCCCGTCGCGGTTCATATCCGCGACGACGAAATGTGATCCAACTCCTGAGCGGTTGTTGACGAGCTCCGGCTCGAAGCGCGCGCCACCGGGCGCCGCCTTGTCACGCACCGTGTGGAACACGTAGAGCACCGGCTCGCTCCAGGGATCGGGATCGCTGTAGCTGAAATGCGACATGTAGCGCTTGCCGGTTACGAGATCAGGAATGCCGTCGCCGTCCATGTCGGCGCAGGCCGCCGCGTGCGGTTCGGTGAAGATCACGTCGCCAGCATTCTTCGTCATGAAGTTGTCCATGACGACGTGCTCGGTGAACGAGATGTGCTTGTTGGCATCCCGCTTCTGTTCCCACCATGCGACGCCGAAGCCGTGGCCTTCCATCGGTCCGACGGCATCGATCAGACCATCACCATTGATATCGAAGCCGCAGATCTCGGCGCCGCCGGCTCCGCCCTGTGACGCACCCCATCGGCCGAACGCGGTCGGATGCATCTTCCACGTACCCGCGGTCCCGGCCGGCGGCTGCTCCCACCAGCCATACGCGTTCAGAAAGTCCATCCGGCCGTCACCGTTGATGTCGGCGACGCCGAGGCCGTGGCCGATGTTGACACCCCAGGGTCCCGGCTCCGACACGTCGTGCGTCGTCCACATGGACGTTGGATTCTCCGGATCCCATTTCTTCGCATCGAACGTGGAATAGCGCAGCCGGTTCATACCTGCGTGAATCAGATCCGGGCGGCCGTCGCCGTCGATATCTTTGAACAACGTCTCCTCATTGCCGACCGGTTGGATCGTCACGAACTTCTGCCACCGGCGTGACTGAGCTTTCGGATTCACGTAGAGAAAGCCGGTGCCGTTCCCCGCGTTGCCCGCCATCTGCAGGACGTCGACCCAGCCGTCGCCGGTGAAGTCGTAGGCGATGTTGACCATCGCTGGGATCGGCCATTCAGATGTCGGATTGAATGACACCGGCGTGTAGATCTGTTTGCCGACCTTGTAGTCCGGACCGGCGTAGTAGTAGGCGCCCGCTGCGATATCCGGGACGTCGTCGTGATTGAAATCGGCGACTGCCGCGCTCCACGAGTAGTAATGCGGATCGACACGAACCTGTTTGAAGTTCTTTCCGGTCTCTTCCGGCGCCCATGAATGATTCAGGATGTCCTTGTACATGAAGTCCTTGATCCGAACTTCGCCCGTCCCGCCGACATAGAACCCGATCTGCCCGTAACCGTCCTTTCCGGCGTCCGGAACATTACGGCCGGTGTTGCCGCCACCAAGCGATCCGCCGTTGAACTTCGGCTGCACGCTGTTCTCGGTCAGCAGTACTTCGACAGTGTTGTATTCGCCCGCGATGTACGCGCCATTCGGACGCTCGGCGAGGTGCGAGTCCTTGGGGTATTGCGCGGCGAAATCGGGCGCCATGGGGGGCGGAGGGCCGGGATTCACCGCGCGGCCGCCGCTCAGCGCCGCTGTCTGAGCCGACATGCGTGCGGTGGGATCGTCGCCGCGGCCAGCTGGCGCCGGCGCACCCGCGGGAGCCGCTCCGCCGGCTCGGCCGGCAGGACCTGCTCCGCCTCCTCGGCCCGTGGGCGCGGCAAGCGGCTCGCGGCTGATCTCTTTCCCCGTCGCGTCGATCTTGACGACGTACGGAACGAGATCATTCTCGGTCACCGACATCACGAGTCCCTTCAGTCCGCCGTCGGCCGTTCTCTCGGCGCGCATCAAGATACCGGCCTTGCAGCCGGCGCCGCACCTCACGCTGGCGTAGATCTGCGTATCCTGAAACTGCTTGCCTTCGAGCAGTAACCAGCCGCCACTTGCGTCCTTCGGTGTGCCGACGATCTCGCCGTTCTGGACGTTCCACTCAGCCTGGCCGATCGGTCGGAAACCGGTCAGCGACGAGCCAGTGAATCGGTAGTCCGCCCGAAACGTCGGACCGGCCGAAAACACTGTTATCGCCAGTGCGCTAAGTGCCGTCGTCGCCACTCCTGTCATGCGCCAGTTCGTCATATGTCCTCTCACCGAGAATGCGAACATTCTCGAGACCATCGTCGGCTCGCACGCGGATCGCGACGGGATAATACGCCTGCGCTCCGCGAACCGTCCATGGATATCGCCGTTGCGTCTACCCCGCCTACACCGGCCTGTCATTGCCTCCACTGAATGACGCAGACGGTAGAATGTGCCGCGATGTATCAGTCGCTCGACCCGGCGCAGATCTCGTCGACGGCCGAAGAGATCAGGCGCAGAATCGTTGAGCAGTTTCCCGGCTCGGGACTCAGCGCCGTGAGCACGACGTTGTGCGGCGCCGCCACAGCAGCAACCGAACGTGCGGGACGCTTGTCGCGCCCTCACTGGCGCATTCGCGCGCTGGTGAGCATCCTGGTCACCGCGCTCGTTGCGATTGCCGTCTTTGCGCTGCTGCGGATCCGCGTGAATGCCGGTGCGGGGTCGTGGGCCGAGCTCGCGCAGGGGCTCGAGGCGAGCGTCAGCAACGTCGTCTTTTTTGGCATCGCGATCTTTTTTCTGCTGTCGCTCGAATCACGCGCGAAGCGCCGGATTGCCCTCCTTGGCCTGAACGAGCTGCGCAGCATCGCACACGTCATTGACATGCATCAGCTGGCAAAGGACCCGCCCAGCTCACGGCGACTCGACTCGACGCACGAGCCGATCATGTCGCGGATCGAGATGGCGCAATATCTCGACTACTGCTCCGAGCTGCTGGCGGTGACGAGCAAACTGGCCGCACTGCACATTCAAGCCTTCAGCGACCCGGTTGTCGCCGATTCGGTCAACGGCATCCAGGCGCTCACGCTCGGCCTGTCGAGCAAGATCTGGCAGAAGATCATGATCCTCGACCTCGTCGGCTCGGAACTGCGCCACTAAGCTGCGAGTAGGAGCCGCCGGAACAAGACGTAGATGCTCTACGTCTATCTCTGTCCGAGGGGCACAACGTGGACGTATTGCTGCCAATTCACATCGTCGGCGCCACTCTCGGCATCCTTGCTGGCGCGCTTGCGCTGGTCGTCGCGAAGGGACGACCATTGCACCGGAAGGCGGGTTCCGTCTTCGTTTACGCGATGGTCACGATGTGCATCAGCGCTGGCCTGATCGCGGTGATGAAAGTCCAGTTGCCGAACATCATCGCGAGCGTTCTCACGTCGTATCTCGTTGTCACGGGGTGGATGACGGTGCGGCCGCCATCGGCCGCGCAGCGGCGGCTCGACATCGGGCTCACAGCGGTCGCGTCGCTGCTGGGCGCGGCGGCGCTCGCCGCCGGCCTCTACGCGATGACGCTGCCGCGGAGAATCTTCATCGGCGCGCCGGCGCCGGCGTTTCTCATTTTCGGTATCGTCGCGCTCATCGCGGTTACGGGCGACGTCCGCGTTTTGCGGCGAGGTCGGCTGCGCGGTGCGCGGCGTCTCTCACGCCATCTGTGGCGCATGTGCTGGGCACTCTGGATTGCCGTCGCGTCGTTTTTGAGCGTTCGCTCCCGTGCGGTCTTCGTGTTCGGCGAGCGCCTCGCGACGCCCACGCTGCGCATCACGTTGATCCTGCTGCCCCTGATCCTGATGGTGTACTGGCTCTGGCGCGTCCGCGGCGGCCGCGCAAATCGACTGCTCCGATCGTTCAGCGCGCACCCCTCGCCGGAGTCATCGTCAACCGCGGCGCGGTAGGGGACACTGCTGCTCGGACTAGGGCGAATCTCTCGCCACCTCTCAACTGGCATTTCCAACCCTTTCAATCGCGGCACCGTCAAAGGCGCATAGTATATACCCGCAGGTATATACCCGCAGGTATACACACCGGAGGACCGAATGGCCCGAGGCCGCCCTGAGCCGCCGCCGCTACCGCCGCACTGGTTCCAGATCCTGCTCGCGCTGGCCGATCGCGATCTGCACGGCCTCGGCGTGATGCACGAAGTCCTGGAACGGAGCGGCGGATATATGCGTCTGTGGCCCGGCATGCTCTATCGCAACCTCGAGCGTCTGGTGACCGAAGGGCTGGTCGTTGAAATCGACCCGCCGCGCTCGGCCGAGTCGGGCGGTGGCCGCCCGCGTTACTTTCGCATCACGCCAGCGGGACGTCGCGCGTGCGCCGCCGAGGCGCGGCGGCTGGCCGGGCTCGTCGCGGTGGCGCGGCAGAAGAAGCTGTTGAAGGCATGAGCCACGGATGAACACGGAAAAACACGGATCGAACATGCAGGCGTCGCGAGTGCTCGCGCGCGCGGTCCTGCTCTTGTATCCGGCCGACGTCCGCCGCCGAACCGGCGACGAGCTCGAGGCCGCGTTCGCCTACTGTGTCGACCGGGAGCGCGAGCGCCACGGCTTTCTCGGCGTGGCGTACTCGTGGGCACGGCTCATCGTCGATGCCATTGCCGCATCGACGCAAATGCGAGTCGATGCCCGTCGCGACCGACAGATTGCCCGGCGGCACACGTTCACCACCACACCCAAGGAAGGAATCATGAGACACCTGTCGCAGGACATTCGTTATGCCGCCCGGAGTATGCGACGCGCTCCGCTGTTCAGCGCGGTCGTCGTGCTGACGCTCGGCCTGGCCATCGGTGCGACGACTGCGGTCTTCACGATCGTCAACGCCGTGCTGCTGCGATCGCTCCCCTACCGAGATCCGGGGAGCCTCGTGCTGTTTTACGAGCAGATCGGAAAGATGCCTCGCGCCGGCTTCTCTCCTCCGGACTACTTCGCCTTCCGCGACCGTGTGACCAGTGTCGAGTCGATCGCCGTCTACCGGAATCGCGAGTACGAACTGTCGGGTGTCGAGGCGCCCGAGCGGATTATCGGCCTGCGCGCCTCGGCTTCGCTGTTCGATTCCCTCGGCATCAGTCCGATCATCGGACGCACGTTCACGCAGGCAGAAGACGAGGCGTCGGCGCAAGTCGCGGTCGTATCGAATCGCCTCTGGGCGCGGGCCTTCGGCCGCGATCCGAACGTCATCGGCCAGGCGGTGATGCTGGATCGCCAACCCTACACCGTCATCGGCGTCCTGCCCGAGACATTCATTTTTCCCAGCCGCGGGCCGCTCCTGAACAACGTGCCGGCCGACGTCTACCTCCCGATCAGCTTCAGGCCTGCCGAACGCACCGGGTTCGGCAGCAATTACAACACGAGCGTCATCGGCCGGTTGAAGCAGGGCGTCACGAGTGAGCGGGCCGACGCCGAGGCTCGCGAGCTCGTGCACGCAAACGCGGTGGAGTTATATCCGGCGAGCCTCGACGGACTCGGAAGCGTAATCAGCGCATCGGCCGCGCCGCTCGGTGACGAAGTTGTTGGCCGTGCGCGCACGCTTCTGCTCGTCGTGTTTGCGGCGGTTGCCCTGGTGTTGCTGATTGCGTGCGCCGACATCGCCAGCCTGATGCTGACGCGCGCCTTGTCACGCCAGCGCGAGATGGCCGTGCGGGCTGCGCTCGGCGCAGGCCGCCTCCGCGTCATCGTCCAGCTTCTCGTCGAGTCGAGCGTGCTCGCGCTCGTGGGTGGTGTCCTCGGCCTCGGCCTCGCGCAGGCGCTCGCACGCGTGCTGGTATTGATGGCACCGCCGTCGATCCCTCGTCTCGATGACATCACGATCGACGGCCGCATACTCGCATTCAGCGCGGCCGTGTCGTTGTTGACCGCGCTGCTGTGCGGCCTGCTGCCCGCCCTCGAGCTCTCCCGCGCCGCGGCCACGGATGCTCTTAAGGAAGGTGGTCGCACGAGTTCACCCAGCCGCCGCCAGCGCCGCATATTCGGTGCCCTGGTGACGCTGCAGGTGGCCATCACCGTCGTGCTGCTCGTCGGGGGTGCCCTGCTGTTCCGGAGCTTTTCACGACTGATGGCGGTCGATCCCGGGTTTCGCGGCGAGCGCACGCTCACGCTTGCGACCAGCCTGCCAGTTGCCGCGTACCGAACTGGCGCTGATGTGCGCGCGTTTTACACGCGACTGATGGAACGTCTCGCTAGGATTCCAGGGGTCGCAGCAGCGGGCGCCTCAACCGATCTGCCGCTCAGCGTCCGCGAGCGCCGCGCGTCTACGATCGAGAACGAGCGCGACGCGACACGCGATCTCTCACACGCGGTGGCGAACGAATGGGTGATCGGCCAGTACTTTGACGCCCTCGGCATCCCGCTGAAACGCGGCCGCGTGTTTACGCCGCAGGACGACAGCGGCGCCGAGCCGGTCGTAGTGATCAACGAAACATTGGCTCGGCGTTTCTGGAGTGATGACGATCCGGTGGGGCAGCGTATCGCCTGGGGAAACAATGTGCAGCACGGCCGCTGGATGAGGATCATCGGTGTGGTCGGTGATGTGAAGCAGGGCCCCCTTGATACTGAAACGGTCCCGGAGGTTTACACTGCCTGGTCCCAGCTTGACGATCGAGTGCTCGGCGAAAACGTGCTCGGCATCTACCGATCCCTGCGCCTGGTCGTCAAGACGCAGCTCGAACCATCCGCGATGGCATCGACGATCCACCAGGAAGTACATGCGATCGATCCCGCCCTGCCAGTGACCGCCGTCCAGACAATGACGGATGTCGTTCGGACGTCGGCGGCGGTCCCGAGATTCAATACGCTGCTCGTGGGGGCATTCTCGCTGCTGGCGCTGCTGCTCGCCGGCATCGGCATCGCCGGCGTACTCGCAACATCGGTGTCGCGGCGCACCCAGGAAATCGGCGTGCGGCTTGCGCTCGGCGCCCGCCCGCGAACGCTGGTGGCAATGATCTTGAGAGAAGGGATCGCGCTCGCCGCGATTGGCCTTGCCGTTGGATGGCCGGTTGCGTGGATGTTGTCACGAGTGATGGCATCGTTCCTGTTCGAAGTCCGTCCCCGCGATCCGGTGGCCTTCGTCGGAGCAGCGGTCCTCATGGGCATTGTCGCGGTCGCGGCGAGCGGGATCCCGGCGTGGAGAGCCAGCCGCGTCGAGCCGATCTCAGCGCTTCGCGGCGAGTAGTGAGAGTTTTTTTGAGCTAGTATCACTGCTCCTGATTCGTGGAGCGCACATGAAGAAACTGATCAATGACCCGCAGGATGCGATGCGGGAATCACTGGCTGGGTTCGCCGAGGCCCACTCGGACATCCTCAAGGTTTGCTTCGATCCGGTGTACGTCGTCCGTGCCGACGCTCCCGTCACCGGGAAAGTGAGCATCATCTCGGGCGGCGGCAGCGGTCACGAACCGTTGCACGGCGGATTTGTGGGGAAGGGCATGCTCGACGCCGCGTGTCCCGGGCAAGTCTTCACTTCCCCGAGTCCCGACCAGATGGAAGCGGCCACCTCCGCGGTCAATGGCGGTGCGGGAGTACTCCACATCGTGAAGAACTACACCGGCGATGTCATGAATTTCGAAATGGCCGCCGAACTTTGCCAGGCCCGCGGCATTCCGGTGGAGGCCGTCATTATTAATGACGACGTGGCGGTTCAAGACAGCCTGTACACGGCCGGTCGCCGCGGAATGGGGACCACCGTGCTGGCGGAAAAGATCTGCGGCGCAGCGGCCGCTCGTGGCTACGATCTCGGCCGCGTGACAGCGCTGGGCCGGAAGGTGAATGAAAATGCGCGGTCCATGGGGATGGCTTTGACTTCGTGCACCGTGCCCGCCGCCGGCAAACCGACGTTCGAGCTGGGCGAAGGCGAGATCGAGATGGGCATCGGCATTCACGGCGAACCGGGACGCAAGCGCATGCCCCTGATGCCAGCGAAGGAACTGGCCGCGCACATGACCGAGGCCATCCTGGGCGACCTGCCATTTCGTGGCGGCGACCGCGTCATTGCCATGGTCAGCGGCATGGGAGGAACGCCTCCGCTCGAACTTTACCTTGTGTACCGCGAACTGGAACTGATCCTGCGCGGCCGACAAATCGCGATCCCGCGCCGCCTGGTGGGCAACTACATCACCAGCCTCGACATGGCGGGCTGCGCGATCACGTTGCTGCGCGCCGACGACGAGTTGCTGTCGCTGTGGGACGATCCGGTGCTGACGCCCGCCCTGCGTTGGGGACTCTAAAAATGGCAGTGAGCACGCACGACGTGCTGCGCTGGCTCAGCGCGTTGCAACAGGTCTTCGCAGAGAACAGGCAGCGGCTGACCGATCTCGATTCAGCAGTCGGCGATGGCGATTTTGGGATCAGTCTGGACCGTGGCTTCACCGCGGCGCAGGCGGAGCTCACCGCGAAGCCTCCGGCTGATCTCCGCGCTCTCTTTCAGAACGTGGCGAGTGTTCTCATCAAGACAATGGGTGGCAGTTCCGGTCCGCTCCTGGGGACTTTTTTTCTTCGCGCCGGAGCGGCGTGCGCGGACAAGTCCGAACTCGCGCCCGCCGACGTGGTGGCGTTGTTTCAGGCCGGCGTCGAAGGCATCCAGCAGCGCGGCAAAGCCGAGCTTGGCGACAAGACGATGCTGGACGCTCTGCTTCCAGCCGTCGATGCGATGCGAGGTGCGCTGGAAGCTGGCGGCGGACTGACGGAAATTCTTGATCGGGGCGCGGCGGCGGCCGAAGCTGGCATGCGGGCGACGATCAACATGCAGGCACGCAAGGGGCGCGGCAGCTATCTCGGAGAACGCAGCGTCGGACACCAGGATCCCGGCGCGACCGCGTCGTACCTGCTGTTCAAAGCCGCAGCCGAGGTGTTGCGGCCGTGATCCTGTGTTACATTTCGCACCGTCGAGGGGGCTTATGAAAACACGTTTCACTTATGGAGTGGTCGCGGCGCTGGCGCTATCAGCGACCATCACCCTGTTCGCCCAGGCACCTTCTGGCGGAGCGCAGACACCACCTGGCGGCGCCCAACAACCACCTGCGGGCAGTGCGCAAACACCTCCCGCCGGTCGTGGCGGCGGCCGTGGTGCCGTGTCACTCCGGCCCAAGTCGATAGATGCACCCGATATCAAGTTCGACGTCGTGAAGGACTTCATGAAGTTGCCGCCCAATGTGTACATGGGAGAAGGCATTGGGATCGCCAGCAATTCGAAGGGGCATATCTTCGTCAACACCTGCGCCCAGCAAACGCGCAATTTCGAGTTCGACGAGAACGGCAAGTTCGTCCGAGAGATTGGGAAGGACTCGTACGGCAACGTGTTCTGTCACGGCATACGCGTTGATGCTCAAGACAACATCTGGGTGATCGACGAGGGCGCCAACTCGATCGTCAAGTACAACCCGCAGGGGCGAGCGGTCATGATCCTCGGCCGCCGGATCGGGTTCCCCTATAACGGGATGGAGCCGCCGGTAAAAGAGCTCAATCCGGCTCCGCCGTATATTTTCAATCGCCCCACCGACGTGGCCTGGGACGCGGCCGGCAACATCTTCGTCGCCGACGGTTACGTCAATTCACGCATCGCCAAGTACGACAAGTACGGGAAGTTCATCAAGCAAGTCGGCAGTCGCGGATCGGGGCCCGGCCAGTTCACGCTGCTGCATGCCATCGCTGTGGATGCCCAGGGCAATGTCTATGGGGGCAGTCGCAGCGACCAGCGCATCGTCGTATTCGACAACGACCTGAACTACAAGACCACCTTCGATCACGTCGGCGCGCCCTGGTCTTTGTGCATCACCCCGGGACCGGGGCATCAATATCTCTACACCTCCAATTCCAACCCTGACTCGAACGACTCGGAGATCCACAAGGTCACCGGACAGATTTTCAAAATGGAGCTGGACGGCACCGTGCTTGGCAAATTCGGTGTGCCCGGTAAAGAGCAGGGACAGTTCAGCACGGTGCACGGAATCGATTGCCGCGTTCCGAACGAAATTCTGGTCAGCGAAATTGTCGAGTGGCGCTTCCAGAAATTCATCCTGCACCCCACCGCCGCTCAGGGGGGGACCAAGTAATGAGACTCGCACGCCTCGCGTACGCTTTCCTCTTCGCCGGCTTGGTGTCGGCCGGCTCGTTCTTCAGCGGATCGCTCGCCGCCCAGCAGAAAGAAATCTCCTTCGAATCCGCTGGTGATTTTCTGAAGCTGCCCGACGACATCCATCTCGGTGAAGTGGCCGGCGTCGCCACGACACAAAAGGGCAACCTGCTGGTCTACTTTCAGGGCGGGGGGCCGAATGCCACGATTGCCGCGTCGCGCGTCTATATCAATGGCGGCGCACGCCTGATCGAGTTCGACCGCACCGGAAAGTTCGTTCGCGAGATCGGCGGCAGCAGCGAAAACGATCGTCCGTACGCCTTCCTGTTTGCGCAGGGCGTCAGGGTCGATCCACAGGACAACATCTGGATCGTGGACCGCGCGTCGAGAATGGTCGTAAAGTTCGACCCCTCAGGTCGCGTGCTGCTCACCCTGGGCCGAAGGCTCGAGGCAGTCGGGGAGCTCGGCAGCAGCGGGGTTTTTGGTCGCGCCTCCGGGCCTCCCGGCTCTGGTGTGCCCGGCGATAATTTCAACCAGCCCCTCGATGTTGCTTGGGATGCTGCCGGCAACATCTTCGTCCCCGACGGTTACGGCAACGCCCGCGTCGCAAAGTTCGACAAGAACGGAAAGTTCATCAAGTCCTGGGGCGCAACCGGGGCCGAACAGGGCCAATTCAATATTCCCGCCTCGATCGCCGTTGATGCCAAAGGCATGGTGTACGTCGCCGACATGGGCAATCAGCGCATTCAGGTGTTCGACAACGACGGCACATTCAAGAGCGAGATCAAGAACGTGGGCGCGCCACGTGCCCTATGCATCTCGCCGGGTGCGAACCAGTTTCTCTACAGCTCCAACTCCAACCCGACTGAGGATCCATTCCTCAACGGCGAGATTTACAAGATGCAGTTGGACGGCACGGTGGTAGGCCGGTTCGGTAAGGCTGGCAAGCAGTTCAAAGAATTCGGCATGGTCAATGAGATCGACTGCCGCGATCCGAACACCTTGTACGTCGCCGAGATGATGAACTGGCGAGTGCAAAAGCTCACCCTGAAATAACTGAGCTGGTGCACCCGTCCTTATGAGTCCGATTCTGGCGGAATTTCTCGGTACCGCGCTGCTTGTCCTGTTCGGCGACGGCGTCGTCGCAAACGTCGTCCTCTCGCGATCGAAAGGACAGAACAGCGGCTGGATTGTGATCGCCGCCGGCTGGGCGTGCGGTGTCACTATCGCAGTCTACGCTGTGAACGCGTTGAGCGGGGCGCATCTGAACCCCGCTGTCACGATTGCGGCAGCGGCAATTGGGAAGTTCGCATGGTCGCGCGTGCCCGGGTACGTGCTCGCGCAGACGGCCGGTGCATTCCTCGGCGGCATCCTCGTGTGGCTGACCTATCTACCGCACTGGGCGCTGACCGAGGACAAGGGCGCGAAGCTCGCCGTCTTCTGCACTGGACCGGCGGTTCGCCGCCCGTTGGCGAACGTAGTGAGCGAGGCGATTGCGACCGCTGCGCTCACACTCGGTCTGCTCACCGTGCTCACGCCGAAGAATCTGATTCCGAATACCGGATTCGAGAGCGCGTTCGCGCCGCTGCTCGTCGGCGTCATCGTTTTTGGGATTGGCCTGTCGCTCGGCGGATCGACCGGCTACGCGATCAACCCCGCGCGGGATCTCGGCCCTCGCCTGGCGCACTCGCTGCTGCCGATTCCGGGTAAGGGGACGTCCGACTGGGGCTACGCGTGGGTGCCGGTGGTCGGCCCGATCATCGGCGGCGTGCTCGGCGCGTTTGTCTACGTCGCGCTATGGGGAACGTGATCACTAATCGCTGATCACTGATCGCGAATCGCTGATCGCGAATGGGTCAATGCCATTCCTAGTTGAAATTTGGTGACGCCCACCGTTCACGCCGCGTGTTCTTTGGTCGCGACCCGGGTCGCGCGCGCTAACGCGCGCTGTAGGTCCGGGAGTGCCTCAAAGTGTTTGACGCGATGAAGC
>JBKPSH010000043.1:0-17282 GCA_046734955.1 Acidobacteriota bacterium
GCAAGCAAGACGAAAGAGGTCACTTTACCGTACCCGAGCCAAGTTACCCAACAAACTCTCCAAAAATGTATCCCGTTACACGAACACAGACAGGATTTCGTTAGCGAGAAGCATGCCGTCCCTGGACAGGCGCAGTCGCGAACCTTCGCGCACCGCCAACCCGGCGTCCAGTGACGGTTGTAGCGGAGACGCGTACCGGGCCCATACGTCCGTATCGTAGCGCCGCCCGACGATATCAAGATCGAGACCTTCTGTGAGCCGAAGGCCAGTGAACAACGCCTCTTCGAGTTGCGAGTCGCGGGACAGGCGGCGATGCTCCACGATTGGACTGTGTCCGGCGTGAAGGCGACTAATGTACTCGTCTGTGGAGGCGACATTCTTCCATCGCACACCGTCGCGTGTCGAATGCGCGCCGCACCCGAATCCCGACCACTCGCCGTCCTGCCAATATTTGAGGTTGTGTCGCGAGCGGAATCCCTGTCGAGAGACATTGGAAATCTCGTACTGGTCGTAACCAGCCCCATCCAATCGCTCGAGACTCCACAAATACATCTCAGCCGCATCATCGTCCGGCGCCATCGACCAGCCCGCGCGTGCCATGTCTTCTTTGAGCGGCGAGTTGGGATACAGCTCGAGGAGATACAGCGAGGCATGCTCCGGGCCGACGTCGATCAAGGCGTCAACGCTTTCGCGCCACGCGGCCGTCGTTTGCTGCGGCAGCCACATCATGAGATCGAGCGAGATATTGTCGAAACCAGCCGCTCGAGCTTCTCGCACTGCTTCCCGGGCGCGACTGGCGGAATGAATTCGTCCCAGCCGCTTCAGTTCCTCGTCGCGAAATGATTGGACACCGAAACTGATACGAGTGACGCCTGCTTCACGAAAGCCCGCCATGCGTTCCAGGGTGGACGTCTCGGGATTTGTTTCGAGAGTGATTTCGGAGTCCGGAGCGAGGGAAAACGACTCACGTCCGGCTGTAATCAACCGGCGAATGTCTGCGGGATCCAGGAGTGATGGCGTACCACCGCCGAAGAAAATCGTATCCGCCGATTCTCCCTGCCCCACTCCGCGGATCTCGCATTCGACGGCGGCGACGTAGCGGTCTTTGAGTCCGCTATCGAACAACCCTCGGTTGAAATTGCAGTAGTTACAAATGGACGAACAGAAGGGAACGTGGATGTAAAGACCCAACATGAAATTGCGATCAGCTACCTGCTTTGCCGCCGCTCCAGCCGAGGTCGCGTCCCTTGACCTCAGGGTGCTTGAGCTGCGCGCGAACCGGTCCCTTGGCGCGCGCGGGCAGCGTGCGACGGCCCGGTGATCGTTTCCACAGCATGACGAGATCATCGACCCCGCCATTCGGCGGGAGATGACGATAATCAGCGCCGTCGTATTCAAGGAACTCGCACATCTCGTGAAGGCGGGAGTGAATACGGAATCCGATCCGAGCCTTCAGGCAATCAGGATCGGAGTCGTCCGGCGTGTCTTCGTAGTTCGAGGTAAAAATCGTGTGCCGCCGCTCGTTGTATCGCGTGTTCACGATCAGGTTCATCGTTTCGTCGACCCACTCCGAGGTTTTCTCGGACCCGATATCGTCCAACACGAGGAGATCAGCCTCCATCACCGGCCGCAGGACGTCCATCTCCGCCGTGCGAACCAACGGGTTGTACGTGCTGCGGATGACTCGGAGCAGATCGCGGACGTCATAAAAGAGCCCGCGCCCGCCTTTCACGATGATGACGTGACGAAGGACCGCAACCGCGAGATGAGTCTTGCCAATTCCCGGCGGACCGATCAGGCAGAGACCCTTCCTCGGCTCCGGAAATTCCTGCGCAAACTTCCGCGCCTGTTTCACGGCGCCTAATAACTTTTCGTTCGGGTAAGTGACAAAGGTTTCGAGATCGCAGCGACGATACCGCGGCGGAATCCGCGCGTCCTCGAGCAATCGCGTCGCGAGCCCTTCACGCCAGCAGTCGCACCGGACAACCCGGCGAACGCCGTCAGTCTCGACAGCTTTCCAGCCGGTATCGTCGCAGAGATCGCAGGGCATGAAGGTCGATGACGGACGTTGAAAGGTGATTGTAAGTCGCGAACGATGAATGCGCAATTGCTGATTCAGTTCAGATAACTGCGCAGCTCTCCCGCTCGTTTCGAACGACGGATCTTTTCCTTGGCGCGTGACTCGATCTGGCGGATCCGTTCTCGCGAAAGCTGCAGCATGTCGCCCACTTCCTGCAACGTTCGCGGCTCGCCATCCCGATCGAGGCCGAACCGCAACGAGATCACTTCGCGTTCCTTGCGACCGAGGTCGTGCAGCGCGCCGCGGACGCCGGCGTGTAAGCGGCGGTGGATGAGTTCTTCTTCTGCGGGCGGCACGCTCACTTGAGCGATCACGTCGCTCAATTCCGGACTATCGACTTCATGCGGGCCGCCGACGTGATCGCTCAGCGAGAGATCGCGATCGCCAATCCGAATGAGCGCCTGGACCTCTCCTTCGGAAATGTCGAGGTCGTCGGCGATTTCGCGCTGTGTTGGCGTGCGATTCAGCTCCTCGGTCAGCTCCGATACCTCGCGGCCAAACCGCGCAGCAACCGCCGACAACTTTTGTGGAAGCGTAAAGGCACGGGTCTGCCCGGAAAGCGCGTGAGTGATCGCCTGGCGGATCCACCACACGGCGTAGGTAATGAACTTGACGTTTCGTTCGGGATCGAAGCGGCGCGCCGCTTCCATCAATCCCAGGTTGCCTTCATGAATCAAATCGAGAAATGGCACACCGAGACCGCGATATCGCTTGGCATAGCTGACGACAAAACGCAGATTGCCCTCAACGAGTCGGCGCAGCGCGGGCTCGTCTCCATGCGCCTTGATGCGGGTGCCCAGTTGTCGTTCTTCTTCAGGACTCAAGCGAGGGATTCGCGCGATCGCGCGAAGGTAGGCCTTGAGGGCATCGGCATCTTCAGCAACGGCCATCGGTCGATCTTAAAGGACGCCGCGGCTAAGCCTTGCGAAGCGGCTCTTCAACCTGGTCCGGCTCAATCACTGTTTCAGGAGCCGGAGCGGAGGAGCGGACCAGGTTCGTCGGTGAAGACTTGACGAGCGCCGTGCTCAAACGCTGTTCCCAGTCGCCAATGCCGCGCGACAGCTCGTGCTTGACGTAGTCGATGAACTCGTTGACCTCATGCTGCATCGCCTCGATCTTGCGGCGCATGTTCAAGATGATCTCGACGCCGGCGAGGTTCACCCCGAGATCACGCGTCAGAGACAGAATCGTTTCCAGCTGCTCGAGATCCTCTTCGGAATACAGCCGCGTGTTGCCTTCCGTCCGCGACGGCTTGAGCAATCCTTCCCGTTCATACAGGCGCAGCGTCTGCGGGTGGATGTTGTACTTCTGCGCCACCGCGCTAATCATGTAATACGCCTTGCCCGATCGTTTCGCCGTCATATTTGCAAATCCCGCCTCACGTCTTCGCCATTGAGACGGCCAAACTCACGCATCAACTCTTTCGAGCGTTCGTCAGTGACCGCTGGCAGCACCAGCTTGACGTCGATGATGAGATCTCCGCGGGCGCCGCTCGCGGTTGGCGCGCCTCGCCCACTGACTCGAACCTGCTGTCCCGACTGCGTCCCTGGCGCAATCGCCACCTTCACCGGCCCGTCAAGGGTCGGAACCTCGATTCGGGCGCCGACGACCGCTTCGTGCACCGCTACCGGCACCGTCAAATAAAGGTGATCACCTTCGCGACGAAGCAACGGATGCGGCTGCACGTGAACGTCGACAAAGAGGTCGCCGTTACGCGCGCCTCCGCGTCCCGTGTTGCCGCGCTCGGCGACTCGAAGCCGCGATCCGCTGACAACCCCGGACGGAACATGCACCGAGATCGGTTCGCTGCGCACCAGGCGTCCGTGCGCGCCGCAGACCTCGCATCGCTGGAATCGCTGACGGCCCGTGCCACCACACGCGGCACAGGTTTTCGAAAACACCATGTGTCCGCGCGCCCATCGAACCTTCCCCGTCGCCTGACAGTGCGGACACCGTCCTTCAGGGGTCCGAACTCGACCGACGCCGGCGCACGCGCTGCACGGAACCTGGCGTGTCACGACAATCTGGCGATCCACACCACGAAGTGATTCTTCGAACGTGATGGTGACCGACGCATGCAGATCCGCACCGGCCTCCGCCTTCGCTTCATGCGTCGCCGGCGGGTGCAGCACGTCCGCGAACAACTCGCTGAACGTCGCCGCATCCGTGCCGCGCGCTGCGATTGAAAAATCAAACCCGGCAAATTCGAACGCGTTTCCTGGCGCGCTCGACGTCGGCGCCCCTAAACCACCGGCGGCATCGTATTCACGCCGCCGCGCGGGATCGCTCAGGGTTTCGTACGCCTCGGTGACGCGCTCAAACACGGCTTCTGCCTGACGATCGCCCGGGTTGACGCCCGGATGGTACCGTCGCGACAAGCGGCGATACGCGCGCTTGATCTCGGCCGAACTCGCGCCCGGACCGAGGCCGAGGATGACATAAAAATCCATATCTGGTGCCTAGGGTGCCATGGGTGCCTGGAGTGCCATGGGTGCCTCGAGTGCCATGGGGCCTCGAGTGGGGGCCTGGAATGCCACGAGTGCTTTGGGTGCCATGGGTGCTTGAGTGCGAGCACGCGTGGCACCCCTGGCACCCTTGGCACCCCTGGCATCCTTGGCACCCTTGGCACCCTTGGCACCCTTGGCACCCTTGGCACCCAGTCGATTATTTCTTCTCTTCCTCCACCACTTCTGCATCAATCACATCGCCCGAGCCGCCGGACGAAGTGGCGCCGGTCGCGCCCGACGCACCACCGGTCGATCCGCCGCCCGGTGCGCCTGCACCAGCGCTCGCGGTTTTGTAGAGCGTTTCGGCGGCCTTGTGCTGCGCGGTGTTCAGCGCGTCCATCGACCGCTTCATCTCGGCGATGTCGTTCTTCTCAATCGCGCGTTTGAGGTCCTCGATCGCCTTTTCGATCGGCTGCCGGTCGGACGCAGACAGCTTGTCGCCGTTGTCCTTCAGCATCCGCTCCGCGGCATAAGCTGCCTGATCCGCATGGTTGCGGGTCTCGATCTCTTCCTTCCGCTTGCGATCGTCATCGGCGTGCGACTCCGCCTCTTTCATCATCTTGTCGACCTCGTCCTTCGACAGGCCGCTCGATGACGTGATGGTGATCTTCTGTTCCTTCTGCGTCGCCATGTCCTTCGCCGAGACGTTGACGATGCCGTTTGCGTCGATGTCGAACGTGACCTCGATCTGCGGCACGCCACGCGGCGCCGGCGGGATGCCGGTCAGGTGGAACTTGCCGAGCGGACGGTTGTCGCGCGCCATTGGCCGTTCACCCTGCAGCACGTGCACTTCGACGCTCGTCTGGTTGTCCGCCGCCGTCGAGAACGTCTCGCTCTTGCGCGTCGGAATCGTGGTGTTCCTCGGGATCAGTGTCGTCATGACGCCGCCGAGGGTTTCGATGCCGAGCGACAGCGGTGTCACGTCGAGCAGCAGCAGGTCTTTCACCTCTCCAGCGAGCACGCCCGCCTGGATCGCTGCGCCGACGGCGACCACTTCGTCAGGATTGACGCCCTTGTGGGGTTCCTTGCCGAACAGATCCTTGACGATCGCCTGCACCCGGGGAATACGGGTTGACCCGCCGACGAGCACGACTTCGTCGATCTTCGATGCATCAAGGCCCGCATCGGTTAGCGCCTGTTTGGTCGGACCGACAGTCTTCTGCAACAGGTCCTCGACGATCTGCTCGAACTTCGCACGCGTCAGCTTCATCGTCAGGTGCTTGGGTCCGGTCTGATCCGCCGTGATGAACGGCAGATTGATATCCGTCTCCATGACCGTGGAGAGTTCCATCTTGGCCTTCTCCGCCGCTTCCTTCAGACGCTGAAGCGCCATGCGGTCCTTCGAGAGATCGATGCCTTCCTGCTTCTTGAACTCGCTGACGATCCAGTCGATGACGCGCTGGTCGAGGTTGTCGCCGCCAAGGTGGGTATCGCCATTGGTGGCTTTAACCTCAACGACCCCTTCTCCGACTTCGAGGATTGAGATATCGAACGTGCCGCCGCCGAAGTCGTAGACCGCGATCGTCTCGTCCTTTTTCTTGTCGAGACCGTAGGCGAGTGCCGCTGCCGTCGGCTCGTTGACGATCCGCATGACTTCAAGGCCCGCGATCTGTCCTGCGTCCTTCGTCGCCTGACGCTGCGCGTCATTGAAGTACGCCGGAACCGTAATGACCGCTTTCGTCACTGTCTGTCCGAGATATTCCTCTGCCGCCTGCTTCAGCTTCTGCAGAATCATGGCGGAGATTTCCGGCGGAGACATTTCCTTCCCGCCCGCCTTCACCCGCACGTCGCCGTTACTCACTCGGGCGACGGTGTAAGGCACCATCTTCATCTCCTCGTTCACCTCGTCGTACTTTCGACCCATGAACCGCTTGATGGAGAAGATGGTGTTCTCCGGGTTGGTAACCGCCTGGCGCTTCGCCACTTGGCCGACGAGACGTTCGCCGGACTTGGTGAACCCGACAACCGACGGCGTGATGCGACTGCCCTCCGGATTGGTGATGACCACCGGCTCTCCGCCTTCCATGACAGCCACAACCGAGTTGGTGGTCCCCAGGTCGATACCGATAATCTTGCTCATGCCTTGTGTCCTCACGTCCTGCCGCTCAGCTGGAGCAGCAATCTTTATAATGCTCATAATATAAAATATGAGCGCAAACTTGTCAATCTACTCGACTGGACTTCCGCTAAGTGAATGTTACAATGTCAGTTGCCAGCCAGCCCGCCCCACTGAGGTCGATATGGGCCGCCGCTTCGGTTTCGCGAAACTTCATTACATCTCTGGGTGTTGCTTTGCGCTCGCGTCCTTGATTTCGCCGAGCGCGGCAATTGCGCAAGCCCCCGACGCCGCCGGTGTACAGAATGCCGGTGCCGATCCACCGGCTCACGTCTCATTCGTCGATGGCGATGCCGTTCTCGAACGTGATGGTCAGCGGGACTCAGCGCCGTCGAACATGCCGCTGCTTGCGGGCGACCGCGTAAGGACGCAGAACGGCCGGGTCGAGATTCTTTTCGCCGACAACAGCACGCTGCACCTGGATAACGACACGATGATCGACTTCGAGT
This sequence comes from Acidobacteriota bacterium, assembly GCA_046734955.1. Taxonomy (GTDB): domain Bacteria; phylum Acidobacteriota; class Vicinamibacteria; order Vicinamibacterales; family 2-12-FULL-66-21; genus JALZOC01. Next base: position 7,153 of record JBKPSH010000043.1, read on the forward strand.
CCGACGATCTCGTGCGATTGCTCGCCGGACGAATCCGCCTCGCGATCCCGGGACGCGATCGAGAGGTCTCGTATCGCATCGACGCTCCATCTGCGTCCGCGGTAATCAATCAGCCTGGCGAATACCGGATGTCGATTCTTACGGGCGCCGCAGAATGTGAGGTTGAACTGGCCGTTCTTCGCGGCGCCGCGGAACTCGTGAATGACGATGGCCGTACCGCACTTCGTGCAGGACTTCGGGCATGTGCGCGCGCAAATGCCGCACCGTCCTACGCATACGCGTTCAACTCGGCGTCGTGGGATTCATTCGATCGATGGTCGGAGACCCGTCGCGATCAACGGCTCGGCGTCTCGACCCAGTATCTGCCGAGCGAGGTTCAGCCCTACGCGTCGGCGTTCGATCAGTACGGCAGCTGGCAATACAACACGTCATATGGCTACGTGTGGTACCCGTCTGTCGCCGTGGGCTGGCGTCCTTACTACCACGGTCGATGGGTTCCCTATCGTCCGTACGGCTGGACGTGGGTTGGCGTCGGCCCGTGGGCGTGGCCAACGCACCATTACGGACGATGGGGATTTTCGTCCGGAGCCTGGTTCTGGATTCCTGGACGAACATGGGGCCCCGCGTGGGTCTCGTGGGCGTATGCGCCCGGATACGTGAGCTGGTGTCCGCTCGGCTGGAACAATCATGCGGTTCTCTCGTTCGGATTCAGCTTCGGTTATGACCCCTGGCGCGCATGGACAGTCGTCCCATACGGTCACTTCGGTCATGGTTACGTTCACGTCAATTACGTTGGCGGCTACGGGTTCAACGTACATACGCGCTCGACGTTCGTGCCGCGCTACACCGCCCCGGCTTACAGAGGCTACGCGGTGCCGCGCTCCTCGACGCCGATTTACGTGGCCGGGACCGCTCGGCCGCGAGCGGGAACACCGACCGTTTCGACAAACCTCGACTCGACCGCCTCGCGTGTTAATTCGGGCGGACGGCGAGTGATCGTCGGCGAGCCAAAGAGCAGAGTGACTGAAGTAACGCCAGGGTCAACGACTGGCGATAATCGCGCGGTCGTGCGCGGTATGCCTGCGCAACCGGCGACGGCTGCCGGCAACGGAGCGCAGCGCACCTATCGCGGCTCCATTGCTTCGCAACCAACGTCCGGCACCGCGGTTGAGCGCAGTCGCGCGGGAAGTCCGACAGTCAGCGGCCCCACCACTGCCACTGCGCCTGACGACCGGTACGGGCGCCGCGCTCCAACGCCGGCGGATTCCGGTGACCCGCGTGGCGACATGGACTCCCGCGCTCGCGCGGTGCCGCGTGCCTACCCATCGTACGGAGTTCGTGCTCCTGAAATGCCGCGTTCTGGCATGAATAGTGGTCCCGGGTCCCTCACCATCCCTCGCCCGGCGCCTGAAACGGCCCGACCTGCGATGCCGGAGTCTCGGCCGCACGGATATGGCGTCGAGCGGCGGGCGCCAGGCGTCGACCGTCCGTCCGCTCCGCCTCCTTCGAGTGCGCCGCCTCCTTCGAGTGCGCCGCCACCGGCGGCGCGCGAGTACCACGCGAATCCCGGCGCGAATCGCGCCGCGCCAGCGCCTGAGAATCGGGGCGGTGGATCGCCACCAGCTCAGGGGGGACACTCGCGGGGCGGGCAGCCGTCGTCAGGGACGGCGGCGCCGCGTGGGCGCGGGTGAATCGCTCATCACTGATCACTAATCGTGAATCGCTGATCTTCGAATCCTCGGATCGCTAATCCGCGAATCCCCGGATCGCTATCCTCGAATCCGTGACACGATTCGACGATTCACGATTAGCGATTCGACGATTAGCGATTCGACGATTAGCGATTCAGGATGAGTGATTAGTGATGAGGGATTCCACGCGCCGCGCCACAGTCGCGCTTCTCGTGACGGCGGCGTGTGCGCTGACAGAAGCGCGGATGCGCCAGGAGCGGAGTGGCCGCCTCTTCTTCCTCGACATCCGCGGCGGTCGCGTCGTTTCCGTTGCGCCAGATGGTTCCGACATCAGGGTCCTGGTTTCCGGACGCACCGGCATTCCTGACGGAATCGCTGTCGATACCGACGGTGGTCACATCTACTGGACCATCATGGGAAAGCCCTCCGCTGACGATGGCGTCATCGAGCGATCCGATCTCGACGGTGGTCACGTCACCACCGTCGTTCCCGCCGGTGGCACGTTCACGCCGAAGCAGCTGAAGCTCGATCCGGTTCATCGAAAGCTCTATTGGTCGGACCGCGAGGGCATGCGTGTGATGCGAGCGGATCTTGATGGATCACATGTCGAGACGCTCGTCGAGACCGGGCATGGAGAAGATGACCGCCGCGACGCGAGGAACTGGTGCGTCGGCATTGCGCTCGATGTTGCCGGCGGAAAGATTTATTGGACGCAAAAGGGCGGTGACAACGCCGGCATTGGCAGTATCCGTCGAGCCAACATGGAAGTACCACCGGGCGAAAGCCCCTCACATCGATCCGATATCGAAGTGCTGTTCCAGCGGCTGCCGGAACCCATCGACCTGGATCTCGATCTGGCGCGCCGGATGATCTACTGGACCGACCGCGGCGCCAACATCGTCAGCCGCGCAGCCATGGACCCGCCTCCAGGTACGTATCTGCATGCGCGAACGGATCAGCAGGTGCTCATCAGCGAGTTGAAGGAAGCGATTGGAATCGCGCTCGCCGGTGAGCGCATGTATGTGACAGATCTCGGCGGCAACGTCTACACCGCGCGTTTGGACGGAACCGACAAACACGTCGTCCTCACGGGCCAGGGCAGTCTTACCGGGATTGCGTTTGTTCGCCGTCGGTGAGTGCCGGGATCCGTTGTCCGGGATCCGTTCTCCGCCGCTCGCTTCAATCATCGGTCGGATCCCGCATACCGGAAACCGGATCCCGACAGCGAAGTCTGGTATCCTAATACCATGCGCATTACCATCGACAAGGCAGGCCGGGTGGTTATTCCGGCCGGAATCCGGGAACGCGCGGGACTCACAGCGGGCGCAGAACTCGAGGTCTCGGTCGATGAATTCGGGATTCGGCTCGAGCGCGTGGCCCCAGGGCCTCGACTCGTCAAGGTCGGACGCCGAACGGTGGCTCGTCCGACGGCGCCCACCGACACGCGCACCGTGCTGGACGTGGCAGCCCTCGTCGAGGAAGAGCGGAATCGGTGGCCGTAACGTTTCTCGACACGAGCGTGCTCCTGGCCGGGATTCTGGATTTCGGCCCGCAGAGTGCGCCAGCGCAATCAATCATGCACGCGGTTGCGGAAAAGATCGTGCAGTCGCCCGCGACCGCATGGCATTGCTGCCTGGAGTTCTACTCCGTCGCGACGCGGCTGCCCTCGGAGTTCCGCCTCACCCCGGCGGATGGCGCGCGGCTCCTCGAGGAAGAAGTGTTCGCCCGATTGACGGTGCATGATCTGCCGGCCGCCGATCGCCGGCGACTCCTTCAGGCAGCGGTGCAGGACGGAACGGCAGGCGGTCGAATCTATGATGCGCACATTGCCGAGGTGGCCCGCGCCGCTGACGCGAGCGTGATTGTTACTGACAACCGGCGGCATTTTCTCGCGGCGCTCCGGCATGGCATTCGCGTCGAGACGCCGTCCGAATTCTTGCGAACGATTAAAACCCGCCGCGGATAACGGAGTTAAGATCGGTGTAGGGCGTGGTCTTCCGCCTGCGCCAAGGCTCCGGCGGACCGCCGCAGCTTTAGCGAAGGCTGGTTAGACCGCGCCAAATTGCATGGCCACTTACGTTCTCAAAGTCGCGCGCAGCGCCGGCCTCATCGCGCTGTTCCTTATTGCTGCGCTCCTCGGCATCGCCACCGGGGTCATCTTCGCGTACGCGGGAGACGTGCCGCAGATCTCCGCGCTCGACGATTACGCGCCAAGCACGATTACGCGGGTGTACGGCTCGAAGGGCGAGGTGATCGGTGAGTTCGCGATCCAGCGGCGTGAGGTCATTCCTTACGACGCCATTTCTCCCAAGCTTCGACAGGCGATCATCGCTGCGGAGGACTCCGAGTTCGAGCAGCACTTTGGTCTCAGCATGCCGCACATCATTATGGCGGCGACACGGGATGTGCTCAGCGCCATCCGCGATCGAATCACCGGACAGCGCTCGCGGCCGAAGGGCGCGAGCACCATCACCCAGCAGCTGGCGCGCGGACTCTTCCCTGAAGCCGTTGGCTTTCAGATCGGTGATGTGAGCCTCGAAAGAAAAATCAAAGAGGCGATCGTCGCCGTTCAGATCGAGAAGCGCTACACGAAGCGCGAGATCTTCACGTTCTACGCCAACCAGATGTACCTCGGCGAAGGCGCCTACGGTGTCGAAGCCGCCGCGCGGACCTACTTCGGCAAGCAAGCCAAAGATCTCAGCCTTGATGAAGCGGCAATGATCGCGGGGCTGTTTCAGACGTGGCGAAACGCGCCGACGGTCAACATGGATCGCGCGAAGCGCCGCCGTGCCTACGTGCTGCAGCGGATGGCGGAAGAGAACTACATCACGCAGAAAGAGGCCAACGAAGCCACCGCTCGACCGATCGTTGTCGCCACACCGACAATGGCCGCCAACTCGATCGCCCCTTATTTCGTCGAAGAGGTGCGCAAGGATCTCGAGAGTCGCTATGGGGCCAAGAAGCTGTACGAGAACGGGCTGTCGGTGCAGACCGGTCTCGACGTCAAGCTCCAGGAGGCCGCAAACCGTGCTCTCGACGATGGGCTTCGCCGGATTGATAAGCGCCGGGGCTTTCGCAAGCCGCGACGCAATGTGATCGCTGAAAAGAAGACCGTCGAATCGTTCAAAGACCCGCGCTGGGATCGACCGATGGCGGTCGGCGACGTTGTTCCCGCGGTCGTGACCTCGGCCGAGGGTGCGGTCATGCATCTCCGTGCCGGCGCACTCGACGTCGCGATCGATAAGAAAGGCTTCGCATGGACTGGCAAAGCGACGCCGGCACAGCTCGTTCACCTCGGCGATGTAGTGGAGACGAGACTCGTCACGGCTGACGACACGACGCATACCGCGACGGGAACGCTCGAGCAGCCGCCGCTCGTCGAGGGCGCAGTACTGGCCATCGAAAATCGTACCGGCCAGATTCGCGCGCTCATCGGCGGCTACAACTTCGACCGGAGCAAGTTCGATCGCGCGATGCAGGCGTATCGCCAGGTCGGATCCGCGTTCAAGCCGATCGTCTACACCGCCGCGATTGATCGCGGCTACACGCCGTCGAGCATCATCATGGACACGCCGGCGAGCTTTCCTGGCTCGGCCGGGTCACCCACGTACACGCCGATGAACTACGACAAAAAGTTCGAGGGGCCGATCACGCTGCGTCGAGCGCTCGAAGACTCGCGCAACGTCCCGGCGGTTCGGGTGATGGAGCAACTCGGTCCGGCGCATGTCATTCAGTACGCCCGCAGGCTCGGACTGCAGTCGCCGATCCCCCCCTATCTCGCCGTCGCGCTTGGAGCGGCGGAGGCGACGCTGTTCGAAATGACGAGCGCCTATTCAGTGTTTCCGAATCAGGGCGTCCGCATGCGGCCGTATTCGATCAGCAAGGTGTCGGATCGCGAAGGGAACGTTCTCGAGGAGAACCGCCCCGAACCGAAGGAAGCGATCCGCGCCGATACCGCCTTCGTGATGACGAATCTTCTCCGCGGCGTGGTGTTGCGTGGAACGGCTGCGAAGGCGGCATCCCTCAACTGGCCGCTCGGCGGGAAAACCGGCACCACTGACGACTACACCGACGCCTGGTTCGTCGGCTTCGATCCCGACATCACGATCGGGGTCTGGGTCGGCCTCGATCAGAAAAAGCCAATTGGATCGAACATGACGGGGGCTGAAGCCGCGTTGCCAATCTGGATGGACATCATGAAGGCCTGGATTGCCGATCGCAAAGAGCCACCGCAGTTCCCGTCTCCCGGCAACATCGTCTTCGTCACTGTCGATAAGGGATCGGGCGAGCCGGCCGCCGACGGCACGCCCGGCGCAATCCCTGAAGCGTTCATCGCCGGCACGCAACCAGGATCGATTCGTTAGTCCTCGTCTACCGCTCCTTGCACCAACGTGCCGGCGGCCTTTTTCATCAGATAACTCTTGATGAACAGATCGATGTCGCCGTCGAGCACTCGGTTGACATCGCCGACCTGTTCCTTCGTCCGGTGGTCTTTGATCATCTGATACGGGTGGAGGACGTAGCTGCGAATCTGGCTGCCAAACGCGATGTCTTTCTTCTCTCCGCCAAGCTGATCGAGCTTCGCCTGCTGCTCTTTCATTTTCAGATCGAAGAGACGCGCCTTCAGAACCTTCATCGCCGAATCGCGATTTCGATGCTGCGAGCGCTCGTTCTGTGAAGACACGACGATGCCGGTCGGCAGGTGCGTGATGCGTACGGCAGAATCTGTGACGTTGACGTGCTGTCCGCCCGCGCCGCTGGACCGGTAGGTGTCGATCCGCAGATCGTTTTCTTCAATATCGACCTCGACGTCCTCGGGAAGTTCGGGCCAGACGAACACGGAGGCAAACGAGGTATGCCGGCGTGACGCCTGATCGAACGGAGAAATGCGGACCAGTCGATGAACGCCCGCCTCGGCGAGCAACATGCCGTAGGCGTAGTCGCCCAGGATGGTCAGCGTCGCGCTCTTGATACCGGCCTCGTCACCAGGTTGAAGATCGATGACGTCGCGCTTGAAGCCGCGCCGCTCGGACCAGCGCAGATACATCCGCAGCAGCATCTCCGCCCAGTCCTGAGATTCGGTCCCTCCCGCGCCCGGATGAATGGTCACGATCGCATTTTTGCGATCGTGCTCGCCGCCGAGCATCTTCTTCGTCTCGCCGGCATCCACGGCAGTGGAAAGATCGTCGAGACCCTTGGCGAGATCGTCGGCAACCGGCTCGCCGGCTTCGGCCCATTCGACCAGCACGGCGAGGTCGTCGGCCCGTCGTCGCAAAGACTCGCTGAGGTCGCGGTCCTCCTCCAACCGTCGTCTGCGTTGAAGGAGTTTCTGTGCGGACGCCTGATCCTTCCAGAAATCCGGATCCGAAACACGTTGTTCTATTGTGGAGAGTTCTTCCGCGCTGCGAGGCGTGTCAAAGATAGCTCCGCAGGTCGGATGCACGGCGGGCCAAGTCCTGATACCTGCGAAGCTGTTCGTCGAGTTGTATCGGCATAATGCGATTGTTGATTTCCGATTGCTGATTGCTGATTGGGTTGATTGTCGGATTAGCGATTGAGATTGACGAGTTTTGATTTTACCGCGAGAAGGGCGGCGACGGTTAGGGCCAGCGACAACCACGCCACGAGGTCACCAATCCGGCTGTAGATCGTGCGGTCGGAGATGAAACGCAGATCCTGCACCACGACGTCCTGCTCGAACAGCGGCGTCTTCGCGAGAACGCGACCGTAGGGGTCGACGAAGCCGCTGATACCGGTATTTGCCGCGCGCGCGAGATATCTTCCCTCTTCGATGGCACGCATCGACGCCTGATCCCAGTGCTGATATGCCGCCGATGATGTCCCGTACCACGCGTCGTTGGTAATGGTCGTCAGGAGCTCGCTGCCGTCACGCACAAAACGGCGAATTAGATCGGGATAGATGACTTCGTAACAGATCGCGGTGCTGGCGACGTGGTCACCGACCGGCAACAGCACTGGAAAGGTTCCCGGCGTGAATGACGAGAATTCGGCGACTGCGCCGATGATGGGGCCGGCAAAGAACAGGATTGATTGCAGCGGCACATACTCACCGAACGGCACAAGATGCATTTTGCGATAGACGGCGCCGACGGTTCCGTCTGGCTTTACGAGAAACGCGGCATTGTAGTAGCGCGGTTCGGCTTTTTGATTCGGAGCGGCTGCCTTGACCGGCTCGACCTGATCGCTGCCGATGAGCAGCGTCGCCTTCGACTCCGTCGCCAGCCGGCGGATGGCCGAACCGGCGAGGATGTCCTGCTCGAACGGCAGCGGCGTCGCCGATTCCGGCCACATGATGAATGTCGCGCCTTGTGAGAGCGCCTGGCGCGTCATTGCCAGATATCGTTGACTGATTGCGGCGCGGTTCGCCGGATCCCACTTCTGATCCTGCGGCACGTTTCCCTGCAGTGCCGCGACGCGTACCGGAGTCCCGTGCGTCAGGAGGGCCGACGACCGTATCCTGAACTCACCCCAGATCGCAATCGTTGCGACGAGCGTAACAGTTGCCGCCGCAGCGCGCCATGAGTTGGCGCTCCGCTCGACAAGCAGATAGGCGGCGGATGTCGCGACCAGTGCAAGGAGTCCCGACACGCCGTAGACGCCAACGACGGATGCAACCTGAGCGATCGGCAGCACAGTCGCCTGGCTGTAGCCAAGCAGCGCCCATGGAAATCCATCCCAAACGTATTGGCGGCCCAGCTCAGTCGTGATCCAGATCGCTGGTGCGAGCAGCAGCGCGCGAGCGCCGAGCCGTCGATATAGGACAGCAAGGATTCCGGCAAACCCCGCGGGGAAAAGCGATAGATATGCCACCAACACGCCCGCAGCGAAGATGGCTGCAGCGGTCGGCAGCCCTCCGAAGGTGGTCATCGTATCGACCAGCCAATACAACGTGCCGGAGAAGTACGCGGCTCCGCTCACGAGTCCAAGAATCAGGGCACGTCGAGTTGTCAGCGGTTTGTAGGCAGCGAGCTTCGGATCACGTGACGACCCGCGCACGATCGCGGCGACGAGCGGCGTCAAGGCGAGCCAGGCGCAGGCCGGATGTCCGAACTTCGGAAAACTGAGCGCGAGGAGAGCGCCCGAAAGAAGCGCTAGCGCGTAATCCAGGACTGGAACTGTTCTTCTTTCTTGATGCGCAGCGACACCTTCTCCGCCTCACCTCGATCGTTGTAACGACCGACCTGCACCTTGTACCAGGCGGGCGTGGCGTTCGCTGACGGATTCACGAGGAACGCCGGATACCCCTTCGCGGCGAGCTTCTTCAACACCGAGCCGGCAATCGCGCGGTCTTTCGTCGCAATCACCTGGATAGCCCACGTTCCGGACCGCCCAGAGGTGGGAAGATTGTCGGTCGATGCCGGTACCGCAGGAACCTGCTCCGACGTCGCGACCGGTGTCGGAACCGCGGCCGCAGCCGCCGCCGTGGGCTTCGGAGCAGGCGCAGGTTCCGTTTTCGCTTCTTCCCGGCGCTTCAGGGTCTCCTGCGGTGTTCCGTCACCCTGCAACCGCTTCGGGTACGAGAGATCCTCCTGCGCATCGGCCGCAGGTGCCGGCGGTTCGGTTGCCGGCGGCGCGGCAACCGGTGCGGGCTGGGTCGCGGGGACAGCCGCGTTGACCTGTTCGGGCACGTCCATCTGCGCATCGCGCGCCCCGCGTCCGACCTTCACACCGCACAGGAACACGACGACGATCACGGTGGTGGTCACGATGAACAAGAAGACCAGCTGCTTACCACTCAGCTGAATCTCGTGGAAACCGTCGTCGGTCGCGTCGTGTGTGAGTTCGGACACTGGTCAGCCCTTATTTTCGATCTCTGAGGAGGTTCAACAATTCAATCGGCAACGGAAAAATGATCGTGGAGTTCTTTTCCGACGCGATTTCGGTCAGTGTCTGCAGGTAGCGCAACGTGATCGTCATGGGTTCAGTCGACATGACGGTTGCGGCTGATGCCAGCTTTTCAGACGCTTCGAGCTCGCCGGCCGCGTGAATGATCTTAGCACGCTTCTCGCGCTCGGCTTCAGCCTGCTTGGCCATCGCGCGCTGCATGTCGGGTGGAAGATCGACGTGCTTCACCTCCACGGACGAGACCTTTATTCCCCATGGGTCCGTGTGTTGATCGAGGATCTGCTGCAGTTGCTGGTTCAAGCGCTCGCGCTCTGACAGAAGGTCATCGAGTTCAACCTGTCCGAGGACGCTCCGCAGTGTTGTCTGGGCCAGCTGCGATGTCGCGTAGTGATAGCTCTCCACTTCGACGATCGCACGCCGTGGATCCATGACCCTGAAGTACACGACCGCGTTTACTTTCACTGAGACGTTGTCGCGCGTGATGACATCCTGCGGTGGGACGTCCATGACAATCGTCCGGAGGCTGACGCGCACCATCCGATCGATGGGCGCAAACACCAAAATGACTCCCGG
>JBKPSH010000044.1:0-43015 GCA_046734955.1 Acidobacteriota bacterium
GTTCGGGCGCACCTTCGAACTGGAGCATCTGCCATGGAGTGCGGACTACTACCTCCAGACCGGCGTCACCATTCCGCCGAACGGGTACGACACGCTCCGGAGCTTTGACGCGATCTTCATCGGGGCACTCGGCGATCCACGCGTTTCCGACAACCGTCATGCGCGCGACATCCTTCTAGGGACCCGCTTCGAGCTCGATCTCTACGCCAACTACCGTCCCGTCAAACTGCTCCACGAACGGCTGTGCCCCCTGAAAGGGCGCGGACCAAAGGACGTCAACTTCGTCGTGTTCCGCGAGAACACCGAGGGTGTCTACGTCGGCATCGGCGGCCGGTTCAAAGCGGGGACGGACGAAGAGGTTGCCACTCAGGAAGAGATCAACACCTACCGTGGCGTGCACCGCATCATTAAATATGCGTTCGAGTTCGCCAACGCCCGCGGCTTGTCGAAGATCTGCATGGCCGACAAGAGCAACGCGATGACGCACGGGCACGCGCTCTGGCAGCGAGTGTTCAAGGAAGTGGCTGCGGAATACCCGTCCATCGAGGCGACGCACTATTACATCGATGCCCTCGCGATGTACATGGTGCTCGACCCGGCGCAGTTTCAGGTCATCGTGACCAACAACTTGTTTGGCGACATCATTACTGATCTGGCGGCGACGTTTCAGGGCGGCCTGGGGATGGCCGCGTCCGGCAACATTCATCCTGGCAGGACATCGATGTTCGAGCCCGTGCACGGTTCGGCGCCGCGGTTTGCGGGAAAGAACATCGCGAACCCGATTGGGGCGATCTCATCAGCCGCATTGATGTTGGAGAGTCTGGGACTCTGCGACGAAGCTGCCGCGATCGATGCCGCCGTGCTCGCGACCATCAGCGCGGGACAAGGCACTCCGGATATCGGCGGGACGCTGGGCACGCGCGAGACAGGAACGGCAATCGCGAGGCGAGTCGACGGGTGCTGATTTGTGACTCCGCTCATACAATGTTGACTAAGTAGCAACTTGTGACGATTTTGCGGCCCGAGCCTAGGCGAGGGCTGGCAGGCGCTGGGGGGCCGGCGCAAAGTGAGAAATGCAGACAGAAATCTTCATAGTGGGCGGCGCGCGCACGCCCATGGCCGAGTACACAGGTAAGTTGAAAGACTTCTCCGCCCTCGACTTGGGCTCCATCGCTGCACGCGCGGCGATGGAGCGCACCAATGTCGCGCCGGCCGATGTCGATCACGTGGTGTTCGGCAACGTTCTGCAAACGAGCTCCGACGCCGTATATGGCGCACGGCATGTCGGCCTCAAGGCCGGTGTGCCGATCGAGGTTCCGGCCCTGACGGTCAACCGCCTTTGCGGATCCGGCATCCAGGCGGCGATCAACGGCGGACAGATGATCCAGCTTGGCGAAGCGGATGTCGTGCTGACCGGTGGCATGGAGAGCATGAGCCAGGCACCACACGTGATCCGCGGACTGCGCAACGGGCTTCGGCTCGGGCAGGGTCAGCTCGAGGACACGTTATGGTCGGCGCTGCTTGATACGCATTGCGGGTGCACGATGGCGGCGACGGCAGAGAACTGCGCGGCGAAGTACGGCGTGTCGCGCCAGGAGCAGGATTGCTACGCAATCAGGAGTCAGCGGCTGGCCGAGTCTGCCTGGAATGATGGCCGTTTCACCGACGAAGTCGTGCCGGTTGAGATCAGGTCGCGCAAAGGGGTTGAGGCCTTTGCGCGTGACGACCACATGCGGCCTGACTCCACGCTCGAGGGGCTCGCGAAGCTGCCGGCGGCGTTCAGCAAGAACGGCTGCGTGACCGCGGGCAACGCCTCCGGAATCGTTGATGGCGGCGCCGCGCTTATTCTCGCGTCGGATGCAGGAGTGAAGTCGCACGGCCTCAAGCCTCTCGCGAAACTGACCTGCTGGGCCGTTGTCGGCGTCGATCCGACACTGATGGGAATGGGCCCGGCGCCAGCGACGCGGCTCGTGCTGAAGCGTGCCGGCTTGTCGCTGTCGGACATCGATCTCATCGAGGTGAACGAGGCATTTGCGGCACAGTATCTTGCGGTTGAAAAGGAACTCGGCCTCGACCGCGATCGCGTGAACGTCAATGGTGGCGCGATTGCACTCGGCCATCCGCTCGGCATGACCGGCACGCGTTTGTTGCTCACGCTGACACTGGAGTTGAGCCGGCGAGGACTGAAACGAGGGCTGGCGACGGCATGCATTGGGGGGGGGCAGGGGATCGCTGCGATCGTTGAGGCGTTGTAAAAGGGACAAGGGACAAGGGAAAAGGAAAGGTTAGAAGGACTGGAAACTGGCAACTGGAAACTGGCAACTAAAAAAGATGCAGATAAAAACGGTAGGCGTCCTCGGCTGTGGCCTCATGGGAGCCGGCATTGCGCAGGTCTCCGCGGCGGCGGGTTACAAAACGATCGTCCGTGAAATCGAAGACTCGCTGTTGAAGAAAGGGATGGGGCGAATCGAGAAGTTTCTCACTGGCGGTGTCGAAAAAGGGAAGGTGACGCCGCAGGATAAAGAGCGCACCCTCGGCAATCTGTCGGGCAGCACGAAGCTCGAGGATCTCAGTGCCTGCGACATCATTGTCGAAGCGATCATCGAGAACGTCGAGGAGAAGGCAAAAACATACGCCGCGCTCGACGCGATTGTGGGAAATGCGACGATCTTCTGCTCCAATACCTCTTCGCTGTGCATCACCGAGCTGGCGTCGAAGACCAAGCGTCCCGATCGCTTTGCCGGTCTGCACTTTTTCAATCCCGTTCCGATCCTGAAGCTCGTCGAGGTGATTCGCGGCTTATCCACAAGCGACGACACCTACACCACCGTCTTCGAGTTTGCGAAATCGCTCGGCAAAGAACCGATCACCGCACCCGACAAGCCAGGCTTCATCGTCAACCGGCTGCTCGTCCCTTACCTGCTCGATGCGATCCGTTCCTACGAACACGGGCTCGGCACGGTCGAGGACATCGACAAAGGCATGCAACTCGGATGCGGGTATCCGATGGGGCCGTTTACGCTGCTCGACTTCGTTGGTCTGGACACGACCTACTACATCGCCGACATCATGTTCGATGAGTATCGCGAGCCGGCGTATGCGCCACCGCCGCTCCTGAAGCGGATGGTGCTCGCCGGACGTCTCGGCAGGAAATCCGGGCAGGGCTTCTACAAGTATTCATGACCGGGAACACGCCCCGGCGGCTGCTGATCTTCGTTGTCGCGTACAACGCCGAGAAGACGATTCAGCAGACGCTGCGCCGAATCCCCGCGGCACTGCTGCACGATTACGGCGCCGAAGTGTTGGTCATCGACGACAGTTCAACAGACCGAACCTTCGCTCGCGGCGAAGGGCTGCGCCGTGATGAAACCCTTCCATTCGCGTTGACCGTCCTCTTCAACCCGGAAAATCAGGGCTACGGTGGAAACCAGAAGATCGGATTTCATTATGCGATTGAGCGTGGATTCGATTTTGTCGCGCTGATTCACGGTGACGGCCAGTACGCGCCCGAATGTCTTCCAGAGTTGATCGCGCCGCTCGCGACCGGCCAGGCGGATGCGGTACTGGGTTCGCGGATGATCAAGAAAGGAGACGCGCGGCGTGGCGGCATGCCCCTATATAAGTTCGTCGGCAACCGGATTCTGACCTCGGTGCAAAATGCGCTCGTGCGCGCGGATCTCAGCGAGTGGCACTCTGGTTACAGGCTCTACTCAACGGATGCGTTGCGACGAATCCCGTTCCATCTAAACAGCAACGTTTTTCATTTCGATACCGAGATCATCATTCAACTGCTGATCGCCGGCTTGCGCATCCGCGAGATTCCCATTCCGACCTACTACGGCGACGAGATCTCTCACGTGAACGGGATCGTGTACGCGAAGGACGCCGTGATGGCGTGCTTGAAGGCGCGTGCCCAGGAACTCTCCATCTTCTACGACCGAAAGTTTGATTGCCGTGCTGCCGGCGCGAGCGGAAGTCCTTACACGGCCAAGCTCGATTTCGAGAGCCCCCACACACTTGCCCGCGATCGCATCCCGGCCGGTTCACGAGTGCTCGACATCGGCTGCGCCGCTGGGTATTTGAGCGAAGCCTTGCGGACGCGAGGCTGCCACACAACGGGGATCGACGCGGTTCCGCTCCGTCCGGAGCATTCCCTCGATGCCTTCCACCTGCACGATCTGAATCAGCGTCCGTTTCCGGTTGATCTCGTGCTGTTCGATTACGCAATCATGCTCGATGTGATCGAGCACCTGGCCTCGCCCGAGAACTTCGTTGATGACTTCCTGAGCGCCGCCTCGCGGAATCGCAATCTGCGTCTGGTTGTCAGCACCGGCAACGTCGCTTTCATCATCGTCCGCCTGATGCTCCTGCTCGGCCAGTTCAATTACGGCAAGCGCGGGATCCTTGACCTGACCCACACGCGCTTGTTCACATTCGCGACGTTCCGTCGGCTGTTCGAGCAGTCGGGATTTGAAGTGCTCGAAATGCGCGGCGTGCCAGCACCTTTTCCGCTTGCCCTCGGCGACGGGCCGCTCGGCCGCTTGCTCATCGGAATCAACAAGGTATTGATGGCGATCAGCCGGTCGCTGTTCGCATATCAGATCTTCGCAGTGGTGCGGCCGAAGCCCACGTTGATGTCATTGCTGGAGCGCGCGCAGTGCGAATCGGGCGCTCGTGCCGCGGGCTTGACGGCTGCTCCCGACCGGTCGCCCCAGGCCAAATCCGTCATTTCTGTACACTGATTCTCGATTGGCTTCGAAAAAACCCCGATCGCGATCCGCAAAACCGCAGCTTCCTGCGCAAGCACCGCATGTCCCGAACGCTTTGTCGACGTGGCTCGTCGGGTTGCTGTTGGCGACGGCTGGCGCGTGGGCGTATTCCACGAGCTTTGCCGGCGTCTTCGTGATGGACGACAAGTTCGCGATTGCGGACAACCCCAACATCAAGGCGGTGTGGCCGCTCACGAAATCGATGTCCGCGCCCCACGAGTCGCCGGTTTCGGCGCGTCCGGTTGCGAGCCTGACGCTTGCCATCAATTACGCATTGGCGCACGAGGGCGTGCGCGACGCGCTGTCGCCGGGAGGGCCTGGCGCCCCTCCTGAGGTGCGCCAACGCTTTCTTCGAAACGTCTGGGGCTATCACTTCTTCAATCTGCTCCTGCATGTACTTTCGGCACTGGTGATGTTCGGAGTGATCCGCCGGACACTCTGTTCGCCGCGGTTGCGCGCGCGATTCGGCGCCGTCGAAACAGCGCTCGCGTTCAGTGCGGCGGTGATTTGGATCGTCCATCCGCTTTTGACGGATGCCGTGACCTACGTCACTCAGCGGACCGAAGTGCTGATGGGCCTCTTCTTTTTCCTGACGCTGTATTGCGCGATACGCGCGTTCGAGGCGGCCGCTAGCGCCAGTGCGCGACGATTCTGGACGACCGCCGCGATTGTGTCCTGCGCACTCGGCATGGGTAGCAAACAGACGATGGTGACGGCGCCACTCATTGTGTGGCTGTGGGACTGGATATTTGCGCTTATTCCGGATCTCGGATCCCGCACCCCCGATCCCGGATCCCGCACCCCGGATCCCGGACACGACGCGCACTCCGTGCTGCAAAGCCGCCGCTGGCTGTATGCCGGCCTCGCGGCGACATGGGGCATCCTCGCGGTACTTGTCGCGATCGAGCGATGGCCGCATTCGATTGGATTCGCACGCGAGGGATGGACGCCGTGGACCTATCTGCTGACACAGAGCGGCGTCATCATCCATTACGTTCGACTGGCGTTCACCGGGTCGCCACTTTCGTTGGACTACGACGGCTGGCCGATGGCGCGCTCCGTCTTTCAGGTCGCGCACTACGCCGTGCCGCTCGTGATCGTCCTGATCGCGACGCTGATTGCGATCGTGCGACGTCAACCATGGGGCTTTCTCGGCGGATGGTTCTTCACCACACTCGCGCCCTCGTCCAGCGTGCTGCCGCTCGCAACCGAGATCGCTGCCGAACGCCGTATGTATCTCCCGCTCGCATCGATCATTGTTGCCGCCGTTGTTCTGCTTTATCTTATCGGCCAGAGGGGTCTCGATCTCCTCGCCATTGCGACGCGACGGCGGCGAGTCGTCGGCGTTGCCGCGACCCTCATCGTGGTCGGCGCAGCGGTGGTGGCGCTTGGAACTGCGACCTACGCGCGCAATCGCGATTACTGGAGCGATGAGCGAATCTGGGAAGACACTGTCGAGAAACGGCCGAACAATGCACGCGCGCGCGTTAACTACGGGATCGATTTGCAAGCCGCGGGTCGACTCGCTGATGCCGAGCGTGAACTGCGCGAAGCCGTCCGGCTGAAGGACACCAGCGCCGCAGCGCACGCCAATCTCGGTCCTATCCTGTGCGTGACGGGCAGGTTCGACGAGTGCATCTTTCATCTCAATCGCGCGCTGGAACTCGATCCTGATTACAGCCTCGCGCATGCGAACCTCGCCGAGGCCTACGGCGCGAGCGGGAAGCGCGCACTCGCCGCGCAGCAATTCGATCTGGCACTGAACGCCGCGCCCGACAAACCATTCCTGCTGAATCGCCTCGCATGGCTCCTGGCCACGTCGCCTGAAGATTCGGTACGCAACGGACCCCGCGCCGTCGAACTCGCCGAACGCGCCGTATCGCTCACGGGACACCAGGACATCATGTCTCTTGAGACGCTGTCAGCCGCTTACGCCGAGGTCGGCCGCTTCGAGGATGCGCTCACGACAGGACGCGAAGCACTCGCGCTGGCGGAACGACAAGGCCGCGAGGCGGCCGCCACCAGCCTCGCCCGTCGGCTTCAGCAGTTTGAGATACGACAGAAGTACCGGGACGCTCAATGAGCATCCTCGCACTGTGACTGTCAATGATGTTGAGTTGATCTGTGGGCGCAGCGACGCTCAGTTTAAAGTGTCGATCAACTTCTTCGCCTTGGCCTTGAAGTTACGGTCCTCAGCCCCCCAGTTGCGATCGATCGGTGCCGCAAGCACGCGCTCCAACGTTTGTTTCGCTTCCGGCTTACGTTTCAGCGCGATCAAAGTCTCGGCAAGAAAGTACAGCGAGGCCGTGCTGTTCGGGTTGTAGGTCAATGCACGCCGCAGATGTTCCTCGGATTTCTCGTCACTGCCGCCGAAGAGGCCCGGCACTTTGTAGTACCACCGCCCGAGCGCGCGGTCCGCTGATCCCTGTTCGTACGCCGGATCAAGGCGGAGCACTGTCAGCAGTTCGTTCTTGATCTCACCCCGGTATTTCAATCCCTGCCTGAGGCCGAACGATTCAGCGAGCGCACCCATGGCTGCCGCGAGCCACATGTGTCCTTCCGGCCGATTCGGGTCGATACGGGTTGCGGCACGTCCTGCGGTGATCCCTTGCTCGAACGCGGCGCGTCGATCCGCCGGTGGGCCCTGCGTGCCGATCCAGTACGTTGCGCGCGCAAGTTTCCAAGCCGAGTCGAAGTCGTTCGGATTCTTCTGCAGTCGCGATTGCCAGATTGCCGCCGCCTGCCGTGCGAAGGTGACATCGTCGCGCTTGGCATAGAGCGCATCCGGGTCGGGAGTGCCGTTCTGTGCTGACGGCGTGGCGAAAAATGCGAGGAGATAGAATACGAGGATGCAGGACATCATCAAACAGCTCCTGGCGGGACTTGGAGAAGATCCAGCACGCGAGGGGCTGCGCGACACGCCGAAGCGGGTTGAGCAATCGCTTCGGTTCTTGACGAGCGGATACGAAGCCGACGTCGACGCCACGCTCAACAACGCGCTCTTCACGGTCGATTATAACGAGATGGTGATCGTGAAGGACATCGACTTCTACAGCCTCTGCGAGCATCATCTGCTGCCGTTTTTTGGGAAGTGTCATGTTGCTTACATCCCGAATGGCAAGGTCGTCGGCCTGAGCAAGATCCCGCGCCTCGTTGACATCTACGCGCGCCGTCTGCAAGTGCAGGAACGTCTGACCAATCAGATCGCCAACACGCTGCTCAAAAAAATCGATCCGCTCGGCGTCGCTGTCGTCACCGAAGCAACGCACCTCTGCATGTCGATGCGCGGAGTCGAGAAACAGAATTCGGTGGCCGTCACGAGCGCGATGCTCGGCGCATTCGGCTCAGACGCGCGGACGCGGGCCGAGTTCCTGAATCTGATCAAGAGGTGAATTCGATCCGTTGTCCGGGATCCGTTGTGCGGCATCCGGGATCCGTGTGCGGATCCGGTCGCGCCTGGCTTGGAACGGCGCTTTACGACGACGCGGCGCGCGCGATGAATTCCTGCAGCCGTGTGACACCATCGGTGAGTGACGCCGGGCCCGGCTGGAGGATGTAAGTCGACTTGATCTCGTAAACGTGATCGTTCCGCACGGCGCTGATGCCCGACCATCCGGGACGCTCCACGATCGTGCGCTTTTTCATCGCCTTCCCGCACCAGGACGCGATGATCACTTCCGGGTCGGCTGCCCGCACGTCGTCTACCTTCACGATGCGATCTTTCGCGAGCGCGGCACTGCGCAGGTGAGAAAAGATCGAATTGCCGCCTGCAATCTCAATCAGTTCGTCGACCCAGCAGATGCCTGAGATGAGAGGGTTATCCCACTCCTCGAAAAAAACACGAGGACGTCGTGGAAGCTCCGCAGCTTTGGTTCGCACATGATCCAGGCCGCATTCAAGTTTGTCGGCGAGCGCTTCCCCGGCGGTCTGTCGACCGACGAGCGCGGCGACGGTGCGGATCATCCGAAGGATTTCGTCGATCGTTCGCTGATTGAAGATGACGACGTTATGGCCGCGCCGAATGAGTTCGGCAGCGATGTCAGCCTGTAAGTCCGAGAAGCCGAGGATAAGGTCCGGCTTCACTGCTTCGATTTTGTCGAACCGCGCGTTGATGAATGCCGACACCTTCGGCTTGCTGCGTGCCTCAGGTGGACGCACGGTATAACCGGAGATACCGACGACGCGGTCACCTTCGCCGAGCAGATACAACGTTTCGGTTGTTTCTTCGGTGAGGCAAACGATACGGGAAGGATATGTCGGAGGCATCCAAACCTCGGATCCCGGATCCCGGACAACGGATCCCGGTTTCGCGAAATGTATACTTCGATCATGCAATATCTAACCGCGATCGCAGCGCTGGCGATGCTGGTGATTGCTTCCGATGTTTCGGCGCAACGGACACGCGCAACCGGGCGCAAGCCGCCACCGCCGCCGACGGTCGAGCCGGCGCCGATCAAGTGCCCCGAGCCGCTCGGCGTCGGTGTGAAGACTGGTGCCTCGTACTGCTTCGTGCTTGCCGGAAGCGACCCCGCCAATGGAGTGCGTGTGACGATCCCGCCGCATGTCGACGCCGCGACGCTCCTGTTCGACCTGCACAACCGGCACACCTACTCTGACGAGGATATCCGTGCCGGGCGCGGCTTCGCGAAGTACACGGCGGTCGTGGCTGTTTTGACGATGAAGGGCGAGCTTCTCGATCGCGGTGCGGTGCAGACAGAGTTCCGGACGGCACGGGATCTCTACGAACGGATTTCGGGGGGCGCGGGCCCCGGTGGTGTCAAAGCGGTCGCGCCGCTCGGCAAAGAAGAGGTCAGGATTTCAATTCCGGCCGCGGTCAACGAAGTCAGTATCCTCGGCGAAGTGCTCGACGCGACGACCGTCGCCGGACGCGAAACGGCGACGCCAGGACGCACCGTCGCCGTGATCAGCAACGTTCGCGTCGAGTACCGGCCGGCACCGGTGAAGACGACCAGTAAGCCTGTGAAGAAGTGACAGCTGCACTCAGCAATTTCAGTTTCTCCCCGTGCCCCAGGAATGGTGCGCAGTCAGCATCTTCATCTCCAATAACTCAATCAGTGACCGACACCGTTGCACCAGGCCGTTGCGCTCGAGGAGCGCCTGCTTTTCGACGACCTCGAGATCGAGATACTGCGCCAGCGCGTTGACGAGTTCCTCATCCGGCATCGATGGCGGCATCGTGTGATCGACACCGCGGCCGGACGGCTGAGGGACGAGCAGTACCTCGAGGCGGCGCCGTTCCGCACTGATCGCCTGGCGGTCAAGGTCGTCGAGCGGTTCGAGGATCGGATCGATCGTCGCGACGCGATAGCGGCGCGAGTGATCTTCACTCTCCACCTTGAACTTATGGAGCCCCTTGAGGACGATGTTGTAGCGGCCGTCGTTTGTCCGCTCGGCGTGGCTGATCAGCCCCGCGCAGCCAACGCTGTATATCGCCGGCCGGCCCTCGTAGTCCCCCTCCCAGCCGGGTCGAAGCAGCACCATGCCGATGATGCGGTCGCCATCAAGGGCGTCACCCACCATCTCGCGGTAACGCGGCTCGAAGATGTGAAGCGGCAGAGACACACTCGGGAACAGCACGACGTTCGGCAGGGGGAACAAGGGGATGGTGGCTGGGAGCATCGATCTAATGCACCGTCCGTGTCTTCTTATCCATATAGTCCATGAGCACGTAGCGCCCAAGCGTGCGCGGCGTCGTGAAGTACGCCTTGCCGTGGCAGATCTCGGCAACTTTCCGGACGAAGCTGACGAGATCGTAGTCCCGCGCGAGCATGAACGTATTGATCAGAATCCCGGCGTTCCGGCAGGCGGCGACCTCGGCCACTGTTTCCGAGACGATGAACGGATCGAGGCCGAACGCGTTGCGGTAGATGCGGCCGTCGGGCCGCGTCAGCGCCGACGGCTTGCCGTCGGTGATCATGATGATCTGCCGCATGTCCTTTTGCTGCCGCTCGAGCAGACGGCGAGCGAGGCGGAGGCCTTCGCGCGTGTTGGTGTAATACGGGCCGACCTTGACGCGCGCCAGCTGGCTCAGCGGAATCTCTTCCGCCGAGTCGTGAAAGAGCACGACCTTCAGCGCATCACCGGGATACTGCAGCCGGATCAGATTCGCGAGCGCAAGCGCGACGCGCTTCGCCGGCGTGAAGCGATCCTCGCCGTAGAGGATCATGCTGTGACTGCAATCGAGCATCAGGACCGTGGCACACGAGCTCTGATATTCCCCCTGCGCCACCATCAGATCTTCGTAATCGACATCGATGCGCAGCGGTCCGCCTGGCGCCCCTGATTCAACGCGCGCCGCATTATTCCGCATGACGGCATTCAGAATCGTCGCGCTCGCGTCGAGGTTCATCGTGTCGCCGAACTCGTACGGCTTTGGCGCGCCGCTCGCCTCGACACCGGTTGCCATCTCCCGCGTGTCGTGACGACCGAGGCTGCTCTTACCAATCGAACCGAGCAGATCGCGCAGCGCCCGATAGCCGAGAAAGTCGAGGCTCTTATCGGTGATCTCGAACTTGAACTGTCGTTCCTGATTGCCGCGTCCGCCGAAGCCTCGCTCCCGGCGTTCGCGATCGGCGTCGAGATCCGGGGACGACGAGACGTAACCCTGGTGTTGGAGTTTTTCGATGATTTGCCGAATCAGCTCGTCGAGACGCTCCTCGGCATCCTCGCTGGTCTGCCAGTCCTTGCCGAGCAGTCGTTCGAGGGTTTCCTCTGAGAGCAGGCCGCCGTTGAGCAACGCCTCCATGATCGCGTCGTGCAGCGACTGCATCGACAGCCCATCGTCGCCCGGCATCGAATAGCCGTCATCGAAGCCGCTCGACAGGAGCAGATCGGAGAGGCGAGAGAGCAGCTCCTCGAGATCGATGCCGTCGAGATCTTCGCCGGTGAATTTGGAATAGCGGTACTTCACTCTGGTCCTCGCGGCGCGAAAGCACCGCGCTCCGGGTGTCGCACCCTTGGCACCCTTTGGCACTCTTGGCACCCTGGGCACGCAATTAGTTGTAGTACTTCTTCTTCTGCCCGGGCATCTGAAAGTCCTCGATCGATTCCGTGGCAGCCGGACGCGCCGGGCGTCGCGGTTGCTCAGTGGCCTGGTATTGAAACTCGTCCGATCGCGTGATCTTCTTTTGCGCGTAGAGCCCTTCGAGCACAAAGTCCACTGCCGCGGCCAGCATTGGTGGATCCGCATTGGCGCGGACACCCGCGTAGCGCGTGAGATCCTTGAGCCCCTGGACTTCCGCCGCGCGCGTGAGCAGCGACCGTGCGTCCAGGGTGTCGTCAACCTGCAACGTGCCGCCGAGATCGAACCATTCGGTGACCTGACGCAGGTCCGCAGAGCCGAAGTAGCCGCCGAACACATTGCTGACGGCGTTGCGGATCATGTCGCGCGCGACGTTGTCGGCGCCGCGCAGTTCCCCTTCGTATTCCAGCTCGAACTTTCCCGTGATCGCCGGCAGCGCGGCGTAGACGTCCGTAATCCGCGGCACGATGACCGCTTCGTCTGCGAGCAACGCCCGGCGCTCGGCGTTGGAGACGACGTTCTCGAGAAGTGAGATCGGGAGGCGCTGGCTGACGCCGGAGCGCTTGTCGATCTTTGAGTCCTGGCGCGCCTGAAACGCCACTTCCTCGACCACTTCGCGGATGAAGTCGGGAATGTCGACGGCAGCGCGCTTCCCCCGGTTGAGCCACGCTTCCTGCGCGGTGATCGACATCGCATGCTGGCGGGTCGCGGGGTAGTGCGTGCGGATTTCAGAGCCGATGCGGTCTTTGAGCGGCGTGATGATCTTGCCGCGCGCGGTGTAATCTTCGGGGTTGGCGCTGAACACCAGCAACACATCGAGCCGGAGACGCACCGGATACCCTTTGATCTGCACGTCCCCTTCCTGAAGGATGTTGAACAGTCCGACCTGGATCTTGCCGGCCAGGTCGGGCAGCTCATTGATCGCGAAGATGCCGCGATGGGCCCGCGGCAGCAGCCCATAATGCATCGTCAGCTCATCGGACAATTGCAGTGATGCCCGCGCGGCTTTGATTGGATCGAGATCCCCAATCATGTCGGCAATGGTGACGTCGGGCGTGGCAAGCTTTTCGACAAACCGCGACTCACGAGGGAGCCACGCGATCGGCAGCGCATCGCCTTCCGACGCGATCCGGGCGCGGCAGGCCGAGCACAACGGCGCCAGGGGATCGTCGTGAATCTCGCATCCAGGCACGACCGGAATCGACGGGTCGAGCAGGTCGGTCAGGGCGCGCAGGATGCGGCTCTTTGCCTGGCCGCGAAGGCCGAGCAGGATGAAGTTGTGACGCGAGAGCACCGCGTTGACGATCTGCGGCACAACGGTTTCGTCGTAGCCGATGATGCCGGGAAAAATCGTCTGCCCGCTCCGCAGGCGCGCGATCAGGTTCTCGCGGATTTCGTCTCTCACGGATCGACGCGGCACGCGGCCGGCCGACACCGAGGCGCGCAACGCGCCCAGGGTTGAAGGGAGTTCCGAGGCCATATCGCATCTTACGCTGGAATTGGTGGATTGGTGAACTCACGAATTGGCGACTTGTGTTCCACCTCGATTGTGGCACCGGCGTCAATTCACCAATTCACCAATTCACCAATTCCACTAAGATGGTCCTCTTGCGTCCTCTTGTCTATGCGCACCGGGGCGGCGCGGCGCTGCGGCCTGAGAACACCATCGTGTCGTTCGACTACGGACTGTCTCTCGGGGCGGACGGACTCGAGTTCGACGTGCGGCTCTCGCGCGATGGGATCGTGGTCGTGCATCACGACGACACGCTCGAGCGGACCACCAATGCCGCGGGTCGGGTGTCATCGCTCACCGCGGATGAGCTCGCACGCGTGGATGCGGCGCATTGGTTCACGCCCGCCGATGGACGGCGGAAATCGGACAGCCGTCCGGGACCATTTCCGTATCGCGGCCAGGGGCATGCCATTCCCCGCCTGCGCCAGGTGCTCTCGCGATACCCCGGTGTGTCTCTTATCATCGAGTTGAAGTCGAACGATCCCGATCTCGCGCGTCTGGCGATCGAGGACGTCCGCGCCGAGCACGCCACCGATCGCGTCGCCTTCGGATCGTTCGGGTGGGGAGTGCTTCGTGCCGCGCGTCGGCTCGAACCGACCATTCCAACCGGCGCCTCGCGCGAAGAGGTGCGGCTCGCGCTGTACCGATCGTGGGTACGATGGCCGCTGGGCAACGAGGGGTATCGAGAGTTCCAGGTCCCCGAACGCTCAGGTCCAACCCGCATCGTCTCGCGCCACTTTATTGCTCACGCGCACCGCGCCGGGCTCAAGGTCAAAGTGTGGACGGTCAACG
This sequence comes from Acidobacteriota bacterium, assembly GCA_046734955.1. Lineage (GTDB taxonomy): Bacteria > Acidobacteriota > Vicinamibacteria > Vicinamibacterales > 2-12-FULL-66-21 > JALZOC01. The sequence continues at coordinate 14,117 of JBKPSH010000044.1, forward strand.
ACCCTGCGGACATGCGACGGCTTCTCGATTGGGGAGTCGACGCCTTGATCAGCGATCGGCCCGATCTTGCTGTCGCCGCCGTGAATGCGTTTTCGGTAGCGTAGCCACGCCCCACTCCCTCCCTCCACGTTCGCATAAGTATAGTTATATTGCTATATAATAAGTACGTGCATCGCCTCCGCGCCAGGATTCCCATTCCCCGTCTTGTTACCTGTCTACGTCATTATTCCTGGCACACAGCCGGATTGGACGCCGTGGCCGGCGTCACCGTCGGCTTTGTCGCGTTGCCGCTGGCGATGGCGTCGCCATCGCGTCCGGCCTGACTCCGCAGTCCGGCCTTTATTGCGCCATCGTCGCCGGAGGACTGGTCTCTTTGCTGGGTGGATCGCGGGTTCAGATCGGAGGCCCGACGGGAGCATTTGTCGTGATCGTGGCCGGCATCGCGACGAAATACGGCGTCGACGGCCTGTTCATGTGCACGATGATGGCCGGCGGCATCCTGGTGGCGCTGGGTGTGACCGGAATGGGATCGGCGATCCGGTTCATCCCACGCCCGGTTGTCGTCGGCTTCACCAATGGGATCGCCGTCCTGATCGCAAGCACACAGATTCGCGACTTTTTCGGATTGAAGATGGCATCGGTCCCGAGCGAGTTTCTGCCACGGATGCGTGCGCTCCTCGACGCGGCCGGCACGTGGTCGCCCGCGGCGACGGTGATCTCGGTGACCGCGCTGGCGTGCATCATCATCGCCGCCACGATTTCCCGTCGAATTCCTGGCTCGATCATCGTCCTCGTCGTCGGAACCGTGGCGGTGGTCGCACTCGGGCTCAATGTCGAGACGATCGGGTCCCGCTTTGGCGGACTGCCGAGCGGCCTCCCGGCGCTGCGGCTGCCTCAGTTTCATCTCGCCACGCTCGGCGCGCTGGTGATGCCGGCAGTAACGGTCGCGATGCTCGGCGCGATTGAGTCACTGATGTCGGCCACCGTCGCCGATCGGCTTAGCGGGGATCGTCACGATCCGAACGTTGAGTTGGTGGCCCAGGGGATCGCCAACATCGCGTCACCGTTAGTGGGAGGATTGCCCGCCACAGGGGCGATTGCGCGAACCGCGACCAACGTCCGCTCGGGCGCCCGCACGCCCGCCGCTGGTGTGATTCACGCGCTGACGCTGCTGTTGATTCTGCTGTTCGCGGCTCCTCTCGCTCGATCCGCTTGCGGTTCTCTCCGCGATTCTGCTGTTTGTCGCCTACAACATGGGCGAGTGGCGCGAAATTCCTGAACTGCTTCGGCTCACGAAGACCGACGTGACCGTGTGGATCGTGACCTTCGAGCTCACGGTCTTCACCGCTCTCACGATTGCCGTCAGCGTTGGCATGGCGCTCGCCGCGCTGCTCTTCATTCGCCGAGTCGTCGATACCACGACCGTCTCGCCGGTGACGGACGAGTACGTTCGCGAGGGGCACGTCCACAGTCTGCAGACCAGACCGATTCCTCGCTACGTGAAGATCTTTCGCATCCACGGACCATTTCTGTTCGGAACCACCGACAAACTCCACGTTATCTACGATCACCTGACCAGTCTTCCCGAAATTGTCATTCTGCGGTTGCGCAATATGACGGCGCTGGACGCGACCGGCTTGCGGGCGCTGGAGGAATTAGCCGCCGCGATGCGGCAGTCCGGCCGATGTCTGATCCTCTGCGGCGCACGTCATCAGCCGGGACGGCTGATCTCGCGCGCTGACTTCCATCGTCATGTCGGCGACGCGAATATCTGCGCGAACCTCCACAATGCGCTGGAGCGCGCCGCCAAGGTCCACGCCGAGCGGCAGCCAGCCACAACGTCCACACACCAGGCGGGCGCATAGCCCCATGGCTGACTTGATCTCGTCGCCCGAACTTCAATCCTTGAAAGCCCAGTTTTTCAAGGCTCTCGCGCACCCGATTCGGATTCGCATTCTGGAAATTCTCGTCAGAGGGGAAGTCAAGGTGCAGGAACTGCAGCGTGCGCTCGCACTCGATCAACCGATCGTCTCTCAGCAGCTTGCCCGGCTTCGATCAACCGGCATCGTCGTCAGTCGGAAACAGGGAACCACGACGTTTTACAGCGTCGCTGATCCGGAGATGGCGTATCTCTTGAGCGTCGCGAAGCGGATTCTCAACCGTCGCCTTGTCGGCGTACAATCGCTGCTTCGAGAACTCGCCGTCGAACATTCAGGACAGCGGAGGGCTACACGTCCGCGCAGGTGAGACGACAGCTCGAGGTTCTGCGAGGTTATGCAGCGAACCGGCAGAACCTTGTAAAACCCTGTCGAACCTATCGCGTACCAGCCACCGCCCGTCGAGCGCGAACGGAAATCCCGGGTCGTAACACGCGCACATCAAGCGCGCGTAGATCCATCTGCCGTCCCATCGGTGGATCCCGGACTTCAATGAGGTAGTAGCTGGCGGCCTCACGCATGATGCGGTCTGCCACACCGATCATGTTGTTGGTGTTCGTGAACGTCAGTCCGCCGGTCTCGCGCGCGAAACCGCTTTCGCCACCGGTTGTTCTGGAACCTCCGACACCAGTTGGATCGATTACATAGAGTGCGATGTTCGCGGCCGCCATTGCGCGCATGGCGTTCACCCATTCCTGACGAAGATCGCGGCCGACAGTTGGCGGCGGAATCGGCGTGTCGAACAGGGCTGCCGGCCCGAGCGCGACGATGGCCCGACGTCGATCCGCGGACGCCCCGAGCGAGCGGGAGAGCGCGGTCATCGTGTCGAGCACGTGAGCGCCCATCGTATCGAGCCGTTCCACTCCCCAGGCATGTGGACCGTACGCGTCGATGCGCTGGAGGAGCCTGGCGCGATCCGCACTCGGTTCCATGGACGCTCCGCTCAAGGTCGCAATTGTGAGGCGATCCTCTGGCACCAGTCGATTGACGAATTGTCGCGCGGCTTCACGTGCGCGCGGCATTACGGCCGGATCGACATTGATGTCGTCCAGCAGGATGACGATCGATCGGTTGCTGGGAACGTCCGCTGTCGGGTTGACGAAGGTCAGCGACTCGATCGGGACGCGATATCCAACGATCCACACTTCGAGTTCGGATGGTTTGACATCGAGTACCGGCGCGCCGGCGTTGTCGATGACTACGGCGTCGATGATGAGGCGGCCTGGTCGCGGCTCGGTCGGAGTTTGTGGAGTCTGAACAGCGCCGATCGCGGCGAGCGCGAGCAACGCCAGTACCGGGCCGATGCCCATGCACTACAGCCTAACACCGCCTCACATCACAAGAGAACGTACGTACCCGCGCGATTCCTGAGCACTCTCGCGTCAGCCAGCACGTCCAGTACCGCTCGACAGGTAAGTGTATCCACCCGGAAGCGTCTGGCGGCGTCGAGAACCGTCAGTGCGAGGCCAGGCGTATCGAGAAAGTCATTCTGAATTCTGGTAACGAGGGCCCCAATCCGGCTGCGCGTGGCATTCATGGTCTGCCTCCAACACGGTCGTGTGACATGTGAAGAGCAAGTCGCGCGCCGCGAAACTTGCCTCTCTTATTAAGAGAACGCTTTTGTCAGCAAAGCCGTACAACGCGACTGGATGCGAGGATTCAGGGATGAGCGATTCGAGGATGAGCGATTGTCGATGAGTGATCAGTGATTTGGGATTAGTCGTCGTCAGGATCGTCCGAACTGATTTTGTGCAGCGCGTGATCGATCCGCCGCCCGACTGAGAGGATGACAAGCACGATGATGACCGTCATGACGGCTGCGCGCCGGAGGCCGATTCCGACTGCGGCTCCGGTTGCCGCGACCACCCAGATCGACGCGGCGGTGGTCAACCCGCGCACCATTCGGACGTCCGCACGATGGAGAATGACGCCGCCACCGATGAATCCGATGCCCGCCACCATTCCCTGAATGATGCGTGAGGCCGCCGCCCCATCGGCTGCGGACTGACCAAGCTGAAGCCCGATGTGTGCAAGCAGCGCAGCGCCGAGCGCGACGAGCGCATGTGTCCGCAAGCCGGCGGGCTTGAGCGAGATTTCGCGATTCAAGCCAACGGCGGCGCCGAGCAGTGTCGCCAGCACGAGTCGTCCGGCGAGCGCGAGCGTGTCAGCAGGAACGTTTACAGGATCCATCGCACCTCGTTCCGCAGGGGCTCATTCCTGCGTATCGTAACCTGTCCTGCCTCGTGTATCGACGACGACGTTCATGAACTCGGCACCCTTGGCACTCCTGGCACCCTTGGCACTCCTGCCCCATGCGCACCGGCCGAGCGCCGGAAATCCGGCGGCCTGCGTTCATTTGGTATGCAAGCATTCGCGGGCGTAGGCTTTCGATTGATGGCCCGTACCATGCTCCTGAACGGAACATGCCGATGACTGCATCCGCCTTCGACTACAGCGCTGACGTGGTGCTGAGGGACGGGTCAACCGTTCATCTCCGGCCGATTCGCGCGGAGGACGACGACCGCTTGCTCGAGCTGCTGCACCGGATGTCCGAGCAAGCGCTGTATTACCGCTTTCTCACCATCCCAAAGATCGATCGCGCGCGGGCGCAACAGCTGGCTCGCGTCGATCTCAATCGTCAGCGCGTACTCGTGGCAGAGTACTCAGATGCGATCGTCGCGACGGCTGGCTACTACGTGGGCTCGCAGGCTGACCGCGCTGAAGTGGCGTTTGCCGTTGCCGACGCGTGGCGCGGCCGAGGCATCGGAACGCGGATGCTCGAATGCCTGGCGGAGATCGGCCGGCGCTCCGGAATCCGCATCTTTGATGCCTACGTGCTCGGCGACAACCGTCGAATGATGGACGTGTTCCTCGAATCGGGATTTGCCGTTACGCGACAGCTCGATCGTGGCGTCTTCCATGTGTTGCTGGACCTCGAACTGTCGCCGACGTTCACCGAACGCGCGGCCGAGCGATCACAGTTGGCGGCTGCGGCGTCGATGCGGCCGTTCTTTGAACCGAAAGTGATCGCTGTCATCGGCGCGAATCGGACCCGCGGTCGCATCGGATCGGAAATCCTTCACAACATCATCGCCAGCGGATTCACCGGGCGCGTCGTGCCGGTCCATCCTGAAGCCGAGTCAGTGGAAGGGCTTGCCGCAGTCCGCCGCACGTCCGAGATCGACGGCCCGGTCGATCTCGCGGTCATTGCGATCCCTGCCGCGCACGTCTTGGGTGCCGTCGACGACTGCATCGAGAAGGGCGTGAAGGCTCTTGTCGTAATCAGCGCCGGCTTTGGCGAAACCGGGGGCGCCGGCCGCGAGCTCGAGGTGCAGCTGCTCGAGAAAATCCGAGCCGCAGGCATCCGGATGATCGGTCCCAATTGCATGGGCATTATCAATACGGATCCGGCGGTCCGCGTCAATGCGACATTTTCGCCCGTCTATCCGTCCGCGGGGCGGGTCGCATTCTCGACACAGAGCGGCGCGCTCGGGCTGGCGATTCTCGAATACGTCACTCGACGGAACCTCGGCATGTCGACGTTTGCGTCGATCGGAAACAAAGCGGACGTTTCGAGCAACGATCTCATTCAATTCTGGGCACACGACAATCGCACCGATGTCATCCTTCTCTATTTGGAGAGCTTTGGAAATCCGCGCAAGTTTGGACAGATCGCCCGGCGTGTTGGCCGGCGCAAGCCGATCGTTGCGGTAAAGGCCGGCCGGTCGTCAGCGGGCGCGCGTGCGGCCTCGTCGCATACCGGGGCGCGTGCGACGAGCGATGCGCTGACCGACACGCTGCTTCGACAATCAGGCGTCATCCGGACTCATACGCTCGAGGAGATGTTCGATGTCGCCGCGTTGCTGGCGAACCAACCCATTCCGCAGTCGAATCGCGTGGCCATTGTGACCAACGCCGGTGGTCCCGGCATCCTGGCGGCCGACGCCTGCGAGGCCAACGGTCTCATTGTCACATCGTTGACATCGGCGACGACCGCGGCACTGCGAGCATTTCTGCCCGCTGCCGCCAGCGTTGCGAACCCGGTCGACATGATCGCGTCGGCAAGCGCGGACCACTACCGGCGCACGATTGCGCTCGTGCTTGCGGATCCGAACGTCGACAGCCTGCTCACCATCTTCATCCCTCCGATCGTGACGGCTGCGGAGGATGTCGCCCGGGCAATTCAGCAGGCATCCGCTGAATCATTGAAGCCGGTGCTGGCGACGTTCATGGGTGTGCAGTCCACGCTGGCGATGGCGGGAATTCCGACCTACACCTTCCCGGAGTCGGCTGCCGTCGCTCTGGCTCGAGTCTCGGAATACGCCGAATGGAGACGACGTCCCGCTGCGGCGCCACCACATCTCGCGACTTTCGATCGGGATTCGGTTCGGACGGCGATTGGCGACGCGATCGCGAGCGGCGGAGGGTGGCTCAATCCTGGTCAGGTGGAGCGCTTGCTCGGAGCTGCCGGCATCACCGTCGCACCGGCCCGAGTGGCCCACACTGCCGAACAAAGCGTTCAGATGGCGCAGGATGTCGGCTGGCCGGTGGTGATGAAAGGGTTCGGGCCGACACTTCTTCACAAGACAGAGGCAGGGGCGGTGAAGCTCGGTCTGAAGGACCCCGCGGCCGTGCGCGGCGCGTTTAGCGATCTTTCACTGAGTCTGGGAGATCGTCTCGAAAGCGTTCTCGTTCAGCGCATGGTTGATGCTGGCGTCGAAATGGTTGCCGGTGGTTTGAACGATTCGCTGCTCGGCCCGGTGATCATGGCTGGCACGGGAGGGATCTTCGTCGAACTCGTTGGCGATACTGCGTTTCGCATGTGTCCGCTCACGGAGCCTGACGCAGATTCCCTGATCGAAGAGTTGAAAGGCCGTGTCCTCCTTCGCGGCTATCGCGGTGCTCCTGCGGCCGATGAGGCCGCGTTTCGTACGCTGTTGCTTGCCTTGTCACAACTGCTCGATGTGTGCCCTGAAATCGAGGAGATGGATCTCAACCCCGTGATGGTGCTTCGAAAGGGGGCCGTTGTTGTCGACGCCCGCATCAAAGTCGGACCGATAAAACCCGCCCTGCGTCTCCGGCGTATTGCGTATTGATCTCAGTTTCCAGTTTCCAGTTTCCAGTCGCCAGTTTCCAGTTTGGCGTTTCGATTCGGTACTCGCACCATCTACTGGAAACTGGGAACTGGTTACTGGGAACTGATTAGCGAAATTTCCCCAGGTCGGCGAAATTCTACCCGGCGTCAGTTCAAAGATCCGCCATTTGCCGTGATCAGATGTTGCGACATGAAGGCACGTAATTTGCTCAAAAGTAAATAACCTTCGCATCGCAGAGGAGAAGTCACGATCGCAGCCCCGCAACTTCGTTCCCGCCAGGGTCTCGACTTCGTTCGGTTGCTCAATATCGTGCGAGGCGAGTTTCTCGAGATGCCGGGCCTTCGCCTGACGAAAAAGCAGGCGCAGCGGCTGTGGGCGATTGACGCGGACACGTGCGAGGCATTACTCGGCGCGCTCGAAGCTTCCCGATTTCTCCGACACACCACGGATGGGGAGTGCCTGCTCGCTCGGGCCGAATGTATAGGTCGTCGCGAGCGACGTCCATCGACGTGCGAGGGCGGCCGTGCGTCAACTTCATGGCAGGTGGCGAGTCAGCCATCGCCGTCACGCTGACCATTTCTTCACCTTGCGGTTTTTCGGCAGCGCGATGGGCAACGCGCGAGCCATCCATTCGGGACGAGTATTCGCCGCCGGTTTTCGTCGGATCTTTCACATTGCCTGGTGGTATCCGACTTGCGTGGGATTCGAGAGGACAACAACGAGGAGGATTTATGACGGGTACACCATCGATTCACGATTTCCTCCGCGACGCGCACGTGCCTTACGTCGTGATGCCACACCCGCCGGCATTCAGCGCACAGGACGAGGCGCCGGCGATGCACGTGTCTGGACGCACGTGGGCCAAGGTCGTCATCTGCTTGGTCGACGATCGGCCGATCGAAGCGGTTCTCCCGGCAACAATGACGGTGAATCTCGATCGGCTCCGAGCGCTCGCACATGGTGACGCGATCAGGCTTGCCGACAAGCGAGAATTGGAGTTGTTGTTTCCCGACTGCGAGCCGGGTGCAATGCCGCCGTTTGGCCCTTTGTACGGCCAGGAGGTGTACGTGGACATCGGTCTGGCGGCGCTCGAGGAGATCGCGTTCAGTGCGGGTACGCACACAGAGGCAATTCGCATGCGCTGGCCGGATTTCGCCGCCAGTATTCGTCCGATCGTCGGCAAGTTTGCCGACACCAATCTCGACAAGGTCGGAGAATACCGGCTGTCGTACCGCGAGTAGCGCCAGTGATGGTGCCGGCGTGTCCAGGGCACCAAGTCGCGAGTTCGTTTGAACTAGACGACCGTCGTCACCCACAACCATCCCGCAGTGGCGATCGTGGGTTACGCGAAGCAGCACGGCGTCGATCTCATCGTGCTCGGGACACACGGCCGTGGCGCGGTCGCACATGCTGCTTGGGAGCCAGCACTATCTGAGCAGACGTGAATGCTTCGGTGGGTTCGACGGTTTCCGCAGCCGCGCGGATGTACGGCCGGAAGCGATGCCCTCATCCCGCGCGGGACGCTGAATCAGCGTCGTCGCCGACACGTGACAGATCTGAACGGCGTCTCCTGGCCCACCTGAGCCGGGTGCGCCTGTCAGGGCATGATCCGCCGATGGAGGAGTTCTCTCGCACGTCTGTGGTGTTTCCATTGGCAGCCATTGGCAAGCACCTCAATCAGCTGAGCGTGATTGATGCGGCAGGTCCTGCGAGGGGCCGCGCGAGGACTGAACGGCGGGAGTCGGCTCTGGAGCCGGCGGCCTGGCTAAGCGGATCGATCATCCGCTCCTGCGGTTCAGCACAGGCCGCCGGTGCGAGGCAGGTTGCCGCGCCGCAAGCGCAACATCCTGCGCGCTCGCGTCCCTCGATCTGCCGTCAATGCGGTTCCCGTGCCGACACGGTCATGCGGGATCGCCGGGTTTTCGAGTGCCCCGGCGGCTGTATGCACGCCCGGGCGCGGATTTTTCCGCGTCACCCGTGAAGAACTTCGCAACCGTTTGTCTTCAACACACTCTTTCTCGCGGGAAAGACTTGCTGTGGAACAGGACAGTTGTGGCAATGAGATTGCGTATTTGGAAGCCATCATGAAGTCAATTCCACGCGTTCTGTGTCCAATCGATTTCTCGGACAGTTCACGCGGCGCTTTGAAGTACGCCAACACGATCGCCGCGCACTTCGGCGCGCGCCTTGCGCTCCTCGTAGTCAACGATCCGCTTCTGCTGGAAGCGTCGGCCATCGCGGCCGGTCGGTCCAGCCTGGTCGAGGAAACGACCCGCGAGATGCAGCGGTTCTTCAGGCAGACGATCGGAAAGGGCGTGAAGGCCGAGGTCGAGTTCGAGGTCGCGACAGGCAAGCCGGCGCCGGAGATCTTGCGGGTCTCACGTGAACGCGGGGCGGGGCTGATCGTCATCGCATCGCACGGGCTATCGGGCTTCCGGAAACTTTTCTTCGGATCAACCACCGAGCGCGTACTGCGCGAAACGACCGTGCCGACACTCGTGACATCCGGGAACGATGCCGGTCCAGCTGACTACGACGAGGTCCGCAAGGCAGTCCGACGGGTGCTCGTTCCGGTCGACTTGACTGCGGCGACGTCGCACCAGGTCGCGATCGCGCAACAGATTTCTCGCGAGCTCACCATCCCCCTGCTCCTCGCGCATGTCATCGAACCGGTGCGGGCGCTCTCCGGAAATCCCGCGTTGCATACCGTCGAGACTGAGCGTCGGTATCGCGCAGAAGCGGAGCTCGAGCGGCTGACCAGCGAAGCGGCCGACGGCACCGCACCCGAGGCGCTCGTCGCGTATGGAGAGCCGGCGGAAGAGATTGCGAAAGTCGCCGGCGATCGCGACGCCGGTCTAATCGTGATGGGTCTCCACTCGTCGCCGCTCCTTGGCCCTCGTATGGGATCGGTCACGTATCGCGTACTCTGTCTCGCGCACCGTCTAGTGCTGGCTTTGCCGCCACAAGCGGTACCGGGACGAGACGCGAAGTCGATTGATGCGGCGGCCCGCGTCGCGTCGACGACCGCCTGAGTATTTTGATTCGACGCTGGCGTCGTGAGAGATCAGTCGGTTCGCACCGGTTGCGGCTGATGAGCGAGCGGAAGTGACACCGTGACAACGGTGCCCCCCGTCAGCGGACATTGAATGGCGATGTTGCCGCCGTGCCGTTCGATGACCCGTTTGGCGGTTGGCAGGCCGAGCCCGGTGCCGCGGTGTTTCGTCGTGAAGAATGGCTCGAAGATTCGCTCGCGCACGTCCTCTGGAATTCCCGGGCCATTGTCCGCGATCGCAATGCGGCACACGCCCTCAGCAGTGGAGACGACGACGCGGACTGCTCCCTGGTTGTGAGTGGCCTGTGCCGCGTTCAGCAGCAGGTTGACGAGGACGAGCTGAAGCTGTTCGGCGTCTGCACGGACGACGACATCGGTGTCCGCGACGTCGAGCTGCGTTGTCGAGTGCGCCGGATCTTTTTTGAGAAGAGCAGCGGTACCTCGAAGCAGATCCTTTAGGACGACCGGTGCGAGCTTCGGCTCACGTGGCCGCGCGAACACGAGGAGGTCGTCGACGATATTGTTCAGCGAGTCCAGGCGATCGACGATGTCGCGAAGCACCGTGCGGTCCCGGCTTTCGCCAGGCATCCGGCCGCCGATCACCTGCAGGCTGCCGCGAATCCCGGCGAGGGGATTCTTCACCTCGTGCGCGACGACCGCGGCCATCTCACCAAGCCGCGCAAGCGCGGCTTGCTCGCGGAGCAGCGCTTCCGACCGTTTGCGCTCGGTGATGTCGGACCGAATCGCCATGTACTGATAGGGTTTGCCACGGTCGTTCAGGAACGGCACGATGGTGGTGTCCACCCAGTAAAAGGATCCATCTTTCGCGCGGTTTCGAATCTCGCCGCGCCAGATGGCGCCGTTGGCGATGGTCTGCCAAAGGTTCCTGATGAACTCCTTGGAGTGATATCCGGAATTGATGATCCGGTGATCCTGGCCGAGCAGTTCCTCGCGCGGGTACTTTGAAATCTCGCAGAACTTGTCGTTCACGTACGTAATGCGCCCGGTGACGTCAGTCGTCGCGACGATGGCGGCCTGATCGATGGCGAATTTCGTGTCCGCCAGGTTTTTCGCCGACCGATCGAGTGCTTTTCCAACACGCCGGTAGCCGGTGACAAGCCCGGCACTGACCCAGATGCCGACGAGCGCGAGCGCTCGATTGGCGAGATGGTAAGCCCCGGTCTCGTCCCAATGCGCCAGCCAGGCGCCCAGGACCATCAGGAGCGTGACGCCAATCGATGCAGTGATGGCGTATGTGGAACTGCTGGCAAACAGCCCGAGAAGAACGACGAGACCGTAGATCGCACTGACGCCAAGGTCGGACGGAAGGTTCAAGTCGGCCACGAATATGGCGGCCGCAATGATGGTCGCCGCTAAGAAAACGGGCCGGTCGCTTCGTTTAACGAACGGTGGAAGACTCTGGTCCATCTGGATCGAGATTTGATACCGATACGTCGCAACGGAGGGCTGACATGGAGAAGTTTAGCGGTTTTGCAGTAGGGGGGCAGCCTTCCATGCCGGCTCCTGCGGGAATTTCCCCGCGCAGCGGCAAATATTCTCCCACTATGGCGCCGATCCTCGTCGTTGACGATGAAAGCCTGATTCGCTGGTCTCTTGCCGAAAGTCTCGAGGCCGAAGGGTTCACGGTGCTCGAGGCGGCATCGGCTGGTGAGGCGTTGGCCTGTCTGGATAAGCAGCACGATATCGGGGTCGTGTTACTCGATTTGAAGCTGCCCGATTCGAACGATCTCAGCCTGCTCCGCCGTCTGCGACGGCTTGCGCCGAGCTCGCGTGTCGTCCTCATGACCGCGCATGGAACCGCGGATATCCTCGAAGAAGCGATTCGCGCCGGTGCATTTCGAGCAGTGGGCAAGCCCTTCGACATGCAAGACATGGTGGCAATCGTCCGCGACGCGGTCGCCGCGTGATCCTGGTTCCCGATCCCGACCATATAATCTGAACGCATGGCCACGGTTCTGGTCGTCGACGACGAGCAGCTGATTCGCTGGTCCCTCGCCGAACGGCTGAAATCTGACGGGCTCACCGTCATCGAAGCAGGCACCGCGCAGGAGGCGCTCGACCAGTTCGGTCCCGAAACCGATCTCGTGCTCCTCGATTACCGACTGCCGGACGCGGACGGGTTGCGTGTGCTGAAACAAATGAAGAGCACGCAGCCCGACGTGCCGATCATCCTGCTGACCGCGTTTTCCAGCATTGAAACGGCGGTCGAGGCGATGAAACAGGGGGCGTATCACTACGCCAACAAACCGTTCAATCTCGACGAAATCGCGTTGGTCGTCGCAAAGGCGCTCGAAACGACAGCATTGCGACGCGAAGTTCGCGCGCTTCGGGCTTCTCGTTCGGAGCCCTACGGATTGTCGCGCATCGTCGGCGAAGCGACGGCGATGCGCTCGCTGCGTGCGCTGCTGCAGCGGATCGCGTCGAGCCCCGCGTCGACGGTGTTGCTCACCGGCGAGAGTGGCACGGGAAAGGATCTTGCGGCGAAGATCATCCATTACAACTCAGAACGCGCGGCACGGCCGTTCATGAACATCACCTGTTCGGCGTTGCCCGAGGCGCTGCTCGAAAGTGAGTTGTTCGGCCACGAGCGCGGGGCGTTCACGGACGCTCGGCAGCAGAAAACGGGCCTGCTCGAATCGGCCGAAGGGGGCACCGTCTTCCTCGACGAAATCGGTGAAATGGTGCCGGCGCTGCAGGCGAAGCTGCTGCGGTTTCTCGAAGAAAAGTCCTTCAAGCGTGTCGGCGGCGCGGCCGACATCCACGTCGATGTCCGAGTCGTCGCCGCCACGAACCGCGATCTCGAGGACGCGGTCGAGCAGGGAAAATTCCGCGCGGATTTGTACTATCGACTCAACGTCATGCACGTGCAGTTGCCGCCGCTGCGCGAACATCGATCGGACATTTCGCTGCTGGTCAGCTTCTACGTCGATCAGTTCAATCGTGAATTCCGCAAACAGGTTCGCGGCGCGAGTCCCGAAGCGCTCGAACTCCTGGGCGGATACCGGTGGCCAGGCAACATCCGCGAACTGCGAAATGCCGTCGAGCGCGCGATGCTCCTCGCGGATGGTCAATGGCTGGAGCCGGCGCATTTTCCCATTGCGGTGTCGCGCCGGTCGACGACCGGCGCCTTCGATCTACCCGAGGACGGTATCAGTCTCGAGCAGATCGAGCGCGGGCTGGTGATGCAGGCACTGGCGCGCACAGGCTGGAATCACACCAAGGCGGCGGCGCTTCTCGGGCTCAATCGCGATCAAATCCGTTATCGCATCGAAAAATTCGGCCTCAACAAGACGGCCGAGCGCGAATAATCCCGCACGCCACCGGGGAAATTCCCGCTCGGCACCAACCGATCATTGAAGGCAACGCTCGTGCCTGCGGCGATTTGTGCGTTTTTCCCACAAAAACCTCCCGAGTCTTCGTGGCACATGCGTTGCTCCGTCGGATTTTCGGCAGTCATCTTTCAGAAATCCGAGGGGCATATGGTTTCGAGAGAAAAAGTGGAAGCGGTGCTCGAGCGAATCCGGCCGCTGATGCAGGCCGACGGCGGCGACATCGAACTGGTCAGCGTCACCGGCAACAATGCCCACGTGCGTCTCACGGGCATGTGTTCGGGATGTCCAAGCGCTCATATGACGCTCTACATGGGCGTCGAGATGGCGCTGCGCGAAGAGATCAAGGAATTCGAGCAGCTGCAGGTTGTGTAGTCAGTCGTCCGACATGGTGAATCCATCATGAGAGCGCCCACGCAGTTTTCCGTCGACCAGGTGGTGGTCGGCCACAGCCCGCGGATGCGGGCGATCTTCGATTTCGTCAAGGTCGTGAGCCGGAGCGACAGCACCGTAATCATCACCGGCGAGAGCGGCACGGGCAAGGAAGTCATTGCCAACATGCTGCATCATCAAAGTGCGCGCCGGCACCAACCGTTCGTGGCTGTAAGCTGCGCACTGTTCTCGGAATCCTTGATTGAAACGGAGCTTTTCGGACACGAGCGCGGCGCCTTCACGGGCGCGATCAAAGACAAACCTGGCCGCTTCGAGCTGGCGCAGGGCGGCACGTTGTTTCTCGACGACATCGACGACGTGCCCTTGTCGATGCAGGTGAAACTGCTGCGCGCATTGCAAAACCGCCAGGTCGAACGCGTCGGCGGAACGCGGACCATCCCCGTGAACGTCAGAATCATCACCGGCACAAAGCGCGACCTCAAGCAAATGGTTGCCGAAGGTAAATTCCGGGAAGACCTGTACTACCGCCTGAACGTTCTCCCGATTGTCCTGCCGCCTCTTCGCGAGCGCCGCGAGGACGTGCCGCTTCTCATGGAGCACTTCCTGAAGCGGTTTGCGCGCGAACGCGCCATGGATGTGCCCGAGGTTTCGGTCGCGGTGCGCCACGCGTTCGACAGATACCGGTGGCCCGGCAATGTGCGCGAGCTGGAGAACGCGTGCGAGCGGATGATTCAAACCTGCTCTTGTGGCACGGTGCGCGTCGGCTGCCTGGCAGTCAGCATCCTCTTTGGCGCCGCAAGCGCCGAGGGCGCGTCGTCCTTGCCGGCGCCCGCGCCTGTGACGTCGATCTCTCTTGACGATCGACTCAAAGAGGTTGAGTCGAACCTGATTGGATGGGCACTGAAGGTAGCCGACGGCAACAAATCGAAGGCTGCGGAGCTCTTGAACATCAAGCGCTCGACGCTGGGGGATCGCATCGCGCGCTGCGGCATGAATGAGACCAAGAGCGAGGCGGAGAGCGCCCCGATTACGGCCTGATGTGGCCTAGGCGCTCATTGCCTGGGCCGGTGGTGTCGCTCCGATCGCACGTAGTGCAGCATCAGCGACCGAGGGCGCGTGGGCGATGCACGCGTTGATCGAGACGCCGCGATACGAATTGCCGGCCAGGAATAACCCGTGATATGGCTGCAACAGCGCATCAATACGCTGCATCCTTGCCTGGTGACCGCGAACGTACTGCGGAATGCCGCGCGTATGCCGAGTCACTCGAACGAATTCAGGCATGGCTGAAGCGTTCATCGTGCGTTTCAGGTCGGCTCTGACAATCCGCCGCAAATCCGCATCGCAGAGCGACACCGCGTCCGGATCCCTCGCCCCGCCAATCATGACCCGGATCAGCACTTTCCCCGCGGGCGCGCGGTGTCGATAAAGGCTTGTTTCCCAGAGCGCACCCAGGATCCGGATCCCTTCGGCTCGCGGAACCAGGAATCCAAAACCATCGAGATGGGTCTCGGAACGGAGGACGGCTTCATCGTACCCAAGACACACGACCGCCAGCGGTGACGTAGGTATCTCCTGGATCGCTGCCGCCAGCGATCCATCGAGTTCTCGAACAATGGCCGCAGATTCGGCTGCGGGACCGCTCAACACAACAGCATCCGCATCGAGTGTTCCCTGCGAGGTGCCGACGACGTAAGCGCGGCCCGGTAAGCCGGTTCGCGAGAGCGACGGAATCTGGTTGCGGTGCATGGAGGTCACAGCCGTCGAGGTGTGAACCACAGATCCGAGCGCTCGTGTCAGCCCCTCGATGAGATCCGACATCCCGCTGATGAAAGATGTGAGGCGTCCTGCCGGAGCGCCCGGCGTATCCGTTCTTTTCCGTCGTCGGCGGGTTGCAATCAACGCGCGGACCAGGCTGCCGTGGTCATCTTCCATCTGACGCATCTTTGGAAAGCACGCCTTGAGGGATAGTGCCGCTGCGTCGCCCGCGTATACGCCAGAAACCATGGAGTCGACGAAAACGGCGGCAGCCTCGCTGCCGATTCGGCGCGCCGCGAAATCAATGATCGACTCGTCGTCATCCCGGCGCGCGGTTGCGAACGGCTCGCACAAGAGTCTGAGCTTTGCGTGAGGTGACAGCAGCGAGGTTCTGAGAAACGCGAGAGGCGAAGTGGGCACTTCCGAAAGTCGCCCATTCCGGAAGATGTACCGTGTGCGCGCCTGATCGTTGCTCGACAGCAGGCGAGAGCTCAGGCCGAGCTCGTCAACGAGCGCCATGGTCGCGGGGGCATTATCTAGAAAACCGTCGGGTCCCGACTCGCAGACGTATCCGTCAATGTGTTCGGTTCGGATGTTGCCGCCGGCACGCGAACCTCGCTCAAGTACCACGACATCGACTTCGGGGGCACGCTGTTTGATCGCCCACGCGGTCGACAGTCCGGCAATGCCAGCGCCTGCAATGATGATCCGCTTGTCTTGATAGTTCACCATGGTTTCCGAACACAAACGCCGTGCCGCAGTGCTCGCAACGCGAATCCATCGAGTCGCTGCCGCTTTGCCGGATTCCCGTCACCTCCACTCGACCTTTTACCTTTTACCTTTCACCTTCCTTTTCCCTTTTCCCTTCCCTTTTCCCTTTTATAACGCGCGCACCGCGGCAACGATGGCGGACGCATTCCCTTGAACGACGTACCCGATCCGTCCATTCGCTCCGACGATATAGACGATCGGTGGATGCGAGAGGTCACCCGTCTTTTCGTTCCGCACGCGCGGCACCCGCCATGCGTTCAACGCTCGCTCGACCGCCTCGGGAGAACCCGAAAGCACGTGCGCCTCCGGTCCGATGTTCCAGTTGCTGGCGATCGCGCTCAATCGACTCGGTGTATCGCGCCATGGATCCAGCGTGACGATCACAACCGCTGGCGCACGATCGCTCAAATGCCGCTGAGCGGCGAGCACATCAGAGACGACCAGCGGACAAATCGTTTCGCAGTGCGCGTAGGCGAACGTCACGATAACCGGCCGGCCGCGAAACCGATCGAGAGAGATCTGCCGGCCGCGCTGATCGATGAGCGACAGCGCGGGCGCTTGGTCATTCACGCGCGTGAGCGCGGTTGCGATTTCGCGATCTGCTCCGGCGGAGAATGAACGATCCTCAAAGCCAGCGACGCGCGCCGCCACGCCAGCGCTGCCGGCGCCGATCCCTGCGGCAACGATACCGAGGAGCATCTGACCTGAAACCCGGCGCATCAGCAGACCGAATCCTCGCCGCAGTTCGGTCGGCCATACCGTCGCGAGGACCGTCAGCATGCCGATCGGCTGTCCAATGAGAAGCAGCCAGCCGCCCGCGTTTGGGAGATCGTTGAGCATCGTGCCGAAACACACGGCGCGCGTCCGCAGCAACCACGCCGGAGTCGTTGGTTCAACCGGCCACAGTGCGAGCGACCACCATGCCGCCGTGATCGCCACAATTGCGGCGAGCGCGGCCATCGCCGACCACGCGCGTTGGTGCGTCGTCATCCGATTTTCCAAATGAACGAGAGAACCTTCCAGTTCACGAAGAAATACACGACGAATGCTGCCAGGAAAACGAACACGAGCACGACCGTGCCGGGCATCGGTCCCATGACCCCGCGCGAATCAGCATGCAACGCGGCATTTCTTTCGTCGACGTCTGCAGCGTGAATCGGCGGATGGGTGAGACCTGGCGGTATGCCGGCGACCGCAACACCGCGAGGAATCTGCCCAATCGGTTCCCCGAGAAACACCGACTTCACCGCGATCGCAACGAAGATGAACGCGCCCGTTGCCGCCGTCAGTCCTCCCAGAGCGACAAATGCCAGTAGCACGTCGACGACGGGATTGAACTGCATGTCGAACGGGGCCGTGCTAAAGCTGATGTCCCAGTGCCTGCGCGGTACACCGAAGCTGCCGGCAAAGGTCATCGACAACGTGAAAATCAACATGCCGCCCGCAAACAGGTAGGGCTGAATCTGTGCCGCCTTCCAGAACGCGATTTTCTTCTGAAAGATGAGCGGGATCAGGTAATACGTCGCTCCCATGAACGCCATGGCGGTGCCGCTGACGACGGTGGCGTGGAAATGACCCGGGACGCGAAGTGTGTTGTGGACGATGATGTTGATCTGCTCGGTGCCGATGGTCACGCCGGTGATTCCGCCGACAAACCCAAACACAAACACCGAAAAGATGAGCGAGCTGAATCCCGGATCGTGCCACGGTGCCCGGCGCAGCCACTCGAACATGCCATTGGTGAACCCCCGCAGTCGCATTCCGAGTTCCATTCCGGCCGGCACGGTAAACCCGTGAATCATCGACGCGAGAACCGCCATGTACATGAAGTAGCTGGTGTTGACGATTTTCCATGCCGGGCCCATGCCCGGATCGACGAGGAGGTGGTGCGCCGATGCCATCGAGATGAAAAGGATGTAGAGGACGAACGCCGAGCGGCTGATCTTTTCGTTGACGACTACTGAGCCGATCGTCAGCGCGCCGAGCATGTACCAAATCGCGACCATCGCCGCGACGTTGATCTGCTGTGACGAATGTCCGAGTCCCCACCAGACGACGCGGTAGATTTCGGGATCGACCGTCATCAGACCGAGAGACCAGAGGTAGGTCGGGATGTAAATCGCGGCGCCGTGCAGCAGCGTGATTACGGCAATGATCGCGGCGGTCACCGCGCCGTAGACGACGAGCGGCAGTGATCCTTCGTAACGCTGTTCACGCTTTGCGACCACCAGGTTGATGAAGAAGACTGAGACCCCAATCAGCGCACCGACCGCGAACAAGATCACGCCCAGGTAGAACGATGGGTTCGCGCGTAGCGGCACGTAGGACGTGAAGAGCACGTCCGCCTTTCCCGACCACATCATCGTCTCCACGATGACCGCGCCAATCACCATGAGCGCGAATCCCAGCCATGACGTCTTTGGCGCACAGCCGCGCGCATTGACGAGCGCGGTGCTGGTGAAATGCAGCACCGCGACCTCGAAGAAAATGATGAAGAAGATCAGCATGCTCATGCCGTGTACGCCGAGCACGCGATAAAACCATTCGGCCGGCAACAGGTGCACGGCCTGCCAGCGCGTGAGGACGATCAACACCGCGGCGATCGCGCCGATCAGCAAAGCGACGACCGAGGCCACGGCGTGCGCCTTGATCAAGCGTTCGGCGCCGAGGTGGATCCGCCGTCCAGTCGACTGACACGTGCGAAACTCGTCTGCCCCGGAGCCGCGCAGATCGATCACACCGGTTGAAGTAGTCATGGCTCGATCCTCGCGGTCACGGCGACCGGACCGTCCTCGACGATCACGCGCCCGACCATCATGTGGTGACCGATCCCGCAGAACTCGTTACACAGAATTCGGAAGTCGCCTGACGCGTTGGGTGTGACGCGCAGCCCGTAGTCATATCCGGGCACGACCTGGAAGTTGACGTTGATCGGATAGAGCGAAAATCCGTGGTTCACGTCGAGTGCAGAGAGATGGAGGGTGTACTCGACGCCCTTCTGCAGCCGCAGGACGGGAAGCCACTGAAACTGCGCCGCGGCCAGATAGACATCCGCGCCCGGGGGAGGCGAGACGATCGGAATGCCGCGGTCTTGTCCTGTCTGGTACTGCGCGATGAACTCGCCCAGGCGCTGACCATAGGCGGCGGGCGTCGTATGCCGGCGGATCCCAGACGGGTTCTGACCGCCTTTCCAGTGCCACAGCGGCATCATGGCGAAAAGCACCATGCACCACGCGAATGCGATCGTGACCCAGAGCTTTTCCGACTTGTGCGCGGGCTTCCACCACACGCCCTTCGGGCAATCGAGCCCGGTGTGTGTATCGAGATGCATGGTATGCAGCCTCAGGGGAGAGTGGCGGCGGGCAGATGCGTGATCTCCCACAGCCCCCAGCCGGTGTAAAGGGCGAACATGATCAACAGCCCCGCAGCCAGTAGCAGAAAGATGTTGTCGAAGAGTCGTTGTCCCAGCGGCACTGACGCGGACGAGGTGGGCGGACGAGAAGTTTCGTGCATGACGTGCTCCGTCTGACTGAAGCGGCATGAGCTTCGGATCGCGGGCACCATAACGCGCTTGCTTGAGCATCGGTTATGACGGTTGTCATATGGCCGGGCGGAGCCACAGCCTACGATTGCGATCGGTTCCGGAACGATGATTCGGACGATCGAGCGGTTTGCCCTTCGGTTATTGATTGCGCTGGATGCAGTCGCCAATCGTTTGTACAGCGCGCGACTCAATCCTCTTTACCAAAGCGGAACGATCGTCGTGGTGTTGTATCTGACGATCGTTGCGACTGGCCTCTGGTTGATTCTTTTCTATCGCGTAGCGGCTCCCTGGGAGTCGGTTGCCGGTCTGACGGCCAATCCATGGATCGGAAACTGGGTCCGAGGACTGCATCGCTACGCGAGCGACGCCGCCGTCGTTGCAACACTCGTTCATGCCTTCCGGATGTTTGCGCAGGGACGGAGCTGGGGGGCGCGTGCGCTTGCATGGGTGAGCGGAGGGCTGCTCGGCGTTCTGCTGTTGCTCTGCGGATGGAGCGGCTACGTGCTGGTGTGGGATACGTTCGGCGAGTATCTCGCGACGGAGGGCGCGCGCATGCTCGATGCGCTGCCGGTTCTGTCCGAGCCTTTGAGTCGGGCATTCACTGGCGAGCGGCCCGTCGCGAGCGTCTTCTTTTTCGTCACGCTCTTCGCGCACATCGGTATTCCGCTCGGCATGGGGGTCGTCCTCTGGCTGCACATCAAACGCCTCGAGCGTCCTGTCCTTCTACCGCCACGGCAACTCGCCTGGGCGGTGATCGCGTGCCTCGCGGTTGTCGCGGTTGCCAGACCGATATTGATGGCTCCCAGAGCCAATGCGTTCGTGCGGCCTGATGCGATTCCAACCGATCTGTTCTTCGCATTCTGGGTTCCGTGGATGGGACGGCTCGGTGGTGGAACCGCGCTCGCGATCCTTGCGGCCGGTGCGATCGCATTCCTCCTCGCGCCAGCGGTGACAACACGCCGGGCACCTGACAGCCCCGCGCCGTCGGTCGTCGACCAGGACCTCTGCACCGGGTGTTTCCAGTGCTCACGCGACTGTCCATACGGCGCAATACAAATGATCGAGCGACCGAGTCGCCGATCGCTACTGGTGGCGCGCGTCGATCCGGAACTGTGCGTCAGCTGCGGGATCTGCGCCGGTTCATGTGCGCCAATGGGCGTCGGCCCTCCTGGACGGACAGGCCGCGACCAGCTCGCACGCATCCAGGCGTTTCTGGCGTCATCGGACCGGCGTCAGGGCGAGATCGTGGCCGTCTGCTGCGAGCACGGCGCCGCGACCTATCGCTCTGCTCTCGCGGCCGAGGGAGCCGCAACTTACACGACCGACTGTGCAGGGAACGTCCACACGTCCGCCATTGAAATGCTGATTCGAGGTGGCGCCGGTGGCGTGCTCGTACTGACGTGTCCTTCACGCGATTGCTGGAATCGTGAGGGACCCAAGTGGCTGACCGAGCGTGTGTACCACGAACGCGAGGCGGAACTGCAAGCACGCGTTGATCGCGCGCGCGTGAGGATCGTGTCAGTGGCGGCTGGTGAGCGCCGTGAGGCGGTGGCGGCGTTGCGAAGCTTCTCCGCTCATGTCGCTCGACTGGCGTCGCCGATGCGCGACCGATCGGTCGAGATCGACACCGAGTGCGAACGTTTGACGGTAGGAGACCCGGCGTGAGTGGAGTACCGCGCGTGGCCGGCATTCTGCTCGCGATCGCCGGCACCCTTGGACTCACACGCGCGTCCAGCTTCTCTCTCAGTCCCCATGGAGAGCAGGCGGTTTTGCGCCTCGCGTGGACGGCTCGACCGGAGCGGATCGAGGACTGCCGGCAGCGGAGTGATGAAGAGTTGTCGAAGTTGCCCTCACATATGCGGCAGCCGATGTCGTGCGTCGGCACGAGCGCCACATACCGGCTCGAGGTGCGCTGGAACGATCAAATGATCGTGCAGCAGACGATTCGTGGAGCGGGTCTCCGTCACGATCGGCCGCTGTATCTATACCGCAACATCGACTTGCCACCGGGCGACGCCGTAATCCGCGTGGCCTTTCAGCGTGTCGAGTCTGTTACTGGTAGCGCTAGGGCGCGCGAAGAGGCGGTTCCGCCGTCACTGTTGTTCGAACGGCACCTTCAACTGAAGTCACGGAAGGTGGTCCTCGTCACCTATGACGCCGAGCGGCGGGATCTCGTTATCGTGGAGGATGTGAGTCGATGAAGCGTGCTCGGGTTCTTCTATCATCAGTGTTCAAACCGTTCGCTCAGGACGACGAGTACGGCAGCCGTGCGATAAATCCCGTCGAGCTCTATCACAATCAAGTCACGCGCGAGCAGGGGCCATTCTCACTGCGCATGTTCCACCGGAGCTGGAGTCTCATGCTGCTTCAGCACAACATCTCGGCTCCGTGCACGGTTCTGGATTTCCCTACGCGCAATCGCTTCGTCAGAGAACTCCTGACTCGCGACTACGACGTCGTTGGCATCACGAGCATCATCGTGAACATCGGCAAAGTGCGCGAGATGTGCCGGCTGGTCAGGCGACACTCTCCGCGATCGACGATCGTGGTTGGTGGTCACGTGACGGCGATACCCGGCATCGAGCGACTGATCGATGCCGATCACATCGTCAAAGGCGAAGGAGTTGCCTGGCTCAGGAACTTTCTCGGCGAGCGCGTCGACCGGCCGATTGAACACCCGATCATCCCGTCCTCATTCGGGTTCAGGTTGATGGGATTGCCGCTGCCGACTGGCGGCGGCAATCCATCAGCCACGATTATCCCGTCGGTCGGCTGCCCGTTGGGATGCAACTTCTGCACGACCTCGGAGTTCTTCGGTGGCAAGGGAAAGTTCGTCAATTTCTTCGATCGAGGTGCAGATCTCTTTCGCGTCATGTGCGAGACGGAGCGGCAGCTGGGGACGACCGCCTTCTTCCTGATGGACGAGAACTTCCTGCTCTACAAGAAACGAGCGCTCGAACTCTCGATTTGATGAAGGCGCCATGCGAAACCCTCGTCGTTGTACGTGTTCTCGTCGGCCCAACGCGATCAAGAAGTACGACATCCGTCAGCTCGTCGAGCTCGGCATCGAGTGGATCTGGCTGGGCCTGGAGTTCGGATCGGCCTCTTACGCCAAACTGAAGGGCACCCCATTCCGGCGCGACTTCGAGGTCAACGGGCCGAGCCTGTACCGGCTCATGAGGAACATGCTCGGGGGCTGGAGGCGTTACCGCGCCGATCCGGATCCTCGCGTCCGAGCGCGCGTCGGCGCCGAAGGGCAGGAGCTTCGTTCTGGCCAGGGTGCAGTGTTGTGGGCGATGGAGAAGTATCTCCGGGACTCGAATCCGGCGATCAGCCACCGCATCCGCGAACTGCGCCAGGAGATCGAGCGCGAACTCGGAGGATTCTCGCGCGCGATCCACCATCTGGCCGGACCTTTGCTGCTGTGGAAAGCGCGCGGTGAAGCTCGCTTCGGCCCGATGGGTCGACGGCTTGAGCCGCGCACGTTCGTTGAACGGCGAAATTGGGCGTAGTGAGCACCCTATTCAGCATTTCTACAAGAACCAGTGATGACCCAGATGGACACCGTCCGCTTGAATGCTTGCGAGCTCGAAATCGATCTGCAATGCCGCGGCTTGCGAATTTCCGGCACGCCGCTCGCGGACGCGCGAACGATCTCCCGCACGCGGGCCGGCCTCGGCTCAGGCCTTGAAGTGATCCTGCCCACCGGCTCACGAATCAAAGAGGAAATCTGGGTCAACGTTCCGGTTGTCGAGCCGTTTGCGGCCGACTCTCCGTACTGGCTCGCACGGGACCACGATCTCCGGTGGCACATCGTCGATGACCGATCCAGCCATTCGTACAACGTCCGGCTTCCATCCGAGCCGACGTGGGCCGGACGTCTCACATCGAGCGGTGTACCGATGAACCGCATCGGCGTATTGCAGGGGACGTGCCTGGGCATCTACATCAACCCGGTCTGCGCATTCTGGAATTACGAGCCGGCCATGAATTGCCGGTTCTGTACGACCGGGCAGAACGTCGGCACGACCGAAGCGCTCGAAAAGAGCGTCTCTGATGTCGTCGAGACGTGTCGAGCCGCGAGGGGCGAATCAGAAATCACGTTCGTGCATCTGAACGGCGGGTTTCAGGGATCGCGAGGAATCGATTTCGCGCTGCCATATGTGAAGGCGATCAAAGACGAAGTGGGGCTGCTCGTCGGTTTGCAGCTCGCGCCTGAAAAAGACTTCACGCGGTATGACGCGCTCATTTCCGAGGGACTGGATCACATTTCGTTCTGCCTCGAGTTTCTCGATCCGGAGTGGTTCCGGCGGATCTGTCCGGGAAAGGCGCGGATGCACGGCCAGTCACTATTCCTCGATGCTCTGGCGTATTGCGCAGACCGTATGCCATTCGGTTCGGTGTCAGGTGAGATCATCGCCGGGATAGAGCCGATCGCGAGTACGCTCCAGGCCATCGATCTAATCGCCGGACTGGGGGCCTTTCCGACTGTCTGCATCTTCAGACCAACCATCGGGTCCGACATGGAGAGTTGGTCGCCGCCGATGTACGAGGAAATGCGCGCGGTGATGGCGCACGTTTTTGACGCGTGCCGTCGTCATTGGATCCCGATTGGGTTGGCGCCCGGGGTCGAGACGAGTCTGGTCGTCACCCCCGATGAGACCGCGCTGCTAGCTCGGCGTGATGCCGGATTCTATTTGTACGAAACCTACCTGCGTCTCGCCTCGTTCGTCACGCGACCGCTCTTCGCGCGTCGGCTTCGCGCCCCCTCAGTCCACTAGCGTCGGTGATGAGGCTGGCCAGCGCTTCAATGAACGTTGGATGGCAATTCAATGCCGCCGGCCGGTAATAGCCGGTAATCCCCGCCGCCCTCGCCGCATCGGCAAAAAGCATATCCACTTCATACAGCGTCTCAATGTGATCCGACACGAAAGAGAGTGGAATGACGAGCACGTCGGTCACGCCTTCGTCGCCAAGTTCGGCGAGGACCTCTTCGGTGCCCGGTCCAATCCATTTCACCGGTCCGGTTCGCGACTGGAATGCCAGGAGTTGGCGATTAGGCAAATCGAGACGCTCGAGCACACCGAACCTGGTGGCGTTTATCTGCTCGACGTACGGGTCGCCTTCGTCAATGAATCTTTGCGGCAGCCCGTGGGCGCTGAAGAGCAGGACGGTCCGTGCGCGACGAGGTTCGGGAATGCCGGTCCAAGCGGCGCGCACCGTTGCGGCAAGCGCGTCGAGGTACAGCGGATTGTCGGCGTAGTGTTCGATATGCGTGATCTCGAAACCGGCATCCTTCCATTTCGCACCGGCGAGCATACGCTCGAACTCATTCCGCGATGAGCCGGTCGTCGCTTTTGACCAGTGCGGAAACAGCGTCAGCGTGACGATTCGTGTGATCCCGGCTGCGGCAATCGCTTCGAGCGCATCGTCGGCTGAGGGTCGCGAGTAGCGCATCGCAATGAACACGCGGTAAGCGCTGCCGGCGTCAGAGACGTTCAGACGGTGCTCGAGTGCGCGCGCCTGTTCACGTGTAATTCGCAGCTGCGGCGAGCCGCCGCCAATCCGCCGGTAGTTGTTGCGGACAGAAGGTCCCCGCAGCTTTGCGATCAGCCGCGCGAACCATGGTTGCAGCGCTGCACCACCCGGGAGCTGGATGATCTCGCGGTCAGTAAACAGATTCACGAGAAACGGTTCGACGGATTCGAGATCGTCGGGCCCGCCAAGATTGAACAAGAGGACGGCAGTTGGAGTGTTCATGGCGTTCATTGGCTAAATTGCCCGTGAGAAGGTCGGCTGATTTTCCTGACGACGCAGATAGCGATCGAAGTGCATGCAGATGGTGCGCACGAACAGCCGCCCTTCATCCGCGACCTCCAGGCCGCGCGGGCTGATTTGGAAGAATCCGTCAGAGACTGGACCGCCAGGAGTGGTCAGCGTGTCGAGTTCGTAACTGAAGTACTGATCGAAATTAATTCCGAACGTCTTCTCGATAGCCGTGCGGTCGACGAAGAAATTGCACATCAACTCGGTGATGACCTGGCGCCGAATTGTGTCGTCCTCGCTCAGCAGATAGCCTCGCTCAATTGGGAACCGCTGCGCGTCGAGCGCCGAGTAGTACGCGGGCAGCTTTTTCACGTTCTGTGCGAATGCACCTGACACGTCGCCAATCGCCGAGAGGCCAACTCCGACCAGGTCTGTCGCCCGCCGTGTCGTGTAGCCCATGAAATTGCGGTGAAGCCTTCGCTCGCGCGCGGCGACCGCAAGCTCGTCGTCGGCGAGCGCAAAATGATCCATCCCGATTGGCACGTAGCCCGCGGTGACGAACGATTCGATCGCTGCGCCTATCAATTGAAGTTTGACTTCGCGCTCAGGCAACTGCGCGACTTCGATCTGCTTCTGATGCGGCCGAAGCCAGGGGACGTGTGCGTACGAATACACCGCGATACGATCCGGCCGCATTGCGGTCACGGCGGACAGTGTGTCCGCGAAGGACGTCGGTTCCTGGCGGGGGAGGCCGTAGATCAGGTCCACATTGATGCTGTTGAAACCGATCGCCCGCGCGTAGTCGTAGAGCTCTCGCGTCGCACGTTCCGGCTGATACCGCCCGATCGCCTCCTGGACTTCTGGCGTGAAATCCTGAACGCCCATCGACAGCCGGTTGAAGCCGAGCGCACGCAGGGTTCGAAGCTGTTCGCGCGTTGTCACCCGCGGATCGATTTCGATCGCGATCTCCGCATCGATCTGGACGGCAAAGTGTCGGGAGATGACGGCGTGCAGTCGTTCTATTTGCTCGACGCTCAGGTAAGTCGGCGTTCCGCCTCCCCAGTGATGCTGAACGACGCCCCGTCGTCCTTGCAGCGCGCTCGCGAGCATCTCGATTTCCCGTTCGAGGTACTGGAGGTATCGACTGGCCACCTCTCGCTTACGCGTGATGATCGTCATGCAGCCACAGTAGAGGCACCGCTCCTCGCAAAACGGCAGATGGACGTATAGCGACAACGGCCGGTCGCTCATGACCGACGCTGCTTTGAGCCGACCGCGGTATGCCGCCTCGTCGAATGCGTCAGAGAACTCCACGGCCGTCGGGTACGACGTATAGCGCGGTCCGGGCTTGTCGTAACGCTGTAGCCGTGCGGCGACGTCAGAGACGGTTGCGGCCGGTGACATGACGCTATGCGTGGTTGCCAGGGCCATGTTCAGGCCCCTCACAAATGCCGTACCGTCTTGTCCGGGCTTTCCAGCGGCTGTAATTACTGGCGATTTGACCCGGTTGATGCGGTCCGTCCGGACGCCGGGAGTGACCTGCCGGATTTTCGGCAACGCGCGGCGACCCGGTCGTGCGGTCGGCACCGGTCGGGCGCGACTCCGGTAATTTCGTTGGAAAACCCAGTGACCTGCCGCTGGCATCCAGGTTGCGGTCCGCTTGCGATGTGAATGAGCTCGATAGCGTACCACTCGCCGGCACCCGCCATGTGGGCCACCGCGACACGACGTTCTCGCCCGATTCGATCGTCGTTGGAAAGAGCCGGCGGATGCGCGCCCTGTTCGATTTTCTCCGAGGCCAAATCTGATCACCTGGGCGTTGCGATCGAGCAGTGGCAACAAGTCGAAGACGGCGGAACTTCTGCAGATCAAACGCTCGACGCTCGGCGATCGAAGTCGCCGGCTCGGACTCGACGAACAAGGAGGCTAACGTGACAAGCACAGCACTCAGCGGCGCATGGCCGACGCCAGAGGCGGCGGCACTCGACCTCCGGGTCGAAGGCCCGGAAGTTCGCGGATTGACGGACGCAGACATCCGCCGCCTTTTCACTGGTCAGATCACCGGGGAACGACTCAATCGATTGCGCAATTGGCCGCGCATTGTCGTGCGCATCGACGATGTGCCGGTTGGTGTCGCGACTTACACGCAGACGCCGATCGAAACGCAGGTTCCCGAATTCGCGGCAGAGATTCCGCCCGCGATTGAGCTGAATCACCCGGACGTCAAGCGGGAGGTGATGGCCTCGCTCATCGACGCGATCGAGATCGCGTCGCTCGCGGGCGGCTGCCGCCGAATCGTCATCGTGCCGGCCGGTCCGATCAAGGACCTGCTGCGACATGGTTACGTCGCTGTCACTGAAGGATGCGGCGGTTCGTGGATGGAGAAATCCCTGTTGTAAACCGCGACCGGGGCCGAGTATGACCCACGTCATAGGACGTCCGGAACAGTCACGAGATACTCGGGCAACAGGCGCGACAGGCGCCGGTCGCTTGGAGGACCGTGATGATTCACGCAATTATTTTCATTCTTACGAGAGCGACGAGGGCTGCAAATGGATCACCTTCGCCGCGGCATGTCTCGCCGTGATCGCGGCGGTGTCGTGCACAAAGCACGTTCGACCGCAGGCCAACAATCAATTCTCTCTATCGCCGAGCAGCGAGGTTTGACGCCCGACGATGCGGCGGGCCGTCAAGACGTTTGTGCCGCCAGGCAGCCACGATGAATACATGCTGTTTGCCTCCGGCGGTGATTCCGGCCAGGTGCATGTCATCGGCGTGCCGTCGATGCGCTTGCTCCGCACGATTGCCGTCTTCACGCCCGAGCCGTGGCAGGGTTATGGCTACGGTGCCGCCTGGTCGGAAGAGGCGCTGAACGAGCCGCTCATCGGCGGCGGGCCTGACGCGCTTCGCTGGGGTGATTCGCACCATCCTGCGCTCAGTGAAACCGACGGCAAGTACGACGGACGCTTCCTTTACATCAACGATCGCGGGCACGGCCGCATCGGCATGGTCGATCTTGCCGACTTCAGGACCAAACAAGTCCTTCAGGTTCCGAATATCCAGACCTCACACGGCGGCATCTTCGCAACATCAGACGCGAAGTACGTCCACATCGCTTCGAAGATCCGGCGCTGAAGGGATGGGATGCGCAGAAGGGTGGTCACGTGACGCTCAACGACCATCTCAATCACTTCCCCGATCTCTATCGCGGCTACTCGACGTTTCTGAAGAT
>JBKPSH010000045.1:0-116315 GCA_046734955.1 Acidobacteriota bacterium
CCGATCGACCGATTGGTATCCGGACTACCAGCTTCGTCTCTACGATCGCCGGGCGGCGCGATGGAATGGGCGACGAGTCCACGAGTCGGTCGAAGCGGACCGGCCGCCGGGTGTTCTTCGCCACGAACTCCAGCATTACGCCTATCGCGACATCTCGCATCACCTCGCCACGATTGATAAATACACGACGCTGGCGGCGGAACAATGGCTGTCGGAAGGTCGTCGCACCAACGCGATCGAGATGTTCTTCCACCCGCGATTCGCGTTCATCCGGAACTACCTGCTGAGAGGCGGATTCAGCGACGGGGCGGTCGGCCTGCTCGTGTCGAAAATGAATGCGTATTACGTGTTCCTCAAACTGGCGAAGTTGTGGGAACTTCAGGCAGCCAGCACCCAGCCGGTAGCCGGCAGCAAAAGGTGATGTTTTCCTTGCACATCGACACCGCGCGGACGTGGCGAGGCGGACAGAACCAGGCATTGACGACTATGATGGGGCTGCGCGCGCTCGGGCATCGGACGCTGCTCGTGGCGCATTCGGAGGGGGAACTGCGGCAACGCGCCGCCGAAGGGCTCGACCTCGTGCCCCTTGCGCCGAAGACCGAGATGGACCTCACGGCCGCATGGCGGCTCTCGCGCGTGGTGAAGCAACTGAAGCCTGACGTCATTCACGCGCATGACCCGCATGGTGTCGCGATGGCGGCGCTGGCGCTTTCGATGAGCACGCAAGTCACCAAACCACCGCTCGTTGCCGCGCGTCGCGTTGATTTTCATTTGCGTGGAAATTCGCTGTCGCGGTGGAAGTATCGGCAGGTTGATTGTTTCATCTGCGCGTCAGAAGCCATTCGTCAGATGCTCATCGGCGACGGCGTTCCCGCCTCGCGTGCCGTGACCGTGCATGAAGGCATCGATATCGAACGCGTCGAGCGGGCGGAGCCGGCGAAGCTCCATGGAGAGTTCTGGCTTCCGCATCACGCGCCGATTGTCGGCAATGTTGCTGCCCTGGTTCCACACAAGGGACAGCGTCACTTGATCGATGCGGCAAAAGCGGTGCTGCTGCAGCTGCCGGACGCGCGGTTCATCATTGCCGGCGAAGGGGAATTGCGGCCTGCGCTCGAGCGGCAGATCAAGGATCTCCATCTCGAAAAACACGTGCTCCTCGCCGGCTTCAGGCCCGACGTGCTCTCGTTGCACCAGGCATTCGATGTCTTCGTCATGAGCTCGGTGACCGAAGGACTGGGCACGTCGCTGCTCGACGCGATGGCCGCAGGGAAGCCGATCGTCGCGACACGCGCCGGCGGGATACCCGAGGTCGTTGCCGATGGCGAGACCGGCATCCTGGTTCCGCCTCGCGATCACGACGCGCTGGCGGAAGCGATCGTGCGACTGCTGAAAGACGAGACGCTGCGCCGGCAGATGGGCGACGCCGGCCGCGCGCGGGCGCGTTCACTCTTCAGTGCCGAGCGCATGGTGCAAAACACGCTCAACGTATATCAGCGGGTCGCGAAGCAGCCTCATCAAGAGAGCTGACGCAATCGAATGTTGAATGTTCAATGTGCAATGTTGAACACCTTACACATTGAGCATTGAACATTGAACATTGAACATTGAACATTGAACATTGTATTTATCGAACCGCCACTAACCCGGACTTACATCCCGATCTTCCTCGCGGACATTCATCGAACGTCACCGATGCCCCATTCTGCGAAAATGTGACGCCGCGAACAACGTGCGAGGTCGGAGTACCGTCGGGTTCGATCAGATTCACCTGGTTGATCGGCTTGCGCGCCATACCGTCGAAGATGCGGAGCTGATAACCATTGATCACGAACCCGACCCGGTAGCCATCGGACGCCCAGGCGATCTCGTCACAGTGCTCAGTGCGAGGAGTCAGTTCAGCGACTTTCACGACATCTGCTCTCGTGTCCCCGAGCCAGAGCGTCTCACACCAGCCGGCGGCGCATTTTTGTTTTTTCACCAGCGCAATCTTCTGCGCGTTCGAAGGGCTGGCCGCGATCAATTCCTGAACGGCGCCGACGCGCTTGCCGGCGAAGTACGCCGCGACAATCGCCACCAGCAGCACTCCCGTGCTCAAGCGCGTTTTCGAACGCGGGGGTGACACAGTCCTCGGAGCGGGCATTGCGAGTCTCCCTGTCTTCTGCCGAATCCGCAGGCGTTCATCATGCCGACGTGGCAGAGAGAAAAATCAAAGCTCACCGGATCGCCCGGGTTCAGCGCGCGCAGTGATGCAGTGATGTCAGCAGCCATCCGCCATCCCGGACTGGTGTAACGTGTGAGTCGAAGGCATCGGCCAAGCCTGATCACATGAGTATCGAGGGGCACGATCAATTTTGACGCCGGAACACCTGTCCAGACACCGAGATCGACTTTGTCGCGACGCACCATCCAGCGGAGGAACAGATTCAGCCGTTTGCATGCACTCCCTGCTGACGGACGGGGAAAGAAGTAGCACACGCCAGGGCGTCTCGGCTGACGACCGTACGCCCTCCGCATGTCCAGCGCCAGCGCGCGATTTGAGAAGTTGTCGAGGGCCGCACCCACATCCTCGTCGTCGGGGCTGAGACCTTCGAGGAAGAATCGCTCGATCGAGCCCGAGCGATCCAGCATCTGTCTGAGCATCCACAGCAGCGCGATCAGATCGTCGCCGCGGATCCAGCGATGCACGATCGAACGCATTGCCCGAGGCGCGGTTTCAGGATCGAAGCGTCGAACGAAGTCGGCGGGCCTCGGCCCCAGTGTGCTGAAGAGAACACCGATCGAATTGAGGACACTCGCGACGCGCCCGAAAGCCAGCGCCGCGGCGCAGAACCCGGCGATCTCGCGATCCGCCGAGTCGGCAAACGGCCTCACTTTCTGGATCGGATCGCTGGCGGAGTCCTCTCGATTGTAATCGTAGTAGAGCGCATCGAGCCGGCCAGCGAGCTCGACGTCATGAGTGGCACGTCGCATCGGACGCGACGATGATAGCTGGACGAGACGAAAAATGCTGAATTCTGAATGCTGAATGCTGATTGACAGTTTGCATCAATGAGCATTCAGCCGAATTCAGCAGTCAGCAGTCAGCATTCAGCATTTTCAGTTGATCCTGATCGTCACCGGCCGCGTGTTGTTCGTCTCGGACGTCTCAGGCACCGCATTGTCCGCGTCGCTGACCGCGATGATGTAATACGTCCCCGCCGGCGTGCCTGCTGGAATCGTGACCGATGCCGGTCCAGCGTTGGTCTGGTTCGGATTGACCGGACCGACTGCGCGATTGCCGATCTCCGTGTCAGTGGCTGCCTCGAAGGTAAAGTTCACTGAGAGATAGAAGCGCGTCGTCGAAGCGGACGCGGCGCCGCCGCCAATGTTCTTCACCGTGTCGGTGACCTGAATGGTCGCACCCGCGGTCGCCGACAACGGGCCGGTAACCGCCGACTCCGTCAGATCTGGCCCGACACGCGTCGCCCCGTATGACACGTTGTTCGTTTCGGCCGACTCCTGAACAGCGTTGCCGTCGTCGGCGCTGACCAGAATGAAGTACTGTCCGAGCCCCGTGTCAGCCGGAATGGTGACCGTGGTACTTCCTGAGTTGGTCTGTCCCGGTTGCAGCGCCGGCACGCTTCGGCTGCCGAGGAATTTATCGCCGGTATCCAGCGTGAAGTTCGTCGACAGATAGAACGACGTCGTCGAGCTTCCGGCGATGTTGCTGCCCTGGTTCTTCACTGTGTCGTTCACCGTCAGCGGGAACCCTGCGCCGGCGACCGTTGGAACGGTCGTCGATTCGACAAGATCAGGACCAATCTTGATCGCCGTGCTGAACTTGACGTTGTTCGCTTCCGATGTCTCCGTCACGACACCCGCGCCGTCGGCCTTCGCGATGACGTAGTAGGTACCGGCCGCGATCGTCGATGGAATATTGACCATCGTCGATCCTGATTCCGTCAGGCCCGTCGCCAGTGCACCGACGGAGCGGCTTGTCAGTACCGGGTCAGCGCTGTCGAGGAGAACGTTCGTCGACAGGTAGAAGGTGGTCGACGAGGCTGCCGCATTACCGCCCCCCTGGTTCTTCGTCGTATCGCTCACGCTGATGGAACTGCCGGCGGCAGCCGTCGGCGGAACCGTCAACGCCGTGACCAGCAGGTCCGGTCCGATTGGAATGATCGACCCGTTCTTCACGTTGTTGTTCTCGTTCGATTCCGAAACCGTCAGGTTGGCGTCCGCCTTCGCGATCAGATAGTAGTTGCCCACAGCGGCGTTCGATGGAACGGTAAACGTGCTTGCGATTGAGTCCGTCGTTCCAGGCGCGAGCGAACCAATGTTGCGCGTGCCGAGGCGAATGTCATTACCGTCGATGGTGCTGTTCGTCGAGAGGTAAAAGGCTGTCACCGACGTGTCGGACGGTCCAGCTCCCTGATTTTTTGTGGTGTCATTCACCGTGATCGGCAAGCCCGCGCCAGCTGTCGATGGACCGGTCAGGGCCGTCACGACGAGGTCCGACGGAGAGTCGTTGCTGACGATGCTGACGACGGCGCCGGCCGATCCGATCACGTACGCGGGATCAGAAGCGACGCTCGCAACGACACTTTCATTAGACTCCACCGCCAGATCGTCAATCGGTGTCACGGGAACGACGGCCGTTGGCGAACCCGGATCAAAGGCGACAACTCCGGAGAGCGCGATGTAGTCGCTGCCTGGAGTTGCCGTGCCGCCGACCGTATAGTGGACGATCAAGGACTGAGTCGTGTCACCAGTACGGGCAAACGTAAACGCTCCTGCGACCGGACCTGCTTCGGTTGCGGTCGCGGGTGACGCCGTCACGCTGACGGCTGGCCGGTCCGACGGTGTCGAGGAGTTGCAGTTCGGCAGCGAAAACGCGCCGATGCGAGTCTGCCACCCGGCGTCACTGGTGACGGCGTAGTACTCCTGCGTGTACCAGAAGGTGCAGTCGTCAACTGGATCGACCAGCATCGAACTGTAGTCACCCCAACGTCCGCTCGTGTTCGTCTGAGAGCCGGTACCGACCATCAGATCCATTTCGCCGAGAGTCATGACGTTCGGAGGATCCGTCGCAAGGCGACCGGTGTAACGAATCGATGGGAAGGTGGATGGACCGGTCACGCTGAATCCAAGCGCCATGTTGCCGGCCGAGTCCAGGGCGACACTGCCCATCCAGCGATGATTCGAATCGGGCGCGTAAGTGCCCTGCTGATAAATCGACGGCGATGAACCCGGGTTTCTGATTTCGTACCAGCGCAAGCCGGCGTGATCCGCGCCGTCGACGTCGACCGTGTGGGTCACGACCATCGATTCATGGTCGCCGAAATTTCGATACTGCAGTCGATACAACAGACGATCGGACATCGCGTCGACCATCGTCGTCGTGCCGGGCTGCGGCAGACAGTTACGCGCGTTGCCGCACATGTCAGAGTCGAATGGAGCCGTGGGCAACACCGCGACGCGCGTGAACGACGACTGCGACGGCGTCGTC
Organism: Acidobacteriota bacterium; assembly: GCA_046734955.1. GTDB lineage: Bacteria > Acidobacteriota > Vicinamibacteria > Vicinamibacterales > 2-12-FULL-66-21 > JALZOC01. Next base: position 5,489 of record JBKPSH010000045.1, read on the forward strand.
CAGTCGGAATGGAACTGCCAGACCTGTAGCTGGTCAGAAGGCGCGTAGCCCCAGGCATCGTCGTCCATCTCGACAAAGTACTCGGGTGCGCCGGCTGGCGGCGCCGGTCCATCGAGATCGGCCGGAAGCATGCCGCCGAGATTCATGTCGGTCGACGCCAGGTCGTAGTAGATCGCCGCGGCCGACTGGCCGGTCAGCATCTTCGCGCGATCGAATGCCACGACGCCCTGCCCTGCATACTGCAGCGAGATCGCCGTGTATTGGTTGATCGACATGTAATAGCCGTCGGGCCACACAGCGAGTTTGGGATAGTCGTTCAGTTTGTCGAATGAGTACTGATAGCGATAGTAAGCACCAAGCGGGTCGGGCGTCGCCGACACGGCGATACATTCATAGAAAGGACCGAACAGCAGGATGCCGAAGAAGTTGTTCGGGATCGCGAGTTGGCTCATCACCCAGCGATCCGCAAGGTGATCGTAGCGGACGATCGGGTCGCCGTCGTTGCGGGTTTCGCACGGTCCACCGAACCCGCTCCATAACGTGTTTGCAGCCGCAGGTCCATACAACAACGCCGGCGGCGTCGTTTCCGTTCCTTTGCTGTACACCGCGAATGAAAGATTGACCCACTGCACAAAATGATTCGGCCCGACATCGCCATTTGTGTCTGGCGGCAACACGGCGTTTACATTGCCGATACCTTCGACGTTGCGTGAGGGCCCGGGAATCGTTGCAACCTCGGGAGATGTCTGGACAACGGGGTCGGACAGAAGACCCGACGGGTGGCGCGACGCGCGGCGCCATCGTGGCTCGCGTTCCTTCACCATCTCACCAATGGGAGGTACTCCGGGCGGCAGGTCGCGGAGACTTGGGGACCTATCGAATCGATCCAGCTTGATAACCGATGTGGGGGAGCCCGCTCGCGTCGCCGACGGTGCAGGGCGCTGGGCCCTGATATCAATAATGGATACGAGGGCGGTGAGGACGGCCACGACGAACAGGCGTTGTCTCATGCGCGGGCCGCGCGCAAGCCTCATACCGTCGAGGTCGTGGCCAAGGCGTTTCTGTGGAGTCAGTAACTCATGAGGGTACAGCACGTTACGGGACGATCCCAACGCGTGTACACCGTGCCCGGATCGGGCTGCAGCAACAGATCCGTCGGAACGCAGACAAAAGCGCCCGGAAAGGGTGCCTTTTGGCTGCCGCGTCAGAACGTCGTGATCGGCACGCTCCCGTGGCACATCGGGCATGCCTCGGCTGGGTAGTTCTCGGGCGCGGCATATTCCGCCAGCGCGTAATTCGGTACACCGAGATCGACGATCGCTTCCATGCGATCGAAAATCTCAACGGTAGCGATCACCTTTCCACCGGCCTCAGTGATCAACGCGGCGCTGCGCTCGAATGTCTTCCCGGTATTGCGCACGTCGTCGGCAAGCAGCACGCGCTTCCCCGCAAGCTGCTTGCGATAGAAACTTCGCAGCACCGACGCCTCCGCCGCGTTCGGGAGCGGCGCGAAGCTGCATGAGGGATGTGAAAGCGGCCGCCGGCCGTCGATGAGGCCGGCAATCGTGTGAGCGAGGAGAGCACCGCCGGTTGCCGGTCCTGCCACGACGTCTGTTTCCGCGATGATTTCCGCCGCCAACACGTCGAGCAGATCTTGCGCCAGGCGCCAAATCGTCGACGGATGCAAGAACAACTGATGCGGATTCAGATACACGCGACCATGAAAGCCGTTTCCATAATCGAAGTGCCCGTCGCGCATCAGCACCTCGAGATCCTGCAGCGTCTTCAGCGCCTGCCGGCGCACATCGTTCTGGCGTGTCACGTAGGGTGGCCTCTTGTCAGTCAGCAGCGGCATTGCGATATACGACCTTTCCTCCGACGATGGTGGCGATCACGCCGCCGGTCAGCTGGCAGCGATCGAACGGCGTGTTCTTTGATTTCGAAACGAGCTTCGCAGCGTCGATCGTGGTCGGCATATCCGGCGCCAGCACCGTGATGTCAGCAGGTGCGCCTTCGTCGAGACGTCCACCCGGCAAGTGGAACACGCGCGCAGGATTGGCCGACAGCAATTCGATCGTTCGCGTCAGCGAAATCCGACCCGGGCGCACCAGCCGATCGAACACGATGGGCACGGCGGTCTCGAGACCGACAATGCCGAACGGCGCTCGATCGAACTCCACCATCTTTTCGTCGATGTGATGGGGGGCGTGGTCGGTTGCGATCACGTCGACGCTGCCGTCCATGATGCCCTCGAGCATGGCGTCGCGATCGGCCTTGGCGCGGAGCGGCGGATTCATTTTGAAATTGGTGTCGTACTTGACCGCGCCGTCGAGCGATTCATCGGTGAGCGTGAAATGATGCGGAGCGACTTCACACGTGACGTTGACCCCCCGATCCTTGCCGGCACGCACCGCGCGGAGCGACTGACGCGCGCTCATGTGCGCGATATGCACATGGGCGGCTGCCAGTTCCGCAAGCGAGATATCGCGCTCAACCATGATCGATTCGGCTTCGCCCGGGATGCCGCGAAGACCAAGACGCGCGGCGACGTATCCTTCGTGGGCGACGCCGTCACCTTTCAGCGACGGATCCTCGCAGTGATTGACGATGGGAACGCCAAGCATTCGCGCATACTCGAGCGCTCTCCTCATCAGCAGCGCGGTCGCGACCGGGCGGCCATCATCGGTGAAGGCGACGCAGCCGGCATTCTTTTGTTCGCCAAGCTCCGCGAGCTGCTCGCCTTTCGATCCGATCGACACGGCTCCAATCGGATAGACGCGAGCACGCCCCGCCTCCGCCGCCTTCTTGAGGATGAACTCGGTAATCCCGGCATGGTCGTTCACCGGTTCAGTGTTCGGCATGCACGCAACAGCGGTGAACCCGCCTGCGACCGCCGATGCAGTACCGGTCGCAATCGTCTCTTTGTGCTCCTGCCCCGGCTCTCTGAGGTGAACGTGAATGTCGATCAGGCCGGGTGAGACAATCCACCCACGCTTCACTTCAAATACGCTCGCGCCGTCGACAGGAACATCTTTTCCGATTCGAGCGACGACGCCGTCGTCGATGAGGATGTCGAAGTCGCCGTCGCGGCCGTTGGCCGGATCGATGACTCGGCCGCCCTTGAGAACTGTTTTCATTCAGTTACTCGCTTCGCTGCGCTCGCTCGCGTCGTCCTTCACACTGCCTTGCCTCGTTTCGAAGGCGGCGCTAGTGAACATCGAGCGGATCCATAGAATCCCGGCCGGATAAGAGATACAACACCGCCATTCTGACGGCGACACCATTCGAGACCTGTTCGAGAATCACCGAGAACGGACCGTCGGCCACCGCGGTGTCGATCTCGACGCCACGATTCATCGGTCCGGGATGCATGACGATCGCATCCGGAGCCGCCCGGCGCATGCGCTCAGGCGTCAGGCCAAACATGGTGAAGTATTCACGAACCGATGGAATGAAGTGGCCGTGCATCCGCTCATGCTGGATGCGAAGCATCATCACGACGTCGGCGCCTTCGACCGCCTCATCGACCGATGTCGTTGCGCGGACGCCGAACTGGTCGATATGCGACGGCATGAGCGTCGCCGGCGCACAGGCCCACACATTGGCGCCCATCGTATTCAGCAGCGCGACATTCGAGCGGAGAACACGGCTGTGCATCAGATCGCCGACAATCGCCACCTTGAGACCGGCGAGTCGGCGCTTGTGCTCGCGAATCGTGAATGCATCGAGCAGCGCCTGGGTTGGGTGCTCGTGCATGCCGTCGCCGGCATTGATAATCGTCGAGCGGCACATCCGGGCAAGCAGGTGCGGCGCCCCGGACGACGAGTGGCGCATGACGATCATGTCGGGCGACATCGCCTCGATATTTCGCACCGTATCGAGGAGCGACTCGCCCTTGGTCACGCTGGATGTTGCCGTCGCGATGCTGAGCGTGTCAGCGCTCAGGCGCTTCTCGGCGATCTCGAACGATGTCCGGGTCCGCGTGCTCGGCTCGAAGAACAGGTTCACGACCGTTCGTCCACGCAAGGTGGGAACCTTCTTGATCGCACGGCCGCCAATCTCCTTCATCGCTTCGCTGGTGTCGAGGATGAGACTGATTTCGTCGGCGTCGAGACCGTCGATTCCGAGCAGGTGCCGCGACTTCAAGGTGACAGCAGCCGTGGGTGTTTCTGCGCTCGTCGTCATGCTTCCCCCTCGATGAGCACGTCGTCTTTGCCGTCGATTTCCTGCACGTGCACCTGCACGCTCTGTTTCAGCGAAGTCGGCAGGTTTTTTCCGACGTAATCCGCTTTGATTGGGAGTTCCCGATGACCGCGATCGACCAGCACAACGAGCTGAATGGCGCGCGGCCGCCCGAAGTCGATCAGGGCGTCGAGCGCGGCGCGAATCGTTCGCCCGGTATAGAGCACGTCGTCAACCAGCAGGATCTTCCGATCGTCAATCGAGAATGGAATCTCGGTTCTTCGGACGAGCGGCTGCGGACCGACGGGATGACGCATCAAATCGTCGCGATAGAGCGTAATGTCCAGCGCGCCGGTTGGTACGTCGTCGCCGTTGATGTCGTGGAGCGAGCGCGAGATGCGGCGCGCAAGCGGCACGCCTCGCGTGCGAATGCCGACCAGCGCAATTTCATCCAGGCCGCGATTGCGCTCGACAATCTCGTGCGACATCCGCGTCAGCGCCCGCGCCATGCGATCGGCGTCCATCACGAGCGGCATCCGGCGCTCCGAAATAACCACGACATTCGCGGGAATTGAGGCCGCGGCGGTCGCCGCAGCAGAGTCGAGGCAGGAACGTGCACGGTCATCACCTCTTGGCGGCCTCACAGAGCCGCGTTAAAGAGTTCGATTGATGCTATCACAAAGTTTCCCGTTTCCAGTTGCAGTTTCCGGTCAGAGAGTCGGTGGGAACTGGAAACTGGAAACTGGAAACTACCGGCTATAGCTCGGAATAAACACAATCGGCCTGTCCGCGGTAAACGCGCGGGTAAAGAGGTCGGTGCGGGCAAAGCCGTCCATGTCGCGAGCCGCGGGAAGGCCCAGAAAATACAACACCGTCGGCGTGACGTCGACGATCGATCCGCGCTGCCGGTTGCGGCTGGGCTCAACCGCGCTGCCGTATGCCATCAGAAAACCATCCGGCGCACGCTCGTGAGTGCCGGTCAACTCGGGATTGCGGAGGATTCGGCCGATGACTTGTTTGACGGGGTTCAGCGGCTGCATTCCGAAGCCGGAAACAACCACCAGAAGATCGTCTTGAGCCATCGCATCGAGTGCAGCGCCGATCTCGGCGTCGATGTAGGTGTAATACCTGTCGATTACCTGCGAGAATCGGCGGCGTTCTCCCTCCGGCACGTCACGGAACGCGCGTGGTTGCGTATAGCGAAGATAGTAGTGTCCCACCGTATCGAGCCCTTCGTAGCGCAATGCCGTGAGACGAGGTGACATCTCGCCGGCAAGATTCCGCATCATCGTGCTGTAACCGCGATCGCGCCGTAGCGCCGATTCTTCCGGCGTCCCGCTCGCGACTGCGCCGATCTGCGCCAGTTCGGTGTCAGTGCCGATTGGCGGCTGCGTGAACGCCGCCTCCAGCCACGACAGCGCCTCTCGCGGGGTTGCCGCGCGATCGAATTCGGAAATTGATCCGACGAGTTGATGAAACCGATCGCTGACGATGAATCCGTCGACCTCCTCGGCCGGATATGTCAACGGCCAGCGGACGATACCAACGCGGACGCCAGCACTCGAGGCAATCGACCAGATCGGACGTGCTCGCCATGTGTTTGACGCGTTTGGCTCGTCGCGGATAAAACCCAGATGCACGAGCGCGTGCGAGAAACAGTGATCCGGCAGCAAATCGAGCATACGATCGTCGTTTCTCGCGAAGTACGACGCCGCCGACCGGACACCGTTCTTTGCCGGATACATGCCGGTCGCGACCGCCGCCCACACAGGATCGGGCTGGGTCGGACGAACGGTTGCGAGATCAATGACCGCGCCCTTTTCGACCAGGCGCGCGAATGCTGGAAGGCGTCCCTCCGCGACACGCGGCAGGACGTACTCCAGCGAGGCCCCGTCCAGCAGAATCATCCTGACCCGCGGCTGTGCGGACGTACCAGACTGCGGCGATGACACCATCGTGGTCGTTTGAATCGGTTGCGGAAGATCGAGGCCCTGTCCGCGCGCGGCCAGAGGCAGCGCGAGTGACGCGAAAACGGCAAGCACGAAGAGTGAGGCACCGACACGGCTGCCGCGCCGGCCGAATGAATAATGTGCGATCGCAATGACGAGGAGCACGGCGGCCGACGTCGTTGTCGCCAGGGCTCCGGCCGTCATTCGCCGCATGGCGTCCTCAGTGAGCGAGGTGTAAAACCCTCGGACGTTCAGCCACATCAACGTCGAGGCGGCCGCCGCCGACGCGGCGCCCATCCAGGCCAGCACACGCACGCTCGCCCACCCGGGCGACAACACCCTCAAGGCAAAGAATTCACGGAGCACCATGAGGAGGTAGAAAATGACCGCGAGGTGAAGACCGTACGACAACGCGAGCGTCGCGAACCATCGCCACGTCGTGTTCGAGACGAGCGGAATCTGCGGATTCAGTTGCAGGACGAGAATCGTCAGGTACGCTGCGCCCAACGCGCCCGCGAGGAGCGAGTTGGTGAGCATGCGAAGGAATCGCATAAGAGAACTGTATACTCATCACAATGCCAATCGATATCGACGCCGAGGTCATGGCAAATACCCGGCTGTCGCACGACTACAGCGTCCTCGCGCTCGCGGCGCCCGAGATTGCATCGCTCGCCGAACCCGGTCAATTCGTAATGATCAAACCGTCCGCCGGTGTTGACCCGTTGTTGCGCCGGCCATTTTCGATATTCGAGATCCTCCGCCACACCGACGGAACGCCGACCGGTATTTCATTACTCAACAAACGAATCGGGGTCGGAACGTCGCTCCTGTATGACGCAGCGCCGGGCAGTCACATGGGCTGTCTTGGTCCGCTCGGTCGCCCATTCGAACCGGTCGCTCCGCCGGCAGAAGCATGGATGGTGGCTGGCGGCGTCGGCCTCGCGCCGTTCGTCACGCTTGCCGACGCGCTGCGCGCGACCGCAACCAGGGCCCGGCTTTTTTATGGTGCCGGTACTGCGTCGGACCTCACCCACGTCGATCTGTTCGAGCGCCTGGACGTCGAGCCCGTTCTTGCTACAGAGGACGGGAGCCGTGGGGCACGAGGATTCGTAACCGGTCCGCTTGAAGCGGCGCTGAGCACGACACCGCGATCAACCGACGTGCGCGTGTATGCGTGTGGCCCGACCCCTATGATGCGAGTAGTTGCCAGGCTCGCGGCGACGTACGGCCGCCGTTGTGACGTGTCTCTCGAGCAGGTGATGGGCTGCGGTCTTGGTGGCTGCTACAGCTGCGTCGTCCTGACGAAGACCCCCGCCGGACCGCCACACTTCGTTCGCTCGTGCATCGATGGCCCGGTGTTCGATGCCACGCGGATTCTGTGGGACGCGCTCGCACATTGAACATGAACCTTTCGGTTTCCATCGGCTCACTGACGCTCGCAAATCCGCTGATCGCCGCCAGCGGCTGCTTCGGATATGGCGTGGAGTATGCCGACGTCGTCGATCTCTCGACCCTCGGTGGCGTCGCTGTGAAGGGTTTGTTCCTGACCGAGCGCGAAGGACATCCGCCGCCACGAATCGTCGAAACTCCAGCCGGGATGCTCAATGCCATAGGCCTGCAGGGCATCGGCGTCCATCGATTCGTTCGTGAAAAACTGCCGGAGCTGCGCGATCGTCGCGCGGTCGTCTTCGTCAACATCTGCGGGACGACTATCGACGAGTACTGTGAGATCGCGCGCATCCTTTCCGATCACGAAGGTGTGGCCGCCATCGAGCTCAACATTTCCTGCCCGAACATCAAACAGGGCGGAATCACGTTCGGATGCAGTCTCACCGGGACGCGCGATGTCGTGAGTGCGGTTCGAAAAGTCACGTCGCTGCCCGTCATACCGAAACTGACGCCGAACGTGACCGACGTGGCATCGTTCGCGCGTGCCGCCGAAGATGCCGGTGCAGATGCCGTCTCGCTCGTGAATACGTTCCTGGCGATGGCGATTGACGTGCACACCCGCCGCCCGAAGCTCACCAATATTGTCGGAGGCCTGAGTGGTCCGGCCATTCGGCCGATTGCCGTCCGGATGGTGTACGAGTGCCGGCAGGCGGTGAAGCTGCCGATCATCGGCATGGGTGGCATCGCGACCGCCGACGACGTTCTGGAGTTCATGATTGCAGGCGCAACGGCGGTTCAAATCGGGACCGCAAATTTCGTTGATCCCTTCTTGTGGCGCAAAGTTCTGGACGGAATCCACGGCTACATGACCACCCACGGCATCGAGAATCTGGCAACCTTGACTGGAAGCCTGGATACCTCGAGGCAGGCAACCGCGTGGATCAGCTCCTAGTCGCGCTCGACATCGAAAGCGCTGCAAAGGCACTCACACTCGCTGATTCGCTTCGCGGTGCCGCTGGCGGATTCAAGATCGGCAGCCGGTTGTTCACGTCGGAAGGACCGTCGATCGTCCGAGCCCTCGTCGAGAAGGGCGATCGCGTTTTCCTCGACCTGAAATTCCACGATATTCCCAACACAGTTGCCCAGGCTGTGGCCGCGGCCGCGTCGCTTGGCGTCTGGATGCTGAACGTGCACGCGTCGGGCGGAAGGAAAATGATGGAAGCCGCGCGGGACGCAGCAAAGGAAGCGGCTCTGCGCGGAGGATTCCGGCCGCCGCTCCTGATCGCCGTGACGGTGCTGACCAGCATGAATGCGCAGGCGCTGTCGGAGGCGGGATATATCGCGAGCGACAAAGACGGCAACGGCGGCGTTCTCGATCAAGTCGTCCGCCTTGCCCGTCTGGCCGAGGGCGCCGGTCTCGATGGAGTCGTCGCATCGCCGCAGGAAACAGCAATCCTGAGGCGAAATTGCGGTGCTTCGTTTTCGATCGTGACGCCGGGCATTCGCGGTGGTGGTGCAGCGACGACCGGTAAGGACGATCAGGAACGAACGATGAGCGCGCGCGAAGCGATCGCGGCCGGCGCCAGTTACATTGTCGTTGGCCGACCAATTATTGCAGCGCCTGACCCGCGTGCGGCAGCGGAAGAACTGATAAGGAGTGCTGAGTTCTGAATGCAGGGCGCGGTCTTCAGACCGCGCCACAACAATCAGCATGACTGTCACTTTGCCGTGATAATGAAGTGCCCTCTGCGGTTCTGCTTCCAGCAGGCCTCAGTCTCCTCGGTGCAGACGGGTTGCTCTTCCCCCTTGCTGACGATCGTGATCCGATCGGTCGGAACTCCGAGGCTCACCAGGTAGTCGCGGACGGCGTCGGCACGCCGTTCGCCGAGCGCGAGGTTGTACTCGTTGGTCCCGCGTGAGTCGGCGTGCCCCTCGACCATCACCTTGGTTGACGTCCACTTCTTCAGCCACTCGACGTCTTTCCCAAGCACGCCGCGCGCTTCCTCACTCAGGTCACTCGCGTCGTAGGCAAAGAAGGCATCGCCAAGCGGGTTCTCGCTATTAAGCTGCTCGAGCGTCTTCGAGCGGAAAGCTTCTTCCTCGCTCGGCGGCGCAGGAGTTGGCTTCGGCGCTGGCGGTGGTGGCGGCGGAGGTGGTGGTGTCGTCGCTGGCGGCGGCGCCGGTGGCGGCGCAGGCGCTGGTGGAGGTTGGGGTTTCGGATTGCCGTGACAAGCGGTTCCAGTTAACGCGGCCAACAGAACGAGGGTGGCGCACAGTTTGGATCTTCGAATCATCAACTAATCTCTCCCCCTCGACTCGCGAAGCATTCTTCGAGAGCCGATCGTCACGTTAGAATTGAATGGACCGGAGCTTACCGGCCCTTCCCCGCGCTGTCAACGATCCTTTCGGCAAAATGGACCGATTACTACAGGCCACCGCGCGCGCCGAGCGCGATCATTTCTGGTTTAAGGGATTCCGCCGCTTCATGACGCCGCTGGTGGCGGCAGCAGTACGCGGTCGATCGGGGTCGAGAATTCTCGATTGTGGCTGCGGCACTGGACACAATCTCGGATGGCTGCGAGATTTCGGAGTGGCATTCGGCATTGACTTGAACTGGACGGGTCTCGGCTTCGCCAGGACGCGCGGGAACAGCGGACTCGCGCAAGCGACCGCCGCGAAGCTTCCATTTCCCGATCGGACATTCGACCTGGTCACGTCGTTTGACGTGATTTATTCGCTCGACGACGAGGTGGAGTCGGCGGCGATCGCTGAAATGTTCCGGGTGCTCCGGCCGGGCGGGTTCCTCGTGTTGAACACCGCGGCCATGGATCTATTGAAGGGCAATCATTCGGTCCTCGCGAATGAAGTCCGGCGTTACAGCCGCTCCACTCTCACCGAGCGGTTAGTACGAGCGGGGTTCGTGATTCGGCGGATGTCATATACCAACGCCACGATCTTGCCGGTCGTCGCAACGGTCCGGCTCCTTCAGCGCATCTCAGGACATGAAGAGTCGAATCAGGAGATTTCGATACCTCCGGCGCCTGTCAATGCCGCGCTGTCGGGCGCGCTTGCGCTCGAAGCTGGCTTGCTTCGATTCGTGAACATGCCATTCGGCAGCTCGATCATGGCGTTGGCACAAAGGCCGCGAAAATGCTGAATGCTGATTGACAGCCCGGATCCCGGATCCCGGATCCCGGCAGGTTATCTCACGGAATAGGAATAAATTCTTAACGCGAGATGCCGCTGATCCTGTGAACCTTCACGCTCGGCTGGCACGAAGAACTTGTCGCTGACGATCACGACGCGACCATCCGCGGCCGCAAGCGCATCGGCCGGAAGGACGACCGACTGTGTGAAATCCGCCGACGGGCTGAAACGAGCGACCTCGCGTTCCCCGGCGGAAATGACAACTATCGGCGCAGGATTGAAGTACTTGAGGGGTGATTCGCCGGAGACCGTCAACGTCACGTTGTGCCCGATCGGGCGCACCCAAAGCACAGCCTTCTCCGACGTCCATCGCCACGAACGCGCCGTGCGTGGATTGTATTCAGGCTCGTACCACCCCTCATCCACCGCGATCATCGGCAGACCGGGGCTCTGCACATCGAATTGCTCGAGACCCACCGGGATGACTGCATTCGAACCGTTCGCCGCGCGGGACGATACCTCTAGAGGCAAGTAGCCTGTTCCCGCGAGCAAGCCGGGTCGCAGGGCGATCCGCCGCGAAAAAAACCCGGGCGCGACATCGAACGTCTCGAGCGGCTGGTTTCGCAGCCCGACACTGATTTGCACCGGTGGATCGGTCGCCGCTCCAAGATGCCGACCGCCAATCAGCAGGGTGGCCTCCTCAGATCGCGCGTGGATCCAGCCGACGCTGGGCTTTCGATGCGGGCCCAGACCATCACGTGCGGTGACGCCGGCCACCTCAGCCGTCAACGCCCAGCCGCGATCCAGCATCCATCCCGGTGCCAGCATCGAGTAGAGATCCGAATCACCCGGCCGCGTGCCACCGACGAACGGCGGCTCCAAAAACCCCCAGCGGAATTCCAGCGGACGACGTCTTGAAATCGGATCGATCAGTGCGAGATCCGTTCGGCGCGGATCGGCGACGAACATAATCTGGCTCGAAGGTTCGGACCGCCATTGCTCGATCAGCGTCAGCCACTCCTGCCCATGCGGTGCCCTCAACACACGCCGGGGCGCGAATTCCGCGCCACCGGCAACGCCTGCCACTTGCAACCAGTCCACTGAGCGGCGCGCCACGGCGTGGAGACCGACGATCCGCGCCTGATCGCCGGGGCCAACGCCTGGCCGCGCCGCTTCGATCAGCGCCCGCACCGCGGGACTGCTTCGCGTCCCGTACGCGAACGTCGCAGGAAACGAGAGAGCGACAGACCACGCCACGAACGCGGTGGTCGCGAGAATTGCTGACGTTCCGCGGCCGTAGTCGAGCGCACTAACAGCAAGAAACGCGACCGGGATAATGAGCGGTAGCGCGTATCGAACAGTGACCGTTTCTTGAAAGAGGAGATGAAACACCGCATAGGGCGCATACCCGACGATCAGTAATCCAAGCGCGCGTGGCAACACCCCGAGTGCCCGGAGCATGCCAACGACCGCAACCAGGACGACGATTGCACCGGCAACGGGATGTCCCCACGGCCACAGGAACGAATACATCGCCGCATCCAGTGCGGCCGCTTTCGTTCTCGTCGTCCACAGCATGACGACGCCGGCGAAGTCTTCACCGGCCTGGGAGCCCAGTGCTCGCGCGTACTCGGAGAGACCTCCACTGGCTACCACGAGCGGTATCGCCCAGACGAGGACGCCGAGCGCCGCTGCGCCGACGGCGGCCAGTCGATTCTGCGAACGTAGACCACTTCGCGGAAGGAGAAGTGCGAGTCCGAGGAGCGGCAACGAAAGCAATGCCGTCTGCGATCGAATGCCGATCGCCAGGCCCGAAAGAAACGCTCCCGACACCAGTGCGGACGGCCCACTCAATCCGGTGAGCACCGACACGATCAGCGATTGTGCACCGATGGCGGCCGCAAGCCCGGTCATGTCGCTGAGAGGACGCAGAGCAGTAAACCAGTAGAGCGGAGCCATGACGACCACGAGCGTGGTGCAGAAGGGCATCCAACGGCTCATGAGCCCTGGTCTCTCGCTGGCGAGCGCGCGAAACAACCCGTACAAGAAGAATGCCAGCACCGCGCCGCAGATGGCGCTCCAGAGCGCGAGCCCTCTTACTGCCGGATGCGCAACATGCATGGACCGCAGAAGCGAGGTGGAGGCCTTCGACAGTGCGATGAATACGGGATAGCCCGGCGGATGCGGTTGATGTTTTGCGACGTCGAAGTCGGCAACGCCGAGAGCGAAGTTGATCGAGTCGATGTCTTCGAGTGACGGTGGCAGAAAGAGAAGGTGAGCCGCCAGGAAGACCACCGCGAGCGCCGCAATGGCTTTCTGCAAGAGCGTGACGCTAGACCTGACGGAGCCGGAGCGCCTCGTTGAGGCTTCCGAGACGGTAACCGCGTAGATCGACCGTCACATGCGCGTAACCGATTGCGCGTAGTTGCGTATCGATCGCCTCTGCCATGTTGGGCTCGAGCGCGCGCGCGATCTCGTCGCGGCCAAGTTCGAGTCGCGCGATCGTGTCGTGATGACGCACGCGACAGATTTTGAAGCCGAGATCGTGCAGCGCTGCCTCGGCGCGTTCGATCATCCGAAGTTTCTCGTCGGTCACTTCATTGAAATACGGGATGCGCGACGACAAGCACGCGGACGCAGGTTCATCCCACGTCGGCAAACCGGCTTTGCGCGACAGCTCGCGAATCTCTTCTTTCGTCAGCGCCGCTTCTTCGAGCGGACTGCGCACGCCGAACTCTCGCGCCGCCTGGCGGCCAGGACGATAGTCACCGCGATCATCGGCGTTATTGCCATCGGCAATCACCGGGATTCCACGTTCGCGGGCAATCGACGAAAGATGCGTATACAGCTCGTGCTTGCAGAAGTAGCAGCGGTTCGCAGGATTGGCGCGGTACTCGGGGCGCGCCATTTCCTCGGTGTGGATGACGAGATGCGTGAAACCGAACTGCTCGGCGACACGGCACGCAATCTGGCGATGACGTTCCGGGTAACTGGGACTGTCAGCAGTCACGCACAGCACATTCGAGCCGAGAGCCCGGTGCGCGGCGTAGGCGAGATAGGCGCTGTCGACGCCGCCGCTGTAGGCGACGATGAGCGACGGCAGCTCGCGCAGGATCAGATCGAGCGCCGCCTCTTTCCGTTCGAGCGAGGCGGCGAGAAGAGACATGGATATCGATTCCGGATCAAAACCTTTAGTCGAAGTCTTCCCGCTCCGCGTCATCGTCCTCGTCGACGTCGTCTCCATCATCATCGAAGTCGTCGTCGTCGCCGTTCGTGTCCTCGTCTTCGTCGTCGTCGTCCTCGTCGTCTTCCTCGACGGATTCGAGCTCCACGGGGGAGACACTGGTGACTTCGAGATTGGATCCGCAGTCGGGGCAGCTGATTAGATCGCCCTTGTCGACATCGAACTCGTCGACTTCGATTTCGGCATCACATTCCGGACAGGTGGCCATACATGCTCCTGGCGGCGGTCGCTTCTCCGCGCGGTGGCGATTGCCGGGCACGCACTGCGAGCCCAAGTCGAATCGCGATAACCTTCGGATTATAGCGAGAACCTGATAAATTCTGCAACGAGACTAAGGCACAGCACGCGCGCGTCCGATACGATTTCACGTGACTCCGGCCATCGTGACCACGACCAAGACCGTTATCGTCGCCGACGATACCGCATTCGTGCGGGACAGATTTGCGACCGCCCTGCTGAGCGCCGGGCACACCGCCCTGACGGTGAAGAGCGCGGCGGAGCTGCTCGTGCGCGTGCGCGCCGACCTCGCGCGCATTGATTTGATCGTCCTCGATCTTCGGCTGCCCCACGCCGGCGGCGTCGAGCTGGTCCGGTCGATTCGCAAGCTCGATCAGGGGCAGCTGCCGATTCTGGTGTTCAGCGGGACAATTGCCACCGCCGAGGAAGTTCGAGATCTGGCGGCGCTTGGGGTCGCCGGTTACGTCAACGAGTACAGCGCGGTGCAGCATATTCTTCCGTCGCTTGCACCGCATCTGTTTCCCGACAACTTCAATCGTCGCGGCAGCCCGCGCGTCGTGCTCGGGATTCCGGTCGCCTATCGATTCGACAACACGATCGCGGCCGCGTTGACGCTGAATCTGAGCAAAGGTGGCCTGGCAATCCGCACGATGAGTCCGTTGGCTCAGGGATCGAAGGTTCGTGCGCGGTTCCGGCTGCCGGGATCGAAACGCGACATCGAAGGGGAATCACGCGTCGCCTGGAGCGATCGCCGCGTGGGCATGGGCTTGCAGTTCGAAAAAGTGGAGCCGCCCGATCAAGCTGCCATCGACGAGTTCGTCGATCAGCACTTTTTCACGAACCGGAAAGCGTGAACTGAGTTCACGGTTTCTGGTTCACTCCCTCAAGAGTCTCAGCGCGTTCGCAATCACGATCAGCGACGCTCCCATGTCGGCGGCGACGGCCATCCAGAGTGTCGCCGCGCCGGCGACGGCGAGAATCAGGAACGCTCCCTTGAGAACAATCGAGAACGCGATGTTGGCTCTGATGTTGCGCATCGTCGCGCGACTGAGACGCAGCGCGTAAGGAATTTTCAGCAGCTCGTCGGCCATCAATGCGACATCCGCAGTCTCGAGTGCCGCGTCGGTGCCGGCGACGCCCATCGCAACGCCAACGTCAGCGGCGGCAAGTGCCGGCGCGTCGTTGACGCCATCGCCGATCATGGCAAGGGCGCCATGTCTTCGACGGAGCTCCTCGACGGCAGCCACTTTATCTTCGGGCAACAGTGCGGCTCGGTAGCCATCGAGATCCAGTGATTCGGCGAGAGTCTTTGCCGCAGACTCCTGATCGCCAGTCAACAGAATCACGTGTCCGATGCCTTGTTGCCGGAGCAGATCAACGGCGTCGCGCGCCGCTTCGCGCGGCTCGTCGGCCACACCAATCACGCCGATCGCCGTCCCCGCACCCGCCACCATCACCGAACCACATCCGCGTTCGGTGAACGCGTCGAGCGACGCCTCCATTGCCGGTGAGCACAGCCCGCGCTCCTCGAACAGTCGATGGCTACCGACGACGAGCGCGTGACCGGCGATTCGCGCCTCAGCGCCGCGGCCTGGAAGCGCCTGAAAGGCGTCGACCGCCACGGGGCGTATTCCCGAATCGGTGGCGTACTCGACGATTGCGCGTCCGATTGGATGCTCGGATCGCGTTTCCAGCGAAGCCGCCAATCTGACCACTTCCAATGGATCGACGCCGACCATCGGCTGGACGCCAACGACGCGAAGGCGCCCGTGCGTCAATGTTCCCGTTTTATCGAATGCGATACACCGGATCGACGCCATCTTCTCGAGATGTGCGCCGCCTTTGATCAACACACCTTTGCGCGCGGCGGCTGCGAGTGCCGACACGATCGACACCGGGGTCGAGATGACCAGTGCGCAGGGACACGAGATCACCAGCAACACCAGCGAGCGATAGAACCAGGTCGACCAGCTGCCAGCGAGAACGAGCGGCGGCGCGAGCGCAACGACGACGGCGAGCGCGAGCACGACAGGTGTGTACACGCGGGCAAATCGATCGACGAATGCCTGACTCGGAGCGCGCTGCGCTTGTGCCCGTTCGACGAGATGAATGATGCGGGCGAGCGTTGAATCACGACGCAATCGTGTGACGACCACATCCAGGGCGCCGCGGCCGTTAATCGTTCCGGCGAACACCTCGTCGCCGGCGGTCTTTTCAATCGGGAGCGACTCGCCGGTGACGGGTGCCTGATTCACATAGCTATCACCCGCGAGCACACGTCCATCGAGCGGCAGCTTCTCGCCAGGCCCGACAAGGATGGTATCGCCGACGTGCACATCGTCCACCGGCACGCGCTGCTGATGACCGTCGCGGCGGACGATCGCATCCGCCGGGGCAAGATCCATCAGCGCGCGAATTGCACCGCGTGCGCGATCCATCGCGCGCGCTTCGAGCAGCTGCGCCAGCGCAAACAGAAACACGACAGACGCCGCTTCCGTCCATTCGCCAAGCGCCATCGCGCCGGCGACAGCAATCACCATGAGCACATTGATATCGAGGTGACCCGAACGGATTGAAGTGACCGCTCGCCGCGCGGTGAAGACTCCCCCGAGCGCGATTGAGACGATGAACGGGACCCAGACCAACCAGGCGGGCGCGTGGAGGAACAGCGAGACGACGCCGAGCGCGAAGGCGACACCGGACCAGACGAGCAGTTGAAGACGACGTCCTGCCGAGGCGGCGGCAGGAGCTGGCTCTTCGTGCTCGAGCCACGCGCGCATCCCCGTTTGCGCGACCGCTTCTGCAATGGAACCAGTCGACAGCTTTGCGGCGTCATATTTGATCCGAAGCCGTTGGCCGATGACGTCGGCGTCGAGGGCTTCGAGTCCGGACAGGCGTTTGAGCCGCCGCTCGAGGATCGCAACCTCCTCGTGGCAGTCCATACCCTCGACTTTGAAGGTCGACTCGGCGTGGAGTTCGCAGACCTGACACGTGCTCATCGACTGGTCCGCGATTCTTCGACGTGGGTCGATGCCTGATTCAGCAGTTCCAGGATGTGCTGGTCGTCGACGGCATAGTAAACAAGGCGTCCGGCACGGCGTGGACGCACCAGCCGCATGCTGCGAAGGAGCCGCAGTTGATGCGACACGGCCGATTCACTGATGCCGACAAGCGATGCGATGTCGCACACGCACAGTTCGCCACCCGAGAGCGCGTCGAGGATGCGAACGCGCGTCGGATCACCAAGAACCCGGAATGTATCGGCCAGGGCCTCGACCGTTCGCGAATCGAGAAGCGCCGATTTGCGCTTTTCGGCGAGATGAGGCGCGTCGCATGTCGGGGCGATCTCTATTCGTTCGATAATCGACATATGAATATATGAGCAGGTGCTCATATATAGAATAATCCAGCCTCATGCGAGGATCAAGGCACACGGAAGACCACGGCGCCACACCGGGGCGCCTTGACACATTTTTGTCCGTCTCGGTAGTATGCGGGATCGGGCTGTAATCGGCCTTTTTTCTATACCTTACGCAGTCAGAACGGGAACGGCAAGGTTCGCGCTAGCGAGATTCGGGAACCCTAGCGGCCACCCTTACCCTGGCGCAAGCGACACGGAGTACTTGTGTGATTGAGGTCCAACACATCACGAAACATTACGGCCGGGTGACTGCCGTCGACGACGTCAGTTTTCGCGTTGAACGCGGCGAGATTCTCGGCTTCCTCGGGCCGAACGGCGCGGGAAAAACCACGACGATGCGGATTCTGACCGGCTACATGCCGCCGACCGAGGGCCGGGCGGTGGTTGCGGGTTATGACGTCTTTACGCATCCGCTCGAGGCAAAGCGCCGCACCGGTTACCTGCCGGAGACTCCGCCGCTTTATCCGGACATGACGGCGCGCGAGTATCTGGATTTCGTCGCCAAGATCAAAGGCGTACCGGCCAGCGAGCGCAAGCAGCGCGTCGAAACAGTGATGGAGCGGACGCGCATCGCCGACATGGCAAGCCGTCATTGCGCGAAGCTCTCGAAAGGCTACCGGCAGCGCGTCGGCCTCGCTCAGGCCCTGATTCACAATCCCGACGTGCTCATATTGGACGAACCCACCGCGGGACTGGATCCGAAACAGATCATCGAGACGAGAGATCTGATCCGAAGCCTTGCCGGCGATCACACGATCGTGCTCAGCACGCACATCCTGCCCGAGGTCGCGCAAACCTGTCAGCGGGTCGTGATCATCAACAAGGGACGCGTGGTTGCCGTCGATACTCCCGACAACCTCACGGCACGTTTAAAGGGTGCGGCGACGTTGTACGTGCAAGTCGATGCGCCAGGAGCGGACGCAGGTGCGGCGCTCGCTGCCGTGCGTGGCGTCACGCGCGTGACCAGCGCCGATCAGCCGCGCACAGCGGCCGGCGCCGATGCCATGCCGGCCGTGTCGTCGGGCCGGCTCGCCTTTGAAGTGGAGAGCGAGCCCGACCTCGACGTGCGTCGCGACCTCGCCCGCGTTATCGTCACTCGCGGCTGGGGGTTGCTCGAACTTCGTCCGGTGCGAATGAGCCTGGAGGATGTGTTCCTGCAGGTCACGACCGAGGAAATTCCCGAGGAGGCGGCACGTGCGTAATGTTGTGGCAATCGCGGAGAAGGAGCTCCGCTCGTATTTCGCCTCGCCAATCGCTTACATTCTGATTGGCCTGTTCTCACTGCTGTTCGGGTGGTTCTTCTACGTCTACCTGATGGCCTTCGTCCAGCAGAGCGAGCAGATGATGCAGTTTGGCGGCGGCTCCGGCACCAACGTGAATCAGATGATGATTCGCGGACTCTTTCAGAACACGGCGGTGATCATCCTCTTTGTCATGCCGATGATCACGATGCGGACCTACTCGGAGGAAAAACGATCGGGCACGGTGGAGCTGTTGTTGACGTCCCCGCTCACGGACCTGGAGATCATCATTGGCAAGTTCATTGGCGCGCTCGCTCTCTACGCCGCAATGCTCCTGGTCACGATGCTCTACATCCTGATCCTCTTCAAGATCGGGAATCCTGAGTGGCGGCCAATCGTGGCGGGTTATCTCGGTCTGCTGCTGATGGGCGGCTGTTTCCTTTCGACCGGACTTTTCATCTCGAGCCTGACCAAGAATCAGATCGTCGCCGGATTCCTGACGTTCGCGACGTTCCTGATGCTGTGGATCATCAACTGGCTCGGCGAATCATCCGGTCAGACCACTCGTAACGTCCTGAACTATCTCTCGATCACGGAACACTTCGATGACTTCGCGCGCGGCATTATCGATAGCAAGCACGTGATCTATTACCTGAGTTTCATCACATTTGGATTGTTCCTGACGGCCAAGTCGGTCGACAGCGAACGTTGGCGTGGATAGCGGTCTATGTTGAAACGAGTTCTCGGTCTTCTCGGATGGCTCGGCGTCGCCTTGGTGTTCGCCGCGGTTGCGATCCGTTTCACCCGTCCTGAATGGCAGCAGTGGTACAACGGCCTCGCGCTGGCCGGCCTTGCCTGCACGCTTCTCTACATCCTCAGCCAGTGGCGCGAGATTGCACGATCGTTCTCGGGCCGGCAGGCACGGCTCGGATCGCTCGCCGCCGGCAGCGTCGTCGTCGTGCTGGGGATTCTCTTCGCAATTAACTACCTGTCGTCACGGCATAACAAGCGATGGGACCTGACAGCGGCCAAGCAGTTCTCGCTGTCGGATCAAACGAAAAAGGTGCTGCAGGGACTTCAGAAACCTGTCCATATCCGCGTCTTCGATCGAAGCGAGGGTTTCACGCGCTTCCGCGAACGGCTCGACGAGTATCAGTACCAGTCGAAGCAGATCAGCGTCGAGTACATTGACCTGGAGAAGAGACCAACGCTCGCGAACGAACTGAAGATTCAGACGCCGGGCACGGTAGTCATGGATTATGAGGGCAGGACCGAGCGCGTCACGTCGGACGGCGAACAGGAACTGACCAACGGCCTGATCAAAGTCATCCAGGGGAAAACGCACAAGGTGTACTTCGTCCAGGGGCACGGCGAACACGCGCCCGGGACGAACGATCGAACCGGCTACAGCACGATTGCGGCGTCACTGAAAAACGACAACTTCGAGACCGACACGACCGTCCTGGCGCAGCAGAAGGCTGTCCCGGACGATGCGTCCATACTCGTTGTCGCCGGACCGAAGACCGACTTCTTCCCCCCCGAGATCGACATGCTCAAGAAGTATCTCGCGAAGGGGGGCAAGGTCATGCTTCTGCTCGATCCGCCTGACCGAGCCGATTCACCGCCGCTCACCAACCTGATCGCATTGGCCAAGGACTGGGGGATCGACGTCGGCACCAACATCGTCGTCGACGTGAGCGGCATGGGTCAGCTGCTCGGCACGGACGTGTCGGTGCCGGTTGCAGCGAAATACGAGACTCACCCAATCACCGATCGATTCAATCTGCTGACCGCCTATCCGCTGGCCCGGTCGGTCACCTCGGTTGAAGGCGGGGTCAACGGTCACAGTGCTCAGAACCTGGTCGACACGAGCAAGAACAGCTGGGCAGAAACTGACATCAAACGGCTGGCGACAAGCGGACAAGTCGAGCGCGAAGTCGATAAGGGCGACAAGTCCGGCCCGGTATCACTTGCGGCGGCAGTATCCGCACCGGCGACCGATGCTCCGGCCCCGGCGGCAACGACCGGCGATTCTGCAAACAAGACAAACGACGCGCCGAAACCGGAATCACGCCTCGTCGTTTTCGGAGATTCGGATTTCGTGACAAACGGCTATCTGGGGATCCCCGGCAATCGCGATCTGTTCCTCAACTCGGTGAACTGGCTCGCGCAGCAGGAGAATCTGATCTCGATTCGTCCAAAGGATCCGGAAGACCGCCGCGTCTCGCTCACATCCGATCAGGCAAAGCTGATTTTCTGGCTGTCGATCCTGATCATTCCAGGGTTGATCCTCGCGGGCGGCGTCCAGACGTGGTGGCGGAGGCGATAGATGCGCGGCATCAGGTTTCTCATCCTGCTGATCATCGCGATTCCGCTGGGATGGTACGCGTACTACGATTCGAAGAAGGGCCCCGTCGACGACACTCCGAAGAAAGACAAGGTATTCAGTGTCGAGTCGGACAAGATCGACGAGATCGAGGTGAAGTCCGAGTCCGGAGATCGCACGACGTTGCGCAAGAAGGGGACCGATTGGGAAATCGTGCAGCCGCTTACCGCAACGTCCGACCAATCCGCGGTTTCCGGGATCGCGTCGAATCTGTCGTCGGTCGAGATTCAACGGGTCATCGATGAGAACGCGTCGGATCTGAAGGAGTTCGGTCTCGACTCACCTCGCGTCGAGATCGCGTTCAAAGCCAACGGCCAGCAGCACCGGCTCCAGCTTGGGCAGAAGACGCCCGCGGGTTCGGACGTCTACGCGAAGCTTCCCGAGAGCAAACGTGTATTTCTGATCCCGTCGTACCTCGATTCGACGTTCAACCGCAGCACGTTCGACCTCAGAGACAAGTCCGTGCTCAAAGTCGATCGCGAAAAGGTCGACAGTCTCGAAGTCGCATCGAAGGATCGGACGATGCGGTTTGAAAAGAAAAACGGCGAATGGCAGATCGCACAGCCCGCGGCCGGCCGCGCCGATTTTGGCGCCGTCGACGGCCTGGTTTCGCGCGTCAGCTCGGTACAAATGAAGTCGATCGTTCCCGATGCGACCGACCTGAAAAAGTACGGCCTCGATAAACCGGTGGCAACCGTTCGACTGGGGTCGGGATCGTCACAGGCTTCGCTGGCCGTTGGAAGCGCCGCCGAGTCGGGCAGCGTCTATGCCAGGGACCTTTCTCGACCAGCCGTGTTCACCATCGAATCGTCGCTCGCTGACGACCTGAAGAAGGACGCATCGGAGTACCGCCAGAAGGATCTATTCGACGCACGGTCGTTCAATACCACACGACTGGAAATCGTCCACAACAACCAGACCTCGGTATTTGAAAAGACGAAGGTCAAGACCAAGGACGGCAAGGAAGAGGAAAAATGGAAGCAGACGGCGCCGGCGGCAAAAGACGTCGACGCCTCGAAGATAGAAGCCCTCATTGCCGCAGCGACCGGCTCACGTGCGACAGGATTTGTCGACTCGACGGCCAAGACCGGATTGGACAAGCCAGAATTGACGGTGGCCTTCAAGTACGACGAAGGGAAGGACGAGCGCGTCACGTTTGCGCGGACGAAAGACGCCGCCTATGCCGCGCGCGTCGGCTCGCCGGGTGCGGCGAAAGTGGATGCCGCTACCATTGATTCAATCATCAAAGCGCTCGGGGACGTGAAATAGCCGCACGCTTGAATGCCCTTCGTGGCGCGCTGGCTGCGAGCGTCGTCGTCGCCGCAGCCTGCGCGTCGCACCAGCCGGTAAAGACGGTTGCGCCGGAACCGTCCCCGTCACTTCGCGAACTGCGCGCTGACCTGAACACCATATTCAACTCCGCCATCAACGAACGTGGCGTCTGGGCAGTTGATATCCGCTCGGTCGATACCGGCGAACGTCTGTTCGAATTGAACTCAGGCCGGCTGATGATGCCGGCGTCGAACATGAAGATCCTGACCCTCGCCGTTGCCGCAGAGTCGCTCGGCTGGGACCATCGGTTCACCACCACGGTTGAAGCGCGCGGTACGATCGCCAGCGGCGTCCTGCACGGCGATCTGATCGTCAAGAGCGACGGCGATCCCACGATCAATACGCGCGAAGCGCGGGGCACCGCGGTCTTCGACCAGTGGGCAGAGGCGCTCCACACCGCAGGCATCGACTCAATCGACGGGCGGATCATCGGCGACGATCAGGCGTTCGACGACGAATGGATTGGTGCGGGATGGGCGTGGGACTACTTGCAGTACGACTACGCCGCGCCAGTCGGCGCACTCGAATACAACGAGGACTTCGCCACGCTGATGATTGCGCCTGAATCCGTTGCTGGCCGACAACCAATCGTGCGGTTGCAGGCTGGATGCGGCCTCGACCTAATCAACCATGCCACAACCGGCCCGGCCGGATCGGTGGATACGATTGACTATCGCCGGCACCTGGATCGGCCGGTGCTCGAAGTCATCGGATCAATTCCGCTTGGTGGCAACACCGATGCGCGGTCGGTCGCGGTCGTCAATCCGACGCTGTTCTATGTCCAGTCACTGAAGACTGAATTAACGGCGCGCGGCATTGCGATCAGCGGACCGGCCATTGACTTCGACGATGTCGCGGCGGAGTTCGTATCGACAAGCACCACAACGGATCACGGTGGAAGCGCACGGACGATGTTGGTCGCCAAGACCGAGTCGCCGCCATTGCGCGACATCGCAACGGTGTTGATGAAGGTGAGCCAGAATCTTTATGCGGAAACCCTGCTGAAGGCCGTGGGCGCCATGCAGGGCGGGTTAGGAACGACCGAGGGCGGCCGCGTCGCGGCTCGAAAAATACTTTCGGACTGGGGCATCAAGGCCGATTCGTACGTGATGTACGACGGTTCTGGCCTGTCGCGATACAACTACATCACACCAGCGACCATTGTGGACGTTCTCCTGCACTTGTACAAGGATCCGCGTCATCGTGACGCGTTCCTGCCGGCGCTCCCGATCGCCGGCAAGGATGGAACGATTGCGACGAGGATGCGCGGCACTCGAGCTGAAGGCAATGTGATCGCCAAGACGGGCTCGATCTCGAATGCGCGGTCGCTGTCGGGGTTTGTGAAGACACGCGACGGCGAGATGCTCGTGTTCTCGATACTCGCCAACGATTTCGTGATTGCGTCCTCAACAATTACAACGATGGCGGATCTTGCGGTCGAGTCGCTGGCGAACTTCACCCGACACTGACCGTGGCTTGCGCCTTTAGACGGAAGGACAAGCAGCCGGTACAATGCTTCAGTGCTCCGTGTAGCCGCCGTCGTTGTGCTCCTCGCCTGCGGAGCTGGACTGGTCTGGTATTACAAAACCACCCTTGCGACGCCGCCACCCGCTGCTGTCGTCCAGCCGGTTGACGAGGAAGCCTGGATCGAGCAGCTCTACAACGCGAACCCCGGCGAAGTCGAGGCGGCAACACGCCAGGTCCATGAGCTCGGGCCCCGGGCACTGCCGCTGATCCATAAAACGTTTCAGGATCCTGCGGCCCCAACTCCGCGCGTAAAGGCGGCGTTGAAGGCCTGCGCGATCCTTGGTCCCGTTGCCGCGCCTGCAATTCCTGAGGTCGCCGAGCAATTACCCGATCCGACGCTTACCGCCGAAGCGGCAGTCGCACTCAGTTTCATGGGGCGTGGAGCATTTGGCCCGCTTCGAAACGGGTTCGTCAGCGAAGATCCCGTCGTCCGGCGCGAGGCCCTGCGATCGATCGGAAAATTGAAGGACCGGGCGCCCCTCGACGGCCGCGCCGTCGTCCCGTTGCTGATCAAAGGTGTCAGTGATTCGGATCCCGGAGTACGCACCGTCGCGGTGACTTATCTTGGGATCATCCACGAGGGAGGCACGGCCGCAGTCGGCGCGCTGGTTACCGCACTCACGGACGCGGACGTCGATGTCCGGCGGTCTGCGGCCGCTGCGCTCGGATCATTCGGTGAGGATGCCGCCCCTGCGATTCCGGCGTTAAAGAAAGCAGCCGGTGATCCCGATCCCGAGGTCGCGCGCGAAGCCGGAGTAACGCTGGTCAAACTGCAGTCGAAATAATCTCGCGCGTCAACCGAACGATCTGGTCCGGATTTCCCTGCAATCCACCGCCTTGCGCCAGATCCGGCCGCCCTCCTCCCTTGCCACCGAATCGCTCGATCAGCTTCTTCAGGATCAACGCACAATCGATCGTCACGTCCGGTGCGCGCGCGACCACTGCTGCTGAAGGCGATGTGGCGCTGAACAGCGCCGCGACATGTCCAGGACGAGTTGTGATCGCGGCGGTGAGTGACTTCAGCCCATGCTGATCCCATCCCTCGACTGCCGCGATCACGGCATGGAATGGACCGAACGGCTCCGACCGATCGGCGAGCGATAAACCTTCAAACGCAGCCAGCCGGCTTCGGAGATCCTTCAGCAACCGCCTTGCGTCCTTCATCTCCGCCTGCAGACGCTCAATCCCAGCTGGCAACTCGGTCGGCAGCACCGAGACCAATCGCACGCTCGCCGCGACGCTGTCGCGCAGACTTCGATAGGCTCGGGTCGCGCGAACGCCGCAGACAAACTCCACACGTGTGCCGCCGCGGAAGCGCTCCGACGACGCGACGACAACGGCGCCGATCGCGCCGGTCCTCGCGACGTGGGTGCCGCCGCACGCAGACAGGTCGAAGTTCGGGACCTCAATCAAGCGCACAGTACCGGAGCGCATCGATTCTTTTCGCAGCGGAAGCGCAGCGGCCTCTTCCGCGCTGGCGAATCGCACTCCAACAGGCAGATCCTCCCAGATGACTCGATTGGCTTCATCCTCGGCTCGTTCGATGTCCACCGGGGAAAGCGTGCGATTGAGATCGATCGTGGACGAGGAGGATCCAAGATGAAAGCTCTCGGTTCGAGCACCGGCGACGCGATCGAAGGCTGCGGACAAGACGTGCTGCCCGGTGTGCTGCTGCATGTGCTCGAAACGTCGCGGCCAGTCGACGGTGCCGTGGACAGGCGAGACCTCACGGTCGTCGACCACCACCGGACTCAACTCGAGCTCACCTTCAATAACATGAAGGATCTCGCCGTCATCGATATCGACGACGTCGACGACGCGTGCGGTCCCTAGCCGGCCGGTGTCGAACGGCTGCCCGCCTGATGTGGGATAGAAAGCAGTCCGATCGAGCACAACCGCCGGGCGCCCTTCATGTATCACAACCCGTGTGATGGATGCGTCGAACTCGGTGAGATAGGAATCCGAATAGTAGAGACGTTCGGTCACGGTCGCGGCCCGACGTGGTGGAGCACCGGGTCTGGAACACCAGCCTGCGCGAAGCCGCGGGCGCGTAACCGGCAGCTATCGCAGCGCTGGCACGGAGCGCCTGACGGATCGGGATCGTAGCAGCTGTGCGTCAGCCCGTAGTCAAGACCGAGCTTCAGTCCTTCGCGGATAATGTCCGCCTTTGACATCCGTACCAGCGGGGCCTTGATCTGAAGCCGTCCGCCTTCGACGCCTGCGCGCGTCGCCAGCGACGCGAGCCGTTCGAAGGCTTCGAGGTATTCGGGACGACAGTCGGGATAGCCCGAATAATCGAGCGCGTTGACACCGAGCACAATGGCGTCGGCACCAAGTACTTCCGCCCAGCCCAGGGCGAGCGACAGGAAGATCGTGTTTCGCGCCGGCACGTAAGTCGAGGGGATGCCCGGTCCCTCCAGATCACGATCCTTGGGAATGGCGCCGTCACCGACCAGGGTCGATCCTCCGAACGCGGCCAGATCGACATTCAGCTCGATGTGTTTCACCACGCCAAGCGCCTTCGCCACATCCCGCGCGGCGGCGACTTCGCGCGCGTGCACCTGTCCGTAGCGCACCGTCAAAGCGTACAACTCGTAGCCGTCACGTCCGGCGATTGCACCGGCCGTGTAGGAGTCAAGTCCGCCGCTGAGGAGGAGCACTGCTTTAGACGCCACGGGTGTTGGGATCCCAAATGTATTTATGCGCTTGAAGCTGCAAGCGCACGCGGAGTTTGTCGGCGAGGATCCACGCCGCGAGATCCTTCGCCGGCAGAACACCGTGGACCGGTGAAAACAACACGGCGGCAGTGCGGTTCAAGAGATCGTGGCGGTACACGACGTTCTTCGCGAACTCGTAATCTGGACGATCGCGGATGACGAACTTCACTTCGTCACGTGACGTCAACAGGGCCAGGTTCT
Organism: Acidobacteriota bacterium; assembly: GCA_046734955.1. Taxonomy (GTDB): domain Bacteria; phylum Acidobacteriota; class Vicinamibacteria; order Vicinamibacterales; family 2-12-FULL-66-21; genus JALZOC01. The sequence continues at coordinate 32,462 of JBKPSH010000045.1, forward strand.
CCCAGTGATTCTTGTCAGACTCGCCACTACCCGGACATTTGACGTCCATGATCCGAATGACGTCTGAGGGAACATCCTTGATACTGCGATGTCCTCCGGTCTCCACCATCACTGTCTTGCCAACCGCGAGCAGCTGTTCCATCAACGGGTAGACGTCACGCTGCAGGAGCGGCTCGCCGCCGGTGATCTCTACGAGATCGCAGCCGTACTCGTCCACCCGGGCGAGCACGTCGTTAACCGTCATCTTCTGACCCTCGGTGAAGGCGTAGGGTGTATCGCACCACGAACACCTGAGGTCACATGCGGTCAGTCGAACAAACACACAGGGGCGGCCAGTGTGAGTGGACTCCCCCTGGATCGAGTGGAAAATCTCGTTGATGGTCAACACTCCCTGTCCATTGTACCTGCAGGAAACATTGAACCAGGGGCGGGTAGAATACGGGCATGGCGCGACCGATTTTCTACTGGAAACCGACCTGAACTACGTGCCGTAACGCCAGAAGTTATCTGGATCAGCAGCACGTGAATGTTGAAGAGCACGACATTAACAAGGAGCCGCCGACGCGGGCGTTTCTCGAGAAGCACATCGATGCGGACAGGTTTCTCGACTTCGTGAGTACTCGCAGCCCGGTGTTCAAGCAACGGCCGCTACCGAAGTCGAAGAAGGAAGCCATCGATCTGATGGTCGAGCAGCCAAATCTCATCAGGCGTCCGATCCTGATCCACGGATCGAAGGTCACGTTTGGATTCGACAAAGACGCGTATCCAAAACATGGGTGAAATTCGCATCGGAACCTCCGGCTGGAGTTATCCGTCGGGCAAGGGCACGTGGAACGGGATCTTCTATCCCATTCCACCCGGGCGCCGATCGAGGAGCCGCGGCGGTTTCGACGAGCTGCAGTTCTACGCGGAACACTTCGATACCGTCGAGATCAACTCAACCTTCTATCGTGTGCCCACTCAGGCGGCCGTACGCGGCTGGGTCGAGCGCACACCGCCAGGTTTCGAGTTCGCGTTGAAGTTGTTCCAGAAGTTCACGCATCCGGAGATGTTTGAGAAGGCGACCGGCGGCGACCCGTGGACGCTCGACGAGAAAGATGTCGACGAGTTCCGTGTCGCGCTCGAACCGCTGGTGACGTCAGGAAAACTCGGCGCGCTGCTCGCTCAGTTCCCGGTCAGCTTTCGCAACGAGCCTGACTCCCGTGGCTATCTCGAGTGGCTTCTTCAGCGGTTCAAGGAATATCCGCTCGCGCTCGAGTTACGCCACCGGAGCTGGAGCGATGATCCTGCGGACATCCAGCAGCTCCTCGAAACGTTCGGCGCGGCCTGGGTGCAAATCGACGAACCGAAATTCCGTGGATCGATCCGCCAGAATCTCATGCCCAACGTGAAGACGTTCTACTACCTGCGATTGCATGGCCGGAACGCGGCGCAGTGGTGGAAGCACGATGCATCGGAGGATCGCTACAACTATCTGTATTCAACCGCCGAACTGAAGCCGTTTGCGGCAGCAGCGACGCAGGCCGCTCGCGAAGTGAAGAAGGCATATCTTTACGCCAACAATCATTTCTCGGCCAAGTCGGTCGCCAACGCCGCGATTCTCAAACACGATCTCGGTCAGTCGCTCGACGGCGAGTACCCGCAGGAGTTCGTCGAGCGCTATCCCGACCTGAAAGGTCTGGTCAAGGTGTTGCCGGACCCTCTTTTACGTACGCCCTCTTGACGGCGTCGGCGACCTGAATCTTGTCGACGACTTCAATCCCTTTAATGACTTTGCCGAAGACCGTGTACTTCGCGTCCCACTCGGGATGCGGCTTGACATCAATGAAGAACTGGCTGTCGGCCGCACGCGGATCGGTCCCGGGATAGGCCATCGCGACGGCGCCCCGGACATGGTGGCGCTTTTTCGTGATCTCGGCGGCGCCGATCGGCTTGCCACTCGCTGCGCGTCCCCAGTAGTCCTTCATGAGCATGTTTCGGGTCTGCGGATCGCCGATCTGAACGATCCCGATCTCGACGCGATGGAACCGCAGACCGTTGTAGAAATTCTTTTTGACGAGGCCGACGATTTGCGCCACCGTCTTCGGCGCTTCCTCGGGGTAGGTCTCGAATTCGATTGTTCCCTTCGCCGTTTCCAGCACGATGACCGGCCCGGCGCCAGGCGAGGTTTGATCGGGCGGCGCGAGGCCGAGCATGGCGACGGCGGCACACAGAGTCAATGCCAGGCGATTGATCATGAAGTTAGCCTCCGACTTCCGCCTGAAGGCGGAAGCGACAACGTTCGCCCAGTGCGGGTGACGCCGATTTTCGGACAAAGATCGGAAAGAACGCAACTGCCGCACCGCGGGTACACGGGCCGGCAGACATTCTGCCCCCACGTCACCAGGTAAAGATTGATGACTGGCCACCACTTTCGATCGGTTGCCCGATACAGCGCGCGTTCCGTCTCCTCCGGCGTTCGCGTTCTTACCCAGCCGAGCCGATTTGAGATGCGGTGCACGTGAGTATCGACGCAAATGTTGTTTGGACTTCGGTGCGCGAGAATCAGCACGAGATTCGCGGTCTTCCGGCCGACGCCGGGAAGCGTCAGCAGTTCCTCCATCGTGTCGGGCACGACCCCGCCATACCGCGCCACGATTTGCTCGCATGTGCGCCGGACGTGCACGGCCTTGTTGCGATAAAAGCTCACCGGGTAAATCAGGCGCTCGATCTCCTTGACCGGCAGCCGCGCCATCGTTCGCGGCGTACGCGCGACCCGAAACAGGCGGGTCGATGCGGCGTGCGTCACCGCGTCCTTGGTCTGCGCCGAGAGCATGGTCGCGATGAGGATCTGAAAAGGATCTTCTTTCTGATCCTCGGCGATCTTTTCTACCGCTGGTTCTTCGAAGCCTGCGATCGCGCGGGCGAGACGCCGCATTACGCCCACTGCCCCGCTCCGCGCGCGTGACTCACTCGCTGCGCTCGTTCGCTTGGTAGCGCGTTTCATACCGGCGTGAGCGGTGGATTACCCGAAAGAACGGCGATGACGTTCCTCACCGCGAGATCGGCCATCGCTGTGCGCGTCTCGCGCGTCGCGCTTCCGAGATGTGGGACCAGCACCACGTTGTCGAGCGGCAGCAGTCCCGGATGGACCGACGGCTCTTTCTCGAATACGTCGAGCGCCGCGCCGGCAAGAAGATGCTCGTTCAGCGCCCACACCAGCGCGTCCTCGTCGACGATCGAGCCTCGCGCGGTGTTCACCAGCAACGCGGATCGTTTCATCCGCGGCAGCGTGCGGCGATTGAACAGGTGCTTCGTTTCAGGGGTCGCGGGAGTGTGAACGGAGATGACATCCGAACTCACCAGCAATTCGTCGAACGACATGTCGTGCTTGGCAAAAACCGGCGTCATGCCAAACGCAGCCGCCTTCGCCGCCACCGCTTTCCCGATGCGCCCACGGCCGATCAAACCCAACTGCTTCCCGTGCAACTCCATGCCGAGCATGAAATCGAGCGCCCAACCGCGCCATCCGCCCTTGCGAATCAGTCGATCGCCTTCCGTCACCCGGCGTGCAAGCGACAGGATCAAGCCCCATGTCAGTTCGGCCGTGGCTTCCGTCAACACGTCCGGCGTGTTCGTAAACAGGACGCCGCGCGACTTCACCGCCGGCACATCGACGTTGTCGTAGCCAACGGCGACGTTGGCCACGATCTTCAGATCCGGAAGCCCGGCGTCGACGACGGCGCCGTCGATTCGATCGGTCAAGAGGCAGATTAAGCCCTGCTTTCCTCTGAGGCGTCGTTTCAACTCGTCGGGTGTGAGCGGGGACGGTCCGTCATGCAAGTCGACATCGCACGCAGCTTCGAGTCGCGCGAACGCAGCGGACGGAATGCGACGCGTAAGGAGGACGGGAAATTTAGCCAAAGTCAGAAGGGTTCAGTGTCCGTGAGATTCGCAGTATCCACAGTGGGTACATTGAACGTTCGGTTCAATCAGGCAGGGACCGCCTGATGGTGGTAACGATGCGTAGCGGTAATGACTCGAATGCCGAACCAGTTCCATCGGTACATCGACCGTGCTTTCGACTCCGGCAAGCCGCTTCGCAACCGCGTCACGGACCATCTGCCGTAACAGCTCTTCATTCATACGTCGTCTCGATAATCCAGGTGATCGACGATGCCGATTACCGCGGCGTCTACCGCCGCCGCTTTCTTGCCCAACGCATCGCCGGCCGCTTTCCCTTCAATCACAACGAGGACGCGCTCGCCGACTCCCGCTCCTACCGCATCGATCGCAATCAAGGCCACGCCGCGTGCCGTACCGTCGAGCGTCAACGGCTGCACGAGGAGCAGCTTGGCTCCTTCGAGCTTCCGGTTTTTCTGTGTCGAGACGACGGTTCCGACGACGCGGCAGATTTGCATATCGGTTCTGGCGCGGTCTCTAAAGACCGCGCCCTACACTCGTGTGCGCCGTCCGGATCGGGTCCCGGATCCCGGACACCGGATTACGGCACTATTCAACATCCCAGTGATCCACGATTCCAACAATCGCAGCATCGGTCGGCGGTTCTGACGGATAGAAGGGAAATGCGGCTTCGCGTCCGCGAACGAAGAACACATGCTCGCCAGTGCCGGCGCCGACCGAATCGAGCGCGACCAGCGTTCGTCCGACATTGCCGCCGGCCGCATCGATCGGCTGCAGGACAAGCAGCTTGACGCCCACCAGGTTCGCATCCTTGACGCTCGACACCACCTCGCCAATTACTCGTGCGAGTTGCATCTGAGCAACCTCAGTCCTTCACCTGGATCGTGTCGATGATGCCGACGATGGCCGCGTCAACAGGGCAGTCCTTCATCCCGGATGCCATGCGAGCCGAACTGCCGCTGACGATGAGAACCGTTTCGCCAAAACCAGCATCCACCGTATCCACCGCGACGAGGTAGTTGCCCTCGGGTTTGCCGGACGGGTCCACCGGGCGCGCGACGAGCAGTTTATTGCTGACGAGCCGCTCGTCCTTTCGCGTCGCCACGACGGTCCCGACGATCTTGGCAACGATCATTTCGCCGCAGCGTTCGCCTTGCCGATCGGGAGCGCGTCCTCGAGGTTGGCGTGAGGCCGCGGGATGACATGGACCGACACCAGTTCGCCGACACGCCGCGCCGCGGCCGCTCCGGCATCGGTCGCGGCTTTCACTGCCGCCACATCACCACGCACGATCGCGGTCACGTAGCCGGCGCCAATCTTCTCCCAACCGACCAGCGTCACCTTCGCAGCCTTGACCATCGCGTCGGCCGCCTCGATCATCGCGACGAGGCCCTTCGTCTCGACCATGCCGAGCGCCTCACCCATGAAATGCCTCCGTATCAGTCTCCAGTTTCCAGTCACCGCCAGCCTTCGCTCAAGACTCACGCGAAGGCTGTCTCGCCGAAGCGGCACGGCCGCCAAGGCGGACCTATTTCAAATTACGAACGGCGTCTTCTATCAGTGCCGTGAGTTCGCGGTATGTTAGCCGAATTTCCTCGTCAGCACCTACGCCGCTGAATCTGTCTGGGACGAGCCGTTCGCCGGCAACCGATGGCGGCGCAAAGACCACCTGACAGTCCTGCTGAACGTCGTCGGGCGCGCGATCAGGGTCCGGACAGATGGGCGCGGGTGCCGCGATGCCGTAGCTGCCACGCAATCCCTGAAGCCGTATTACTTCTTCGCGCGAAAGCAGCCGCTCCCCGCCGAGCATCCGCGCCACGAAACTGATGTTCGCAAAGTGCTCGATCGTTTCCATCTTGTAGTAGGCCGCGTAGACATCGCTGCCGAGGGTCAACGCTCCGTGGTTCGCGAGCAGCATACCGTCGTGTGCCTTGACATACTTGCGCACCGCATCTGGCAATTCCCTGGTCGACGGTGTCGCGTATTCAGCAATCGGCACACTCCCCAGCGTCGTCACCACTTCGGCGAGCACCGCGCGATCGAGCGGGATCCCGGCGACGGCGAACCCGGTCGCGACCGGTGGATGCGCATGCACCACGGCCTGAATCTCGGGGCGCTGCCTGTAGACCTCGAGGTGCATCTGCATCTCTGACGACGGCTTGCGTTCGCCGGAGATCTTTTTTCCGTCGAGATCGGTGATCACCATCATCTGCTCGTTCATGAAACCCTTGCAGACGCTGGCCGGTGTCATCAGCAGTCGATCGGCCCCGAGACGCACACTGATGTTGCCGTCGTTTGACGCGGTGTACCCTCTGGCGTACAACCGTCTCCCGACCTCGACGATATCCGAGCGGAGTTGCGATTCTGAAGGGGGTATCACCGCTTCATCCACTTGCGCCGGCAGTCTTCCGAGCAGAAGTAGCGAGTAGCCTCGCCGGTGCCCACCGTAAGCGCGTGTCCTGGTACGACAAACACACCGCAGACTGGATCGCGCACCAGGCCGACACTTCGTTGGGATGGGTTGTCGCGAATGTATCCGGCTCCTTCGAGCACGCCATGCAGGAGCCGCGACAACGAGCGCGCGATGATGACGATCAGGATGGCCCAGAGAATGAACCGCGCCATGTGCTTATTCGCCCGGCCCGGGCGGCTTGGACGTCGACGGTGCGGCGCCTTGTCCATGGCCGGCGCGAATTCCCTCGAGCCCTTTCCGCGCAACCTCGGCTTCGGGTGTATTTGGCGCCAGCTCCAGAACACGCTGCCACGCTTTTTCGGCGCCGTCGATATCCTGTTTGCCGAATGCGCGGACGATCCCTATGTTCAAAAGAGTCTTTGAATGCTTCGGATCGAGCTCAAGGGAGCGATCGAACTGCGCCAGCGCCCGATCCGGCTGATTCGAGTAGTAATACGCAATCCCGAGATCGGTGCTCGCGTTGACGTTTTTCGGGTCGGCCTTCAGGGCCTGTTCATACCATCGGGTCGCTTCGTCGTACCGTTCCGCGTCGAAATAGAGGTTTCCCAACTGCACCCGCGTTTCGGCGTCAGAGGGATTCTTATCGGCAGCTGCCTTCAGCTGAGCCGCGCGCGCTTCGTCAAACGGAGGCGCACTCTGGCTCGACCCGGATGTGCTCGACGCAGTCGTCGACGGCGGCGGCGCAGGTGTCGCGACCGTGGCGCGCTGACTGCCGATAATCCACCCGACGAGCACACCGAAAAAGATGCCGGCAATGCCGAACACCACTGAGTCGCTTCGCATTTGAAATCAGGTTCCGCTGGGCTCTAGCAAACGACGATCATAACAACGTCCGACGAAACCAGTCCACCAGCGTCCGGGCGAGATCGGAATCGTGTCCAAGCATGACCGTACCATGCCCGGCATGGTTCAGGATGAGGGCCTCTCGAATACCCGTGCCAGCCTTCTGCAATTCTTTGACTGACCGCGAGGCATACGCATCGTCGTCGCTCGCAATCAGCAATGCGGGGCGCTTGGCATACGTCTTCATCGCCGCCTCGATCCGAAGGCCGCGGTAATCGGTGGACGGCGACAGCAGTGCGATGCTTGCGACGGTGGGATCGGCCGCCGCTTCCAGGACGGCAAGGTTCGCTCCGATAGACGCGCCGGCGATCCCCACCCGGCCGGGTTGAACGTCGCCGCGCGACGACAGGTAATGCCGTGCAGCGATCACGTCACGCAGCAGCACCGAATAGTCGGCCGTCTCTCCTTCCGGGCTCGAGCCCGATGATTCACCGTGTCCGCGGAGATCGACGGCGAGGGCGCCGATGCCCTGTGAGGCAAGCGTCGTCGCGACAGCGTCCCAGTCGCGCCGGCTCTTGTGCAGCATGTGCACCAGAATCACGGCAGGTGCTCGAGCGCCAGCCTCGTACCATGTCGCCGCAAGCGAAACGCCGTCGTCGGTTCGGATGGCGACACGCTGGGATCCTGCGATCGCCCGCGGAGCGGGGAGAAGGGCCAACATTGAAACTATCGTGGCAAGCGGCCGGAGGGAGCGGAGAACACGGAACGAGCTCAACACGGAGACACGGCGATACGGAGAATCAAACATACTCAACGACAGCCCCGCGTTCACCTTCGTCTCTCCAATAACGCCACCATGTCTCGTACAGCCCGATCCATCCCGACAAGCGCCGCGCGCGCGACGATGCTATGGCCGATGTTGAGCTCGACGATTTCAGGAATGGTGGTGATCGCGACAACGTTCGTGTAGTTCAGGCCGTGTCCTGCTAACACTTCGAGATCCTGTCGTGCAGCCAATGCCGCGGCATCCTTGATCCGTTTCAGTTCCGACTCGATCGTTGACGTCGCGTCCGCATAGCGTCCGGTATTAATTTCTACCGCGTCCGCCCCGACCGATTTCGCACCTCGGACCTGATCACCATCTGGATCGAGGAAGATGCTGACGCGAATGCCAGCGTCATGCATCTGGCGGCTGAAATCGGTGACGGCAGCGGAGTGCGCAACGACATCGAGTCCACCCTCAGTCGTCAGCTCCTGCGGCCGTTCGGGTACGAGCGTGACTTGATACGGACGCACCTGCAACGCAACGCGTGCCATATCCGCAGTGACCGCCATTTCGACATTCAACCTGGTGGCGATTGCCTGACGCAGGACCTCGAGGTCGCGCTCTTTGATGTGGCGACGATCGCTGCGCAAGTGAACGGTAATGCCCTGCGCGCCGGCCATCTCAGCGACGAGCGCGGCCGCCAACGGCTCCGGCTCCCGGGCCTTCCGGGCCTCCCGGAGCGTGGCAATGTGATCGATATTGACCGCTAAGCGCATGGATCAGGTTCTACAAGGTTCTGCAAGGTTCTTCCATCTATCCGAGGTGCTCCCGCACGACCCCTGCGATCTCGGCGGCCCATGCCTGAATCTGTTTTTGGTCCTTTCCTTCAATCATGACGCGAAGCAGCGGCTCGGTGCCCGAGTATCTGACCAGCAGGCGACCCTGACCGCCGAGCCGCGTCTCGACACGCTCCATCGCTGCCGCGATCGGCGGCACGCTCGTGAGCGCCTGCTTTTGCCTGACCCGCACGTTCACCAGTACTTGAGGATAGGTGACCAGCTCTGACGCGAGATGCGCGAGCTCGCGTCCACTCTCCGCCATGACGCGAAGCACACTGAGCGCCGTGACGATGCCGTCGCCGGTGAACAGATGCTCTGAAAAGATGATGTGGCCGGACTGTTCGCCGCCGAGCGAGAGATCGCGCTTGATCATTTCCTCCATCACGTACTTGTCTCCGACCGCGCACCGCACCAGGTCGATGGCGCTCTCTCGCAGCGCGATCTCGAGACCGATGTTGCTCATCACGGTCGCCACAATCGCGTTTCCCTTGAGTCGTCCGGCCGCCTTCCAGTGCCTGGCACACATCAACAGCACGGCGTCGCCGTCGACAATGCTGCCGGAGGCATCCACAAAGATCGCTCGATCGCCGTCGCCGTCAAATGCAACGCCCATGCGGCAGCCTAGCTCGCGGACGGCGCGGGAGATCTGCTCGGGATGCGTGGAGCCACAGTCGAGATTGATGTTCCGTCCATCCGGCCGCGCGCTCAGCACATGAACGTCATAACCAAGCTCTTGAAACAGCTTGGGCGCGACCGTTGTGGTCGCCCCGTTTGCCGCGTCGACCGCAATCTTGAACCGACCGAGGCGGTGCGGCTCCGGCAGCGCCAGGCGTGCATGGGCGATGTAGGCGTCGACGAAGTCCGTTCGCTCGACCGGTGCATCGGCGGATCCGCCAACCGCCCATGCGGGATCGTGGACGATCGATTCAACGTGGCGCTCGAGCGTCTCGGTGAATTTCTCCCCCGCTCCGGAGAACACCTTGATGCCGTTGTCTTCGAACGGATTGTGCGACGCAGAAATCACCAGTCCCGCATCGAACCCCATCTCGCGGGTAACGAATGCAATCGCCGGCGTTGGGATCACGCCTGCCGACGTGATCTCCGCACCGGCGGAGCGCACGCCGCGCGCGAGCTCACGCTCGATCCACTCACCCGATTCTCTGGTATCGCGTCCGACCACGAACCGCAGCGCCCGCGACGGATCTGTGGACGACCGCATGCCACGAACCAGCGCGCCGCCAATGCGGGCGACCGTCTCGTGATCCAGCGGATATTCTCCGGCCTTTCCGCGGACGCCGTCAGTGCCAAAGAGTCGATTGGACATCATTACTCAGAGGGGCTTCGCCCCTCGGACTCCCCTGCACGCTCTCTCGCGAGCCGCTTCGCCGGCTCGCTCCATTCGCGTGGTTCGCTTCGCTGCGCTCGCTCGCGTCTTGAATTACTTGATCGTCACGTCGACGACGGCGGGCTCGATAGCGCTGATGCCGAAGGTTTGAGATGGATCCACCTGGACACGAAGATTGTATCGGCCGGGACCAAGACCGTAAAGGTCGACAAAGGCGTCGATCGATCCGGCGTTGAGATCTGCCAGGGATTCCCGCACCCCGCGCGCAGTTACACGAGCGAGGACTGGCCGGATCGTCGCACCGAGACCGGTCTGCAGGTTCCGCCACCGAATTGGCACTCCCACCAGCTCGCGTTCCACCGGGGCGGGAACGACCTCGACGGTGATAGACGCGTTTTGCGGCTGCACCAGCCGCACCGCTGAATCGGTCATACCGACAGTAACCACGTCTCTGATGCGCCCACGGCTGCCGGAGATCTGAACAGGTTCCGTCGTCGCGCCGGTGAGTTGCTTCAAACGGCTCTCCGGTCCCGCAACCTCGACGGTCGGAGGATCCGATGTCACGCGCCCAATCACGAACCCTGGCGCCGGCTCGCCGTCCAACGCCGGTACAACCGGCACCGTCCGACGACCTGACTTTTCGAGATCGACGGCCAGCGTCCCGGGAATAACCTGAGCGACTTCGACGCCGTAGGGCGCGCGCACTTCATCGGTACGAAGATGAAACATGCGGGAGCCGGGACGCGCCGCCGCCAGATCGAGAACCGCGATCACGTCGCGCGTTTCGAGCCGTCCCAACTGTGCCGACGAGCCGCGCAGTCGCACCTCCACTTCCGTCGGGGGATCGCCGACGAGCTCGAGTTCCGAAGGGATGTTCCGGTACTCGAGCGGCACCCGCAGGCTGCGTTCGACGAGGTGATCGCCGGCGACAATCAGCCATAGCAGCGCCGCCAACGCGACGGCCATCAGCTTCAAGCCCAAATGACGAAAAGGGGAATACTTCATAACGGATCCCGACGGCGTCTGAGTTACACGTCGAGCGACCGCGCACCCACTTGCCTTCGGGATTTACGCATCGTTACCAAAGATCGGAGACGGTCGCGTAGTGCGTCGGGACTAAGATGCCGATCGATTCGGCCGTCAATCGCAACCGAGATATTTCCCGTCTCCTCGGACACGATCACTGCGACGGCATCACCTTCTTCCGTCAGACCAATCGCGGCGCGATGGCGCGTCCCAAGCTCGCGGCTCACACGAGGGTTGACTGTCAACGGCAGAAAACACGCCGCTGCCGCGATCCGGTTTTCCTGAAGAATGACCGCGCCGTCATGCAGCGGTGATCCGGGCTGGAAAATCGTGACCAGCAGATCGTAGGTGAGCGTCGCGTCGAGCGGAATGCCGCTTTCGATGTAATTGCGCAATCCGATTTCGCGCTCGACCGCGATGATCGCCCCGACCTTCTGTGCCGACAACATCGTCGCGGCCACGACAATCTCTTCGATCGTCTCGTCGGCCGCTTCCTGGCGATTGAAGTACCGGAAGAATGGTGCCTGCCCGAAGTGCGCCAGCGCGCGGCGGATGTCCGACTGGAAGATCACGATGGCGGCGAACGCGACATAGAGAAGCGCGTTGCGAATCAGCCAGTTGACGGTCTGCAGCGGCGCCAGGCGAGAGCCGTAGAACAGGACGACGATGAGCAGCGTTCCGACACCCATCTGCACGGCCCGGGTTCCGCGAATGAGTTTGAGAAACTCGTAGATCAGGAACGAGACGATGGCAATGTCGACGAGATCCCACCAGCCCATCGGCGGCCGGCGCAGAATGCTGCCAAAAAAGTCGACCATGCAGGGGATAGCTTATCTGATGGAAGGCGGAAAATGACCGTGCCGGTCTTCAAGCGGAGGGGTCGTCGAAGGCAGCCGCTCGAATCCGGTCAGCGACCCGGACGACGTCAACCATTTCAGCGACCTGATGAACGCGCACGATGTGAGCGCCGCCAAGTACGCTGGCCGCCACGGCCGCGGCCGTCGCCCATTCCCTCTCGGACGCCGCCTTTTTTCCGATGGCGGCCGTCAGAAATGACTTGCGCGATGGACCGCAAAGAATGGGTCGATCGAGCGCCTGCAAGACGTCGAGTTTGGCGAGGACCTCGTAGGAGTGCTCGGCTCGCTTCGCAAAGCCGAGACCCGGATCGACCATAATCGCCTCGCGTGACACACCCGCGTCAACGGCACGCCCGATCGCGCCTTCGAGCTCACGTGTCACCTCCTCCACCACGTCGGTATAGTTTGCTTCGCGATACATCTCACGCGAACGCCCTCGGTTGTGCATCAACACGACCGCGGCACCAGTTTCAGCGGCAACGCGTGGCAGATCACGATCGAAAAGAAAACCGCTGATGTCGTTCACGAGCGTGGCGCCGCGGGAAATCGCTTCCCGTGCGACCACTGCCTTGTATGTATCGATGGAGACTATCGCTCCACTGGCCGCGAGAGGCTCGATCACGGGCAGCACGCGACGCAGTTCCTCTTCAGCGTCGAGTTCCTCCGCACCGGGGCGTGTCGATTCCCCGCCGACGTCGAGGAGATCTGCCCCCTCAGACACCATCCGCAGTCCATCCTCTACAGCGCGGGATGGATCAAAGCGTACGCCGCCGTCCGAGAATGAATCAGGGGTGACGTTGATGACGCCCATGACGAGCGTCCGCGCGCCCAATGAAAGTGCCGCGCGATTCGGAAGCGGCACTTCGTAGTGGGCGCGCTCGTTCAAGGGAAAAGGCAAACTGTCCCTTGTGCCTTTTCCCTTTTCCCTTTTATTCCTGTGGCAGCGGCTTGTTCAGCGGTGGAAGCGGCGGAACGATTGATGGCCGCTCCTTCGCCGGACGCTTCGAGCCGTCCTCGGGGGCGGGGACGGTAGTACGCGGCGTGTGTTCCTCGAGCGGCTCGCCGGCAACAATCCGGCGGACCTGCTCGGCGTCGAGCACCTCGCGCGCCAGCAGTTCTTCGGCAATGCGGAGCAATGCGGGCTTGTGTTGCTCGAGGAGAGCGCGTGCCCGCTCGTAGTTGCTGGTCACGAACCGCTTGATCTCGTGATCGATCCGGATGGCGGTGTCTTCGCTGTAATCCTGATGCTGCGCGATCTCGCGGCCGAGGAAGATCTGCTCTTCCTTCTTACCGAACGTGAGCGGCCCCATCGCGTCGCTCATTCCCCACTCGCAGACCATCTTGCGCGCCATCTCGGTCGAGCGCTCGAGATCGTTGCCCGCGCCGGTGGTCATGCCGTCCATCGTGATCTCCTCGGCGATGCGGCCGCCGAGCAGAATGCCAATCTGATCGTTGAGGTACTCGCGCGTGTAGTTGTGCTTATCCTCGACCGGCAGCTGCATGGTCACGCCAAGCGCCATGCCGCGCGGGATGATCGTCACCTTGTGCACGGGGTCAGCGTGCGGCAGCAGCACCGCGAGCAGCGCGTGGCCGGCCTCGTGAACTGCCGTGACCTTCTTCTCTTCGTCGTTGATGATCATGGACCGGCGTTCCGAGCCCATCATCACCTTGTCCTTCGCGAACTCGAAGTCGAGCATGCGAACGACCTTCTGGTTGTACCGCGCGGCGTTCAATGCCGCCTCGTTAACAAGGTTGGCCAGATCGGCGCCAGAAAACCCTGACGAGCCGCGCGCCAGCACATGGATATTCACATCGTCGGCGAGCGGAATCTTCTTTGTGTGGACCGCGAGAATCCCCTCGCGTCCTTTCACGTCGGGACGATTGACGACGATGCGGCGATCGAACCGGCCAGGGCGCAGAAGCGCGGGGTCGAGAACGTCGGGACGATTCGTCGCGGCGACGAGGATGACGCCTTCGTTCGACTCGAAGCCGTCCATCTCGACGAGCAACTGATTCAGCGTCTGCTCGCGTTCGTCGTGCCCGCCGCCGAGGCCGGCGCCGCGATGACGGCCGACCGCATCGATCTCGTCAATGAAGACGATGCACGGCGCGTTCTTCTTGCCCTGCTCGAACAGATCGCGGACGCGCGATGCGCCGACGCCGACGAACATCTCGACGAAGTCGGACCCGCTAATCGAAAAGAAAGGAACGTTTGCTTCACCAGCGACCGCGCGCGCGAGAAGAGTTTTGCCGGTTCCCGGCGGCCCCATGAGCAGAACGCCCTTGGGAATACGTCCGCCGAGCTTCTGGAACTTCTGCGGCTCTTTGAGGAACTCGATGATTTCCTGAAGTTCTTCCTTCGCCTCGTCAACGCCGGAGACGTCTTTGAACGTCACCTTCTTCTGCGAACTCGACGAGAGCTTCGCGCGGCTCTTGCCGAACGAGAGGGCTTTGTTCCCTCCGCTCTGCATCTGCCGCATGATGAAGATCCAGAAGCCAATCATCAGCAGGATTGGCGCCCAGGAATACAGGAGCGTTGCCCAGGGACTGGTCGTTTCCGGCTTCGCCTGGATCAGCACGCCCTTCTCATGAAGCTTTTTCGTGAGTTCGGGATAGTCGGGTGCGTACGTGCGGAACTTATCGCGTCCGTTGCCGAGACTGTTAGTCTTGAGTTCCCCGGTGATCTCGTGCCCAACCATGACGACCGACTGAACCTGTTCGGCGTCGACCTTCGCGAGGAAATCGGAGAACGCCATCGGGCTCTCCGTCTTCCCGGCAAAGGCGTTCGAAAAATTCCAGATCAGGACCCCGACCACAACGAGGACCATCCAGAACAATAAGCTCTTCAGGGTAGAGTTCAACCTGGGCCTCCTAACCGCCTTGCTTTCAAGAGTAACACGCCTCGCGAGGCCCCAGTGACCCGAAAATCCTCGGCCACCGACTCCCCCACGACCCACACGATCCGATCCTCGCCATCGACGACGAGCGGCAGCGAATCCCTGATTTCTCTAGGGATTTTTCGATCGACCAGGAAATCCTGCAGCTTCTTCCGGTGCTCCATTCCGAGCGGCCGGAAGCGATCCCCGAGCCGCCGCGATCGGATCGCCAGCGGCAGCGCAACCGGATCAGCGGCGATCGCGACCTCGAGGCCTCGCGCCGAACCGAAACCGGCCGGCCGGGCGGCCGAATCCGCCCGGTGAGCCGAGACCGCCCATCCCTGTTTATCGAGCGTGACCTCACCAGGAATAGACAGCGGAAACCGGAAAGAGTTCGACCGGCTGGGATCGCCGCGCCTCACCCGAGGGACAGGCGGACCGAGAATGATGGCGCTGCCCAGTCGTGTCGCACGCTGACCGGGCAGATCGACCGACGTCCCGTCCGGCGCATCCGCCAGGCGCAGAATCTCTTCGACGTGGTCAAACCCGAGGAACCGTCCATGCGGACGACTCGCCAGGGCATGGAACGCGACTCGCGACGAGAGGGCCGGATCCAGCGACCTCAGCGCGACAGCATCAATCTTGGTTTTTCCGTCCGTTGTACTTAAGACGATCGTACTCGCCAGATCGATTGCTTCCTCGTGCAACCGATGTTCATCGACCCGCGCCAGCGAGGCTTCGCGAGCGAGCACATGCGTAATGCCCGGGTTGAATTCGCGCTCGAGATACGGGATCAGCTCATGCCGCACGCGATTGCGAGGAATCGTCACATCGTGATTGCTTGCATCCTCGCGCCACACCAGCCCCCGTTTGCGCGAATCGTCCCGAAGTTCCGCTCTCGAAATCTCGATCAGCGGCCTGATGATCCGTCCGGCACGGGGGCGGATCCCCGACAGGCCGCGCGATCCTGCGCCTCGCACCAGACGGAGCAGGAACGTTTCGGCCTGATCGTCAAGCGTGTGGCCAACCGCGATCGCATCAGCCCTGAGGCGATCGGCGGCGGCATTTAGGAACCCATAGCGCAGCGCACGGGCCATGTCTTCGATCGACCGGCCTGCGTCGCTGGCGGCCTGACGCACATCCCTGCGCTCTACTTCGATCGGTAGGCGGAGTGTCGCGGCAAGCTCGCGGCAGAACGCCTCGTCACCGTCAGCATCCGCGCCACGCAGCTGATGATGAAAGTGTGCGACACCGGCGACAATGACGTCACCGTCGCGCTGCAGATCCAGCAGCAGATGCAGCAGCGCAACCGAATCCGGGCCGCCCGACAAGGCGACAAGCACACGTTCGCCCGCGCCCAGCAGGCGATGCTTGCGCATGGTGCGCCGCACACGGTCGGTGATAGCTTTACTCACTGCTCGCGGACGCAGGCGCTTTCCCTTTTGCCTCTTGCCTTGCCAGCGAAGAAGGAAAGTGGTGGCGGTGCAGGGACTTGAACCCCGGACACTGCGGATATGAGCCGCATGCTCTAACCAACTGAGCTACACCGCCAGAATCCTTTATTTTACTTCAGAAATTGCTGATTGCTGAATTCTGATTGCTGATTGACGACGGCCTCTAACCTTCAACCAGCGCAGCCGCGAGCAGCGGGATTATGATCTCGTGATGGCCCACGAGTGAGTATCCCTTGCCGATTCCAAGGACAGGACGTAAGACAACATTCGTCTGCGGCCGGTATAGACGAGTGAAATCGAGATTGACGGTGGTGAGTCCGTCGAGCGACGCTCCCTGATTCCGCGCGATCGCCACAGCCTTCAAGAACACTTCCGGCAGCACGACCGCGGATCCGCAATTCAAATACACACCACCTCCGAGACGCGCCACGCTCGACACCAGATATCTGAAATCTCGCAGGCTCCCTTCGCCGAGCGCCGCGCCTGACGCTCGCGGGTGCATATGAATGATGTCCGTTCCGACAGCGACGTGAACGGTGACCGGTATTTGAAGACGATCGGCTGCTGCGAGAACGCTGAGATGCGCGTGCGCCGGCTTCATCTGATTCACACGTCGAGCGACCGCCTGGCCGAGTCCGAGCTCCTGCTTCACGCCCTCGGCGATCGCCGCATTCAGGAGCTCGCCCGTTTCCTGCGCCATCCCGAACCGGCCCGGGCCCAGTGCCTCGTCGACATCTTCCGACGTACCGCCCGCAATCGCGAGTTCGAAGTCGTGAATGATGCCGGCGCCGTTGGTCGCAAGCGCCGAAACGAACCCCCGCTCCATCAGATCGATCAGGATCGGCCCGAGTCCTGTCTTGATCACGTGCGCGCCGAAGCCCCAGATGATACCGCGATCGCGATCGCGCGCGGCGCGGATCGCTGCCACGACTGCGACGAAGTCAGCGGCCGCCAGAATTCGCGGCAACGATTCAACGAACGCCGGGATGCCGCCGCCGGCGCGATACGGACGCGCAAAATCTGCGGCGTTCGCCTTGCTCTTTCTCGATCCGAGCGGGTAGGTGTGAATACCGGAGAGATCGAACTCTTCGTAGGGAAATTTCACGGCAATGAGGATAGCGCAATCACAGAATCAACATCGCATCCCCATAACTATAAAAACGATATCTCTGCTCTACGGCCTCGCGATACGCGTCAAGAATCCTTTCCCTTCCCGCAAACGCAGCCACCAGCATCAGGAGGGATGAGGCGGGGAGATGAAAGTTCGTCAGCAGAGCGTCGATCACCTGGAACTGATAGCCGGGATAAATAAAGAGCGTGGCAGCGGCCGCTCCGGCGCGCACACGGCCGCTCCCTCGAACAGCTGCGTCTTCGAGCGCGCGCGTCGTCGTCGTGCCGACGGCAACGACGCGGCCCCCTTCCTGCTTCGCGCGGGCGAGCGCCGCTTCCGCCTCGATCGAGATCTCGTAATGCTCGGGATCAACAACGTGATCTTCGACTTCCGATACGCGAACAGGTTTGAAGGTGCCATACCCGACATGCAGTGTGATTTCGATGCGTTCGACACCGCGCTTGTCGAGGGCCGACAACAGCTCCGGCGTGAAGTGCAGACCGGCAGTCGGCGCGGCGATGGAACCCCGCACCCGTGCGAAGACGGTCTGGTAGCGCTCGCGATCGGCGAGGGTGTCGCTGCGCCTGATGTACGGCGGCAGCGGAATATGGCCCAACGCGTCAACGAGCGCGTCGACATCTCCACCGCCCTCGACCCATAGTCGAATCGTCCGGCGGCCGTGAAAATGGCGGGCCACGATCTGCCCCACAAGAACGCCGGACGGCCCTTCAAAGCGCATCAACGATCCGGGTTTGAGCTTCTGTCCGGGATGCACTAGCGCGTCGGCAATTCGAATCGGCGATGCGTGCGCCGCCGCCTGAGGTGGTGCCGGCTCATCAGTGGCAATGTCATCTGATGCTGGCTGCGTCGCTCCAAGAAGGAGGCACTCAACCATGCCACCGGTCGGGATTCGGCGTCCGAGCAGCCTCGCGGCAATTACGCGCGTGTTGTTGAGTACGAGAACATCCCCGGGCACGAGTATTGAAGACAACTCAGCAATGGTCGTGTGGCGGTGAGCACCGGTTGCACGGTCGAGGAGAAACAGCCGGGATTGACCACGCGCCTTTGCATACTGGGCGATGAGTTCATCCGGCAGGTGGAAGTCAAAATCGGAGACGTGCATTGCGACGAGTGAGTCAATCTAATTCAACACAAGCTTCAGATGGATCCGATGAGATGGGTGAAGCTGAACATAACCACGTGCTGCCGTCGAAGCAGCCGAGCGCAGTTGTCGTTGCCAAAACAGAGAATGATGACGACCAGCCCGAAGTCGTCGCGGAAGCGCAGCCCATCATTGTTGTCCGTAACCTCGCGCTGACGGTTCTCGCGTCGCTCGGCGTCATTCTCGTCCTGCAATACGCGCAAGCCGTTCTCGTCCCGATCGTTCTCGGTATCCTCATCAGCTATGGTCTCGAGCCGTTTGTCGGCGCTCTGTCCCGCCTGCGCGTCGCGCGCGCCGTTGGTGCGGCTGTCGCCGTCACATTGCTCGTCGGCGGCATCGGCCTCGGTGTCTACACGCTGACCGACCAGGCGATGTCCATCGTCACCGATATTCCTCAAGCGGCGCAGCGCGTTCGGGAACGAGTGCGCGCGCACCGGCACGCGAGCGGCGGGGCACTCGAAAAAGTGCAGCGTGCCGCCACCGAGATCGATCGCGCGGCGCAGGAAGCGTCGACGTCCACACCTGCACAGCCGCCCGCCGCGCGGTCAACGAGTGTTCAGCAGGTCGAAGTTGTTCAGCCTTTTCGCCCGAGCGACTACTTGTGGTCGGGCAGTGTCGGGCTCATTGGCTTCAGCGGACAGTTCGTGCTTGTGTTGTTTCTCGTCTATTTCTTTCTAGTGACCGGGGATCTCTACAAACGAAAACTCGTGAAGATCGGCGGACGCACGCTCTCGGAAAAGAAAATCACGGTCCAGATCCTGGATGAGATCAACCTGCAGATCGAGAATTTCATGCGCGTGCAGGTGTTCACGAGCTTTCTCGTCGCGGTGGCAACGGCGCTTGCGCTGTGGTGGCTCGACGTCGATCATCCCGTCATCTGGGGCCTCCTCGCAGGTGTGTTCAACAGTATTCCGTATCTTGGACCAATTCTGGTCAGCGCCGGTCTCGGCATCGTCTCGTTCATGCAATTCGACGATCTGCTGAGAGCGGCCTACGTGAGCGGCGTTGCGTTCGCGATCACCAGTCTCGAAGGGTTCCTGCTCACGCCGATGCTGATGGGTCGTGCCGCACAGATGAATCCGGTCGCCATCTTTGTCGGCGTGCTGTTCTGGAGCTGGATCTGGGGCATCTGGGGCACCGTCCTTGCCGTGCCGATGCTCATGATGCTGAAGGCAATCTGCGATCATATCGAGGACCTGCAGCCGATTGGCGAGTTACTTGGCGAATAGATCCGTGCATGAGTCTCACATCCGTACGCTCGCAGCGCTCCGCAGGTGGAGCGTTCTCCTCGACAGCGCCTTTCGCGTACCGGGAACGAATCTCACGTTCGGGCTGGATCCGATTCTTGGACTAATCCCCGGGCTCGGCGATCTGACGTCGCCACTGTTTGCCGCCTTCTTGCTCGTGCACGCCGTGCGGATGCGCATTCCGCGCGTCGTTCAAGTGCGAATGCTGATCAACGCGGCGATCGACGTGCTCGTAGGATTGATTCCTGTCCTGGGGGATTTCTTCGATTTTGGATGGAAGGCTAACGTCCGGAACCTTGCGCTGCTCGAACGGCACGCTCATCCGGAATCGAAGCCAACCAGAGGAGACTGGATCTTCGTCCTTTCTATGATCGGCGTTCTCGTCGCCCTCACCGTGATCCCCCTCCTGTTTGCGGTGTGGCTGCTCTCGCAGTTCCGGCTGTTCTGAGCGGGGAGGCGCGAAAGCTTGCATTGCAACCGCAGCCGGGAACGTGGTACCTAACTCCTTCTGTGCCAACTAGGAATATGCGCGTATGGCCCGGCGCTCCGTCGCCGCTGGGCGCCACCTGGGACGGTGTCGGCGTCAACTTCGCGATTTTCTCGGAACACGCGACACGAGTCGAGCTCTGCCTCTTTGAGTCGCCGGACGATGAAGTGGAGTCGGTGACGATTCCACTTCCGGAACACACCGACATGGTGTGGCACGGTTATCTACCGGACGTGCGGCCCGGACAACTCTACGGATATCGAGTCCATGGCCCATTTGCTCCAGACATGGGGTATCGCTTCAATCCCAACAAGCTGGTGCTCGATCCCTACACGAAGGTTGTCGGACGCGCGCTCAGGTGGGATGAATCGCTGTTTGGCTTTCGCTACGGGCAGGACGACACCACCTTCGATGATCGCGACACTGCGCCATTCGCACCACTCGCCGCGGTCATCGATTCGTCGTTCACGTGGGGAAACGATCGGCCATTGCGAACGCCGTGGCACGAGACACTGATTTACGAACTGCACGTCAAAGGCTTTTCCAAACTGAACCCGCACATTCCGGAGCCGCTGCGCGGGACGTATCTCGGCCTCGCCTCAGAACCGGCGATCCGTCATCTGACGACCCTTGGTGTGACGGCGGTCGAACTGATGCCGGTGCATCACCATCTGAACGACTGGCACCTGGTGAAACGCGGACTGGCCAACTACTGGGGCTACAACACGCTCGCGTATTTCGCGCCGGAAGTGCGGTATGCGACGTCACCATCGCCACAGGATGCGGTGCGCGAATTCAAAATGATGGTGCGCGCGCTGCACTCGGCCAACCTCGAAGTCATTCTCGACGTCGTCTACAACCACAGCGCCGAAGGCAATCACACGGGGCCGACGTTGTCGCTTCGCGGGATCGACAACACGTCGTATTACCGGCTGCAGCCAAATCAAGCGCGCTTCTATCAGGACTTCACTGGATGCGGCAACACGCTGAACATGCGGAACCCTCGCGTACTACAGCTCATCATGGATAGCCTGCGCTACTGGGTGAACGAGATGCACGTCGACGGGTTCCGGTTCGATCTCGCGAGTGCACTGGCTCGTGAGTTGCATGCCGTCGATAAGCTAGGGGCGTTCTTCGACATCATCCATCAGGATCCAGTTTTGTCGCAGGTGAAGCTAATCGCCGAACCGTGGGATCTCGGCGAAGGCGGTTATCAGGTCGGCAACTTCCCAACGAAGTGGACGGAATGGAACGGCAAGTACCGTGATGCCGTGCGACGTTTCTGGCGCGGTGATGGCGGTGGCGTTTCCGAACTCGCCACCCGTCTGTCGGGCAGCAGCGATCTGTACGAGCAGAGCGGCCGCCGCCCATACGCCAGCATCAACTTCGTTACCGCGCACGACGGATTCACGCTCGCTGATCTCGTGAGCTACAGCCAGAAACACAACGAGGCGAACGGCGAAGACAACAGCGACGGCGAGAATCACAATCTGAGCTGGAACTGCGGCACGGAGGGGCCGACCAACGATCGCCGCATCCTCGAGTTACGCGAACGGCAGCGTCGCAACATCATCGCGACGCTGACGTTGTCGGTCGGTGTTCCGATGATCAGCGGCGGAGACGAGCTTGGACGCACGCAGCTCGGCAACAACAACGCCTATTGTCAGGACAATGAGATCAGCTGGACCCAGTGGGAAAACACGCCTGAGCGCCGCGACTTCCTTGACTTCACGCGACGGGTCATTCGGATCTGGAAGGATCACCCGGTCCTCAGACGACGAAAGTTTTTTCAGGGACGCCTAATCCGCGGCGCGGAAGTGCTCGACATTGCCTGGCTCGATCCTTCGGGTCGTGAAATGACAGACACGACGTGGAGCTCGCCCGACGTGCGGTGCCTCGGCGTTCGCCTTAATGGCGATGCGATCCATGAGGTCGACGAGCGAGGCGCGCGCATCATTGGCGACACGCTGCTGCTGATGCTCAACGCCGGAGATCAGCCGATCGCATTCACGCTTCCCGGAACGGCACCAGAGGAACGCTGGGAAACGCTTCTGGATACCGCCGACCCGTGGGCGCCGCCGCGGCGGCTACGCGCCGGCGGCCGCTACGAGCTGCTGCCGCGATCGATGGCGGTGCTGAAGCTCAATTGCCGCAAGGACGACCTCCGCCGCGTCGACGACTGGGGGCCCATGGGTGTGTACTGAAATTGTCGATTGTCGATTGCTGATTGTTGATTGCGGATCTTGCCGGTCCAGTTGACGATTGCCTCCGGTGTGGCACGAGATCGCTACGAAAGACGCGAGCGAACGTCGCGAAGCGAGCCACGCGAACGGAGCGAGCCGACGGAGCGGCTCGCGAGAGAGCGTGTTGGGGAGTCCGAGGGGCGAAGCCCGTCGGAGGAAGTTTGACGATTGTGATTGCTGAATGCTGAATGGGCTGCAGCGCGTCGTAGTCGAGTCGCTCGAACCACAAGTCGACTGCGGCCGATTTCCAATCAAGCGAACCGTCGGCGAGGAAGTTGTCGTCAGAGCCGATGTTCTCGCCGATGGTCATGATGCCGTGGCTGCCGTCGTACTGTTCCGCAAGGCCGGCGAGCAGCAGTGGTGCGAAGCGCCAATGCGTCCGCTCGACAACGATCGCTGGGAAGGATCCTTCAACGTCGATACGCTCGGCCGCTACGAGTACTCCGTCGAAGCCTGGATCGATCGGTTCGCCAGCTGGCGGCAGGAGCTGTCGAAGAAGGCCGGGGCCGGGCAGGACGTCTCGCTGGAGTTGCTCGAAGGCGCCACACTGGTTGGGGCAGCGATCGATCGAACGGGCGATGCTGCCGCGCCGGAACGTCTCCCGGCGACTCTTGCGGCGTTGCAAAGCGGGAACGATCTTGCGCCACGCATTGCCGCCGCACTGAGCGACGACCTCGCGAGGTTCATGGCGACGTGCCCCGATCGCAGTCAGGCCACGCGATACGATCGCGTGCTCCCGGTGGTGGTCGATCGCGAGCGCGCGCGCTTCGCGGCGTGGTATGAGATGTTTCCCCGTTCGGCCGGAACGGATCCTTCGCGCAGCGCGACGTTCGCCGAAGCCGCAGACCTGCTGCCCTACGTCGCCGCGATGGGATTCGACGTTCTTTATCTCCCACCGATTCATCCGATCGGGCGAAGCTTCCGCAAGGGTCCGAACAATGTTCTGGCCGCAGGGCCGAATGATCCGGGGAGCCCGTGGGCGATCGGATCGGACGAGGGCGGACATACTGCCATCGAGCCAGGTCTCGGCACGATCGAGGACTTCGACGCCTTCGTTGCGGCAGCGGCGGCACAGGGACTCGAGATTGCGCTCGACATCGCATTTCAAGCGTCACCTGATCATCCGTATGTGCGCGAGCATCCCGACTGGTTCTGCCGAAGACCAGACGGCTCGATCAAGTACGCAGAGAACCCGCCGAAGAAGTACCAGGACATCTACCCGTTGAATTTCGAATCGGGTGACTGGCAGCGCCTGTGGAAGGAACTGAAGCGGATCTTCGAGTTCTGGATTCAGCATGGGGTGCGGATCTTCCGCGTCGACAATCCTCACACCAAGCCATTCCGCTTCTGGGAATGGGCGCTCACGGAACTGACGCGGCAGTACCCCGACACGATCTTTCTCTCCGAGGCATTCACCCGGCCCAAGGTGATGAAGTACCTCGCGAAGATCGGGTTCTCGCAGTCCTACTCGTATTTCACCTGGAGGAACACGAAGGACGAGATCATCGAGTACTTCACTGAGTTGACGCAGACGTCAGTGCGCGAATACCTCCGTCCGAACCTCTTCGCCAACACTCCTGACATCCTCCACGCCTATCTTCAGCGCGGGGGGCGACCGGCCTTTCAGATCCGGCTCGTGCTTGCCGCAACCATCGGCGCATCGTACGGCATCTACAGTGGATTCGAACTGGCGGAAAACGTTCCGGTTCGCGCCGGGAGCGAGGAGTATCTCGATTCGGAGAAGTATCAAATCCGCGTGCGCGACTACAAACGCGCCGACAGCTTCGCGGAACTCATCACCCAGATCAACACCATCAGGCGAACGCATCCGGCGCTGCAACATGACTGGGGGCTGTCGTTCCACCGCACGGATAACGGTGAACTGCTCGCATACAGCAAGCGCTCGACCGACGGGCGCGATCTAATCCTCGTCGTCGTGAACCTCGACCCGGAGAACATGCAGCACGGGTTCGTGCAGCTGCCCCTCGTCGGCTGGGGGCTGACGCCGCACGCGACCATCGAGGTCGTGGATTTGCTGTCGAACGAGCGTTATTTCTGGCGCGGCGAATGGAACTATATCCGTCTCGATCCGCAGGATCGCGTCGCGCACGTTCTTCACGTCCAGCTTCCGGCACCACTCCCCCCACCGTCGAACTATGTCTGATGAGTTCTGGTACAAGGATGCCGTTATCTACGAGGCCCACGTTCGCGCGTTCTACGACAGCAACGGCGACGGGGTGGGCGATTTCCCGGGCCTGACGCAGAAGCTCGATTATCTGCAGAGCCTCGGGATCAATTGCCTGTGGCTGCTGCCCTTCTATCCCTCCCCGCTTCGCGATGACGGCTACGACATCGCGGACTACGAGAATATTCACCCGAGCTACGGCACGCTGGATGATTTCGATCGATTCATCACGGAAGCGCACCGGCGGCAGATCCGCGTCATCACCGAACTGGTCATCAACCACACCTCGGATCAGCATCCATGGTTTCAGACAGCGCGACGGGCGCCGGCCGGATCGATCGATCGCGATTTCTATGTCTGGAGTGAAACGAACCAGAAGTACGAAGGCGTCCGCATCATCTTCACCGACACCGAGACCTCGAACTGGAGCTGGGACGACACGGCAAAGGCGTACTACTGGCACCGGTTCTTCCATCACCAGCCGGACTTGAACTTCGACAACCCGGCCGTCTTCGACCGGGTGATCAAGGTGATGCGGTTCTGGCTCGATCGTGGGGTCGATGGGCTTCGGCTCGACGCCGTGCCGTATCTCATCGAGCGCGAAGGCACGATCTGCGAGAACCTGGAAGAGACCCATCTTGTCTTGAAAAAGATCCGCGCGGCACTCGACGAGAAATACTCCGGCCGCATACTGCTGGCAGAGGCCAACCAGTGGCCGGCCGACGTGCGGCCGTATTTCGGCGACGGCGATGAATGCCACATGGCGTTTCATTTCCCCTTGATGCCGCGCATGTTCATGGGCATCCGCCAGGAAGATCGCCATCCCATCACCGAAATCCTGCGGCAAACTCCCGATATTCCCGACAACTGCCAGTGGGCGATGTTCCTGCGCAACCACGACGAGCTGACGCTCGAAATGGTGACCGATGAAGAGCGCGACTACATGTATCAGGCCTACGCCGCAGACCCGCAGATGCGTATTAATGTCGGCATCCGGCGCCGGCTGGCAACGTTGCTCGAAAACAGCAGGCGCCGCATCGAACTGATGAACGCGCTGCTCTTCACGATGCCCGGGACCCCGATCATTTATTACGGCGACGAGATCGGGATGGGCGACAACATCTATCTCGGCGATCGGAACGGCGTACGAACGCCGATGCAGTGGACTGGCGATCGCAACGGCGGCTTCTCGCGGGCGGACCCGGCTCGCCTCTATGCCCCTCCGGTAATGGATCCGGTCAACGGCTACGAAGCGCTCAACGTCGAAGCGCAGGAACGTTCGCCATTTTCGCTTCTCAACGGAATGAAGCGGATGATTGGCCTTCGGAAACAGACGACGGTATTCGGGCGCGGCACGATCGAGTTTCTGCCGGCGAAGAACCGCAAGATTCTGCCGTATGTCAGGCGCGACGGCGACGACGTCGTTCTCTGCGTCGCCAACCTTGCTCGCTCGGTGCAACCCGTTGAACTCGATCTCTCGCGCTTCAAAGGAATGATCCCGGTCGAAATGTTCGGTCTCACCGAGTTTCCCAGGATCGGCGACCAGCCGTACTTTCTGACCCTCGGTCCATACGCGTTCTACTGGTTCAAGATCCAGCAAGTGCCGACGTCGATGACTGCGCGCATGGTGCCCGAAACCGCGACCGACGTTCCGGAGGTGCCGGCGCTGTTTGTCGGCGCGGCGTGGGAGACGGTTCTCGATGGCAACGTTCGCACGCTCATCGAGCGCGATCTGCTGCTCCCATTTCTCAACCGCCAGCGCTGGTTCGGTGGGAAGTCACGCCGTTCGCGGCGCGCGCGATTCGTTGACTGGGGGCTGCTCCGCCGAGGGCCGCAGCCTTTGTTCGTCACCATCGTCGACGTCGAATTCGAGGATGGGGGCCGCGATCAGTATTTTCTGCCGCTGACCATCCGGCCGTATTCGGATGTGAAAGCACTCATTGAGCAGTCGCCGCATGCCATCCTCGCGAACGTCACCGGCGCGCGGAAGGGGGTCCTGTTCGACGCGTGGCTCGATGACACGTACGCGCGAACCGTTCTCGACGTGCTCGATCGCCGGGAACAGATGGCCACCAAGCGCGGCACGGTTCGCGCCGTGCAGTCGCGATCATTCGCGCCGTTGCGCGAAGCGCTGAAACCGGATTTTGCCGTTTCCCGGATGGGCGTCGAACAGAGCAACACGTCGATCGTGTTTGGCCATCGCTTGATCGTGAAGATGTTCCGGCGCCTGGAGCCGGGGACAAATCCTGATCTGGAGATCAGCCTTCAGCTCACCGAGCGTGCAGGCTTCGGCCGCGTTCCCGCTGTCGCCGGCGCCCTCGAGTATCTCGGACCTGGCGCCGAACCGGGCACGCTCGCAATGATGCAGCAGCTGGTGTTGAGCCAGGGCGACGGCTGGACACACGCCCTCGGTGCCGTCGGCCGTTTCTACGAGGATGTCGGTGATCAAATCGCGCCGCAGGTTCCTGGCGCTCCGTGGTCGGTCGAATTCGATCTCCGCGAGCGTGTAATAGGGGCCGTCGGTGCGTATGTCGATACGGCAGAAACGCTGGGTCGGCGGACCGCGGAGATGCACCTGGCGCTGGCCGGGGAGAGTTCGAATGCCGCGTTCACCGCCGAACCGCTGACTCGGCCGGACCTCGATCGCCTGATGGCGAGCGCCACCAGGCAGGCCCAGGACGCGCTGCAGGCATTGACGGCGGCGCGGGCCGACCTCACGGACGAGGTTCGCGCGTCAGCCGACCAACTGCTGCAATCGCGCGATACGCTGCTTGAACGAATTCGGTGCGCCCCGGCGCTGGAATTTGTCGCATCGAAGATTCGCGTTCACGGGGACTATCACCTCGGGCAGGTCCTGTGGTCTGAGGGAGATTTCTACATTCTCGATTTCGAGGGAGAACCGGCGCGGCCGCTCGAAGAACGGCGCCTCAAACAGTCACCGCTCAAGGATGTGGCAGGAATGATCCGCTCCTTTGGGTATGCGGCGTACGCGGGACTGTTTGCATTCGCCTCGTCGCGCCGCTCCGAGTTCCCGCGGCTCGAGGCGTGGGCACGAGTTTGGCATCTTGGGGCCTCGGCCGCTTTCCTGCGCGCCTACTTCGCACTGGTGGAGGAGTCGCTTTTTGTTCCACGGATCGAGAAGGACCGTGATGGACTATTACGATTGTTCGTTCTCGAGAAAGCGTTGTACGAATTGAACTACGAATTGAATAATCGCCCGGAATGGGCCCGTATTCCCTTGCGCGGCATCCTCGATTTATTGAGCGCGTACCGCTGACCACTCGTGTATCAAGACAATGACGGCCCGAGAACCGAGGCCGTCGCAGAGTCCTCCAGCTCAATGTTCGGCGACAGGTTTGGTGCGTTGCCGGTGGGGGGCGGCGTGCGGTTCCGGGTGTGGGCGCCATCCACATCGCAGCTGACGCTGGTCCTTCATGATGGCCGTGCGGCCGGGAGTCATGACATGCCTCGTGACGCTGAGGGCGTGTTCGACAGGATCGTTGACGACGCAGCCGCCGGCGATCGATATGCGTATCGCCTCGACAACGGCGACGTGCGCCCCGATCCTGCCTCACGATTTCAGCCCGAGGGAGTGCACGGACCATCACAGGTGATCGATCCGTCTGCGTTCACGTGGACTGATGATCGGTGGCGTGGCCGCCCTGCAGGCGATCGGATTCTGTACGAGCTGCACATCGGCACCTTCACGCCCGAGGGCACCTTCGAGGCGGCGGCCGCGAAACTGGAGACGCTTCGCGACATCGGCGTCACGGTCATCGAGATCATGCCGGTCGCCGATTTTCCCGGATCACGCAATTGGGGATACGACGGCGTGTGCTTGTTTGCGCCGTCGCGGGCATACGGCCATCCCGACGATCTTCGCCGATTCGTCGATCGGGCACACCGCCTCGGCCTCGCCGTGGAGTTCGACGTCGTCTACAACCACCTCGGGCCGGAAGGCGCATATCTGCCGGCATTCAACACAGCCTACTTCACCAGTCGGCACTCCACGCCGTGGGGATGCGCCGTCAATCTCGATGGTCCTTCTTCAGTGATGGTCCGCCGCTTCATCATCGACAACGCCGCGCATTGGGTTCGCGAGTATCACGCCGATGGTTTGCGTCTTGACGCGACGCACACACTGATCGAGGAACACAACGGGACGATTCTCCGTGACATTGCCGCTCACGCGCGCGCAATGACATCACGCCGCGTGTTCCTCGATGCCGAAGATCATCGCAATCTCGCGGCGATGATCGACGAGCCTGCACGCGACGGATGGGGAATGGACGGCGTCTGGGCGGACGATTTCCATCATGCGATGCGCCGGCTGCTGTGTGGCGATCGACACGGCTATTACGCGGATTTCGCCGGGACGACACACGAACTCGCCGCCACGATTCAGCGCGGGTGGTTATTCACCGGTCAACGATCGCCGCGACGTAACGCGCCGCGAGGCACCGATCCGTCCGCCATCCCGATGGCGCGGTTCATCGTGTGTCTTCAGAATCACGATCAGATCGGAAATCGTCCGCGCGGCGATCGGCTGAACCATGCCGTTGCGCCCGAGTCGTGGCGCGCCGCAACCGTCGTGCTGCTCACTGTGCCGATGACGCCACTCATTTTTATGGGGCAGGAGTGGGCCGCAAGCACGCCATTTCAGTACTTCACCGACCTCGAGCCCGGGCTTGGCGCATGCGTAACTGAGGGACGTCGCCGCGAGTTTGCCGAGTTTCCAGAGTTTTCGAACCAACTCAGCGACGCGGTTCCCGACCCGCAGGCACGCACGACTTTCGAGGCAAGCCGCCTTCGATGGGAAGAACGCGGCGTGGCTCCGCACGTGTTCTCGCTGAATCTGTATCGCACGCTGCTCGCGCTGCGGCTCGATCATCCGGCGCTCGGCGCAAGCCCGGATCTTCAGGGCGACGCCGTAGCGCTGGACGACGACACCATTGCCATGCGTCGGGAGCAAGGCGACGATGTGTTTTGGATCGTCGCAAGATTTAGAACGTCAGGCACGGCTGACCTTGGATCCAGTGTCACAGCGCGCGACAAATCTGGCTCCTCCTGGCGCGTGGTCCTGACCACCGAGGATCCGCTCTTCGCTTCAGACCCCCGGCCGCCGCTAATTGATGCCGCCGTGCCGACCATTCGCTTCGAGCGCGCCGGGGCAGTCATACTGAAGAGAGCTTGATGCCTGTCGGGATCCGGTGTCCGGGATCCGGGACCCCAGGATTCACGATTACGATTCGAGTTTCATTCGAAGCTGCGACCTGATAGCTGAATAGATGCAGGACAGACCCACTTACGTCCCCGCGAGCACGTATCGGCTGCAGATTCACTACGCGTTCCCCCTGCCCGCAGCCAGCGATGTCGTGCCGTATCTCGCGCGGCTTGGCGTCACCGCCTGTTACACGTCTCCGTACTTCACCGCCGCACCAGCAAGCACGCACGGCTACGATGTGTGCAATCACAACGAGATCAATCCGGAGGTTGGCGGAGCCGAGGCGCACGATCAGTTTTCGACGGCGCTCACCGACCACGGCTTGCGCCACATTGTCGACTTCGTTCCGAACCACATGGGCGTCGGCACCGGACGAAATACATGGTGGAACGATGTGCTCGAGAATGGTCCCAGTTCTCCTGCCGCGGTGTTCTTCGATATCGATTGGCGTTCGTTCACGGCAAAGCTCGAGGCCAAACTGCTGCTGCCGATTCTCGGCGACCAGTACGGCAACGTTCTGGAACGCGGCGAGCTGCGCCTGTCGTTCAACGGCAGTTCGCTGGTCCTGACATATTTCGATCAGGAGCTGCCCATTAACCCACGGCAGGCGGCGCGCGTGTACGCGGTCGCGGCCGACCGGTTGAAGGCACGGCTGGGCGAAGAAACGCCGACGCTCAACGAATTCCTCAGCATCATAACGTCACTCCAGAACCTTCCCCCGTATACGACAACCGATCCCGATCAGATTGCCGAGCTCCACCGGGAAAAGGAGGTGGCGCGGTCGAGGCTTGAACGAGTCTCATCCGCGGAGCCGGCGGTGCGCGAAGCGATCGAGCGTGCAATCGGAGAGTTCAACGGGATTTCAGGGCAGTCATCAAGTTTCGATGCGCTGCACGAGTTGCTCGAGGCACAGCCTTACCGTCTGTCGTACTGGCGCACGGCGTCCCACGAAATCAACTACCGGCGCTTCTTCGACATCAACACGCTGGTCGGGCTTCGCGTGGAACGAGACGAAGTGTTCGAAGCGACGCACCAACTGCTGGCGCAATTGATCGCCGAACGCAAGGTGCACGCAGTCCGGGTCGATCATCCCGATGGACTGTTCGACCCGGCGAAGTATTTCCGCATGCTGCAGGAGCTCGCGGCGCGGGCGCTCGGCGTCAGTATTCCGGCGGACGTGAGCGATTACCCGCCTCGCCCGTTGTACGTCGTGGCAGAGAAAATCCTCTCTGGTTCGGAACGAATGCCCAAGGGCTGGGCGGTACACGGCACGACCGGGTACAACTTTCTCAACGACCTGAACGGTCTCTTCATCGACGTCGCACAGGCGCGCCGGATGCGCCGCGTGTATGCGAAGCTCACCGGCCACGCCGAACCGTTCGACGATGTGCTGTATGCGAGTAAGCGGCTGATCATGGGGACCGCAATGGCCAGCGAGCTCAACGTGCTGGCGCACACGCTCGAACGCATCGGCGAGAGCAATCGCAAGTCGCGCGACTTTACGCTCGACGCGCTTCGCGACGTGATCACCGAGTTTGTCGCCTGCTTCCCCGTTTACCGCACCTATGTCGACGAGCGCGGCTGGAGCACCGAGGATCGCGCCATCGTCGTCCGTGCCATCGCACGGGCCCGGCGCCGGAATCCGGCAATGGAATCGTCGCTGTTCGATTTTCTGAGAGAGGTCGTGCTGCCGCGCGACGTGCACAACGGCGGTGAACCGCCAGCGGGAGTCGAGCGGCGGGTCGGCTATCCACCGGCCGATGAACGCGAAGCTCGTGAACGGCTGCGCTTTTCCATGAAGCTGCAGCAATACACCGGTCCCGTGCAGGCGAAGGGGCTCGAAGACACGGCGTTCTATCGCTACAACGTCCTGCTATCGCTCAATGAAGTCGGAGGCGATCCATCCCGGTTCGGCCGCTCGGTCGAGGAATTCCACGAGGCCAACCGGCTACGGGCGGACGTGTGGCCGTTCGAGATGCTTGCGACGGCGACGCACGATACGAAGCTCGGTGAAGACGTGCGCGCACGGATCAATGTTCTCTCGGAAATTCCCGATGACTGGGGCCGCGAAGTATCCAAGTGGATGCGGATCGCGAAGGCGAACCGAACAGTGATCGACGGCGAACCGGCGCCAGATCGGATCGACGAGTACCGCTTTTATCAAGCGCTCCTCGGCGTGTGGCCACCTGAGCTGGGCGTCGAAACGAAGGCCACCCCCGACGAACTGGTGTCGAGATTGTCCGAGTACATGATCAAAGCGGTGAAGGAAGCCAAAGTACACACGAGCTGGCTGACACCCAACGAGCCGTACGAACAGGCGCTGCGAACCTTCGTCCGCCGCGCACTTACCGGATCGAGCGGCGCCAAACTGCTTGCCGCGCTGCTGCCGTTTCAGCGAAAGATTGCGCACCTAGCCGTCGTCAACTCGCTCGCGCAGGTTGTCTTGAAGATTGGATCGCCTGGCGTGCCCGACTTTTACCAGGGCACCGATCTCTGGGACTTGAGTCTCGTCGATCCGGACAACAGACGTCCGGTGGATTTCGATCGGCGACGCTGCATGTTGAAGGAGGTCGATGCGGCGCTTGGATTGGAGCCTGGCACGCGGGCGGCGACGCTGCAGAACTGGCTGGAACGCTGGGACGATGGCCGCATCAAATTGATCGTTACGGCAGCAGGGCTCCGACTCCGCCGCGAGGTCCCCGATGTGTTCCTCGGGGGCGCATACATGCCGGTTCCAGTTGAAATCACCGTCGCTGGCGGGGCCGTCGCGTTCGCGCGCCTGTCACCAGGACGCGATCAAGCTATCCTCTTCGTGGCGCCGCGGCTGTTCAGCCGATTGATCACGCCTGCGCAACCGCTGCCGCTCGGAGGCGACTGCTGGAAGACATCGCGCCTGATGCTGCCGCCCGAGTTGCGAGATCGACAATTCCGCGACGAGGTCACCGGCCTTGACATCCATCCGACGCGCGCGAGCGAGAACGCGTGGATCTTTATCGGCGAGGCGCTTCAGATATTGCCGGTCGCGATACTTCGCGCGATTTAACACTTCGCTTCTCGCTGCTCGCTCCTCGCGTTCTTCCGTGGCCCGTGTTCTTCCGTGGTTAACGTTTGGTCGATTTTGAAGACTTGAAGTCCGTGGTTATGCCTTTGATCGGCGGAAGCCGTGGCGGCCGTGGTCCGTGGCGGATGGCACCGGTCACCGGCACATAGGGCAGTTCCTGTCCTGAACGCACGCAGCGAAGCAGCAACCCTCCGCGGCTCATGTCGCCGCGTCCGACGAAATCGATCGGGAACAGCAGGCGATCGCCGAAGACACCGGTCAGCACGTCGACGTACTTCGCCGACGCGATGCTGCCCAGCAGGACGACTTCGCACTCCGGTCCGATTTCCTCATGCAGCGATCGCGCGCTGGTCAAGAGCGGCTTGCGGTAGCGCGGATCGTTTGCGGCGATGTCGACGCCGGCGAACACCTGCAACGCGCGTATCGTGATTGGGGTCTCCGCCGCGCGCAAGCCGGCGGTTGGCGTGATGACGAGCGCGCCGCTGCCAGTCAGCGGGAGATCGGGCTCGGGCGGCCGCGCGAACTCCAGCGCATACGCCAGCTTGCCCTTGAAGTAGAGTCCACTGACAAACGCAAACACCTCCCCGAGCGCGACCCCTCGGCCCTTGCGCAGCCGGACCGCAAGGTCGAATTGCGCGCGCTCCGACATCACCATCTGCGCGCGTGGACCGGAACAGTTGGCGGGCGAGATCAGAAAGATGCGGGAGGGCACGATGTTGATTCTTGAAAAGGCCGCTGCCGCTTCTCGCTCCTGGCTGCTGGGTGCGGTGCGACCAACGATTCAGCGATCCAACGATCCAACGATTCAGGGATTCAAGGATGAGCGATTCAAGGATGAGCGATTCACGATTAGTGATCAGTGATAAGGGATTCACAGGCTCCATCGGAGCAGCACAGCGCCCACTGTAAAACCGGCGCCAACGGACGTCAGCAATACCAAGCTGCCCTTCTTCAACCGCTTTTGTCGCATCGCATCGGCGAGGGCGAGCGGGATCGTCGCGGCGGTGGTGTTGCCGTACATCTCCAGATTGATGACGACCTTTTCCTCGGGCAGCCCGAGCCGTTCGGCGGCAGCGGCGATGATCCGTCGATTCGCCTGATGCGAGACGAACAGATCGAGATCGGCGCCGGTCAAATGATTTCGTTCGAGTACGCGCTTGCAGATTTCTTCCGTCTTCTTCACGGCGAACTTGAAGACTGTCGCGCCGTCTTGCTTGACGTAGTGCAGCCGTTTGTCGACCGTCTCGTGCGACGCCGGCAGCTTGCTGCCGCCGGCGGGCATGCACAGCGCCGGTCCGCCGCTGCCGTCGATCTCGTGAGCGAAGTCGAGAATCTGCGGTTCGCCGTCGGCTGCCGCGGAGAGCACGACGGCGCCGGCGCCATCCCCGAACAGCACGCACGTCGTTCGATCTGTGTAGTCGATGATGCTCGACATCACGTCGGCGCCGACTACGAGGACGTGCTCGTGCGCGCCGGTTGCGATCATCTGCATCCCGGTCGTCAGTGCATACGTGAATCCTGAGCAGGCGGCGCCGAGATCGAATCCCCACGCGCGATGCGCGCCAATCTTGTTCTGCAGCATGCATGCGGTGCTCGGAAAGATCGTATCCGGCGTGGTCGTACCCACGACGATGAAGCCAATCTGATCCGGGGAGACACCGGCCTGACGCATGGCGCCGATCGCCGCTTCTTTCGCGAGATCGGATGTCGCCACGCCATCATCGACGATGTGGCGCTCTCGAATGCCCGTGCGCTGAAGAATCCATTCGTTGCTCGTCTCCACCATTTTTTCCAGGTCCGCGTTCGACAATACTTTTGGCGGAACATAGGTGGCCAGTCCGGTAATCTTCACGGGCCTGAGCGCCTTTACCACAGACGGTCCTTTCCCGGGGCATCGAGCCCGAAATATGAGTACGCGCTCGCGGTCGCAACCCGCCCGCGCGGGGTCCGGTCGAGAAACCCGATTTGAATCAGGAACGGCTCGTAGATGTCCTCGATTGCGTCGCGCTCCTCGCTGAGCGCAGCCGCCAGGCTCGCGACACCCACCGGACCGCCGTTGAACTTTTCGATAATCGTGCGAAGTAAGCGGCGATCGATCTCGTCGAACCCGCGTTCGTCGACGTCGAGCAGTGACAGTGCCCGCCCGGCGACGTCGAGGGTAATGTGACCTTTCGCGCGCACCTGGGCGTAATCGCGTACGCGTCGCAGCAGCCGGTTCGCGACACGCGGGGTGCCACGCGACCGCCGCGCAATCTCGATGGCCGCATCGCGATCGATCGGGACGCCGAGGATGCGTGCCGATCGTTCCACGATTTCGCGAATCTCGTCGTCCTTGTAAAAGTCGAGCCGATGGACGATGCCAAAGCGCGCCCGAAGCGGTCCGGTCAATAGACCCGTCCGCGTCGTCGCGCCGATCAACGTGAACCGTTGGAGCGGTACTTTCACCGAGCGCGCGCTTGGGCCCTGCCCGATCATGATGTCGAGCTCGTAGTCTTCCATCGCCGGATACAGGATCTCTTCGATCGCCGGCGCCATCCGGTGGACTTCGTCGATGAACAGCACCTCGCGCGCCTGGAGATTCGTGAGCATCGCCGCGAGGTCGCCGGCTTTCTCGATGACCGGGCCAGCTGTCGCGCGGATCGGCACACCCAACTCGTGAGCAATCACCGTGGCCAGAGTTGTTTTGCCAAGACCCGGAGGGCCCCAGAGAAGTACGTGATCGAGGGCTTCGCCGCGCCGCTTGGCCGCTTCGATCGAGACGTGCAGGTTTTCGCGAACGCGCTCTTGCCCGATGTACTCATCGAGTGACCGCGGCCGCAACCCCGCTTCGTACTGTGACTCATCGTCACCCCGGCCTGGGCTGACGAGGCGAACCTCACTCATCCCTTCATCAGTCCTTTGAGCACTTCGCGCAGTACCACTTCGAAGCCAGCTCCATTCGATCGCTGCAACACCGCGTCAATCGCTCGTTCCGCGATCGGCCGCTGATATCCGAGATTCACCAGGGCGGACAACAGATCATCTCGCAATTGATCTTCAGGGCGCGCCGGCGCGGCACCTTCCGAACCAGTCGCGGTGAGCGTCGCGGGAAGACGATCCTTCAGTTCGAGGCCGATCCGCTCGGCGGTCTTCTTGCCAATGCCGGGGATGGCAGTCAATCGCGCCACGTCGTGCCCGCGTATCGCTTTGATGAAATCCGCCGGCTCGATTCCGGAGAGCACGGCAAGCGCCAGCTTCGGACCGATACCATTGATCCCAATCAGGCGTTCGAACAAGGTCAATTCGAGCGGCGTCGCGAACCCGAAAAGCGCAATGACGTCCTCGCGAACGTGTGTGTGAATGCGCAACGTGACCGCCGTCCCCGCTTCACCGAGCACGTAGAAAGTCGACAGTGGTACCTGCACGTCGTAGCCGACGCCGCCGGCATCGACGATGAGCCGGTTAGGATTTTTGTCAATCAGAGTGCCGCGTAGAAGGGCAATCACGGACGAAAGTCTCTCCACGAGCGCAGCGTAGTCCGCGGCCGGTCGGCTGCCGCACGTTCCGCGACAACCCCTATCCCGCTGTGCACGTGACAAATCGCAACCGCGAGCGCATCTGCGGCATCGTGCGGAGATGGCGGCGTGTCGAGTCCAAGAAGCAGCTTCACCATCTGCTGGATTTGATGTTTCTCCGCCCGGCCGAACCCAACAACGGCGCGCTTGATCTCCGCCGGCGTGTACTCGACCACCGGCAGTCCTGCCTCCGATGCAGCGAGAAGCGCGATACCGCGCGCGTGCCCGAGTTTGAGCGCGCTGCGCACGTTGCGCGCGTGGAAGATGTTCTCCACCGCGACACAGTCGGGCCGGCATCGGTCGAGCAACGCGGCAAGATCCGTGTGAATGTGCTTCAGCTTGTCAGGAAACGTCGAACGGGCAGGAGCCGAAATCGATCCGCAAAGGATGAGGACGTGACGGCTGCCCTTCACTTCGATACAGCCGTACCCGGTACGCTCAGAGCCGGGATCGATCCCGAAGATCTTCACGCCAACGAGGCCTCGATCTCCTTCTCTTCGATGTCGGCGTTGGACCAGACCTTCTTGCTGTCTTCGTGGTCTTCCAGCGCTTCCATCAGCTTGATCATCTGCTGGGCCTGCTTGCCTTCGAGCTTCACGTAATTCTGCGGCAACAGCGCGACCTCCGCTGCCCCCGGCTCGATGCCCAGCCCTTTGACGGCGTCAAGCACTCCCTGAAACGCATCCGGTGGCGACACGATTTCCCAGCTGTCGCCGTCGTCGCGCATGTCGTCGGCGCCCGAGTCAAGCACCGCCGCCATCAGCGCCTCCTCGTTGGCCTTCGACTTCTCGACGACGATGTAGCCCTTCTTGTCGAACATCCACGCGACGCTGTTCTCCGCCGCGAGGTTGCCGCCGTATTTCGCCAGCACGTGCCGGATCTCTCCGACGGTTCGATTCTTGTTGTCGGTCAGCGTCTCGACGATGATCGCCGCGCCCCCCGGGCCGTAGCCCTCGTAGCTAATCTCTTCGTATGAAACGCCCGGCAACTCGCCCGTGCCGCGCTGAATCGCGCGCTTGATGTTGTCGGCGGGCATGTTGACGGATTTCGCTTCGGCCACGATAGTGCGCAGGCGGGGGTTGGTATCGATGTCGCCGCCACCGCTCCGTGCGGCAACGGTCAGTTCCTTGATAATCCGGGTGAAGATCTTGCCGCGCTTCGCGTCGGCAGCCCCCTTCTTGTGCTTAATCGTGTGCCATTTGGAATGGCCGGACATGGTGAGACTCCAGAGAAATTCGGCAGAATTGACCGCTCATCTTACCACTTACCAGCCCGATTAGAGCCCAGTTGGGCGGGTTGGATAAGTTTCCAGTTCCCAGTTTCCAGTTCCCAGTCCGTCAGAACGACGATTGACGTTCTGGAGACTGGAGACTGGAAACTGGAAACTTGCTTCCTAGCGCTTCGCCGCGAGAATGATCCACACATCCGCCCGCGGATCCCACGGGCCACCCTGGTAATCGCCAAGCACGGCCAGTATGCGGAAACCGGCACGCTCGAGGCGGTGCCTCATCTGCGGCACGGTCAACGTGCGAAACGTCAGCGAAAAGCGATGGACGCGCCGCTCGTTTCCGCGGCGCTCACGATATTCCTGATCGAAGATCGTCAGCCGCTTCGCGCGATCCTGGCGCACGGTTTCGACAAGGGTGAGCGTGCGGTTGCGGCCGTGACGCCCTGACAGGCTGATGCGGTTACGATATTCGTCCCACTTCGGCAGGTCCGGAACGACATCGATCGCAAAGATGCCGCCGCGCCGGAGGACACGCGCGACCGAGGTGAAGGTGCGCGCCAAATCACGCTCACGCGTGAGTGATTGGAGAATGCCGTAGGCGGCGAGGACCGCGCTGAATTTCGTCCGCGTCGTAAAAGGAAGATCCCTGATGTCGCCGCGCACGAGCGCGAGGCGTCGTCCGAGGCGCGCCCGCATGATCCGCTTGCGCGCCCGCGCGAGCATCTCTTCTGATCGATCGATCCCGACGATGCGCGCACCAGCGCGCGCGACTGGCACCGCGATACGTCCGGTGCCGCAGCCCAATTCGAGAACTGGCCCATCCTGCGCCGCCGCGAGCCGCTGCCAGAACGCAACGTCACGGCGCTGCAGCGTGCGGGCGTTTTCCCAGTCATAGAACGGGGCGTAGTCGTCCCATCCCCGCCAGCCCTCGGTCATTCAGGCCGTTGACCGACGGATGCAAACAACATGGCGTTTTGAATTTCAACGAAAGCAGGGCCTGCCGCGGCCGCGTCGCGTCCGTACCGCGCGACGGCGCCAAGATAGTCAGTGCCGAGACGTCGCAAGGAATCGTTTGGCGCAAGAGCGACGGCCGCTTCGATCGCCTCCGCTCGCCCCTTCCAGACCGAGGCCGGCGGAGCGCCGACCAGTGAGTCTGATACCGGGAATAGATTGACAGACAACGGTGTGATGCCTGCAGTCGTAAAGAGTCCCGGAAGGGTCGGTCCAATCGCGACCGGCGGTGCTTCGCCGCGTGCGAGCGCAAGCGCGCTAAAAAACCGGCGCCCCAGGTCGAACGCTTCCATTCCGGACGGAATCGAACTGTACCAGTATCGATTCTGGTTGTCGGGCTCCACGGCCAGGACGCGGCCGCCGGGACGAGTCACGCGCGCGAATTCAGCGAGAGCCGTCGGCACATCGCGCACGTGCTGCAGGACGGCGACGCAGAAGGTGCAGTCGAAGACGCCGTCGATGAAGGGCAAGTGCCCCGCATCCGCCGAGGCAAAGCCGGCGCGCGCGTTAATGCCGCGGACACGATTCAGGGCCTCGCGGACACGATCCTTGATCGTGTCAACGCCGAATAACCGAAGCTGTGATACCTGCAGCCGGGCGAGGCTGATCTCGGCAGTGCCGACGCCGCAGCCCACATCGAGGATTCGCTTGCCAGGCTTCGGCCTGAGCGCCCCCTCGAGAAATTCGCCGAACGCATCGTTCCACCAGCGTTCGCGAACGTGCTTGAGCGTGAGAGACGTGAGGGCGTCGAGACCGCGAACCATGTCGGCGAAGCGCTGATTGTACCATTAGCCGGGATCCGGGCTCCGGGATCCGAACTGTGCAGCGCGGCACCGAACGCGGTATCCTGCGCGCGTGACGCTGGCGCCCGAATCCCGCATCGCACTCTCCAAGAACCTGGCATCGTGCGAT
This sequence comes from Acidobacteriota bacterium, assembly GCA_046734955.1. Taxonomy (GTDB): domain Bacteria; phylum Acidobacteriota; class Vicinamibacteria; order Vicinamibacterales; family 2-12-FULL-66-21; genus JALZOC01. The sequence goes on from JBKPSH010000045.1 coordinate 72,209, forward strand.
CTCGCCGGCGAGTTGGCGATCGTCAACTTCGACAACGGCGTCTATTACGGCCTCGATCGTACCGGTGCTCGAATCTGGAACCTCCTTCGCGAACCTTCTACCGTCGAACAGCTTTGCGACACGCTTGCGGGTGTGTACGACGTCGACCCTTCAACGTTGGAATCCGACGTTCGCGCGTTCGTTCGCGAGCTGGCGGAACACGGGTTGGTCGAGATCGTATGATCCGGCTCCTGGGCAGTGCCTTCGTCACTGTCGTCAGGGTCAGAGTCGCGCTGTGGGTGCTGCCATGGCACCGCCTCGCGAGGTCAATCACCATTGCGCGGAACGCCACGTCGACGTCGCCATCTCCACAACGCCTCGAATGGACCGTGAGGGTGGCGAGCCGTGTGGTTCCCTACGCGACGTGTCTGGCGCAGGCTCTCGCGTTGCATCGATTGTTAGCGCGACACGGATATCCCTCTAACATCCTGGTTGGCGTGTGCAGCGTTGACCGACAATTTCTTGCTCATGCCTGGGTAGAGCACGAAGGGGAAACGCTTCTCGGCACGTCCGAGAACCTCGCTCGCTATTCACGATTCTTCACGTGGCCGGTAACGCACGTCGATCGGTCATGAGCGCCATCGCCGCCGTCTGGAACCTGGATCGGAGCCACCTCGAGAGTCCCCTCGGCAGCGGCCGTTCACTCATCTTCGATGGCCGTCTGGACAACCGGGAGGAGCTTCTTGCGCAGCTCTCCGACCGCGGCGTCACGCCGAGCTCGTCGGATTCTGCGCTGATCCTCGAAGCGTTCGTTCGCTGGGGCGCCGAATGCCTCTGCCGACTGAATGGCGAATTCGCACTGGCGATTTTCGATGCAGGGCGTCAGCAACTGATCCTGGCGCGCGATCCCGTTGGATGTCGGCCGCTGTACTACTGGAGCAATGGCACGACGTTCGTGTTTGGCTCGGAGATCAAAACAATCCTCGCCCACCCCGACGTGCCATCATCCCCAAACAAAGATCTGATCGCGGACTACTTCGTCCGGGATCGTCTTCCTTACGACGACTACGGGGAAACGTTCTTCCAGGATATTCGTGCCGTTCTCCCCGGTCAGCGACTCACGGTCTCGGCTGGCGGCCTGATAGCGACGCGATTCTGGGACTTCGATACTCAATCCGTCGTCCGGTTCACGTCGTACTCCGACTACTCAGAGCGACTTCGCGAACTGTTATTCCAGGCAGTGAGGCGGCGTATGCGAACTGCACGTCCTGTGGGCGTGGCAGTGAGCGGCGGTCTCGATTCGTCGATGATTCTGTGCATTGCTGACCGGCTGCGGAAAGACGGCACGATCGCCAACGGTCTCCTGCCAATCTCATTGACCGCGGTGGAAAATGAAACGACGGAAGAGACCCGGTTCCTGTCATTACTCGAGTCAACGACCAAACTGCGCATCGAACGGGCGCCGTTCGGCGCACCGGGTGAGCCTGCGGATCTGGACGATGCGGCCTGGCATTCGGAGTCGCCGCGCTTTGACGATGGGTGGTTTGCTCAGCGAGCGATGTTCGCGTGGACACGGGCGCAGGGCGCGAAAACGTTCTTGACCGGTCATTGGAGTGATCAGCTCTGCTTCGTAACCGGATATCTCAGCGATCTGGCCACAACGTTCAAGTGGCGAGAGATTGCCACCCATCTCGACGAATACGCGCGATGGTTCGTTGACGCGGATCCGCGTTATTTTCGCAGACGATTCCGCCGCGAGCTGGCGGTTCATCTGACATCGCATGGATTGCGCAGACTCGTGCGTCCATTCGTGCGCGAACGACAGATCGCCAATGCGGACGGACCAATGGCTCCGGATGTCGCGGCGCGTGTTGAACGTGCTCGTCCGCCGCTCTCTCGACCGCGCTGCCACAGCGCGCACGCGCGCGCTATCTATCAGACGGTGCGCGCGAAAGCTCACCGTTTGCAGTTCGAGGCCGGCGCGAAGCTGGCGGCCGGCTGCGATGTCGAATGGACGACGCCATTTCTGGATCGCGACCTCATCGCGTATCTCATCGGCGTCCCCGGCGAGATTCAGAATCGCGGCGGGGTCCCGCGCGCGCTATTTCGCGATGCGATGCGTGGGATCGTCCCCGATCTCATTCTCGGACGTCGCTGGAGAAACGAGGATCGCGTCGAACGAACGCGCGAACTCGCATATCTGTCGAGGATGCGGACTCTCGACGCGGCGCACGCGGTCGGTCTCCTCAAACAGCCTTTGCGGTTGGACCGCGAAACGCTCGCGTTCGTCGGCCTGGAATCCTGGAGTCGGGTATTCTTTTCTGATAGGCTCAGCCCCACCCAGCAGCGCGATGGAGTCTGTGACGTTATGGCAGATCATCCAGCACCAAAGGACGACCGCGAGAAGCTGCCGTATTCCCCACCGAAGCTCACGGTCCACGGTGACCTGCGCACGATCACCGCGGCGAAGCAGAGCGACAGGAGCGAGGCAGGGCAGCCGAAGACCTTCAACTCGGGCATGCCGTAGCGCGCCATGATCCGCGGGCAGGCCATGTCCACCGATCACCGGGCCCGCACCTGATGAAATTCTATGAGCGGTATTTTCGGCTGCTGGAATCTTGACGGCCGCCCTCTCGACGTCGGCACGTTCAGGACCTGCCTCGAACGAATCAGCCCTGCTCGATTAAAGCCGTCAGCGTCGTGGCACGACGGACCCGTCGCTCTTGGATGCACGACAAACCAACGTTCCAGCACAGCGCATCCGCCCCAGATTTGCGCCGGCGATGTCGCGTGCGTGTTTGACGGCCGACTGGATAACCGCGGCGAGTTGGTGTCGGCAATCGCGAGTGATGCCTCTGCGGATCCTGCGATCACCGATCGCGATCTCGTCCGCGCGGCGTACAAGACGTTTGGAGACGACTTCGTCGATCGGCTTCAGGGTGATTTCACCTGCGCCGTATTCGATCTCGCGCGCAATCGCCTGATCGTCGCTCGCGATCAGCTGGGCGTACGCCCGCTGTGCTTCACCGAAGTGAACAACACGCTGCTGTTTGCCAGTGAGGCAAAGGCGCTGCTCGCATGGCCAGGCGTGAACGTCGCTCCTGACGACCTGATGATGGCCGATTTCGTGCTCCAGTTCGTTTCCCTGGACAGCCAGAATCGGACGTTCTTCCGGGATATCCGCTCAGTGCCGCCGGCGCATGCGTTACTTGTCACTCGCCGTGAACTGACGTCGCGGCGCTACTTCGACTTCAATACTCAGCGCCGAACCCGCTACGGTTCGATTCTCGACTACGTCGACCACTTTCATCAACTTGTCACCGCCGCTGTACGCAAGCGGCTGCGCCATCCAGCGCCAGTGGCTGTCTCCGTCAGTGGAGGGCTCGACTCCGCGTACATTTTTTCGATCGCGGCGCGGCTGGTTCGCGACGGCGCGACGCCATGTCCGCGCGTACTCGGATTCAACTACTCAGGTGCATCGGGATCTCCGTCAGACGAGGAGCGCTTCGTCCGCGCCATCGAGCAATCCTGCGCGACCCCGATCGAGCGCATCCCTCAGCGTGCCGGATTCATGGAATTCGCTGCCGAGGAGATATGGCATGCAGAGTCACCTCTCGGAGAGGCACTGACATCTCAGCGCCAGGCAATGTTCCGGCGCGTATCCGACGCGGGAGCCGGCCGGCTGCTGACCGGGCACTGGGGCGATCAGATGCTTTTCGAGACCGCCTACCTCGTCGACCTGTGCCGGTCACGGCAATGGACGCTGCTTGCGCGACATTCAAACGCGTGGGGAATCAACAGACGACGACTCGCGCTCCGCTTTGTCACGGACATCATGTCGCGTCACCTTGCTACTTCTCTAGCCGGTGCTGCCCGCCGTGTTCGCAGACGCGCGGATGCCGCATGGCGGGCACCTTGGTACACGAAACGATTCCAAGGAGTTCTTCGCGAGCGATTCGAAGAGAATCGGCTGGCGCGCGTTCCCGGCACGAGTCATGCGTGGGCGATCTATCAGCAGGCTCGCCGCGGTTATCACGTTCAGTGCATGGAGTGGAACAGCCGCGTCGCCGCCATGCACGATCTCGAGATCGCGTTTCCGTATCTCGACAGTGACCTCGTGCAATTCCTGATGAGCATTCCTGGCGAGATTCAGTCGCACGACGGGCTACCGCGTGGCTTGATGCGGCACGCGATGCGCGGGCTCGTTCCCGATGTCGTCATCGATCGCCGCAGCAAGGGAGAATTCACGCAGCTCGCGAACCGGAGCATCGAGCTGGATTTCTCGATCATTGCAGAAATTCTCGGACCGTCATCGCTCGCCGTTCGCTTCGGCTACGTCGACGGGCCTCAATTGTGGCCACTTCTTGCTGAGTGGAAGAAGACGCTTGCCGCAGCCGAAAATGCGACCGTCGCGAACCGTCTTCTCGAGTTATGCGGCATGGAGCTCCTGCTCCGCGAATTCATGGCTCCGCGTCGTGCGACCGAGATGCGCGAACCGCAATTGAACGTGGCGGCATGCTGACCGCAACTGCTGTCATGTCCCCCGTCGTCCAAGCGCTTTACGGCATTCGGATCCGAACGCCGTGGCCCATTCGTGGCGTCGCTGTCTGCGACGGCGTATGGGACGTGGAATTCGTGGACGACCGGCAGGATGCGCTCGATCGTGCAGCGGAGTACATCGCCGACGACCATAAAGCCAGGTGGGCACAGTATGCGGCGCTGCCGGATGGCTCGGCGTACCGCCGCTGGAGCAACCTGTTCGACTTTCTCGTCACCGCCGACGCACGGCGCATCTACGCGCGCGCGGTCAGCGCCGTCGCAGACGAGGCGTTGCTGGCGTATCTGCTGGTCGACGCGCTGTCGTTCTCGATGGTTCGGCTCGGATGGGAACCACTCCATGCGACCGCCGTGCTGACCGATCACGGCGTCGTCGCCTTTCTTGGCAACAGCGGCGACGGCAAGTCCACTCTTGCCGCGCTCCTGGTGCGGCATGGCTGCAAGCTGGTGACCGACGACATGCTCGTCCTCGCCCGTGATGGCGGCCGATGGTTGGCGCAACCGGGGCCTCCACGTCTCAAACTCTATCGAGGCATGGCCGATCATCTTCTCGGCCCGACGCGAGACCGAGTCGGCATGAACCCGGACACTACGAAGATGATCATCGCGCTCGACAGCGGTCAGTGCACCACCGAAGCGCACGCGCTGAGGGCTGCCTACCTTCTCAGCGCGGATACCGACGCTACACCGCGTGCACCAGTGATTCAACAACTTTCGCCGGGTGCAGCCTTTCCACGGCTGCTGGCGCACACCGCAGGTCACTATCCATCGGAGGGGGCACGGCTGAGACGTCAATTCGAGTTTGCGACGGCGGTGGCGCGGGAGATTCCGATCAAGACACTGTCGTATCGCCGCGAGAAGGCGCAAATGAGCGAGCTGCAAGATACGGTACTGGCCGACGTTGCGCGCTCGATCGAGTAGCGCATGTCGGCAGTGCGATCGGTGGTCGCGCGGTTATTGTTCCAGGCCGGACGGATGGCGGATCGCGTATCACGAACAACGACGTATCTCGCCGCCGGCACGCGCCGGCTCGAGGAGATGCAGGCCGATCACACTCGCGCATGGGATGAGTTCCACGAGAAACACCACGCACCGGACGCGCGCCTGTTGCCCTGGGAAGAAGCGTGTCTCGCTCGACTCGTGACGGCCGGAACAGAAGTGCTGATCGTTGGATGCGGAAGCGGACGCGATCTGCTGGCGCTCATCGAGCGCGGCTGTCGTGTCTGCGGCATCGATCCCAGCGGTGAGGGCATGGCGATTGCTGAACGTCGTCTTCGCGCCCGGGGAGCCGCCGCGCAGTTGATCCGAGGGTTTTTCGAGGACACGCCGATTCCGCAGGCATTCGACGTCGTGATCTTCTCTTACTACTGCTACGCCGCCATCCCGATGGCGTCGAGGCGCATCGCGGCGTTAAAAAAGGCTGCCGGTCTGGTCAATCCTGGCGGTCACGTGATTGTCAGCCACGCTTCGGCAATTCAGCGGCCACGCGCGCTGCTGGTGCGCTTCGCGCGCATTGCCGGAGCCTTCACTCGTTCCGACTGGCGCCTCGAACCAGGCGATCTCGTGTCACACAATCGCGCGAGTGAACCTTCGTTATCGTTCACACACGCGTTCGAAGAGGGCGAGCTCGAACGTGAAGCAGCGGGTGCGAATCTTCGAGCCGTGTTCCGTCACGTCGCGGACGACAAGACCGTCGTCGCCGGGTTTACGCGCGCATGAGATCGACAGCTGTCGTGGACCAGACGATGATGGGTGTTTATCCGTGTTCATCCGTGGTTCGAAGCGCTCAAGAGCCGCACTCGAGCGTGGCTGGTGAGTTGGTTCGCGCCCATGAAATCACGCAGGTGCTCGAGTCTCTCGCCGCCCGCCAGGTGTTTCCGATCCTCGTCAAGGGGACGGCGCTCGCGTACACCGTCTATCCATCCGCGAGCATGCGACCGCGCGTCGACACTGATCTCCTGATCGCGCCCGATCAGATCGCCGCTACGCGCGACGTCCTGGCGCATCGCCGGTACATCGAAGCAACGATGACCGGCGGAGAGTTCGTGTTCGGCCAGTTCCAGATGGCGAAGGTCGATGGCTGGGGCGTCGAACACGTCTTCGACATTCACTGGCGAATCAGCTCGCAGTCACTGTTTGCGAGTGTGCTGACGTACGACGAACTTCACGCTCACGCGATCATCGTTTCCGCGCTCGGCGCGCACGCGCGCGCGGCTGCGCCCGTTCACGCGCTCCTGCTGGCGTGCGTGCATCCGGTCATGCACCATCGCCATACAGAACGGCTGATCTGGTTCCGCGATATTGACCTTCTCGTCAGACACATGTCAGACGAGGAGCTTCACCGCTTCGCACGCCTCGCACTTGACAGAGGAATGGCTCGCATCTGCGCGCACCAGCTGGCGATCGCCGTCGAACGATTTCAAACACCCGTGCCCGGAGCCGTGCTGAGCGTGCTGACATCTGCGCGATCAACGGAACCCGCTGCGGTCTACCTTCGACCGCGTCGGCGCTGGCATCACGAGTTGTTCTGGAACATCCGCAACCTGCACACGTGGGGCAATCGACTGCGGCTGCTGCGCGAGGTGCTTTTCCCGAGCGCGAACTACATGCTCAATGCGTATCGCCTCGGTTCCCGAGGGCTCGTCTTACTCCCGGCCCTGTACGCGCATCGCTGCGCCTACGGAGCATTCAAGATTCTCGTAGGGAGGAAGTAGGTAATGGGTGCCAGGGGTGCCAAGGGTGCCAAGAGTGCCAAGGGTGCCAGGGGTGCCAGGGGTGCCAGGGGTGCCGAGAGTGCCAAGGGTGCGTGGGGTCAGCGCCTCTCAGCTCACCGCCGCATCCGGTTAATACGTAACGTCCCGATGCTCGTGGCTGATCATTCGCGAACTTGAACCGCTGTAAAACCGCGTCGATTGTGCCAAATCTGTGAAAATGTGCGGTTTTTGCCGTTTTCCGTCTTGTCGCAATCGAGAGTCTGCACTAAAGTACTCTCTTGTAGAATCCCCACAGCTCAACGATCGGCTCGCCTCAACGACGGCGGCGATGATTTCCGGCTACACATCCGTCCATGCGGTAGTGCGTCTACTGGCCGTTTACGGCCTTATAACTGCGGTTGTGTGCGGAGGAGCGTCGGCCGGTCCCGTCGACACTGGCGTCGTGCGCGGGGTCGTCTGGAGCGGCGACAATTCACCAATCGCGAACGGGAAAGTCCGCCTCCGCAACATCGACACGGGACGCGTCGTGTCGGCGAACGAAACATCCGGTAGCGGGCAGTTTGTTTTTGGAGGCGTGGCCAAGGGTTCATATCTCGTCGAGCTCGTCTCGGACAACGGGAAGGTCCTCGCGGTCGGAGCGGCCGTTCGTATCGAGGCTGGGCAAACTGTTTCGACCGCCGTTCGTCTGCCGACGCGCCGGTCGTGGTATGCCGGCATGTTTTCGAACGCCGCCGCCGCGGTGATTGCCGCCGCCTCGAGCGTCGGCCTGGCCGCGGTCGGTACGCACGGGCCACCGATCAGCCCGCAATAAACGCACACTTCGTCTGATGTTCGACGCCCAGGACCTGCCCGCCGCTTCGGCCCCACAGATGGATGCGCCGTCGCTTCCCGCGCCGGGAAGCTCGCAGCCGGTTCACCTCCTCGATCGTCTCGCGGCGCTCTTCAAGCACCGGCGCCTGGCTGGCGCCGCCTTCGTCATCGTTGTCGGCGTGATGATGCTGCAGACGTACTCGCAGGTCCCGATGTATCGGACCAGTTCGCGCGTGATGATTCAGGACGAGCGGACGCTTGCCGTTGGCAATCTCAACGCGAACGATCCCGCCTTCTGGGAGGACAGCGATCCGTACTTCAACACGCAGTACAGCATTTTGCGAAGCCGCGGCCTCGCGCGGCGCGTCGTACACAAGCTGCAGCTGCAGAATCATCCGCTCTTCAACGGCACCGCCCCTCGGCGTCAAGGCATCGGCACGGCGGTGGCCGAATTGCGACGAAAGGTGAGCGGCACGGTGCAAGCACTGCTCGGTCGTGCACCCGCGACGCCGCCCGGGGAGGCGCCCGGCGCGGATGAGGGCGCGGCAGAAGCTGCGCTCGTCAGTCAATTTCTCGCAGGATTGCGCGTCGCGCCGGAAGCGAAAACGCGGCTCGTCGAGATCATCTACGAATCTTCCGATCCACAGTTTGCGGCGATCGCGGCCAATGCCGTTGCCGAAGAGTATGCGGCGCAGAACCTCGATCTTCGTCTCGCCACGTATCAGAAGAACCTGCGGTGGTTGAATGAAGAAGTCGCGAAGCAGGAGAAGAAAGTCACCGACTCCGAGGCGGCGCTGACGGCATATCGCGAGGCGAAAAACGCACTGTCGCTCGGCGATCGACAGAACATCACGGTCGCCAGGCTCAACGCGCTCAACGAGACGGTGACGCGGCAGCGCACCGAGCGGCTGCAGAAAGAAGCGACCTACAACCAGCTCAAGAGCACCGATCCGGCATCGGATGCCGCCGATGGATTCCCGGTCGTCGCAGCCAGCCCGGGAGTCGTCGAAGCCAAGAATCGTCTGACCGATCTTCTCGCCGAGCGCGCGCGCCTCTCCGCTCGCTACCTTGCGAGTCACCCCGAGATGCAGAAGCTGGATCTGCAGATCAAGAACGCGCGCGACACACTGATTGCACAGCGCGCTCGTGTCATCGAGAGCGTCAAGAACGACTACGAGACGGCCGTCGCCCAGGAGCGAAGCTTCGCGTCATCACTTGAACAGCAGAAGAACGAGGCGATGGATCTCGAACGCAAGAGCGGGGGCTACCTCGTTCTCCAGCGTCAGGCCGACAGCGATCGGCAGCTGTGGCAGTCATTGCTGCAACAGCAAAAGGAACTCCAGGTCGTCAGCAACAGTCGGTCGAATAACGTGCAGGTGATGGATCGCGCGGAAATTCCCGGCGCGCCATTCGCGCCCAACACTCGACGTGAATGGTTCACCGCGATGATCGCGGGGATGCTCGTGGCGTTCGGCCTGGCATTCGGAATCGAGTACCTCGATGACACGGTCAAGACGCCGGAGGACGTCTCGAAGCGACTTGGGTTGCCGCTGCTCGGATTGGTGCCGTCGATTCGCGGCACCCGAGTACCGCTTCTTTCGGAGACAGTTCCGCACGATTTCGGGGAAGCATTTCGATCGCTCAGGACGTCGCTCGTATTCACGGCGGGCGCCGGACAGGCGCGGGTGATCGCCGTCACCAGCAGTCAGCCGCTCGAGGGCAAGACCACGACGGCCTGCAATCTGGCGACGGCACTCGCGCTCGGTGGATCTCGCGTGCTGCTCATCGACGCCGATATGCGACGACCCGGTCTGCACCAGATCATGGGAGTCGACAACCACCACGGGCTTTCCCAGCTGCTCGCTGGTCAATCGCGCGTTCGTGAGGTGGTTCAGCGCACGAGCGAACCGAACCTGTTCGTGATCACGGCCGGACGCACGCCGCCGAACCCGTCAGAGTTACTGGCCTCGGATCGGATGAAGAGTTTTCTCGACAACCTGGCGCATGGGCCGTTCGACTGGATCCTGCTCGACACGCCTCCGGTGCTCGCCGTGACCGATGCCGTCGTGCTCGCCGGGAACGTCTCCGCGGTGGTGTTTGTCGTGGGTTCGGAAATGACTCGACGGGTTCATGCCGACCGCGCGCTCGCCACACTGCGCGCTGGTAAACCACGATCGATCGGCGTGGTGCTGAATCGCGTCGACTTCGATCGAAACAAGTATTACTACGCGCGCTACTACGGGTACAACTACAAGAGCTACTACGGGAGCGCAACGCCTGCCGCGTGAGCGCCCTTGGTCCGGGCGCGGTAGTGCGGCGCTCGTGCTGCTTCTCCTCTGGCCGCTGGCGGCCTTCGGTGGCCGTTCCGCCGGCGCAGCGATCGTTTTCGCTCTCAGCAGTGTTCTGCTGACGGTTCTGCTGAGACCCACGATTCTTTCCCACGACGGCTCACGACATCTCGATCGAATCATCCTGACGATCGGACTTGCAATCGCGCTGCAGGCGACACGCTTGCCGGCGGCAATCGTCGACGTCATTTCGCCGCACGCGATGATCGTGCGCCAGGTACTCACGCTGCTGCCGGCGACCTCGACATGGATACCGCTATCAATCGACGAGCGGTCAACGCTTTGGGCTGGAGCGATCGTTCTTGGAACGATTGCATTGTTCTTCACCGCGCGAACGATCGTGACGAGCGGCGGGTTGCGACACACGGTGCGCGGGATCAGCGCGCTCGGCTTCGCGTTTTCGGCACTCGCACTCGCGCAGGCGGCCACGGCCGGGCGATTCATCTACTGGCGATTTCGGACAGAGTACGAAGGACCACTTCCATTCGGACCTTTCGTGAACCGCAACCAGTTCGCAACCTGGATCATCATGGCTGCTCCGCTGTGCCTTGGATATCTGATGGCGCGCGGAAGCGGACGCGAGGAATCGACGACTCCGTTCGTCAGCCGGCGGACGCGTTTCGCGCGTATGGCAGACGGCCGCACCGCGTGGCTCGCGGCCGCGGCCGCAATGATGGTCGCCGCGCTCCTTGCCTCGCTGTCGCGCTCCGGGATTGTCGCGTTTACCGCGGCGCTGGCATTCTTCGCCGTCGCACACCGCAGGCATTCAACAATCCGTCGCGCATCGTGGGGTGTGGCGGTGCTGGCGCTGATTGTCGGATTCGCTCTCACGCGCGCGGACATTCCGGCACTGGCGCAGCGATTCGGTCAATCAGGAACAGGTGTTCGCGAGCGGATGAAGATCTGGAATGATACGCTGCCGGTGATAAAAGACTTCTGGTTGACCGGGACCGGGGCTGGGACGTATAGAACGGCGATGGTGATCTACCAGCGCACAGATCGAAATGTTCAGTTCAATCAAGCGCATAACCATTACCTGCAGGCCGCCGCCGAAGGGGGGATCGTGCTCGCGACTCTGGTTGTCGCGATGCTCGTCGCGCTCGTGCACGCAACCAGGACGCAGCTCAAAACAGAATCGTCGGGCACCTACTGGATTCGCGCAGGCGCCGCGTGTGGCCTACTGGCGGCAGCGCTCCAGGCGCTCTGGGAGACCGGCCTTGTCATGCCGGCCAATGCGGCGCTGGCGGCAGTCCTTGCGGCAATCGCGTCGCACGAGCGGTAAGCGCTCGAAAAAGGTATTTTTATTGGGCCGATGGCGCTCAGGCTGGGAATAGACATCGACGGGGTCCTGGCGGACTTTCGCAACGCCTTTCGCGACACGGCACGCGAATGTCTCCGTCGCGAAGTCGTATCAGACGCGCTGGCTGATAACAGCCTCAGCCACGTCGACATCGATCGCGTCTGGAACCACATTGCGCGCCGTCCGAACTGGTGGATGACGCTGCGCGCGTACGAGCCGGGGGCGATCGCAAGCCTCTACACGCTCGCGCGTTCGAACAAGTGGGAGATCTGTTTCCTCACCAAGCGTCCCGCGAGTGCAGGCGACTCGGTCCAATTCCAGACGCAATGGTGGCTCGAGCAGCAGGGGTTTTACTTGCCGGCCGTAATCACCGTCCCCGGCTCGCGCGGGGATCTTGCGAACGCGCTCCGTCTCGACCTGGCGATCGACGATCAGTTCGTCAACTGCGCGGAAATTATCGGAGCCGGACCGACGAAGGCGCTGCTGATGCTTCGCGATCCGAATCCGACGATGCGGCAGCATGCGATCGATCGCGGGGTCGGCGTCGTCGCGACACTCGCGGAAACGCTGCCCATCCTTCAGCAGCTCCACGAGCTGCTGCACACCCAGCGTGGAAGAATGATTCGCCTTTCGGAGTGGTTCCGTCCGAAGACATCGGAAATGCTGCCGCAGAACCCGCGGTCCACTCGGCCGCTCCCTGACGAGTCGGAACCCGCCAAGCCCGTCCTGTAGCGCAGGACTTTAGCCCTGCCCGCAGGCAGCCCTCAAGGGCTGCGCCACAAACGGTTCATTCACCGCTTTCGACAGACGAACCACACCTGGCTATTGAGGCAGGGTCCGGTGAAGGGAACCGGCGAGTACAACCGCCGCTCGATCGCGAACGTACGTTCGATCACCTGCGCGAGCACGCGCCAATTGAATCCCTTGTGTCCGTGGTACCGCACGCTGTCGCCGTGCGCGTTGATGGTGATCGTGGCGGGACGTTCGATCTGTGACGTGCGTCGAGCCAGCAGCATCCGCATGAACTCGGAGATGCGATAGCGCTCGCGATCCTCGTATTCGACGAGCCCCGATGCCGCGGCGCCTGCCCTGACCACTTGCTTCAATGCCAGCGTCGGGCCGATCTCAATCGGCACGCTGATGATGACGACGCCATGAGATCGAACGAAATGCGCAAGGTCTGCGAGCACCTGCGGCTGAATGTCCGATGGGCAGTGCTCGAGCACTTCCATGCAGACGACGGCATCGTAATACCCGGCGTACGCGGGCTGACGAAGTTCGTCGAGCGAGGTAAAACGGACATCTGCCACCGAGCTCAAGCGCCTGCCGCACTCCTGCAGCTGCTGGACGTCGACGTCGGTTCCGGTCGTCTCGCGAAACAGATCGTGTGCAAGCGCGATAAAGGTTCCGTCACCGCAACCGTAATCCAGCAACGCTCCGCCCGCACCGGCCGCTGCGAGCTCCCGCGCGAGCGTAAATCGCCGGCGATGACTCCAGGCGACGATGGCATTTCTACTGAAGAGCTGTTTTCGAGCGTAGTGTCCCTGTTCCAGCAAGTGAGAGGTGGTAGTAGTCACAGCTGGTTTATCGGCGGCAGGGGCGTGCATCTGTGGGTTTGAGTTAACGAAGTTCAATTGAGGTACCGGAGATTCCTCACCACAGAGGTAACGGAGTTAGCAGAGAAATTTATGGCCTCTGTTAACTCTGCTATCTCTGTGGTGAAGCTTTTCCGTTCTCTCCGTCTCCTCTGCTCACTTTCCGCGGATCAGGTCCACAACGAACCGAACACGACTCTTCTGAACGACGGATGCTTCAAGAGCGAACGCGCGGCCGTGCCGTGCCAGTTGAAGTCCGCTGTCTGTTTCAGCAGAGGGACGATGCCGTCAACGCGTGCGAGCTCGATCACCTTGTCGATCGTTCGATCGCTCAAGCGGCTCGCCACGGCGCGAAAAGCAAGGCCGGCGCGAATCTCCGGCCAGAGCCGCGCTCTCCATCGTCGCTCGTATTCGCGCAGGTTTGTGCCGGCAACTCGATCGTCGCGCAAGGCATCGGTCAGAACTTCTGCCGCAATTCGGCCGCTGAGAAGTCCGAAGTAGATCCCGCCGCCGGTCGTTGCTTTCACGAGCCCCGCGGCATCACCCACGGCGAGCACGCGACGGGCCCACGTCCGCGCGACCGGTGCAAGCGGCAGCACCTTGACGCGCGGTTCATCCCACGAGGTGGTCAAGCCGAACCGTCGATCGATGCACGCGGCGAGCTCGCTGAACGCGCTCCGCGGCCGTCCTTCGCACATGACGCCGACGCGTGCGTACGATCTGTCGCCGCGGCGAAACGGCACCAGCCACCCGAATCCACCGGCAGCGATCCGGCGTCCGAGATACACCTCGACGTGGTCGGACGCGGGAAACTCCACCTCTCGTTGTGCGCTGTGGACGAAAAGCCGCGGCAATCCGAGACCCAGTCGTCGATTGAACCGGTAGTTTGCTCCGCAGGCGATGACCGCGACGCGGCCATCGACATCGCCGAGGGCCGTCGACACGGTGACGCCGTGTCGATGAACATCAATCTGACGCACTCGGCATCCACCATGGATTTCGGCGCCGGCGGCAGCGGCGCTCGCTGCGAGCGCGGCATCGAACTCGCCGCGATCGATGATCGCCGCGCGCACGCGCTCGTGATCGATCAGGACGGACGAACCGTCGGCTGAAATGAAACGCGCGGCGTGCGCCGTGTGCAGAACCGTCTGCCGCGGAAGATCGAGCTCATCGAACGCGTCTATGCCGAGGACGCCGGTGCAGTGCACGGGAACGCCGATCGTGTCGTGCTCTTCGACGACGAGCGTGCTGAATCCTGACGCGGCGAGATCGCGGGCGGCCAGAAGACCTGCAGGACCGCCGCCGACAACAATGACGTCGCGCCGCCCCGGCGTCAAAATTTGCGGGCCCTGGACTCCCATGTGCCTCGGAAGCTTATCCAAAACGAGAGGAGAATCAAACGCATATCGAGCGCAAACGATCGACGGCGGATGTAGAGTCGGTCGTAGCGGAACTTGCTGCGTCGCGAAATATCACGTGGCGCGTAGACCTGCGCGACACCCGTGAGCCCAGGACGTACCACAATCCGATCGGCATAACCTGGAACCGCTTCGAGCGGAACCGGCGCGCCGCCTTCGAATTCAATCTCGCCCGGTCGCAGTGCGCGTGGACCGACGAAGCTCATGTCTCCACGAACGATGTTCCAGAGCTGCGGCAATTCGTCCATCGCGGTGGCTCGCATTACATGGCCGACGCGGGTGATGCGGGCGTCACCATGTCGCGCCTGCAGCGGGCCGGTCGCTCGCTCGGCGTCGCGATGCATCGATCGAAACTTGAACGCGCGGAACACCTGGCCGTCGCGTCCGACACGCTCCTGGGTATAGAAGATGGGGCCGCCATCTTCGAGTTTGATCGCGACCGCGAACACGCACCACAGCGGAAATGAGATCGCCAGGCCGATCGCGGCAAGCCCGGCATCAAAAACGCGTTTCACTGCCGGCCCGCAATCTCCTCGCACAGCGAGACGAACCGATCGGCCATTCCATCGAGTGTGAAATCCGATCTGACACGCGCCATCCCCGCGGCTCCGAACCTGGATCTCAGAGCGGCGTCCGCAAGAAGCGTCTCAATCGCGCGTCGGAGCGCGGGTACGTCTCCGGGAGTCACCACCAGGCCGGTCTCGCCGTGCCGGTTCACCCACGGCACGCCAGAGGGCACGTTGGTGCTGATCACCGGAGTTCCGCTCGCCATCGCTTCAAGCTGCACGACACCAAACGCTTCTGCCCGGGTGACCGATGGCAAGACCAGTACCTCGGCCGCATGCATCCACGCTTTCACATCACGATCGGAGAGTGCGCCGGGAAACTCGAACGTTGCGCGCCGCGCAACCGCGGCAGCGTGCGCGGCCCAGGCACTGCGCATCGGTCCGTCACCGGCGACGACGACGTGGACTGATAGTGAAGAGGCAGCCTCGATGAGAACATCCACGCCCTTGTAGGCGACGAGACGTCCGACAAAGAGGACGATAGGCTTTGCCACTCTCGATCGAATCGCCGCTGCACGTTGCGTGGTCTCGCTGTCGGTTGTCCAGGCTACGGGATCGATGCCAAACGGAATGATCGAGGTCTTTGCGGAATAGCCCGACAGCGCGGGTGACAGGGACGCCAGCGCCGGCGACGACACGACAAATTTTTGCGCCCGGTCGTACGCCGGCCGCGCGATTGGCGCATAGAACAGGCGGTACTGCAATTCAGGGCGGACAACATCGCTGTGAAACCAGATCGCAAATGGGATGCGCGGCGGTGATATGAGCAGCGAAAGGAGGGCCCACGGATTTGGTTCGTGGACGATCATCACGTCTGCATCGACCTTGTTGAGATGAGACGCGAACCTGGGAGCGATCGGCACGGAGCCGGCTTGACCCAATGTCCCGACCCTGGTGACCGGCACGTCGTCGATCACATCTTCCCTGGTGGCCCTTCCGCGATCGAACGCGAGCACGCGGCTCTGCAAACGTCCGCGTGATACACGGCAGAGCGTTTCGACCACGCGTTCCATGCCTCCCGGGACGGGCGGGTAGTACTTCCCGACGTGCAGTACTTTCAACACGTGCTCACTCCGAGGGGCTTCGCCCCTCGGACTCCCCTCCACGCTCGCTCGCCGGGCCACGCGAACTCCGCTCCCCTCGCGTGGGCTCACTCGCGCGCTCGTTCGCCAGCCGCCCGGGCAGTCTTGAAAACGTCACTTCGGCAGTCCCGTCCACCATGCATTCGTAGAGTGACGCGATCTCGCGAGCGTACTTCGACCAGCTGAAGGCCTCCGCACGGCGAACGCCGCGGTCCTGCCGCGCGGCCCACTCTGATGGCTGCTGTTCGCGCTCTTCCAGCAAAGCGTTGATTGCCGCAGTCCATGAATCAATCGCGCCAACCGTGCAGTAGGTCACCGCGTCGGTACCGACCTCGCGAAGGGCGGCGATGTCGCTGGCCACGACCGGCGTGCCACACGCCAGCGATTCCAACAGCGGTAGTCCGAATCCTTCACGCTCTGAAGGCATGACAAGAAGTGCGCAGCGTCGATAGATCGCGGCAAGCGTCGCGCGATCGAGGAAGGGCAGGACGACGACCGTAACGTCGAGATCCCTGACGAGGGCCGCTTGTTCGGCAGTGAAAGGCCCACCCACTCGGACGAGACGAACGCGGCTGCCCAGCTCGGACATGATCTGAATCAGGAGGTCGAGCCGCTTGCGTGGAATCGCGCTGCCGACATGAAGAATGTCGAGTGACGATCGGCGGGGCCCCAGAAGTCGCGCCGCCTCGCGATCGGCCGCGGCCTCATGACGAGTGGTGAAGCTTGGATGCAGTCCGTTGTGGACGACGCTGGTCGTGGTTTCGGAAAACCGAGCGCGTTCGATGAGCAGCGATCGAGTGGCCTCGGTATCGCACGCTACGTGGCCGGCCTTACGCAGGCCGTCGAGGATTCGCCGTGTCATCGCGCGAAACGCGACACCGCGAGGCTCGCGCTCCGGTTCGAGAACGCTCCGGAATGTGTCGACGTCGTGGCAGGTAACCAGCGTCCGAGCCGCCGGCAGCTGGTGCACGAGCTGAGCGTAGCTGTGATCCACGACGTGAAATAGATCGAAGCGTTCGCGCAGGGTCGATACAAAACGCGGGTAGTCCCACAGGCGGCCGGTGATGCGATCAACGCCGAATGCCAGTTTCTGATTCGACACGCGCGACAGCCGCCGTGGCAGCAGCGGGCGGATCAAACTGACGTCGATCGTCGCCGCATGCTCTCGGCTTAGTCGATCGAGCAGCATTTCCGCGACCAGATCCATGCTCGGCCATCCCTCTTCGAGATAGTCGGCGAGCAACGCGACGCGTAAGCGTTTCATCGCGCCAACACTTTTTCGAAAAAATCGAGGTGACGGCGGGCTACGACCGGCCAGGAGAATTCCGCGCGCGCGCGCGCGAGTCCACGAGCCGCAAGGTGCTCACGAGCCGCCGAGTCCGCGCTCACCCGATCGATGGTCTCGGTCCATTGCACGAGGTCATTTTCCGGAATCACGACACCCGCATCCTGGACGACGTAGGGGATCTCGCCGCTGTCGCTCCCGACGACGGGAACACCGCAGGCCATGGCTTCGATCAGCATCCGGCCGAACTGCTCCTTCCATCGGGCAGTCGTCCGGCTCGGTGCGCACAGCAGATCCATCGCTCGCAGATACGCGGGCATGTCACTGTGACCGGCGTCACGGGCGAGACGAACGCGGGACGGATGTTGCAGCCGCAGTGACTCGATCCGCGCAACCAATGACCCGCCGCCGACAAAGAGCACATTCCAGCGCTGTTTCGAATGGGTGAATGCGTGCAGAAGGGTTTCCACTCCCTTTTCTTCGACGAACCGTCCCGCAAACCCAACCACCCGCTCGTCTGAGCTCCAGCCGAGCCTGGTGCGCATGTTTGCTCGCGCGACGGGATCAGGGCGAAACGTGTCGGTATCGACTCCAGGACTCAGCACGCTCGAGAGCTTGTCCGAGTATCCGGGGCGATCGTGCAAGCTGTCATAGACAGTCTGGCCGAACGCGATCCACGCATCCGCCCGACTCATCACACGACGTTCGACGGCAGCGATCGGTGGCGGGTACTGCTTGCTGATGTTTTGAAACGTCGCCGGAACAAATTTGACACCCGGCTGGATACGGCGCGCGATCTGCGCCGAGGCCAGGACATACGGCTCCTCCCAGCCATGCACGACGTCCCATGGCTGCTGCAAGAGCGCTCGCAGCTTGCGGCCGTACATCCTCAGGTGCGGATGCGAACCAAAGCGAAGATTGATCGGAACCACCGAGTCGGCTTCGCTCGCGATCGGTTCGAGTTCGATGTAACGGAGATCGCCCTGAAGTCGCGCGGGTGCGGCTGTCGTCACCTGCCACCCTCCACGACCCTGGACCGCCATCTCGTGAGCGAGCCGGCGGTTTTCGGCGACGACGTATGAATGACCGATGGTCAGCAGTCGTTTCAGTCGGCGTTCCCCGCAACCGGCGCGAGTCCGGCCGCCGGATATGGAGCGCTGCCGTCCCGGAGACGCCGCCAGGATGCCAGCGTCTGACGCGAGACCGGTCTGCGTGATCGAAGCGCGGTGCTCGCATTCTCGGCAACCTGCGAGATGATCCAGCGCAGCCCACCGGGATCATCAATGCCCCACTGCGATCGCATTCGAAAATACAGGGCGAGTCGCGCCGGTACCAGCCACATCGCCCGCCACATGGGTTCGTTGTAGAGGGCGTGGAGACAGTCGTTGCGAGTGACGTATCGCAAATACCGTTGCGGTGTTCTGCCGGCGGCGTCCTGCGCATGCACCACCAGCGCGTCCGGCAGATACACCACACGATGGCCGCTATCGAGCAACCGCAGGCAATACTCTTTCTCTTCTCCGTAGAACACGAAGCGCTCGCGGTATCCGCCGAGGCGAAGGAACACTGCCCGATCGAGCAGATGCGCAAATCCAATGAACGCTGGAACGTACCTCGCTGCCTGTCCGCGGCCCGGCTGCATCGCCTCTGGCCACGGTGTACCGTCGGCGTTCGCCTGCGCGAACGCAACAGCGGCGACTTGTCGATCCGACTGAATCACTCGCATGGCACGTTCAACACTCGATCCGCTCAGCAACGCCGCGTCATCGTCGAGCAGCAACACCGCCGACGCGCGCGCCGCCTTCATCAGCGCATTTCGTCCGACAATGTTTCCAGGGGCTCGATCGTCGCGGATGATTCGAACCTGAGGGTGCGACTGCAACGTCTCACTGGCTGGGATTTCGGATGCGTCATCGAAAACCAGGATCTCGGGCGCGAGATGCTCGATGCAGCGGAGCGAGTCCACACACGTTCGCAGCGATTCGGGCCGATTCCGAGTGGTGATACCGACCGTGAGTGGCGGCGAATCGTTCATCGAGTGACCGTTTCGAACGCGGCGAATTCTGAGGAATCAGCCCTGAGCGCATCAATCGTGTGTGGCAGCGCGAAGTGAGCCTCATATGCAGCCGCGGCGCGTTTCTGTAGCGCCTCGCGTGCACCGACAGCTGCAAGAAGTTCACGTGTCCGTTGCACGAGCCGTGCGCAGTCGCCGGCCTCGGCCATCGCAACGCAGTCGCTGGCCCGCCAGACGTCCTCGGTCAACTTGCCGTCGGTTGTGACGACGGCGCAGCCATTCGCGAGGCCGGCCATGACCGATGTCCGCCGTGTCGTCACCCCATCGGGATACGGCTGGACGACAACATCGCAGGCTTGAAGTTGAACGGAAATATCGTGTGCCGACGCGCGGCCGGACGCCGCCACTCTTCCGCGAAGCCCGGGATGATTCGCGAGAAGGCTCTTGACGAAGCGATCGCTTCCAACTCCGGTGCACAGCGCGGCGACACGATCGTCGGACGACAGCAGGTCGTTCAGCACGCGTCGCAGCATCGGCGCGACATGGTATCCATACGATCCGAAGTGGCCGATCAAGTAAGTGGCGCGCCCAAGCGAAGTCGTTCTCGTAACGCGGACCGCTTGTGCAGCATCGACCCGCGGGATCGCTGAGGGAATCGGGATTGTGACGGCATCCTGAATGGCGTCCGGACGAAGGCGCGCAAGATAACGCCGCCACGTATCCGTCGATAGATAGAGATGCGCTGCCGCGTCGAGAAGGATCGAGGCCATGGCGCGCTGGGTAAAAGCGGTCACGATGTGATCGGGACGCCAGTGAAGATACAAGTACGGCTCGTGAAACATCACGCGCACGTCCGCGCCTGCATGCCGGCGCGCGAGCAGCCATCGGCAGAATGGAACGTTCGTGCCGCGGCGTCCAAAAACGGCGGGCACGTACTGAATCAGCAAACGTCCATACCTGTCAGCGTCAAGACGAGTCGATAATTGCCGCCTCGAGCGGGCACCAAAACGATCGGCGAGCGTAACGATCTCCAATCCATCAGGGACACGAGGCGCTGTCGCGGCGGGCGGGACGTAAAGCGTGACAGCGTCACCGCTCCGAGCAAGTCCTTCGGCAACCTGGGACGTGTAATCACCTACGCCACCGCAATCGGGAGGCAATTCAGGTGTGACGATGTGCCAGCGGGTCACGTGCGTCCTGCCAATACGGGACTTGGTACGAACGATGTGCGAGATGCGTTCACCAGCACACGCTCCAGCGCATCTGCGTGCGCATCGAGCGACATGGCCGTCGCCATCGCAATCGCGCCGCGGCTTAATCGATCACGGAGTGCGGCGTTGTGGAGAACAGTCGTCAATGCGGTGGCCATCGTGCGAAATCCGCCGTCTGGTGGTACGAGGAGACCACTGACCTCGTGGCGGAGCCACTGACGGATACCGCCCGTATCGAACGCAACAGCCGGGACGCCTCTTGCCGCTGCCTCGAGACCGACGAGTCCGAACGGTTCCGGCCACACGCTCGGAACTGCGAGCACCGTTGCGTCGGCTAATGCCGCGACTCGCTGGGTGGAATCAAGCCATCCGGGAAACTCGGCGGCAACACATTCGCGGCGAGCGAGTCGCTGCCATTCATCTCGTTGAGGCCCGTCGCCGCCCATGATCAACCGTATGGGGCGACCCAGATCGGCTGTTGCCCGGCCGACGGCCCGCACCAGGATGTCGCCGCCTTTCAGCGTCGTCATGCGGCCGAGGAAGAGGACGGTGTTACTCGATTCCATTCTGGACGGGGTAATCGGGAGTGACGGAAATAGCGGAATCATCGCGAGCCGATCGCGACATGCTCCGTGGCGGACGTATTCTTCAACCATGTGCTCGCTCGCGACCACGATGGTGCCATAGCGCGAAAGGAGTTGCTGCTGCGACCGTGCCCATCGGTAACCGTTCACCAGTGCTGATGGATTAAGCGCACCACAATGTCGCGGTCCATATAGGGCGAGGCAACCGGGACCAAGGGTGCGCGCGCACGCAACTCCTGACGGAAACTCATGCATCTTCAATGCGCTGATGCACGTGCCAAAGTACGCATGCATGAATTTGACGACCGGCCATTCATCCAGAAGGATTCGCTCGATATCGAGCGGCGCCATGTTGTTGGAAAAACAGACGTCCGGCCCCCACGCTTTCAACTCGGCAAATGCTGATCGTTGATGATCGGTGTCGATACCAACACACGGTCCATCGATGCTGTCCGCGAGAGGTGTCCTTGTTCCACGCCGGACAAACAGCATCGCGATTGAGTGTCCTCGGGCACGGAGAGCGGGAACGATCGCGGCAAGATACGACTCGACTCCCCCTTCGGAATGCAACGCGTCCTGGGCGATGAGGATCCTCATGCGGGCGATGGTGTGAGCACGATGTGCCCGTCGCGGGTGAAGAGATCGGCGCCCGGTTCGAGCGGGGCGGGGGACAATCCGAGCGCGTCGATGGTCTCACGGGCGTGCGCCGCATCGAATCCAATCGACGGCCAGCATTGCGGATGCATTTCGGCAACGATCATCAGTCGCGAACCGGCCGACGCAATCGTTCGGCTCGCTCCCCTCAGTGCATGAAACTCTGCGCCTTGCACGTCCATGCGGATAACGGTCGGCCGAATCTTCAACTCTTCGCAGAGGTCGTCAATTGTGACGACCTTCACCCGTCGCCTCCGACCGCGATCATCGATGTCGACCGCGGGCGTCAGCGCATTGACGTAGGGTTGGTCGTATTCGTAGAAGGTCGCGTCGCCATGTTGCTCGCCTGCAGCCGCTTCAAAAAGGATCAGCGCTGCGGCTGCGGAATCGGCATTGAACTCGAAATGACGTCGAGCAACGGATGCGCTCCACGGCGTTGGTTCGACAGCGACGACCCGTCCGGTTGGTCCGGCAAACCGCGCCTCGAGAATTGCGTAGATGCCAAGAAATGATCCGACATCGAGCACGACGTCGCCAGCCATGACATGCCGCTTCAGGAATACGAACAGCGCGTCTTCAGACGCATGGGGGACCAAGTGGCGTACACCCGGGTCGATCCGGACGATCTCGTCGTGCACCCGCCAGGGCATTCCGGTGCGCGAGTATCGTGCGCGTAAGCCCGCCGCATAGACACGCTGCGCCGCAACGTAGGCCGGGTTCCTCACTTTGTGCTCAACCCCGGCGCTCCGCAAGACGTCGCGGTACCGCGCGCAACGCCTGCATTCCGGTTACCGCCCAGCTCTCGAGTGACATCGGCCGCGCCCATGTCGCGCGCCGTCGCGCATGAGTCCTCTGGATCTCGGGATCCCATCGGTCGTGAAAGAGGCGACCGTTGCGAAGCACCCGTGCCTTGTATGCGTCAGACAGCGTTCCGAGGGTGCTGCTCCCGAGATGGCGGTACGCGCCCAACCGTTCGTATCCGCACGTCGCCACTTTCCACCCGGCTGCGCGCACGCGAAACGCGAGGTCTGCTTCATCCCACTCAGTGGGGACAAAGGCTTCGTCCAGCAGCCCCACCCGTTCGAGGCATTCGCGTCGGATCACCCAGGGCCTGATCGTGCTGTCCACTTCCTGGATGCGGAGCCAGTTCCACGGAAATCGACCGATTGTGCTCCTCAAGCGCCGCCAGTCCTGCAGGTCCTCCCATTCTTCGATGGGCTCATCGACCGGGAACATATCCAGGCCGCGGCTCAAGCCAAGGAGTCCAACGTCGCGATGGCGATCGAAGATCTGTGTCAGCTCCTGCACGAGCCATCGAGCTTTCAGGAACATGTCGTCCTGCCAGGCCATCAGCAGCGCTCCGCGTGCAATGCGAAATCCCGCATTCGTACACCGCAGCTCGTGCGCATCGTCCATGTGGATCCATTGAAAGTGCGCGCGACCCCATGCGGTGTCCGACAGTCCAGCGAGAAAGTTCCGGGTGCCGTCGCGACAGCCGTCCTCGACGACGATGACCTCGATCGGCGCAGTCGCTGCGAATGTCTGCCAGCTCTCGATGGCGCGACGCAGGATCGCCTCGTTGTTGAACGTGGGAATGACCACGGACAAGGTCACGGCTGTGGCGGACTGAGAGGACACGCTCACGCTGTCTTCTGTGCGAATGCCAGCAGGTTCAGCGCGATCGGAGTTTCGACGCTGTGCGGCAGCAGCCGCCCGCCGTGATAGAGCGATCGGCGGACCAGATTCGAGATCCGTCCGCGGTAACCGTGGGCCGGTGGAAGCTCTGGCGGCGCGATGTCGACGGTGACGCACTGCATTCCCACGCGCTGGAGCGCTGCCTGCAGCGCGGCCGGTGAAAAGTGATTCACGTGCACAAGATTGTCCGCGAGCCGTGGGCGATATCCGCGATGCACGCCCGCTCGCACGCGTTCCTTGAGACGTTGAGCCGGGCCGGACGGCACCTTGACGACCACCCAGCCTCCCGCTTCGAGTGCATCGTCGACGCGCGCTAGCAGGGTCAAGGGGTCCGGGACGTGTTCGAGGACGTCAATCAGTGTGATCGCGCCGTAATGACGATCGGATAACGGCAATCGATCGACATTGACGGCGTACACCGGCAAACCCGTACGTGTCGACGCATATTTTGCGGTGCGTGGATTCAGCTCGATTCCCTCAGGTTGCCATCCGGCATTCTTCGCGAGGTGCATGAATCGTCCGGCATGGGCGCCGATATCCAGTAGACGGCGGCCCGCCGCGGTCCTCTTTGAGAGCCCGTCGAGGATGGTTCGAAAGATGAAATCCTTATAGTCGCTCTCGAACTCCTGCTCGACCCATTCCGGAGACCAGAGCTGGTCGTACAACAGGTCGAAAAACCGCGGCAGCGACGGCACCCGTTCGGGCTGCGTAAACCCGCATCGCGAACAGCGATGGAACCAGACGGTTTCGCCGGTGTATTCGGCAAGCGCTGGATGCTGGTGGCGATAGATTTCGAGATCGAGAATCGCATCGTGCTCGCGCGTGAACTCGTTGCCCGCGCAGATCCAGCATGTGGCGATGTCGACAAACCCGGCAGGCATCATGCTGCTGACGCGTCCGCGATATCGCGCGCCATGTCGTCCCAGGTTCGAGTCCTCAGCTGTGCTCCAAAGGCTCGCGTGCGGCGCGTGAATTCGTCTGGTTCCGCACGCCAGCGACGAAACCTGGCGCACAAATCCGTCGCGCTGTCGACATCCTCGATCAGCAACGCCGACAGGTCGCGTGGAAAACGCTCGGCTATACCTGCAGTGCTCGACACAATCGAGGGAACACCAGAGCAGATCGCTTCGTGCACGGCGAGACCGTACGCTTCGTAGCGAGCGGGATGCACCAACAGATCCGCGGCGGCCATGACAGCAGGAACGTCGGTTCGATAACCAAGGAAAGCGATGCGACTGGCGATGCCGTCGCGATCCGCCAGCGCGCGCCACCGTCCCAGCTCCGCTCCAACTCCGGCGACCACGAGATGCGCGTCCCACTCTGACGTGCGACACATCGCGTTCCATGCGCCATACACGGTGTCGAACCCTTTTCGTCGATCGCCGAGCGCACCGACGAACAGGACGACAGGAACTGAGGGATCCCGACCAATAGCGATTTTCGCGTTGGCCCGGTCGGCGCTATCGGAAAAGCGCCCAGCGTCTACGCCGTAATACACGCGCCGCACGCGCTCCGGATCCACACCAACACGGCTGACGACGTCGTGGACCGTGCGATCGCTGTTACACACGACAAGCTGTGCTTGCGTCAACGCGCGTCGTTCCGCCGCCACGTAACGGCGGTGCCGCGCCGAAACAAGCGCGGCATTCAACGCGCCTGCAGCTGAGGGCTCGTATGCGGCGTGTACGTAGTGGACCCACGTCATGTCCCGGCCGTTCAGGTTGCCGCCATTGGCAATCACACGACCGCCGGAACGGCGAATCACGCGCGCCTGACGCGTCGCAATCGTCGTCAGCAACGGCTCGCCGAGACTGTGGACGCCAAATGGGCGCGGCACGTGGTGGACATGAATCTGCGGCAGTCCGGCGAGATCCGGCGAAACGCGGTGCGCCACGAGATGAACAGGGCCGTTCGACTGTCGAGCAAGATAGGATGCAAGCGCGTGGTTGGCCGTGTCCATCCCGCCGAGGGGGACAAAGTCGCCCGAGGCAAGCAGCCACGGCGTCATGTCGCACGCGGCGCACGACTGGCAACCAGGCCATGCAGCGCGCCGGCAAGAAACCAGAACTGAAGCCCGATCTGCGTGACAAACGGTGTGAAAGTAAAGATCAGCGCGGCGGTTCCCAGATTCGCCGCGAGCACGACGGACGCGCACGCGCGGACTCGCGCATCCGGATGGGTGCGCGCAACACGCGCGTCAGTTATGAGCGTCACGGCAAGTGCGCCGACGTACAGGATCAGCAATGCAATGCCGCCGTCGATCGCCCAGCCAGCAACCTGGATCTCGACCCACAGGGGTTCGGCACCGGGCTTGCCGGCGGCGCCGAAGTAAACGGCAATCATTCCCCACCGTCCAAGCCCTGCACCCAGGGGATACTTCTGCAGCAATTCGCCGAACGTGTAGGACAGTTGCCCACCTCGCGATCCGCTGTACAGCGTGAGCGGATCCTGCGCAAAGAGCGTGAACGTTCGCTCAGCGATGCTCTCGCCACCGAGGACGAGCGCGAACGAGAATGTCGCGATGACGATGGCAACGGCTGCGCCGCCGAATACCATCGCGCGCGATCGTCGTTCCTGCACCCACAGAAGCGAGAAATACGACGCCAGCATTAGGATCGAGACAACGAGTGAGACGCGGACTTGACTGAGATAAATCGCGGCGATCCCCGCGAACGAGGCAGCGATCGCGGCAAGTCGCTTCCACAATGCAATCGCGCTGGTCGCAAAGACGAGGCCCAGCAGCGCGGCGTACATTCCGGGTCCGGCGACCGCACCGGGGGTATCGAAGAGACCAGGCGGACGAACGATCATTCGCCCGTCTGGTCCCCGATACGTGACGGTGCCGAGTCCATACACAGACTCGGTCATCACTCGCGACATTTCCGGAGGCATCCAGCGTCCCGGATCGTAGACCTGGAGCACGCCAACGAGAGCGTTGAGGCCGTTGCAGATCAACAGGAGCGCCATCAACCGCGCCAGCCGCTCCGGCGTGCGCACGAAGGTGCCGGCCCAGAAAATGGGCGCGATCACCGAAAGGTACAACACAAACTGCGCGAGACCCGCAAAGGTCGACGACGTCAGCGGGTGAAAGAACATCACGACGACATAGGCCATGGCGGCAAAGATCCAGGGCTGTGCCGGATGCGAACGTGATGTCTTCCCGACTGCGACCGCCCACCACAGTAACGTCGCGAACGAAATCGCGAACGATGCAACGCGGATGTAGAGACGGAACGGCTGCGTACCCGGGAAATAAAGCAGCGCCGGGATCAGAGTCTGACTGATGACGAAGAATTCCGGAAATCCCCAGCGCTCTTTCCGGTGAGTCGACACCGTGCGCGGCTGGATCGTGGCGCCGGTTGCGAGCGCGACTGAGGCCGTCATGCAGATTGTGCGACCGAAGACCGAACGGCGGCGCTTTCAAAGACGTGGGCAAGCTGCGCTGCGATCGTCTCCGGCGCGAATTTCACGCGAGCGGTCTCGCGAGCACGGTCGCCAATCGCGGCGCGCAGCCCGGGATCGGTTGCAAGTTTCGCGATTGCGTCAACAAGAGCACCCGATTGTCCCGCTGCAGCGATCAACGCATCTTCGCCCTCGGAAATCAACTCAGCTGCGCCGCCATAGCCGGTTGTGACAAGCGCTCTGCCGCACGCCATCGCTTCGGCGATCACGAGTCCAAACGGTTCCGGTTCGGTGCTGGCGTGAACGACTATGTCAAGCCCGCGCATCGCCGATGCCGGCTCCACAAATCCAGTCAAGCCAACACACCCGCCGAGTGCGCGCGACGCGATCATCGTTTCGAGATCGCCGCGCGTGAGCTGGCTGTTCGACGTGTCGTAGATCGGGCCGCCAATGATGTAGCCGCGGATCGCGAACTGCGACGCGAGCTGCCGCATCGCGTCGAGGAACACCTCATGCCCCTTCCATCGACCGTAAGTTGCGACGAGACCTACCCGCGTCACGTCAGCCGACGCAGCGGGCAATCCGGCCAGACGATCCAAATCGATCGACGCGCCGGTCGGAGAGAAGACGTGCAAGTCAACGGTGTTCGGCACGATGTGAACGGCACATTCTGGACGAATGCTGTTGGTGACGTCTGCCGCGACGCTCGCTGAATTCGCGACGATGGCGGAGCACCGCGATCCGTATCGTCGGAGCAGCCAGCGTGTGAGTCTGCGCCGCGATATGTATTCGTGGAGATGCCACACCAGACCAGCGTCCGGAGTGCGAAGTCGCGCCCCGAGCACGTGCGCTTTCAGTCCGTTCGTGTGAACGACGTTCGGGCGAAATTCCGAGATTACTCGGCCGAGGTGTGATTCGTAGCCGGGCAGCGCGGCAGCGGTTCCGCACAGTTTGATGCCGAGGGCAACCTGCGACCGGGCGCGCCATCCATCCCGTACTGCCGCCCATTCGCCGAGGCTCGAGACGGCGTCCGGCATTGGCACAATGGAACAGACCGCGCGCGTCTCACTCAGGCGATCGCGTAATGGACCTTCCCCGGGAAGAATGACTTGAAACTGCCACTCCGGACGAAGCCGTTCGAGCGCCGCCACCATTCCGGCGAGCGCAACTTCGGACCCACCCAGTTGATCCGATACGCTGACCGAGGTGATTCGCATCTTCACGCAGGCTTGCGTGCGATGAGCAGCACGTTGTCGGACATGGCTCTCGGAAACACTCGCGACAGCAGCCGTGGATAGCGCACGCTCGAAAGCGGCATGCGTCCGATGCGCGTAAACTCGATAGACACGTCACACAGACCGTTGTCGGCGGCAATTCTCGAGAGATCGGTGTCGAGCAGCGCGGTCTGGTGCGCCGGATAATTGCGCACGCCAAAGGCGGAAAAGTGCCCCTTCACCATCAGTGCGCCGAGGCTGAGGATGCTTCGTTGATTCGGCGTGCTCACGACAATCCAGCCACCGGGTTTCGCAATGCGGACCAGCTCACGAACGAAGGCTCGCGGATTCTCCAGGTGCTCGATCGTCTCGATTGAAATCGCCACATCGGCTGAATGATCGGGAACGGGAATGGGATCGCGATTCAAATCCGCTCGGATGAAGGCAATCCCGCTGGCGAGTCCCTCGTATTCAATAGCGTCCACGCCCGCATACGACTCGATCATGTCGCCGAGGAACGGGCGCAGGCGGCCGGTGCCGCAGCCAACATCGACGATGCGTCCATGAACGCCGCGGCGGCGCAGCTCGGACGCTGCTGTCGCGTAGATCACGTCGTCGCTCGCGCCCAGACTCTGGCGAGCCCGGCTCTCGAGCGCGAGGTCTGGCGTGAGTGTCATGCGGCCGCCGTCGGCGTTCGCAGAGACGAAATGGCGTCTGACAGTTGCGTCAGCACGCGCGATGGATCGCAAATCGTCGCTACGTGTACTGGACCGGCAGTTCCCAGTGAGTTCCGCAGCGCATGATCGGACACAAGCAACTCGAGCGCGTGAACAAGAGCGCCGGGATCGTGAGCCGGGACAAGGCGGCCACATGAGTCATCGACAATCTCCGGCGCCCCGCCCATGTTTGTCGTCACGACCGGCACACCCGCTCGCAGTGCCTCGGCAAAAATGATCCCGAAGGGTTCCGGTTCAGTGTTCGGTTGCGCGAGGACGTCCGCAGCAGCGAGCAATCGATCGACGTCGCGTCGCTCACCCAGAAACTTCACGCGCGATTCGAGACCAAGTCTCCGAACTTCATCGAACAGTGCGGTCGCGTGGGCGCGTTCGTGCGGTCGTTGGGCGCCACCGGCGATCCACAGCACCGAAGGAAGCGGGTTCAGTTTCGCGAGGGCGCGCAGCAGGTCAAGATGTCCTTTCCATGGCTCCATCCTGCTGGCTGAAAGGATCACGACCGCGTCGGCCGGGGCACCGATTTCCTGACGAACCTCGCGCCTCGTCTCTGCGGACATCTCTGCCGTGGCACTGACCGGACAGTAGATCACGCGATGCGGCGCGTGCGGCTGGAGAAAGCGAGCCGTGGTCGCGGTCCACTTGCTGTTGCAGATAACGAGATCAGCACCGGCGGCACGGCATGCACGTTCGACCAGCGGGATCCCGCTGGCGCGATCGTGCTGCCAGAGGATGACGGGCAGCCCGCAGCCGCGCGCGACGCCCGCGAAGATCGCATGCGACCAGGGCGCATGACAGATGACCGCCGAATACGAACGGCGGCGAAGCAGGTTGCGAAAATGATGCCGGGCGCGAAGCACCGACGACGGATGGCTCAGACGAACGTCACCGAAGAAATGCACGTGCGCGTCGCGATCGCGCAACTCTGACAGCAGCCGTCCTTCGGTCGCCACGACGAACTCGAAGGCGGCCTTCCCGCACTCGGCAAACGTCGCGAGCATCCGCTCGATGCCTCCAAACAGGCGACCGTTTGCAACGTGGACAATCATTGCACGCTAAAAGAACCTTTGGGGAACGACGATCGTGTCGTTCGGTTGGACGAGATCGGTCATCTTTGCCTTGATCTCGACCAGCCTGCCGTCAACCATGCGCTGAATCTTCACCCGGCTCAGTGCGCCGCGTTCGGTGACGCCGCCGGCCATTGCGATCGCTTTCTGAACCGTGATCTCTCCCTCGAGGACGTATGTATTCGGCGTTCGCACGAAGCCATTCACAATAAATGTTTGGGCCTTCGGTACGTTTACGGTGTCCCCATCGCGCAGCAGAATCTGCTGCGCGCGCCCGTTCCGGAGATCCTCCATCGTGACGCGCTCAGGCGCTGGGGTCTTTGCCGGATCGAGCGGCCCCGGTGACGTCTGGCCGGCAGACTTCCGGTAGATCTCGATGTAGGAGCCGGCGTCAGGCGTCGGTGAACCCGCCTGCGCAAGCACGTCCATGATCGTCATCGCGCCCTTCAGCGGGACAGCTCCCGGCACACGAACCTGGCCGTTCACGTAGACCACCTGGCTCCGATACGTCTCGACCTCGATGTTCACCTGCGGATTCACCAGGAATCCATCAGGCGGGCCGAGGCGCTTTTTGAGATCGGCGATGATCTGCCGCACCGAAAGGCCGCCCGCTTTGATGCGGCCGACAAGTGGAAAATCAAACGTGCCGTCACTGTCGACGGTGACGGTCTTGGTCAACGTCGGTTCATCGAAGACGGTGATCGCCAAGCGGTCTTGCGGTCCGACGACGTATTCCGCCGCGAGTGACGGATTCGGTGTCTGAAGCAATAGCAGAACGATCAAAAGCGTCGACATACATCAGGTTCCGTAGGTGAGTGACGCAAACAGGCGATCTCGTTCGTATCGACGATCCTGAAGATCGCTGCGGCGGCGGTTGTGTTCCCAGGTGAAGCCAACGCGGTACTGCGTGTGGAATCGATAACCGGCGCCTGCGCCAAAAGTTTCGACGCGATCGGTTCGACTGTCTCCCGCGCCCGCGGTGGTTCTGTATCCGAGCGACTGTCGACCACCGAACGCCTGGACGTCAAACGGGCCAACGAGTTGATGGGTCACGGTCAACCGTCCCCCCGTCGAAAGATAGTAGGGCTCGAGATCCTCATAGGAATACTGCACGTCGCGCGCGAGATCCACGTCGAACTTCGTGCGTTCGAGCAGCGTGTAGCCGGCCAGAACCTGAACGATCACGCCGCTGTAGTCCGGCAGCAGGGGATCAAGCGTGTCGAACTTCCGGTACCCGACCAATACCGTGCCGCGAATAAGCGATGTGGGATCGAATTGGAGACTCGGCGTAACGCGGAAGGTATTCGCATTGCGCTCGGGTGCGGAGTCGAATCGATCGCGCTGGACCGAGGTCGTCAGGTTCAGCGTCGTGAGTGGCGTCAGGGCAAGCTGCACGCCGCCTTCAAAACTGTCGGCGCGTGAGTTGAGATTGTGGGCGAGGTCGGCGCCGTCAAACTCCGTGCCCTCGTCGAAGTCCAGATCGGCTCGACGCGCGTTGAACACGAGCGTTGTCCGGGATGCAACGAGGATGCGGGTGCCGCCCATGATTGTTCGCTGCGTGCGCGGCGCGCGCGCGTCAAGCTCTGCGTTCAAACGATCCTTCGTCGATACCCACCCGGTTGAAATGTACGGCTGCAGATGACCCAGGTTGGCCTCAAGCCTCACATCGGATGCGAAATTGAGCGCCTGTTCGTCCTCGAAATCTCTGAAGTAGACGAAATCGCTGGCAGCACCATAGGAGAACATCAGGCGTCCGGCACGGACGCGCGCGACGATGCGAGGAACGATTGTCGCGGTGAAATCTTCCTGGGGGTTGTCGGCCGAGTTGAAGACGTTGCTGTCCACACCGGCATTCGTAACCGACAGTGATGGGCGAAGACCGACAGGACCCGCGTGAATCGGCATGGACTCGATGGTTTCGGGCGGCTGCGTCTGCGCCTCGGCACGAGCACTCACCAGAAACACACAGGCAAGCAGCACAAGGACGAAACGGCCGCGAACTCGGCTGCGGGTCATAATGCGCGAGGCTTCAGCCGGGTGATGCCCAGCTGCCGCGTTTTTCGGTATAGGTTCGCGCGTTCGATGCCGAGGATGCGCGCCGCTTCGGTCATGCGCCAGCCCGATGATTCCAGGACGCCGGCAATGTAATCACGCTCGAAGGACTGACGCGCCTCGCGAAGGCTTGTAAATGCCTGAATACCCGCACGCGGGTGCCTCTCGTTCTGCTGGAGATCCGCGAGCACGTCCTCCTGGCGAATGATGCCTCCGGTGCACCGATTCGCCAGTCGTTCGAGCGCGCTGCGCAGTTCGTCGAGATTGCCGGCCCAGCGCAGCGCGGCGAGAGCCGTCCGCGCCGCCGGTGCAAGGCTGCAATGAACCTGGTGATGGCGACAGGTTTCCGCGAGCACCGCATCAATCACAGCCGGCAGGTCGATCGCGCGATCGCGAAGGGGAGGAACATCGACGCGCAACCGTTGAAGGCGTCGATACAGCTCGGGCCTGAAGCGATGCTGGTGAACATCGGCCTCAAGCGACGGTGCCGCCGAAGCCATCACCCGGAATTTGATCGCGGCCATCGTCCGTCGCACCCGCAACTCGCCGTCACGAAGGACCCTGGATATCCGCAGCTGCGCCGCGGCGGGCATCTCGCTGACATCGCTCAGCAGGATCGTCCCTCGCCCGACTTCCGCGATCGCGCTGCCGTCGTGCGCAACTTCGTAATCGACGCGCGCGTGCCGGTCCGTGCCAAACAGGCGATGCACAACGGCGGCGTGATCATCGGCACAGTCGATCGTGATGAACGGTTCGCGGGCGCGAGGACTGGCCTGATGGATCGACCGGGCAATGCGCTCCGCGCAGAATCCTCGCTCGGCGACGATGAGAACCGAATCGTCGGATTCGGCAGCGCGTCGCGCCACATCGGCGGCGCGCTGTACCGATGGTGCCGCGCCGATCAGTTCGGCCGGCAGCGGCATGGTTCCGCGAAAACGAACATCGAGTTGTTGGTGCATGGTGAGAGAGTCGGCGGAGCTTCGCCCTGTCAGTTACACCAGGAGTGACAGCGCCGTGCGTGGGAGTCGCACGGACCGATGAATTAGGTGGGGGCGATGCTATCCTGCCAGTACTCCTGAGCTGTGTCAATGGGGACACACGGCGTGTGGTGGGAAGGACACCACTGAATTTCGTCGCGATCCGTTGTCCGGGATCCGGGATCCGAGGGGACTAAATCACCGCGACACCGTGCGGCAGGCTCGCTGACGGGCAGATTCTGAATACAGCCAGACATTGGGCACAAACTTCCCATTCGGCTCGCGTGGATCCATTAGCACTGACGCCAGATCGATGTCACGGTATTCGAAGTGACGAGCGATCGAGGTCACCACTTCCGAATCTCGGCTGGTCGTATCGGTCCACACTTTTTCCGCGTCGCAGAAGCAGTGACGAAGCGACGTCGCGAGCGCTGCTCTCTGCGCCTCTGGATCGGTGCCGGTCGCGAGCGTGCCAAGCATTGGAGTTGCGCTGCCGGGCCATAGATATGCGAACGGTGGAGTCCAGCCACTGGTCAACCAGCAAGTTGACGGCGTCGCACTTGCGTAGGTCGCTCGCGCGTCCCTGTAGTGATCGCGACCCTGGCGTATCTGCGCACCGACGAGCCACGCGTTTGCCGCGAAGACGATAGTCGCGGTGACGAAGATCATGCGAGTGCGCCAGCGCATCGCCAGGAGCGCGACCGGAATCGGCCACAGTACGTAGAACTTCACATATGCATATTGCTGGTTGCGAATCACGGGAAGGGCCAGGATGACTGCGGCCGCGGCAAGCACACGCCACTGGCGTTCCCGAACACCTCTCACGAGAAGCATCGCGGTGGCAGCCAAACCGAGAAGCAACAGAATGACGTTGGTGATCGCAGTCTGATTTCCACTGGCGACGTCCGATGCAAGTGCTCTCAACCCACTGTAGTTTTCGAGCGCGACAATGCCTTGTGGCGGACCTGCAATTACAGCGGCCACGTACTTCGATGGAGACGGCGACGCCATCATCGAGCGCGCCAGCGGATTGTGCTCTCCCTGAACGACAGCCGCGGCAGCGACGCGGGCGGATGTTCCAGCCGAAATCTGCGCGGCGATCATCGTCATGGTGACGAGGACAACAGCGCCGCTACTTGCGAGGACCACATCGCGGCGACGGACTGTTCGTCTCGACACGACGAGCGGCAGCATGCCAAGTGCGAGGATCGTCCCCTGATAGATCAATGACGCGAGGGCTATGGCTCCGACCGCACACAGCATCGCTGCGCGCGCTCGGCTTTCGTCATCCCGCGAGACTCGCGCGCAGGCAAGACCCGCAGCCGCGATGGCGGCCGCGACCGGTGGTTCGGCGATGTCGGAGAAAAGAATGAGCACTGGCGCGCAACTGCCGGCAAGCAGCAACGCAGCCGCACGGCGCGCTTCATCGTCGCCCTCAAAACGCAGCCACGCGCGAATGCAGAAGAGGAACAGAATCCCGGATGCAATCGACAGCACAACGAGCGCACGAAGCGCTCCCTCGGGTCCCGCGATCAGCCCGGCGGCGGACAAGGCGCGAACCCAAACACGTGCCAGGGGAGGAAACAGAAGCCATCGTGGCTCGCCCGGCTGGATCTGAGCCGAAAGAGCGGCATGAAGATGTCGGACGCCGTCGCCGAGAAATTCACGCCGCAATGATCCGGCGATGATCAGCAGCGCGGCGATCGTGACGAGGACGACCAGGTCTGACGACACGCGCGCGTTCGCGCGCGTCACCGGAGTCCTGGCAACGCTACTCAGCGCGTCCCTCCGCGGAGGCCACGAACCATGCGCAGCGCCCATCTCCCGGGCCGACGAATCTGATGGCCGAACGATCGTTGCCGTTTCAGCAGTGCGCCCGGGAAGCGGTGATCGAACGTGTCGAGATCGGCCTGACGATCTCGAACCATGGAGGCGGGATGGCGAAGCGGTTCGTCGAGCGAGCCAGTCGGCCGATTGGAAAGGTCACCGAGCTCGTGGGTATGAGACGCGAGCGGACCGGATCCAATATTCGAGACGAGGTTCACGGCTGGATGAATCGAGAGTCCGTGCGACATGCAGGCGTAATACCAGGCGTAGTCCCACGAACCCATCCTGCCCGTTGCCTGTTCCTGCTGAAGCAGATCGAATGTAGACGTCCAGTACTGGCGCTCGTCGCTGCTGTCGAAGAGTGCCTCCGCGGCCGGCTGCATTCGGAACTGCGGCCACGTCGTCATACCGGCGTCGAACAGCGACCATGCCCGTCGCCATGTTGCCCAGCCCCAGGCGAGCGGATACTTGGAGAAGAAGTAGGAGTCGTTGCCCACGCGCTCATTGCGATAGCACTCACCGCTTATATGCAAGATGCGCGGATCCTGACGATACCGTTCGAGCATCGACGAGCAGAACCGGAAAAAGTCCGGACGCGGCAAACAATCGTCCTCGATGACAATCGCCGACTCGGATCGTTTGAAGACCCAATCAATGGCGGAAATCATGCGTTGATTGAGGCCGAGGTTCGTGGCACTAAAATCGTGAGACACCTCGCAGTCCCACTCGATGCGCTTCACGATGTCGCGCGTCTCATCGCATGCTGCCCGATCTCCGACCGTAGCCGGGCCGTCGGCGGCAATGAACAGTCGCCGTGGCTCGACTGCCGCGATCGCTTCGAACACACGCCGTGTGACAACGGCGCGCCGATAAATCACGAACAAGACTGGTGTATCGAGACTCACGCGACCGACCCCGCTCTGGCGACGGCGCTGAGGAAGCGCTCAGCAATCGCGGCGGATCCATAGTCATGCGCACGGGCTCGGCACGCTCGCGATCGCTCTCGCCACTGGACGTCATCGGACAACAGTGCCGTCACCGCATTGACGAACCGTCGCCGATAGAACCAGCTTCGCGGGCGGCCGTCGATCAGAATTCCGGCCTCACCGACGGTTGTCGTCAACGCGAAGGCATTGGTTGTCACCGGCACAGCCCCGGCCGCCATGCACTCTGCGGCAGCGATGCAGAACCCCTCCTCGAAGGTGCACGGGTATGCGAGCACGCGCGCGCGGCGTTGTTCGGCAACGAGCCTCAGCCGATCGACGTGACCGAGATACTCGACGCCAGGTTGCCGTTCGAAAAATCGCAGGAACCCATCTTTCGCCCTCGCCCTTCCCCACAGAGTGAAGTCGGATGTGATTACCAGCGTCGCGTCCCCGACGCGTCGCCGGATTGCTGGAAACAGATCCTTCAGGTAATAGAGACCCCG
The DNA here is from genome assembly GCA_046734955.1 of Acidobacteriota bacterium. GTDB lineage: Bacteria > Acidobacteriota > Vicinamibacteria > Vicinamibacterales > 2-12-FULL-66-21 > JALZOC01. Next base: position 108,720 of record JBKPSH010000045.1, read on the forward strand.
ATCCGGAACTGAGCAGTACAACAGGACGGACTGCCGCTCGTCAGCCAGCGATGAGTAGTCCTCGAGCGCAATCGGCGGCGGCAGAATTCCCATCGCAGGCGCCGCCACGACGTCTTGCAGCTTTGCCCGCATGAATGGCGAGAGCGCAAAGCTTGTCGTAGACCATTCGAGACATCGACCGATCATTGGAGGATCCGGCACGTGAACGTCGCTGGCGAGAAACACGCGCACCAGGCCAGCATCTCGCGCCGCCTCGCTCCACTGCTTGACGAGGACCGTCACATCGGCATCGCGCGGCCGTGCCATCGCCACCGGCTGAAAACGAACGCCGTTGCAATCCTCGCCATCGATCCGGGTCGCAACCGTTACATTCACGCCGCGTGCTGCCAGAGCCTCCGACAGGACGACGACCATCGCTTCCGTGCCGCCGACGCCGGACGTGTGATGCTTCCTGCCGGAGAAACCCGGATCGAAATCGCAGATGAACAGGATCGACGAAGGAAGCCCGCCGGTCATACACTGCGAAGCAACCGTTGAAACGCGCCGCCGGCCGCTTCGAGCGCCGCCCACGTCCCCTCTTCAACGAGCCGCCCATGCTCCAGCACGATGAGCTTGTCCGCCTCGCGAATTGTCGACAGCCGGTGCGCGATGACGATCGTCGTGCGTCCTCGCGACGCGTTCACGAGCGCCTGTTGGACCAGCTGTTCGGACACGGCGTCGAGATGCGACGTCGCCTCGTCCAGGATCAGAATGGACGGATCGCGGATCACGGCGCGGGCGATCGCGATCCGCTGCCGCTGCCCTCCGGACACCATCGCGCCCCGCTCGCCGACGAGAGTGTCGAGCCCGTGCGGGAGTTGCGCCACCACGTCGGAAAGGTTCGCGACCTCAATCGCGCGCTGAATGGCCGCCGGAGTGGCGCGGTCGAAACCGTAGACAATGTTCTCGCGGAGCGTGCCGTGAAACAGAAACGCGTCCTGCTCAACGAGCGCAGTCGCGCGATGCCAGCTCTCCGGTGAGTACTCCCAGTAGTCCACGCCATCAACGGTGACGCTTCCCTGCGTCGGAGTTCGAAAACGAAGAAGCAGTGCGGCAAGGGTCGACTTTCCGGAGCCACTGGCGCCGACGATGGCAACGGTCTGCCCCGACGGGACTGCAAACTCGACGGCGTGCAGCGCCGTTGCCCCATTCGGGTAGGTGTAACTGACGCGTTCGAAGCGGAGCGCGTCCCGCACGGGCGTATACACCCGTGTTCCAAACGCTCTCTGTGGATACACCGGCGTGTCGAGCCAGAGCTGCACTTCGCGCACGCCACCGGCGAGGTAAAGCAGATGTCCCTGCAGGCCATACAGCTGGTTCACTAGCGGGAGCAGACGCAGGAGCATGAATCCGTATGCGAGGAGGTAGCTGCTCAGCATGTGCCCGGTGCGAACGAAGAAGATGTAGGCGCAGCACACGATCAGCATCGCGCCGACGACGGCCAAAGTCTCGGTCAGCGGAAAGAGCAGCGACGACGCATGTGTGCTGCGCTCCTCCGCCCGCGCCTGGGCCGTACTGAGCGCATGAAAATCGCCGATCACCTGCGCCTGCGAATTCGTCGCGCGGACGATGCGAACGCCGGCAAACGACTGGGTCAAGAGTGACGCAATTCGATGGTTGAGGTCCGTCAGCTCGACCCCAGCCACGGTAATCCGTCGATAGACGAACGCCAGCACGCTCCCAATCGCGCCCGTAAGCGCGATCACCAGCAGCGTCAATTCCCAGGAGATGTAGCAAAGGGCGCAGAGATAGAAGAGACCGATTGACGAGCGCTGGAGCGTCGCAACGAGAACATCAATCGCAAGGGTGACGCGGTACGTCTCAACCAGAAAGACGTTGGCAATCTCACCACCTGGAGAACGATCGAAAAGATCGAGATCGGCGGTGTGCAGGCGTCGGAAGAGCGCATCCCGGAGGGTGATCGATATCCGCTTCTTCAAGTCGGCGGCGAGCACCTGAGAGACGTACGCCGCCACGTTCTTCCCGGCAATGGCAAGAACGATCGCCGCACAAATGACAACGACGTAAAAGGCGGGAGAGTGCCCGGGCAGCTGATGTTCCAGCCATTGCAAGGGCCGCATGGGTGTCGCGTTCTCGCCACCGAGAAGCAGCGACAGGAGCGGCACCAGCAGACCAACGCCGGCTCCTTCGAACACCATGACGAAGAGCGAACTCGCCAGCACTGCCGCAAGCCGAACGCGTTCCGTCTCGAGATACGGACGGAGCCTCCGGACGACCAGCGCGAATTCGCTGAAATGATGGAGGTTCAACCACCGCTAGGATAAGGCATGTTCACCCGCCGGCGCGGTCGAAAGACCGCGCCCTACGTCGAAAGCGCACCGGATGATGTCGTCCGCGATCTGCACGTCCGAACCGGGACGCTCACGATGAATCCAGTCGCGCAATTCCGAGATCGTCGGATAACCAGCCGTCCCGTCGAACAGCCTCGCATCGTCAATCAGCACCAGGTGACGCCGCACAGGGTGCGCGAGCAGCGCGCGAAGTTCATGGCGAACAGGACTGTCGTCACCGCCGCGGGCCGTACTGCCGCCCATGAAGTGGCCGTCGAGCCAGAACAGGGCGGGATCATGAATCTGGTCCAGGATTCGAGGCAATACGACGGCGCTGTCGCCAAGCAGTAGTTCAACAGACGCAGCGCCGGCAAAGCGGCGCCGCGCAGTCTCGTGAATCTCGGGCGACATCTCGATCGAAATCAGACGTTGAAAATGCGGCCGCATCGCTTCGACCATCTCACCGGTGAACGTTCCGGTCTCGATGAACGTCGTGAATTGTCGCGATTGTTGATACCGGAGAATTGCAAGCTGCTTTACCACATGCGGCGGCGGCAGCGGACGGCCGCGTAGCCGCCACTGCAACGCAATCCTCCGACGCGTGAAGGCGATGAGCGCAGGCGAGACCGAGAATCGTCGCCACCGCTCGCGAATCCGTTCGCTCATCGCGTCCGGCGAGCCGCGTCGATGATGACGTTCATGGTGCGCTGAGAAACTGCCGCCACCGTGTAGTCACGTGCCACCTCGCCAGCCGCATTGGCCAGGCGGTCTGCCAGCGCGGGATCGGAGCGAAGACGGTTGATCGCCATCACGAGTGCGTCGGCGTCGTGCTTCGGCACAATCAACGCGCTTTGCTCGTTGCGAAGCGCATCGCCGGCGACACCGACCTGCGTACATACGATTGGCAATCGTGACGCCATTGCTTCGACGATTGCGCGGCTGAATCCTTCGTAGAGGCTCGGAAAAATGAAGATGTCCGCCTCTCGATACAGTTGCGCCAGTCCCGACTGATCGATCCGCGGGACAACGGTAATCCGGTCTCGCAGGTCGACAGGGAATTCCGACTGAACATCGCGTTCGCCAGTCAACGTCCCAGCACACACCAGCCGCAGGCCTGGGTCGGCACTCAGAATGGCCGTGGCGGCATCTCTGAGATATCGAACGCCCTTCATGGGGAGCCACTGACCCACAAACAGCAAGGTCTGGATGGGCCGAGGCACTCGTGCCGCGACGAAGAAGTCCAGCGGCACACCGTGCGCGAAGACGTGCTCGTTGCCATTTGCCGTCCAACGCCGGGACTTCAGGTACTCCGCTTCAGCGCGATTCAAGCACGCGACATCCGCAGCGGTCCGGCACGCGATCGTCAGCAGCACAGGCATCACTAGTTCCTGCAGCGCGCGGTAGCGGAGCGACAGGCTGGCGCCCCTGCGCGCCATTTCAGCGCGCAACTCACGGTGATACAGCGGCTCAACTCCGTGAAACATGACGAGCGCGGGCGGACGGCCTCGCGTGAGCGCGGTCGCGAGCCAGCCCGCATAACTGTGAAACAGCACGAGATCAAATTCATCGCGCCGCGCACGTAGCCACGAAGCAATCGCGATGGGATACACGAGCGGCGTCCATCTACCACTGAGTCTTCTGACGGACGGGAAATCTGAGGGAGCGACGATCGCGACGGAATGGTGCAGCTCCTCGAGTGCGCTTGCGAGAGACTGATAACCGATGTAAACGGCCGACTGCTGGTCTTTGGGGGTCTGAATGACGACCGCTATTCGCAACGGTGCTTCAGTCATGCAACCGTCCTAACGTCCGTCGCGCGCTCAGCAGCCCACCACACCAGCCGGCGAGCCAGATCCATTGAGCAAGATCCGCGCGCGTTCTCACCTGCGCCAGCTTCCAGGCGAGATGTCGACTGAGATCGTACGCCAGAGCGGCAAACGACGGCGACATCGCATCCGGTACATAACGACGCTGGACGTGCGCGCGCCGCTTTCCGCCCACGCCCATGCCTGTTGAAAGACGCCGGGCACCGTGGCGCGAAAGCGAACGTGCATCACGGCCTCGCGCACAAACGTCAACGGCGTTCCGGCAAGCTGAACGCGAATGCAGTAGTCGGTGTCCTCCTGACCGGCCATTGCCCTCAACGTCATGTCGAAGCCGTTGACGGCCTCGTGGATCGACTTCCGGATACCCAGGCCACCAGCGCCTGCGTATGGCAGCGTGGGATGACAGTAGCCTCCGGCGAGCGCCTCTTCCTGCCCTTCTCGTTGCGAACCACGCGCAGCCGCGAGCCATGATGTGTTCAGCTTCAGGAAATCGTAGCGACACGCCACAAAGTGATGCGCCTCGAGTGCGCGTCCCATCCCTTCGACGTAACCATCCCCCATCACGTCGTCTGCGTCGCAAAAGAGGAGCGATTCGCCGGCAGCGGCTTTCGCACCGGTGCCGCGCGTAGGCCGGCTCCCCGGCGGGCGGAAGCATCGATGATCTTGAGCCGTTCGATGCGATCGTGGAAACTCGCGGCAATCGCCAGCGTCTTATCGCGCGAACCATTGTCGGAAATCAGTACTTCCCACGGATACTTTGTGGCCTGAGTCGCCAGCGCGGACAGCTGCGCGCCGATGGTCGCCTCGCTATTGAAGCACGGGATGACGATACTGAGCCGCGGCGCGTTCGTGGTCAATACGCGAGCAGGCGCCGCGCCGCGCGGTCGATCTCGTCCTCGGAGGGCAGAAACGCCGCTTCGAGAGCCGGGGAGTAGGGAACCGGTGTGTCGAGCGCTCCGATGATGCGGATCGGCGCGTCGAGGAACTCAAACGCCTCCTCCTGGATGATCGCGGCGACACTTTCGCCGATGCTTCCCGTGCGCGTGTCTTCGTGCAGGATGAGCACGCGGCTGCACTGTTTGGCTGCGGCCAGCACGGCCTCGCGGTCGAGCGGCAGGAGCGAACGCAAATCAAGCACAGCGGCTTGGTGTCCGTCGGATGCGAGCCGTTCGGCCACGCGCAGCGCGACGTGTACGTAGGCGCCGTACGAGATGATCGCGAGATCCTTTCCTGCACGCCGCAGCGCAGCGCGCCCAAGCGGGATTGCTGCCGGAGGATCGTCAGCGAGCGCCTGCTTGATCCGCGGGTCGCGATAGAGCGCGATGTGCTCGTAATACAACACAGGGTCGGCGTCGGCGACGGCTGACGCCATCAGCGCACGCGCGTCGGCCGGCGTTGAGGGCGCCACGATCTTCAGTCCTGGAGTGCGATAAAACCAGCCCTCTGTGTTCTGACTGTGATACGGGCCGGCATGGCGGAGGCCGCCCCAGGGCATGCGCACGACCATCGGCACGCTGCCGCCCCATCGATAACGAATCTTTGCGGCGTTGTTGACCAGCTGATTGAAACCAGTCGCCACAAAGTCGTTGAACTGCATTTCGACGATCGGCCGCTGCCCGGCAATCCCACACCCGATCGCGACTCCCATGATGGCGCTTTCGGAGATCGGCGAGTTGATGATCCGGTCGCCAAATTCATCGAGAAGCGGACGAAGCAAAAGGAACGCGTTTCCGTACTTTCCGCCGACGTCTTCGCCAAACACAAATACTCTCGAGTCGGCTCGGAGCGCATCACCAACGCCGAGCATGATGCCCTCGAGAAACGTTCGGGTCCGTGTTGTTCCGTGTTTTTCCGTGGTTTCGATCCGTGTCTTTCCGTGTTTTTCCGTGGCTTCGAAGGGACCAGCCAGCTCGAGAGCCGGGAGTTTCCAGGATTGACGCTTTTTGCGGAGATCGGGATCGAGCACATCGACACGCACGCGCGGAGGCTCTTCCGCCAGCACACCGACGCCCGCGTGGTCAGCGGAAGGCCAGTCTGCTTCGATCACCAGCTTCGCCTGCGATTCAACGATCTCTTCCGCTTCGCGCTTCAATTCATCGACGGTGTCCGCATCGATCAGTCCGGCTGCCGTGAGTCGGGCCGCGTAAGCGGGAATGGGATCGCGGGCCGCCCAGTACTCATAGCGCTCGCGATTGACGTACCCCTCACCGGTCAGCGGCGGATACTCCCAGCCGAGCGGCGGATCCTTGCCGAGATACAGCATGTCGTCATGATGCGCGTGACCGCACATCCGCATCGAGATGAGCTCGATCAGCGTTGGACCACGACCGTCGCGGGCGCGCTGAACCGCCCAGTCGAACGCCGCGGCAATCCCATCAGGATCGGTGCCGTCGATGGTTATGCCGGGGATGCCGTAACCGACGGCCTTGTCCGCGAAGACACGCGCTGCGCATTGATCCTGCACCGGCGTGGATAGCGCGGTCTGATTGTTTTCGAGCGCAAAGACAGCGGGCAGTTTTCGCACCGCGCACAGATTAATGGCTTCGTGCCACTCGCCAAGCGACGAACCGCCTTCGCCGATGAAGGACAGCGCCACGCGTCCCGACCGTTCGCGGGCAAATGCGAAGGCCAGGCCTGCAATGGTGACGGGCCCGGTGCCGAGCGGCGCCACAGCCGGCCAGATGCCGTACTGCATGTCGCCGATGTGCAGATCCTTTCCGTTCATCGGCGGGCCCGCTTTGCCCATCTGCGCCGACAGCACCCGGCGAATCGTCTCCGGTTCGGCACGCATCCCGATGGTCACGCCAAGATCACGAATCAAGGGTGCGACGACGTCACCTTTCCACGCGTCCGCCTCGCGATACCCGTTGCCGCGGCGCAAGCGGATCGCAGCCGCGTAGATCGCCTCCTGGCCGAGCGAACGGAATCCTTTGCCCTGAAACACCGAGTCGCCGTATCGCACCTCACCATTGGTGAAAAATGCCTTCAGGCGATTGTCGGTGGCGCGCGTGAGGATCATGCCGCGAAGAATTTCGAGCCGCTCCTCGGGTGTGAGTGAGGCTCGGATCGCGGCGCGGCGGAGAAATCCATCACACGCGTCGACGATGCCCTCAACGGCTTGCTCAAAACGCTGTTTGGCCGGCACGCCTGGAGTGGGCTCGGAGAGATCGATGGGAGCGAGACGCTGGAGGCGTGCGCGGAATTCGCGTGCGAACGGATCCCGCAGACGATCGATGGCGCTCTCGACGACAGGCGCGGCGCCGATAGCCGCTGCCAGCGCTTCGCGGGCGGAAGTGGCAGCAAAGGGATAACGTTCAAGGATGAACGCCCCGAATTCCCGCCTCAAGGTTTCGGCAATCGGCTGCGGCCCGTGCATGCCGCTCTCATCCTACCGCAGTCAGGAAACCTTGACGGCGCCGTTCACGAAACTCTCGATCTGA
>JBKPSH010000046.1:0-20353 GCA_046734955.1 Acidobacteriota bacterium
GAGTATCCGAGCGCCGATAGGTATCGAGGACCCAAGAAGCCCATCCGGATATCCCGTACCGTCCCAGCTCTCATGATGGTGCCTAACGATCGGAACAACCGGGTAGGGAAAATCGATCGAAGAGAGTATGTCAGCACCTACACTGGCGTGTAGTTTCATCTTGTCAAACTCTGCCGCCGTCAGCGGACCGGGCTTATTGAGAATATATTCGGGTACGGCTAGCTTCCCCATGTCATGCAATAGTGCCGCAGCTTCGATTGCGCGGATTTGTGCGGACTCTTTCACACCCATAGCACGGGCCAGCTTCACGGCATGGGCTTGAACACGTCGGATGTGTCCATGGGTAATTTGATCTTTCGCGTCGATCGCCATTGCAAGAGTCTCGATCGTGGACAGATATAGATCATTCAACTCTTTAAGGTGTCGATGTGCATCATCGACGCGACCCATTGCCGTCTTAAATGTTAGATAAGAGATGAGCAGGAGCGGAAGAAGAATACCTATTACCCGGGCCAATTGTGGTTCTGCCGGTTGAAGATACGGCAGCAGAAGTGCTGCGACAGAAGCTCCGCTAAAGTAGTTCAACGAAAGCCATAGGAAGCTCTCTCTCCATACAGAAAATGCGGACATTTTCTTTTCAAGTGCAACCGCCCATGCTACCAAGACACTGTTCAACAGAAAGTAGAGTATGGCCAGTACTAGGATTGGTACCAACAGCGGAAGTATCGCTTGAGGACGGCCTGCCAGTGGTTCGATATGGGCTAAACCATAAAACGCGTGAGCTGCAATCCAAATTGCGACCGCTGGGGCAGCGACGTTGAAGAGTATGCGTGAGACCTGGCGGGATTCTTTCTTTTGCCACAAAGAAATGACCAGGGCATCCAATACGACGATCATCGTTGCCCCTGCTGGGCCAAATAGCAGCACGGCGGCAAATACAAAGATTTCCGAGACGGATAGTCTTGCAGGGATCGCAGGGATTCGTACAGTGAAAGACCCTGTTAAGAGGGTAAGACCGGCTAGTATGGACCAACGAAATGGGACTGGACGTTGGTGCAGCACGAACATCGAATGAAGAAGAGCAATCGCGCCGACCGTGATAACGGTACCGACGTACAGGCGCGCGCCTCGAGATAATCGCTCTTCTTTCATATTGTGCTGGCTCTACCGCACAGTATAAGTCAGTCACCCCAAACGATTAAACGCATTTTTGAGCTCCAGTCTTTGATGTTCCTATTAGCTTCTCGAAGTTGCACACAACTACTCGGTAACGTTCATTCCCCCCAGGATCGTCTCTCCCCAAACGATGGTTTCTCCCCAAACGATGGTTTCTCCCCAAACAATGGTCTTACCCCACACGATAGTCTGGGCCAGTAACTCTCTAAGGATTTCACTGATCGCGATAGCGTTGATACCTTGCACAGTTAGTTCGCCCCAGACAATCGTCTCACCCCAAACGATGGTTTCACCCCAAACAATCGTTTGGGGTATCGAGGTGACTCTGCCAAGGCCAGAGTATTTCGTCAGTAACTCGATATTATTAATTCCGGCGAGTCTAGACGCCGTAATCGCCTCTCCTCCAATCGTCGTTGCCGCCAGCGTGGCCTCAGGCGCGACACTCAATCCAACCGCCGCCGCCACATTGATGCTGCCGGCACCCGCCTCAATCAGGCCCGCCCCGTTAACCGGTGAACTCGTCACCTGCAGCAGGAGCTTGGCATCGGCGGGCGTCAGGGATGGATTGGCTTCGAGCAGCAGCGCGGTCGCGCCCGAGACAACGGCCGCCGCCATGCTCGTGCCGCTGAATTGAATGTAGGCATTCGGACCACGCCCGGCGACGATCCGTTCCGGGTAGGTCTGCACCAGCAACGAGCCCGGCGCCGCCGCGGCGATGATCTTGTTGCCTGGCGCCGCCAGATCCGGTTTCAAAACGCCGTCGATTGCCGTCGGACCGCGCGAGCTGTATGACGCGATCACATCGTCCGAGCGCTGCACGGTCGCGCCGGTGTTCAGCGCGCCCACGGTTAGGGCCGCCGGGGTGTTACCGGGCGAAATCACCGCGCCGACAATCGGTCGGCCATCCTCGGTCTTTCCCAGATTTCCCGCGGCCGCCACGACAACGAGCCCTGCATCGACCGCGCGCTGTACGGCCTGACATAACGGATCGTCCCGATACGATTCGAACACCGGATGACCGAGCGACAGATTGATGATCCGGAGCGCATATTGCGCCTTGTGCTCGATCGCCCAGTCGATCGCATTGATCACGTCGCTGCTGTCGCCTGACCCATCAGAACCGAGCACCTTCAAGCTGACGATGTGGGCGCCCGGCGCAATACCTGAGTACTCGCCCGCACCATCGGTGCCCGCGACGATCCCGGCGACATGCGTGCCGTGTCCAAAACGATCGACCGCCGTTCCTTTTGTGTCCGTAAAATCGAGCATTGCGACGACGTGGTCGCGGAGCGACGTGTGTTCAGCCACTCCCGAATCGATGATCGCAACCCCGACACCCCGTCCCGTAAAACCGCGAAGACCACTGATGCCACTCCACACCTGTGGGGCGCCCGTCGCCTCGGTGGTGGTCGCGATCATCCGCTGCACGCGCGCGTCTCCCGAGAGATGCGATACGTCCGGGTCGCTGCTCAGCGCTTCCAGTTGACCGCCAGTGACTTCGACGACCGCACCATGGCGGAGCGATTTTTTCACCACCGCTCCGTAGCGCGCCGCAATCGATTCGATTTCCGTTTGAGTTCCCGAGACAATGACGCTCGTGACGTCGTTTCTCCCTGCCGCAAGGCGCGCTTCGAGATCCTTTGACAGGCGAGCGCGGTGCGGCGCCGCCTGGATCTCCAGCGGAATGAGACAGAGGACAACGAGCAACGCAGGACCAAAGATCCGGCGTTCGAACAGGCGCGAGAGGTCGGTCATAGCCAGGTTCTCGTAGACATCGCAGGGTGTGCTCGCTGCTGAGGCACGGGTCATGCCAGAGGTCTCATCAGTAGCGGCACCCGAAGATCATGGCCGTGTCGAACGGTCAATGGCGGACTCTTTGACGCACTGTGAGGCGTCGTGACCGATGCTTCAACTACCATTGAAGCTGATTGTCGTAAATGCCGATGAGAAGGTGAGCCAATCAGTTGGCCGGTGGCACCGGTTTGTCCGTTGGGTATCGCTTACCCGCACTAAATGCCCGTAAATTCACACTTTTTTGAAGATGGCCAATAAATTGGCCGGTTAGGTCATCTGTGGCCGGAAAGCTCTCGAAGTCAGTCGCCGCGATCGCCATCGCTCTGGCGATTGCTTTCGCGGTGTACCTTGCGAAACGGCCTGCAACGACTGGGTCAACGGCCCCACCCTCATCCGATCGGACGTCACCGACCGCCACGCCCACTCGCGGAGGTGAGCTGATTGCGTCGCTCCGGGCAGAGCCCACAACCCACAATCGCTATGTCGATTACAGCACTCCGGGAGAGGTGCTCGCGCTTTTAACGCATGCCCCGCTCGTCCGCGTCGATCGCACCACCGATACGCTTGAACCCTGGCTCGCGGAGAGTTGGAGCGAATCGCCCGATCACTTGTCCTACACCCTCAAATTGCGCCAGGGAGTCGTGTTCTCGGACGGCGCACCGTTCACGTCCGCTGACGTCGCGTTCTCGTTTCGCGCCCTCTACGATCCGCGGATCAAGTCTCCGCTCGCGAACGACACGCTCGTCAATGGAAAGCCACTGCAGATCGAGGCTCCCGATCCAGCGACCGTGATCGTGCGATTGCCATCGCTGTTTGCTCCGGGCCTGCGGCTTGTCGATGGAGTACCAATCTTGCCGCGGCATCGTCTCGAGCAAGCATTCACGGAGGGAAAATTCAGCGATGCGTGGTCGGCGACGACACCCGTCAGTGAGATCGCCGGTCTTGGTCCCTTCGTGCTCGTTGAGCATGCATCAGGCGAACGACTCAGTCTCGCCCGAAACCCACACTACTGGCGAAAGGACACCTCGGGTTCTACGCTGCCGTATCTCGACAGGCTGACGGTTGTATTCGCGAGTCAGGCCAGCGAGGCGCTCAAGCTTCAAGCCGGCGAGATCGATTTGATGACCACTGCCGACATCCGTTCTGACGATTACGCCGCGTTCAAGCGCGCGGCCGATCAAGGACATGTGCGCTTGATTGAGGGCGGACTGGCGCTCGATCCGAACCTGCTCTGGTTCAATCTCACCGCCGCGCATACGAAGGCACCGGCGAGCCGCCTGTTTCGACAGAAGGCGTTTCGCCAGGCAGTCTCGTGCGTCGTCGATCGCCAGGCGATTGTGAATTCCGTCTACCTCGGTGCGGCAGTTCCGATTTATGGACCGGTAACGCCGGCGAACCGTACGTGGTTCGCCGACGTCCGACCTGCATGCGAGCACGATCTGCCACGCGCGCGCCAACTGCTTGCCGCGGCTGGTCTCGTCGACCGGAACGGCGACGGCGTGCTCGAGGATTCGAGCGGAAACGAGGCGCGCTTCTCGATTCTCACGCAGGCAGAAAGCATTCGTGCTCGCGTCGTGGCGGTACTGCAGGAGCAGTTACGTCAGGCCGGAATCCTTGTCGATATCGTGCCGCTCGATCCTGGCGCGCTCTTCGCGCGATTCGCAAAAGGCGACTTCGACGCCATCTACTACGGAATTCAATCAAGCGCTATCGATCCCGCGTTGAATCCGGGGTTCTGGCTCAGTTCTGGCGACTACCATTTCTGGAATCGAAATCAGAAGGCGCCCGCTACGGATTGGGAACGTCGCATCGATGACTTGATGCGGCAACAGGCCGAGACGTTCAACCTCGACGAACGACGCCGGCTGTTTACCGAGGTTCAACGGATCTTTGTCGACCAAATGCCGGCGATTTACTTCGTGACCCCCAAAATGACCCTCGCCGTCAGCGCGCGTGTGGTCAATCCGCAGCCCGCTCCCCAGATGCCCCAACTGCTGTGGAGCGCAGACGCGCTCGCGGCGCGGCACTGATCATGGCAAGGGAAAAGGGAAAAGGGAAAAGGGAAAAGGGACGCAGATAGGTGGCTCACGGCTTCCGACGATACGTCCTGCGCCGTGTCGGTTTCGCTCTCCTCCTGATCTTTGCCGTTTCCTCAGCATCGCTGCTCCTCGCGCGGCTCGCACCTTCCGATGACGCGTTCGCGCCGGATCGAGTGATTCTGGCAGCCGAGCGGCATCGTCTTGGGTTGGATAAGCCACTGCTCGAGCAGTATTTCGACTGGCTTGGACGAAGCGTGCGCTTCGATTTCGGAGAGTCACTCAGATTTCGACGTCCGGTTGCTGTGTTAATTCGCGAGCGGGCCGGGAGAACCGCCCTCCTCGGGTTCTCCGCCCTCGCGGCCGCGACCCTCGTCGGCATTCCTCTGGGCGTCTTCACTGGAAGCCGTCGGGAAGGACCGTTGACCTACGCGGTGCAGCTCGCGTCGATAGTCGTGTTGTCGCTGCCATCGCTCGTGACGTCGCTCGTTCTGTTGCTCTTCGCGGCGCGCACCGGATTGCTCCCGGCTGGCGGACTGCCCACGGTACCGTCCGACGCCGACGTGATTCAATCGATAGCCATCGTCGGCCGATATCTTCTGCTGCCCACGATCGCGCTCGCGTTGCCAATGGCCGCTACGCTCGAGCGTCTGCAGTCGCGTGCAATTCGCGAGGCGCTGAGCGATCCCTGTATCGTCGCCGCTTTCGCGCGAGGTGTTCCGCGTCAGCGGGTTATCTGGCGCCATGCGTTTCGTCTCGCGTTGAAACCAGTTCTCGCGATCTACGGGATCATGATCGGCACCGCACTCAGTGGATCGTTTGTCGTCGAGATAGTGATGGCGTGGAGGGGTCTTGGCGACTTGATGTACCAGGCGCTGCAGTCCCGTGATCTTTACCTTGTCGCCGGCTGCGCCGCAGCAGGCTCATGCGGTCTGGCGTTCGGGATCCTTCTATCTGATCTCGCATTGGCAGCCGTCGATCCGCGGGTGGAGGACGTCGTTTGATATCGTGGACCGCGCGCGCTGGTCTCATCGGTGTGTCGATCGTTGCCATCATGACAGCCGCCGCACACGCGATCGCGGCACACGATCCGGCTACCCAGTTTGCCGACCTCGCGTTTGCGCCGCCGATGCTTCCGCATGTCATCGACGACGACGGTCGCATGCATCCGCCCTTCATCTACCCCATACGTCTGATGGATCGGCTCGAACACAGATTTGAAGAAGATCGCTCGGTCCGTGTGCCGCTCGAGTGGTTTACGTCACGCGGGGTTGTCACCATCTCGGAGTCCCGCGGCCCCTGGCTGCTCCTCGGGGGGGACGCGATTGGCCGCGATGTCTTCGCCCGACTGCTCCTCGGTGCGCGTATGTCATTGGGCGTTTCAGTCCTCGCGACGTTGCTTTCTCTATTCCTTGGCGCTGTTATCGGCGCTCTCGCCGGGATCGCCGGGGGTAAGTGGGACGCCTTTCTCATGCGCGTTGCCGACTTCGTCCTTGTCCTCCCGATCATTTATGTCGTCATTGTTCTGCGCGCGACGATGCCTCTGGTTCTGTCGACCGCCGAGGTCTTCTGGGCGATGACCTTGATTTTGGGCGTCGCCGGATGGCCGTTCCCGGCACGCGGGGTGAGGGCGGTCATTTCGATTGAGAAAAGAAAGGAGTACGCAGAAGCTGCACACGCCATGGGGGCGGGATCGTTTCGAATTCTGCTACGTCACCTGCTACCGGCTGCGCGAGGATTCCTCGCGGTCCAGGCCACACTTCTCCTTCCGATGTTTATTCTGGCCGAAGCCACGTTGTCTTACGTCGGGTTTGGTTTCGCCGAACCCACGCCAAGTTGGGGGGTTATGTTGCGGGAAGCCGCGGAGGCCGGAACCCTCTCGGAGGCGCCGTGGCTCCTCGCGCCAGCAGTCGCAATTGTAATTTCCGTCCTGTGCCTCCATCTCGTTTCAGGGGGTTCGACCCAGTCTGCTGGGGCAGATCCAATAACTTCTTAGCATTCAGCAACTTACGTGTTTAATTTTGGAACACTCCTGTCTTGATCCAGCACATCGGGGATTGCAACGGTTTCCATGCGTTTTTTCGGTCAGACACACTTACGGCGTTTCGCTGTTCCGTAACGGAGCATGGTTCAAGTCTGCAACCATGGTTCACGCCTGAACCAATCGCCGCACAACGGCTGGTAAGTCGCTAATCTAATTGAAGTTACGTCTCATGGCCGCCGACAACGCTTGGGCTGGCCTTCCCCTTGCTCTGCCGTTAGCGCACTCGATCTGTGGCTAGGACTTTTTCGAAAGGCATTTAAGTGGCTCGATGGTGTTCAGTAATGCGAGGGGGACTGGCAGCAGTGCTGGTTTGCACCTTGGCGGGAGCGGCGCCTGCGAACGCCGATTCCGGCGAGAAGTCCCCCAAGCTTGATAAGGCACTTAAGGAGCTCGCCTCCAAAGGCAAGGGCGACGGGTTGGTACAGGTCATCGTGCTGCTCAAGCCAGGTTGGAGCGCGGACGTCGAGGTAACAAGACTCGGCGGCATGCTCGGTCGCAGCTTGAATCTCATCAACGGCAAAGTCGTTCAGTTGCCGAAAGGTCAACTAAAGAAACTTGCCGACTACCCAGGCGTGGACCGCATCGTCTACGACCGCCCGACCGTGGGAGAAATGAACCGGGTGGCGGTAACAGTCGGTGCCCGGGCCGTGCAGCAGACGTACGGTTATCGCGGAGCTGGCATCGGCATCGCGGTCATCGACTCCGGGGTCACAACATGGCACGACGACCTGACATACCAGGGTTCGTCGTGGCTCGTGAGAACGAAGAACGGACAGCGGGTTGCCGCATTCGTCGACTTCGTCAACGGGCGCACATCGCCCTACGACGACAACGGCCACGGCACGCACGTCGCGGGAATCATTGCCGGTAACGGCTACGATTCGCTCGGCGTCCGAGCCGGAATCGCGCCGGATGCGCACTTGGCAAGCCTGAAGGTTCTCGACGGGAACGGCCGCGGTGTTATCAGCAACGTCATTGCGGCGTTCGACTGGGCGATTGCCAACAAGTCGGCGTACAACCTCCGCGTCATCAACCTGTCGGTTGGTGCAGCGGTGACCGAGTCGTATAGGACGGACCCGCTCACGCTCGCGGCGAAGCGCGCAGTCGACGCCGGGATCGTCGTTGTGACGGCGGCGGGTAACCTGGGCAAGAACAGTCTGGGGCAGGCACAGTACGGTGCGATCGGCGCGCCGGGCAATGCGCCCTGGGTCATTACAGTCGGTGCGTATAGCCACGAAGGCACGGTGTGGCGCTCCGACGATGTGATGGCTGAATTCAGCTCACGCGGTCCGTCAGCGTTCGACTACGAAGCCAAGCCGGACATCGTGGCGCCGGGAGTCGGGACGGTCTCGCTGAGCGATCCGGGCGGTCTGTTGTATTTGACCAAGCCGACGGCCCTCCTGAGCGGATCCATTGTGGGACTGCTCGGCGGCGCGTATCCCTACTTCAGCCTGAGCGGCACCAGCATGGCGTCGCCGGTCGTTGCCGGCAGCGTCGCCCTGATGCTCCAAGCAAATCCGTCGCTGACGCCTAACCTCGTGAAGGCGATTCTCGAGTACACCGCGCAGGTGTATCCGGGATACGACGCCCTCACGCAAGGGGCGGGCTTCCTCAATACAAAGGGAGCGGTCGACCTGGCGGTTTATTTCAAGACCGCGCAGCCGGGCCAGCCCTATCCGCATCCGTCGGAATGGAGCCAGAAAATCAACTGGGGCAGTCACCGGATTACGCACGGTGTGATCAAACCGAGCGCGAATGCGTGGAAGACCGGCGTGGTCTGGGGCGCACCCAAGACGGCGACCAGCCAGAACATCGTCTGGGGCACGCTGTGCAAGAACAGCTGCAACAGCCAGGCATGGTCGCTGATGGACTCGGAAGACAACATCGTGTGGGGCACTGCGTCAGCGGAGGAAGACAACATCGTCTGGGGCACGTTCGCGGCGTTCGATGAAGACAACATCGTCTGGGGCACGATGGCCGACGACGAAGACAACATCGTGTGGGGCACCAACTGTGGCGGCGCCAATTGCGCCGGCGTTGTCTGGGGCACCGCTATGGATGAAGACAACATCGTCTGGGGAACCAGCCTGGTCGCCGGACTTAATGTGGTCTGGAGCACGAGCGGCGACTTGTTGGCCGGCGCCTGGGGCACAGCGGCTGACGAAGACAACATCACGTGGGGCACTTCCGACGGTGGTGTCGACGATACGCCGTTCGATGACCCATTGACACCGCCCGTCAATTACGACGAGTCGGTGTACGACAACCTGTTTGGACCAATAACGACCACCACTACCGTTCTAGGCGGGATCGGAGGGGTACTCTAATGGAAAAGATGCCATTCCGAGACGCCGAGGGTGTTATGGACGTGAATGCAGTAATCAACGCGGCACGTGCAACGACGATGGAGACGAACTGGCGACAGGCGCTGCCGGTTCTGTCGGGCTCGATGGTAACGCTGCGGGAGCTGCGGCTCTCGGACGCGCCGTCGCTGCTGGCGATGCTCGCGACGGAAGAAGTCGCGCGCTTCATCTCGCCGCCGCCGACGACAGTAGAAGGGTTCGAGCGCTTCATCGCGTGGACGCATCGTGAGCGCGCTGCCGGCAACTACGTCTGTTTCGGTGTTGTGCCGCACGGCATGGACACCGCCATCGGCATCTTCCAGGTTCGGCAGCTCGAGCCGGGATTTGGGACCGCCGAATGGGGCTTCGCAATCGGGTCGGCGTTCTGGGGCAGCGGCGCCTTTATCGACGGAGCGAAGATGGTTGTCGACTTCGCGTTCGAGGTCATCGGGACGCACCGCCTCGAGGCGCGTGCTGCGGTCGCGAACGGTCGCGGCAACGGCGCGCTGCGAAAGGTTGGAGCGCTGCAGGAAGGAGTCCTGCGGAAGTCGTTCCTGCGGAATGGCGAGTATCTCGACCAGACGCTGTGGACGATTCTCGATGAAGACTGGAGACGGTCAAGGTCCGTCTGGGGTCCGCGGGTTCACTAGACGCGAGTCCGGCTTCGGCCGGCCGCGTCTCCATTTCTCGAGGCTGGGTCCGGGGCAGAGCCCCGGTCAATTAGGTCCGGAGGGGACCAAACCGGAAGCGGGCACCGTGCCGCTTCCGGTTTTTCTTTTGTGGTACGCTCCACCTCCGATGCATTTCGCCTCAGTGTTTCCTCCAATGCCGACACCGTTCGACGACAACGGTGAGGTTGATTCAGCCGCCATCGCGTTCAACGTCGACAAATGGATGAACGCGGGTCTCGGCGGAATCGTCGCGCTCGGAACGAATGGCGAGTCGGCATTGCTCGATGATGATGAGTCCGGGCAGGTGGTCGCCGCAGTTCGAGAGCGAGTCCCGCGGGATCGCGTGTTGATCGCCGGCACGGGCCGCGAATCAACCCGCGCGACCGTTGCCGCGACCAAACGCGCGGCTTCGCTCGGTGCCGACGCCGCGCTCGTCCGCACGCCGTCATTCTTCAAACCCCTCTGCACGCCCGCGCTCCTCATTCGACACTACACCGCGGTCGCAGATGCCTCACCGATTCCACTGTTGCTCTACAACTTTCCGGCATCGACGGGTGTGGCGTTCTCTCCAGAGAGCGTTGCTCGTCTCGCGGAGCACAAGAACATTGTTGGGATGAAGGAGTCGGGCACTGACGGTGCGCTCTTCGCGCAGTTTGCTGACGTTGCTCCGTCATCCTTCGCGATGCTCGCGGGCACCGGCACGGTGTTCTATTCAGATCTCTGCCATGGTGCCGTGGGTGGGATTCTCGCGGTGGCGGCAGTTGCGCCGGAGATCTGCCTGCGTCTGTTGAGCGCCGTGCAGCAGGATCGGTACGACGAAGCGCGGCAGCTTCAGAAACAGATGGCCACGCTCGCGCGACTGGTGACGTCGGGATTTGGCGTGCCGGGACTGAAAGCAGCGCTCGATCTGGCGGGATATAAAGGTGGCAATCCGCGGGCGCCGCTCGCGCCGGCAACGCCGGAGGCGCGAGAACAGATCCGCGCGGAGCTGGCGCGCGTGGTCGCGACGGTGTAACCCGATCTCTCATGCGAAAGATCCTCCGCGCGCGGAAGATCCTCCGCGCGCTGCTGGTGATCGGCGCGGTTGGCATCGGCGCGGCGGCATTCATCTACATCACCCTGCCGGATGTGCGTTCGTTGCGAACGTCGAATCCGCAAACAACAGCCTTCATCGAACTGCGCGCGCGCGAAGCGCACGAGCGAGGCGAACAGTCGAAACGCATTCAGAAGTGGGTCGACTACGCGCGCATGTCATCGAATCTGAAGCGCGCGGTGCTGGTCACCGAGGACAGCCGATTCTGGACGCATGAAGGCATTGACTTCGACGAGTTGAAAGAATCGATCGAAGTCAACATCGAGCGAAGGGACTTCGCGCGCGGCGGAAGCACGATTACGCAGCAGCTGGCGAAGAACTTGTACCTGTCGCCGTCAAAAAACCCGATTCGGAAAGTGCGCGAGTTTCTCATCGCGCGCCGGCTTGAAGCGGAGCTGTCGAAGCAACGGATCCTCGAGTTGTATCTGAACGTGATCGAATGGGGCGATGGAATCTACGGTGCGGAGGCGGCCGCGCGGACGTACTTTCATAAGTCTGCGAGTGATCTATCGGCGTCGGAATCAGCGCTCCTCGCCGCGGCGATCGCGAACCCGCGGGTGCTCAGTCCCGCGCATCCAACAGCGCGCTTGCTGCGACGACAGAAGATGGTGATGCGCCGGATGGGCAACGTGACGCCGCCGCCAGTTGTGGCGGGGCCAGTCGTGCCGGCGCCGGATACTTCGATGCCCGACGTTCAGCCCCTTCCCGAACTGCCTCCAGCCGCGCCTGCTCCCAACGCGTTGCCCGGGCAACCGACGGCCATCCCGCGCGGTCCGGGTGGAAAACCCCCCGGCGGATCGTGAAAAAGCCTGTAAATCTATGCACCTCGGCCATTAAACCCGATTTGTTCACCTTGACGACATCTGGGAAACCTTCTATAGTCGGCGCAACGTTTCAGTATCAATAGCTCCCCCTGAAGCGGCAAGGGCGTCGCCGTAGACCCCGCGTCTTCGGCGGACGTGTGTCGATGATCAACTACACCGAGCGCATCGCTGTGCTGATGCACGACATTGTCGTGCGTACGCCGCGCCTCTCCTTCATTGATCTCAGGGAAGTGATCGTGTTCGGCAGATTCGGCCGGTCCGACGCTGAAGGAGCTTTCGCAACCTGCCACTGCCTGACGCTGCCGGAAAGCGAACCGGGCTATTACTTCTGGCGCGACCGCACCACCGGGCAAATGACGCGGCGATCCGAATGGTTCGTCACCAAGTCGCCTCAGGTGCGTATCGGCGGCCGGCGCGTGAAGTACCTCATCTCGTTCGTGCTGCCGCGATTCTGCGAGCAGTCACTCGAGCGTTCGCGGAAATCCGATCTCTATTCGAGCGATGCACCTGGATGGCTCGCGAAGCTCGACACGATTGTGCACGAGCTGTATCACATCGATCCCGACGAGTCCGGCATTCGCCGCGTGTCGCGCTCCGACGGAACCGACTCCCCCCGTTCGCATGGTCCGCACTTCTATGAAGACGTCGCGGAGATGGTCGATCGATATCTGCACTCAGGCGCGGATCCTTCGCTCTACGATTTCCTGCGCGACGACTTCGGCGCGCTCACGGCCCGCTACGGCGGTGTCGTCGCCACAACCTTCAAGAACTTTCCTTCGTTTCCGCAACGATACATGGAGCCGGTCGATATGCCGCCGGCCGACCCGTTGATCAAGGTGGAACGTCTCAAGCCGCAAACCCAGCCGATCATCTACACCGAAGATGATCTGCACATGCGTCACTTCACTCAATCAGGCGCGCGGCGACTGACGCGCAAAGGCCAGCACAGAGCGGCGTGAGGCTCGGATCACTCATCACTGATCACTGATCGCGAATCGCTCATCGGAGAATCGTTGAATCGCGAATCGACCAGGAGCTTCGCGCCGCAGATGAGCGATCAGTGATCAGTGATTCGGCGCGCTCCGACAAAACGCGGCGACCAGTACGTCGACGCCAATCTTTCTACACGGACTTCCCCAGCCGTGCTCGGCGCGTGCACGAATTCGTCGCCGCCAATCACAATGCCCACGTGCGTCGCCAGTTGTCGCGCGCCGTTGCTGTGGATCGTGTCGAAGAAGACGAGATCGCCGGCGCGGAGATCGCGCGGGTCGACGTCGGTCCCGGCTTGAAATTGTTCGGAGACCGTGCGCGGCAGTCGCACACCGTGCTGATCGAACACATACCAGACGAATCCGCTGCAGTCGAAACCGGACGGATCACTGCCGCCATTTCGGTACCGCACGCCGCGAAGCGACAAGGCTGCACCGGAGATCTCGTAGCCATCGGCTCGAGTCGGTGCCGGTGGCGGAGTCGACTCTGGGGCGGGCTCGGTCGGCGCGGGAACGGCGGGCCCGTTTGGGACCGGGAAGGGCTGAGGAACCGCACCGGTGCTGGCGCACGCCGCGGTACCGAGCGCCAGAAGAACCATCAATAGGCGACGCATGGGACCTTACCTTGTCTATCGGCTCGACACTGGAGACTCGCGGACCACCTGTTTGGCCGTCCGACCGCCTTTTTGGGGCAGGCCCGGGCCGCCGGTTGCTCGATAATTGGCTAAAGCGTTGCAAACAATCCTGTTATGAGCCAAAGCGTCTTGACAGACGGGAGTCCATCGGGCAAAATAACCTCAGGTTTATGGAGCAGACGCTCCTCCTCAACGCCACGTACGAGCCGCTGAAGGTCGTCCACTGGCAGAAGGCGATGACGCTCTGGTGCCAGGGGAAGGTCGAGGTCATTTCTGTGTACGACCGCGAGGTGCGGTCGGTTTCCTTCAGTTTCAAGCTGCCGTCGGTCATTCGCCTGTTGCGCTATATCAAGATCAAGCGCCACATCGATTACGTACCATTTTCGCGCGCGAATATCTACGCTCGCGATGATCACTCGTGCCAGTACTGTGGCGAGGTCTTCCCCACGTCGGAGTTAACGTTCGATCATGTCGTGCCGGTCGCCCAGGGCGGCCGTAAAGACTGGGAGAACATCGTGACATGCTGTATCAGCTGCAATCGCAGGAAAGGCGGGCGTACGCCGGCCGAGGCCGGCATGCACTTGATACGCGTGCCCAAACGTCCTGAACGGGCGCCGGCGATCCGGATTACCGTCGGCCTCAAGAACGCCCCGGACAGCTGGCGCGATTACTTCTACTGGAACATGGAACTCGACGAATCCTGAGTTCCGTGTTCCTTCGGACGGCTCCGCTCCGGTGTCTTCCGCTGAACGCCAATCAATGACCTCTGTCAGTTCGTCCCGCATTTCCGCGGTCCATCCACTCTGGGCCGTGGAAGGCGGTCGTGTGACGATCGAAGGCAGTGACCTGCCCGTCGAACCTCGCCTTCCCCGCGTCACTATCGGCGGCATGCCCGCGCGATTGACCGCGGCCTCCTCCACCGAATTGACAGCCATTGTCCCAGCGGGACAGGAAGGGGGGCATACTGCGGTTCGCATAGATGAGCTGGCGGGGGAGACGGCGTACGTCGAAATCGGCTCACCCCTCGCCACTGGCCTGCATCAGGTCGACAGTCCGGCAATCGACAGCGACGGAAATGTCTACGTGACGTTCAGTGGATCGCGCGGCCAGCAAGGGCCGGTCGCGATTTTCATCGTCCGTCCGGACGGTTCGCGCGAACCTTTTGTGGCTGATCTTGCGAATCCGACATCATTGGCGTTCGGTCCGGACGGTGCGTTATACGTCTCGAGCCGTTTTGATGGAAGCGTTCACAGCGTTGATACCACCGGCAAGGTGACCCTGGTTGCAGGCGATCTCGGGGTTGCCTGCGGGATTGCATTTTCCGCGAACGGGACGTTGTTCGTCGGCGATCGATCCGGATCGATTCTGCGAGTGCAGGACGGACGCGCGACAATGTTCGCCAGCATCCCGGCGAGCGTTGCGGCTTTTCATCTGGCATTCGGACCTGATGGCTGGCTGTACGTGACGGCACCGACGCTGTCCGCGCGCGACGCCGTCTACCGCATTTCGCCCGAGGGCGAGGTCGGAGTGTTCCACGACGGCTTTGGCAGACCGCAGGGACTTGCGTTCGACGCGCACGGCGATCTCTACGTCGTCGATGCGATCGCCGGATCGAGTGGACTCTATCGTCTGCCGCTGGATCGCCCCTCCGAGGCGGAGCAGGTCATGTCGGGCGGATCTTTAATCGGGCTCGCATTTCATCCAGACGGAGGATTTGTCCTCGCGTCGAGTGACACTGTCTACCGATTTGCGAGAAAGCCGGCGGCGCGCCGGCCGGCTTGATTCTCCCTGCGCTCGCGGATACCCTTCCAATCTTTTGCCTGCAACAAATCCGTGGTCCGGGATCGGTTCTCCTGGATCCGGCGCGCGCCACGCAAGCGGCATAGACGCAGATGGATAAACGCGGATCAACACCGATCGGATCTCGGATCACGGAGCCCGGATCCCGGAAATCATGAGCCAACTGTTCCGGCGGAAACCTATTTCGGAGTTGCTGCCCGACGACACGCATGCGCTCAAGCGTGTACTCGGCGCCGGCGATCTCGTCATGCTGGCGATCGGCGCCGTGATCGGTGCCGGCATTTTCGGCGCGATTGGCACCGCCGCCGCCGGACAGGTGGGACCTGACGGCGCGGTGATTCGGTACGGTGCCGGGCCGGCGCTGGTGTTTTCGTTCCTCCTGCTCGGCGCCGCGTGCGCGCTTGCCGCGCTCTGCTACGCGGAACTTGCGTCGATGATCCCGCAGGCGGGAAGCGCGTACGCCTATTCGTACGCAACCCTGGGCGAACTCGTCGCGTGGATTATCGGCTGGGATCTGATTCTGGAATACGCGGTGGGGAACGTCGCCGTTGCGATCTCATGGGGTGACTACTTCAATACGCTGCTCAAAGGCTTCAGCGTCAGTTTTCCGCTTTGGTTGACGACAGGATATCGAACGGCGCTCCTCAGCGCCGATCCGGCGATTCACGGACTTCTCCGTAGCGCGCCTCATGTCGCCGGTATTCCGATCGTCATTCACCTGCCGGCGTTCGCGATCGTCATGATCATCACCGTTCTGCTGCTCCAGGGTGCGAAGGAAAGCGTCACGGCCAACAACATCATGGTCGTGATCAAGCTCCTGGCGCTCGGCCTGTTCATCGCTGTCGGCGCGACGCATCTGCATTCGGAAAACTATCACCCGTTCGCGCCGAACGGCTTCACCGGGATTCATCAGGGTGCCGCAATTGTGTTCTTCGCGTACATCGGCTTCGACGCGATTTCGACCGCCGCCGAAGAGACGACCAATCCGCAACGCAATCTTCCGATCGGAATTCTGGGCGGCCTCGCAATCTGTACGTTGATTTACGTGGTCGTTGGATTCGTGCTGACGGGCATGGTGCCGTATACGGAACTTGCGGTCGCCGATCCCCTCGCTCGGGCGCTTCAGCTTGCCGGGTTCAACGCGGTTGGCTGGATCGTCGCGCTGGGCGCCGCGGTCTCCATGTCGGCGGTCCTGCTGGTGTTCCAGTACGGACAGCCTCGAATCTTTTTTGCGATGGCGCGCGACGGGTTACTTCCCCAGTGGGCCGCAAAGGTACATCCGCGAACGAAAATTCCATTCGCCACCACGATCCTGACCGGCATCTTCGTTGCCGCCTGGTCCTTGATCGGAGACGCGGGTGAAACCTACGACCTGACGAACATCGGCACGCTATCGGCGTTCATTCTCGTCAGCATCGGCGTGCTTGTCCTCCGCCACACGGATCCATCGCGACCGCGACCGTTCCGCGTGCCGTTCGTCTGGCCGGTGTCGTTGCTGTCGACGGCCGGGTGTCTCTTCATCATGGTCGGCCTGCCGCGCCAGGCCTGGGAACGGTTCGCGATTTGGCTGGCGATCGGGTTGGCTTTCTATTTTCTATACGGCTACCGGAAGAGCCGGCTGAGAGAACGCCCGTAGAACCCGCGCATGCTAAAATTGCTGTTTGGGTTTCCGCGGAAATTCCGGACAGTAAGTATGGCGCACGACTGGATTGCGGTACGCGGCGCTCGCGTACACAACCTTAAGAATATAGACGTCGACCTCCCACGCGACCAGCTCGTCGTTATCACCGGTCTCTCAGGCTCGGGAAAGTCTTCGCTCGCCTTTGACACGGTCTACGCAGAGGGACAGCGCCGCTATGTTGAATCGCTGTCGTCTTACGCTCGGCAGTTCCTCGAGCAAATGGAGAAGCCGGATGTCGATCTGATCGAAGGCCTCTCGCCGGCAATCGCCATCGAGCAGAAAACCACGGGGTCGAACCCGCGCTCGACGGTTGGGACCGTCACCGAGATCTACGACTACCTGCGGCTCCTCTTCGCGAACATCGGTGTGCCGCATTGCCATTTGTGCGGGCGGGCGATCGCGTCGCAGTCGCTCGAGCGCATCATCGATATGGTGATGCTCTCGCCGAACGACGAACGAATCAACGTGTTCGCGCCGATCGTCCGCGGACGAAAGGGGGAGTTCAAGAAGGAGCTCGCGGCGCTGCGCACCCGCGGTTTCACGAAGGTGCGCGTCGACGGGCAGTTGCGCTCCCTCGAGGAAGACATCAAGCTCGATCGACGCCGGAACCATACGATTGACGTCGTCGTGGATCGACTGGTGCTCAAGCCCGGCATCGAGCGCCGCCTCACCGAATCGGTCGAGATTGCCCTGAACCTCGCCGACGACATCGTCATCATCAACACGCTCGACGGCGGTGACCGCCTGTTCTCACGGCGCCTCGCCTGCACGTACTGCGGCGTCAGCATGCCCGAGATGACGCCGCGAGCATTCTCGTTCAACTCGCCGCATGGCGCATGCGCTGAGTGTCAGGGACTTGGCGCCGTCTACGATTTCGACCCCGCTCGCCTGATCCCGGACGAATCGGTGTCGCTGCTCGATGGCGCGATCGCGCCATGGGCCAAAGGTGATCGCAAGCTGGTGCGCGAAGCGCTGACGTCACTGAGCCGGACGTTCGGGATCGATCTCGCGCTGCCGTTCCGCCGACTCTCGAAGAAGCTGCGCGACATCCTTTTGTACGGGGCGCCCGGCGCGGCACGCCGGACCGAGACCGACGGCGGCCGAAAAAAATCGAAGGACCGCGAAACCAAGGATCCGTTTGGAGCAGGATTCGAAGGGCTCGTTCCAAACCTGCGCCGCCGATACGAAGAAGGCACCTGGTTGGAGCAGGAGAATCTCGAGCCGTATCGCGCGCTGCGTCCGTGCCCGTCGTGCGGCGGCGAACGGCTGAAGGCGCAAAGCCGAGCCGTGCGCGTGAAAGGGCGGACGATTTCGGAATATGTGAACCTGCCGGTTTCCGAGGCCGTTCGCGTGTTCGATGAACAGGAGTTGACCGATCGCGAGGCATTGATTGCGACCCGGATACTCCGCGAGATTCGTGACCGGCTGCACTTCCTCAACGATGTCGGCGTCGGTTATTTGACACTGGGCCGAAGCGCGGCCACCCTCTCCGGCGGCGAAGGGCAGCGAATTCGACTCGCCACCCAGATCGGGTCGAACCTCACCGGCGTTCTGTATGTTCTTGACGAACCCTCAATCGGACTGCACCAGAGAGACAATCGCGCGCTGCTCTCGACGCTTGCGCGGCTCCGCGATCTCGGCAATACGGTTGTCGTCGTCGAGCATGATGAGGAAACAATCCGCACGGCCGACTACGTGATCGATCTTGGTCTGGGTGCGGGCGAGCATGGCGGCAACGTGATCTTTCAAGGGACGCCCGCCGAACTGCTGCAGGACGGCCATGGGTCGTTGACCGGTGCATACCTGCGCGGAGAGCGTACGATTCAGACGCCTCCGGCACGCCGGCCCGCAACGCGCGGCCAGATCGTGATCAAAGGGGCCCGTGAGAACAACCTGAAGGACATCGACGTGGTCCTTCCGCTCGGCGTGTTGACGACAGTCACGGGCGTGAGCGGTTCAGGCAAGTCGACATTAATCAACGACATTCTCTACAAGAGCCTGGCGCGCGCTCTCTACCGCGCCGCTGATGAACCGGGCGCTCATACTGCGATTGAAGGGATCGATCAGCTCGACAAAGTCATTCAGATCGATCAGTCGCCGATTGGACGAACACCGCGTTCGAACCCCTCGACATACACCGGCCTTTTCACGTTCATTCGCGAGCTGTTCGCGATGCTGCCCGATGCGAAGGCGCGCGGCTTCCGCCCCGGCCGATTTTCGTTCAACGTCAAAGGGGGCAGGTGCGAGGCCTGCCAGGGCGATGGCGTCATTGCAATCGAGATGCATTTCCTGCCTGATGTGTATGTGACGTGCGAGCAGTGCAAGGGGCGTCGATACAACCGCGAGACGCTCGAAATCCGCTACCGGGGCAAGTCGATCGCCGATGTGCTGGATCTGACCGTCGATCAAGCATTGCCGCTGCTCGAGAACTTTCCGGCGATTGCGAACAAGCTGCGGACGCTTCAGGACGTCGGCCTCGGCTACATCGAGCTGGGGCAGTCGGCGACGACACTCAGCGGGGGTGAGGCACAGCGTGTGAAACTGGCGAAAGAACTCTCACGGCGAGGGACGGGCCGGACCCTCTACATTCTCGATGAACCCACGACCGGCCTTCATTTCGAGGACACGCACAAGCTGCTCGACGTGCTGAACAAGCTTGTCGAGCAAGGCAACACGGTTGTAATCATCGAGCACAACCTCGATGTGATCAAATCTGCCGATTATGTAATCGACCTTGGACCCGAAGGAGGACAGGGAGGAGGCCGAATTGTTGCCCGGGGGACTCCTGAGGAAGTCGCCAGGAGCCGAGAATCCTTTACGGGGCGTTTTCTGGCCGACATCCTTCACGCCCCGCAGGCCGACGCTGGAGCCTCTCCAGCGGTCGTTGAACGGTCACTACGCCGCGCGTGATTGGCGATTGGAACACGCGGCGTACCTCGCTCCGGGAGGTGACTGTGGAAGCGTCCTTCAACCGGATCCACTGTGGTAATATAGCCACACTTTCGGCCGACAGAGTTGTGGTTGGCAGGCCACATCCCGCCGTTTCAGGGCCGGACAATTCGTCAAACTTTTCTACTAAATCGTTGAAAATAGAATGCTTACATCGACAACTCCGCATTAAGCGAGCGGTGGCAGGGGGCTTGCTGAGTTCCGGGCGGCTGTCCCAGCGGTCATCTGAGAGGTCATGAGCGCCCAGCGTACCCTTCGTCGACCTGTGTCTTGCACCGGAATCGGTCTTCATTCCGGCAACAAAGTGACCCTCTCGTTG
>JBKPSH010000047.1:0-57563 GCA_046734955.1 Acidobacteriota bacterium
AACGCCAGCCGACAATCAGACCGTTCGCAATGTTTTCGTGATCGGTCCCGACAAGAAAGTGAAGTTGCAGATCGCGTATCCGATGACGACCGGGCGCAATTTCGACGAGGTCATTCGCGTGATCGACTCGCTGCAGCTCACTGCCAAGCACAAGGTCTCGACGCCGGTGAACTGGAAGCACGGTGAGGACGTGATTATCGCGGGGTCAGTATCCGACGACGAGGCGAAGAAGACGTATCCGAGCGGATGGAAGTCACCGAAGCCGTACATCCGGATCGTTCCACAGCCTCGATAAAAGGGACAAGGGAAAAGGCAAAAGGGAGAAGGAAAGGTGGAAAGGGGCTGTCCTTTGTTCCTTCCCTTGTCCCTTGTCAAGAGTCCTCAACCTCCGCCAACAGGCAAATAAACTCGCCGAGAATCATCGCCGTCGCGCCCCAGACCTGGTGGCCGAGCAAATCGAAATAGGGATACTCGACGGCAACACCCTCGCGGATTCTCGTGCCTTGGCGAATCCTCGACGCATCTCGCAGGTGGTGCAGTGAGACTTCGAGGATCTCTTCGACTTCATCAGGCGCGGCCAGAAAGTCCGGCCGACGATCAGTGACGCCCACAACCGGATGCAACGTGAAGCCACTGACGATGACGTGCACTGGCGTCAGCTCGCCAAGGATTCGCACGCTGTCAGGATCGATGCCTGTTTCTTCGGCGGCTTCTCGAAGCGCCGCCGCCGCAAGCGTTTCTCCTGGATCTGTGGCGCCGCCCGGCAGGCTGATCTGACCTGGATGTCTCGTCAGTCCGCTCGCGCGCACGGTCAATGCAACCGCGGGACCCGTTTCGTGCGGGTACAGCAACAGCAACGCTGCGGCCTGGCGCGGTTGCACCGGGATTTCACCTTTGCGCCACGCGTCGCGCAGCAGTTCTGGCGCGAAGCGCATTTGCGCCTCGATTCCAGGCAGCGTCTTGCTTAGACGTGCTCTGAGTGCGGATTCGATCTCGCGTAGCGGCACAGCCGTTCCAGTATGCCTGTAGTATGAAGGTCATGTCCGCATTTCCACGGATCGACAAAACCGTAGGCGCAGAGACGCTCGAGCTTGTGCGCGGTTGCACGTTCGATGATTTCATCCTGTCGCCGCAGCGGAGCGTGCTCCTGCGCCGCGATCCAAGCGCGATCGACCTCTCCTCGTGTCTGTCTCGCAGGATCACGCTGAAGCGTCCGATTGTCTCGGCGAACATGGACACCGTCACCCGCGCGCCGATGGCGATCGTCCAGGCCGAGGAAGGCGGGATCGGAATCATCGACCGTGGGTTTCGTTCGGGCGAAATTGAGCCGCAGGTGCGTGAAGTGGAGAAGGTGAAGCGCACACAGCACGGCGTCATCCGGGATCCCTGGAGCATCCGCTCCGATGCATCGCTCGACCAGGCCGCGGCGTTGATGGAGCGAAGACGTGTCGGCACGCTCGTTGTCGTCGATGAGTCGGGCCGGCTGACCGGCCTTCTTACCGAGCGCGACATGCGCTTTGTCAGGCGTGAGGGCTCGCGCGTCGCCGA
This sequence comes from Acidobacteriota bacterium, assembly GCA_046734955.1. Lineage (GTDB taxonomy): Bacteria > Acidobacteriota > Vicinamibacteria > Vicinamibacterales > 2-12-FULL-66-21 > JALZOC01. The sequence goes on from JBKPSH010000047.1 coordinate 1,549, forward strand.
TCGGATGACGCCGCGCGCTCAGCTTGTCGTCCACGAAGGTCCGATCGAGCCGGACGCTGCCGAACGCCTGATGGTGGAGAAAAAGATGAAGAAGCTGCCGCTGGTGACGCGAGACGGCAGACTCATCGGCCTGATCACGGCACGCGATCTCGTCCGGCAGCGTCGGATGCCGTTCGCCACCCGCGACAGCCAGGGACGTCTGCGCGTCGGCGCGGCGATTGGCGCAACCGGAGACTATCTCGAACGCGCAGGAGAACTGCTTCGCGCGGATGTCGATGTCATCGTCATCGACATCGCGCACGGTCATTCGATCGTGATGGAGCGGGCGATCGCGGAATTCAGAAAACGGTTCGGTAACGCGGAGATGATTGCCGGGAACGTCGCCACCGCGGACGGTGTGACGTTCCTGATCGATCGCGGCGCCGACGGCATCAAGGTTGGCATTGGACCGGGCGGCGGCTGTACGACGCGCGTGACCACCAGTTTTGGTGTCCCGCAAGTGCAGGCGCTGCTCGACTGCCGGCTCGCGCTTGGCGATTCGGACGTGCCAATCATTGCTGACGGAGGGGTGCGCCGCCACGGAGCGCTGATCGAAGCCCTGTTGTTTGGCGGCGACTGCACGATGCTTGGAAGTGCGTTCGCCGGCACCGAGGAGGCGCCCGGCGAGGTGGTGCACAAGTCGGTGGTCCTGCCGGAATCGCAGAAGACCGTCAAGGTTCCGTTCAAAGTGCTTCGCGGCATGGCATCGCTCGAAGCAATCCGCGATCGGCTCGACGTCGAAGACGCCGACCAGGTGGAGCTCGAGGCGATCGGCGCGGAGGGGATGGAGATCAGCGTGCCGGCGCGCGGATCGGCGCGGACGATCATCCGCGAAATGATCAAGCATGTCTGTTCATCGGTCAGCTACGGTGGCGCGTCATCACTCGCGGAACTTCGCCAGATGTTCTGGAAGAATCCGCAGAAGTATCTGATCAGGCAGTCGCCGTCGGCGCGACGCGAATCCTACGAGCGATGACTGGCCACTCAACGGTCAGGTTCGTTCGAGCAGAGCCAACAAGTCGAACGGTGTGTCGATGAACAGCTCGTCGCCGCGGAAGTCTCCCGGCGCGAACCGATAACCAAAACCATAACGGGCGAGGCAAATCCGCGTTTCGGCATTGCGAGCCGTCGCAAGATCGACCGGCGAGTCACCGACGAGGACAGTCGACTCGACAGGGGCGTCGACCATCCCGCCGAGATGCAGCAGTCCACCGGGTGACGGTTTGCGCCCGAAGGGCGTATCGCCTCCGATCGTCTCGCGGAAATACTGCCGGAGACCCAGACCCTCGAGCACGCGATTTGTCGCGTATGCCGGCTTGTTGGTCAGAACAGCCAGCTGCACGCTCACCGCGAGCTCCTGCAGGGTGTCGATCATTCCCGGATACGGGCGCGTGTTGTCCAGCAGGTGCGCGTTGTAGTGGACGAGAAAGCGATCGAGCGCACCGGGTGTTTGCGGATCGAGGCCGGAGGCGCTCAGGGCTCGCCGTACCAGCACGGCCGCACCTTCGCCCACCATGGCAACGATGTCAGGATCGGGCAGCCGGTTGACGCCTAACTCTGCGAGCAGCGCGTTCACCGCATTTGCGAGATCGGTGCTCGAATCTACAAGCGTGCCATCGAGATCGAAGACGACCAGACGGGTATCGCTCATGCTCGGGACAGCTTTCAGGCCAACGGAAACAGAAGAAACGAGAGAAATTGGTTCCCGAGGCTCGAAAAAAAAAAGGAGAGGATATCATTTTGGGCCGGAGGGTCGATGTCACAGGGGTGGTGGCTGAGCCGACGTGCGGCGGCCGTGGCGCTCGTCAACGCGAGCGTACTCGTCGCCCTGAGCGCGCAATCCAGACGCGCCGATGCCGATTACCTTCGAGCCGCATACGATTCCTATCTCTCGATGCAGCGGTCGTCTCCGTACGCGTCGCTGCAGTGGCAATGGCTCGGCCCGACGAACATCAGCGGCCGCACAACCGACATTGCTGTCGTGCAGCGTGGTGGAACGCGGCGGATCTATGCCGGGTACGCGACGAGTGGCGTCTGGGCCACCGACGACAATGGTGCGACCTGGCAGCCGTTGTTCGACCACTATGCCTCGACCAGCATCGGCGATCTCGCTGTCGCACCATCCAACCCGGACCTGCTCTGGGTTGGCACCGGTGAGGCCAACATCTTGCGCGCATCGATGCCCGGCGTCGGACTCTACAAATCTTCCGACGGCGGTCGCACGTTCACGCACACGGGACTCGCCGACACCCAGACGGTCGCTCGCATCATCGTCCATCCAACGAACGCCGACATCGTGTACGTCGCAGCCTCCGGTCATGAATGGACCGACAACGAGAACCGCGGCGTGTTCAAGACCGTCGATGGCGGGCGTACGTGGAAGAAGGTGCTCTACCGCAGTCCGCGAACCGGCGCCATCGATCTCGCGATGGATCCGGCCAACCCCAACACCTTATACGCGGCCATGTGGCAGCGCATCCGCCGCAAGTGGAGCGATCCGCGCGTCGAGCCGGGCTACGGGGAGAGCGGGATCTGGAAAACGACGGATGCCGGACAGTCATGGACTGAAGTCAACGCGGGCCTTCCTGCGGCGCAGTATCGCGGCCGAATCGGCATCGACATCTCACGTTCGAATCCGAACGTGCTGTACGCGTTCGTCGACAGTTACGCGCCGGGCGCGCCGCCGCGCGAGGGAGACCGCGACGCGTACGAACGGCCGATCTTCGAAGCGCGAATTCGCGGTGCAGAAGTCTATCGCACCGATGATCGAGGTTCGACGTGGCGCAAGGTCTCGGAGTCGGATGCATTCATGTCGGCGCACTCCGGCACGTACGGCTGGGTGTTTGGCCAGATTCGCGTCGATCCGAAAGACGACAAGACGATCTACACGATGGGCCTGGGCTTGAATGTTTCGCATGACGGTGGCAAATCGTTTTCTCCCATTCGGGGGCCTCACGGCGATCATCACGGCCTCTGGATCGATCCTGATAGTCCGTCCACGCTCTACAGCGCGAATGACGGCGGTGTATATCTCTCCTCGGACGCCGGCGCAACGTGGAAGTTCGCCGTCTCGGCCGGCGGTGCACAGCTCTATGACGTGACCGTGGACAACAGCACGCCGGCGTGGGCATATGGATCGATCCAGGACGTTGGCAGCCGGCGAGGAAAGATCGATCTGACGGGCGGCCGGGATCGAATTCCCGCTCTCGAATGGACGATGGCGCCCGGCGGTGAGGGATCGTTTCACGCTGTCGATCCCGAGAATCCAGCCATCGTCTACTCGCATACGTATTACGGCAACTTCACGCGCACGGACCTGAACATTCCGCCGGCGACCCGTCGGGGCCGGGCGACGACTGATACGGCTAGTCCGCAGCCGCAACCATCGAATCGCCCGCAGCGGAGCACTCTGATTCGTCCGCGCGAGGATGAACTGCGAGCGCAGTGGATGGCACCGATTGTCGTATCCGCTCATCGCGCCGCAACAATCTACGCGGGGTATCAGTCCGTATTGCGGTCGCGCGATCGCGGCGCAACCTGGGATCGCATCAGCGGCGATCTGACCGACAACGATTCAGCTCGCATGCTGCGAAAGAGCTCGAGTGAGATTCCCTTCCAGACGATCGTGGCGCTCGCCGAGTCGCCAAGGAAAGCTGGACTCCTTTACGCCGGAACCGACGACGGTCATTTGCACGTGACGATGGATGATGGGAAGCGGTGGTCGGAGATCACGGCGGCGCTGCGCAGCCGCAAATGGATTTCGCGAGTTGTCCCTTCCCAGCACGCGGAAGGTACGGTGTACGTCGCCCAACGCGGCCGTGAAGACGACGACTTCGCCCCGTATCTTTACAAGTCGATCGATTACGGCGGGACGTTCACCAGCATCGCCGGCAACATTCCGGCCGGTTCGGTCAACGTGATCCGTGAGGATCCGGCAGATCCGAACACGCTCTATGTCGGAACGGATTTTGGTGTTTTCGTTTCTGTCGACGGTGGACGGAACTGGCGGGTGCTCGGCGGCAACCTGCCCTCGGTGCAGGTGTCGGACCTTCAATATCACGCGCGCGATCGCATCATCGTTATCTCGACCTACGGCCGCGGGTTGTGGGCACTCGATGCGACGCGAATGACGAAATAGGAAGAGGGGCCGGGAATGCCCGGGTCTGAGCCGATTCTGACCTGATTTGCGCCTTCAGGAATGATGAGGTTTCTTCTGGCGCTTCGAGGATGGGAGCTCGCAAGCGTCATCTCATTCGTCTATACCGGGCTGGTCGCCGCCCTCTTTCGAAGCGGCTTGTCTTCCTCGGCAAGAATCCGTGCGGTCGGCGGATCAGTCGCCGGCCTTTTGCTGACTGCGGCATCAGCGATGGCGCCATTTCATCCGCTGCTGCATGGCTGGTTACTTCCCCCGGCGTTGCTTCTACTGGGCTACTGGACGAGCGGCCTGCTCTTTGTCGCACCGATGAAGCGGATCGAGAAGCTGTTTGCGTTGGTCGATCGCCTCGTCGAGGTCCGGAGGGTTGGATCGCTTGCTCCCGGCACCGTCGCGGAGTTCCTGGAGTTCTCGTATGCTGCGGTGTTCGCGCTTATCCCCGTAGCTCTTGCTCTACATCTGGCGCTCTCTCCCGCTCCCGACACCGATCGATTCTGGACGGTCATCCTCGTCACCGATTTCATTTGTTTCGCGGCGCTGCCATGGATTCAGACCCGTCCACCGCGCGCGCTCGAGGCCGGCGAGCCGTGGTCGTCGTCGTTCCGCAACTTCAACCTCAGATGGCTCGGGACCGCAAGCATCCAGGTGAATACCTGTCCAAGCGGCCATGCTGCCGAGGCACTTGCCGCCGCTCTTCTGGTCTCCAATCTCCGGCCCGTCGTCTTCATCTGGATGCTGTTCAACGCCGTGGCGGTCTCCGCGGGTGCGGTGTTCGGCCGGTATCACTACGCGATCGATGCTTTCGCCGGCTGGCTCGTGGCAATTGCTGTCTGGTTATTGCTGATGCACTAGAATCGTACGGTGCGCCGAAGTGTTGTCGCAGCATTAATGTCGTGTGGCGCGGTTGTGTGTGCCGCCGCCACCATCCCTCTGCTTTCGTTCCTTCCACAGGACGTCGATTACCAGGCAGTCTACGCACAAGGTACGACCTTCGCGGACTTTCTTGACAAGGCGCGAGCGCATCGCGAGGAGTGGCGCGCCAACTACAACGATGCAACCGTCAGCCCAGCGCTCGTGACGAGAATGCGAGCGCTCCCCGCGAAGCGGCATCTCCTTGTCGTGGCAGAAGACTGGTGCTCGGATTCCCTCAACACTGTTCCTTACATTGCCCGGCTTGTTGACGGAGGGCAGGAGCGCCTCGACATGCGCCTTGTCAATCGCGAGGTCGGCAAGTCCGTGATGGACGCGCATCGGACGCCGGACGGACGCACCGCCACACCAACGATCGCAATCCTTGGTGAAGACTGGCATCTGATTGCCGCGTGGACCGAGCGTCCAACGTCGATTCAGACATGGTTTCTCGAAAAACAAAAGAGGACCATGCAGAAGCCTTTGCACGACGAATTACTCGCGTGGTACGCAAAGGACGCGGGGAAGACGACCGTCCTCGAAATCGCCGACCTCTTGGAGCGCTGACATGTTGTATGCCGTCGTGCTGACGATTCACTCGTGGCTTCGCTGGATTGTGTTGTTGACGGGGATCGTCGCGTTCGTGCGCTCAGCGATCGGAGCATCACGCCGTTCGACGTGGACGCCGGCAGACGATCGAGTGGGTTTCTGGTTCGGCACGGTTCTCGATACGCAGTTCTTGCTCGGCCTTGTTCTCTATATCTTTCTAAGCCCTTTCACGCGTGCCGCATTTCATGATCTCGGCGAAGCGATGGGGAATTCAGGCCTGCGTTTTTGGGCCGTCGAACACCTTTTCGGAATGATCGTCGGTGTGGCTCTTGTCCACGTCGGGCGCGTTCGGGCTCGCAAAACCGACTCGCTCCGGCGGCACCGCGTCGTCGCGATGTTCTTCGGCCTCGCGCTCGTCGCCATTTTCGTGTCCATCCCCTGGCCGGGGATGCCTGCCGGCCGTCCTCTTCTTAGGTGGTAGATGCGCGCCTTCATACCGGCCGCGCTGGCGGCGTCGTTGTGCTTCACATCTCAATCCACCGGTGGCCAGGGCCGACGGCCGATGACGATTGACGATCTGATCGGGGCCGTTCGTGTCACCGATCCTCAACTGTCACCTGACGGTTCCCGGGTCATATTCGTACGGACGACAACCGATCTGAAGCCTGGCGAGCGCAATGCTGACATCTGGGCGGTGCCGTCCGACGGATCGGGTCCGGCGAAAGAACTGATCGCCGGCAGTAAGACGGACAATACGCCGCGATTTTCGCCTGACGGCCGGAGTATCGCGTTCATTTCGACACGTGATGGAGCGCCACAGGTGTATCTGGCTGACGCAAAGGGAGGAAGCGTTCGCCGAATCACGAATTTGTCGATGGGCGTGCAAGCGCCGCTCATCTTCTCGCCTGACGGTTCGCGCATTGCCGTTGTTTCCGATGTATATCCCGAGTGCTCGGATGAGGCGTGCACCAAGCGACGGAGTGAAGAGGCAGAGAAGAACCCGGTCAAGGTTCACCGCTTGACGCGGTTGTTGTATCGGCATTGGGATGAGTGGCGGGAAAACACCCGCCACCACATCTTCGTGGCGGACGTAGAGAGCCATCAGGCGATCGACGTGACGCCTGGCGATTTCGACTCACCACCGGGACAGCAGGAAGATGGTGCGATCGCGTTTTCACCAGACGGCCGTGAAATCGCCTTTGCATCGAACCGCGACGGAGGCGATCGCGAAGCGTGGACGACGAACCACGACATCTGGATTGTTCCAGCTGCGGGCGGAAGCGTGAAACGGATCACAGCGAATCCCGCGTCGGACCTGCAGCCGCTGTTCTCTCCCGATGGTCGAACGTTGTTCGTTCGCGCGCAGCGGCGACCGGGTTTCGAGTCCGATCGCTGGTATCTGGACGCGTACGATCGTTCGACCGGAACGAAGAGGACGGTTTTTACCTCGCCCGACATCTCGGCAACCGATTACGCGCTGTCGCCGGATGGATCCACGATCTGGTTCACTGCTGCGCAGCAGGGTCACGAAGAGCTGTTCAACGTCGCAAGCTCCGGCGGCGTGCCAGTCCGAGTTTCAGGTGGCTCGGGATCTCTCGCGAGTCCACAGCCCGCAGGTTCCTTTGTGGTTGTCTCGAAGTCGTCACTGACGTCTCCGGCGGAAATCTTTCGCCTCTCAGCCGATGGCAAGTCGACGACGGCGCTGACGCATGAAAACAGTGCGTGGCTGAAGGACGTGGCGTTCTCAGAACCGGAGAGTCTCACGGCCACGAGCACGACGGGTCAGAAGGTGCAGTACTGGCTGCTCAAACCGCCGCAGTTCGATCCAGCAAAAAAGTATCCCGTGGTGTTCCTGATTCACGGCGGGCCGCAGAGTGCCTGGGACGACGCGTGGTCGGCGCGGTGGAATCCGTCGTTGTGGGCGGCGCAAGGATGGGTGATTGCGGCACCGAATCCGCGCGGATCCTTCGGTTTCGGTCAACAATTCGTCGACGAGATCAGTGGCGACTGGGCCGGCCGGCCGATGACCGACATCGACGCCGTCGTGAACGCGGTCGCGAAGATGCCATTCACCGATTCACAGCGGATGGGCATTGCAGGCGCGAGCTACGGCGGCTACGCGGTGAACTGGATTCTTGGTCACACGAATCGCTTCAAGGCCGCCGTGACGCACGACGGCGTGTTCAATCTCGAGTCGATGAGCATGGCGACCGAAGAGCTGTGGTTTCCCGACTGGGAATTTGGTGGACCGCCGTGGACGACGAAGGCGCGGGCGCAATTTGCGAAATGGTCGCCTCACCTCTACGCGCACAACATTCGCACGCCCACGCTCATCATCACCAATGAACGCGACTTCCGCGTGCCAGTCGATCAGGGACTACAGATGTTTACCGTGCTTCGCCGCAGCGGAGTGCCGAGTGAAGCCCTCGTCTTTCCGGACGAGGGCCACTGGGTGTTGAAGGCGCTGAACAGCCGCGCCTGGCACGAAGCTGTGTTCGCTTGGATGAAGAAGTACTTGGCTACTTCTTCGTAACTTTCACGCCGCCGTTCGAGGTTCGCACGCGAAGTGTTGGTCCGCCGCTGCCAAGGTCGGTCGAGAATGTTCGGCCGAGTGTGCCCTGGAAAGTGACAGGAAAATCGATTCGGATATTGCCGTTCTTCGTGCCGGTTTCCAGGTGCGCGTTGTACTGCGCCGGGATCGACAGGCGAACGCCGCCGTTGGTCGTTTGAAGATCGAGCCCCGTTCCGTTCCACGTCGTCCCCTCGAGATCGACGTCGATTCCTCCATTGGTCGTGCGCCCTTCCACGTCTCCCGCCATCCGTGACAGCTTTACCCCGCCGTTGGTGGTATGGAGCTCGACGCGGCTATCTAAGGCATCAACTGTGATCCCGCCGTTCGTCGTTGTCAGGTTCAATGGTGTGTGAGTGGGAACCGAGAGCCGATAGCTCACGTTCCAGCTCTGACGGCCACCGAGATTCCGAGGACCGTCGGAATCGACCCGCACGGCCGTCGCGACCACCTGCACGCGAGATGCGATTGATCGAGCCTCGTCTTCGGTGTCCGCGGTGGCGATGACGCGGGCGCGGACGAGGATGTCGCTGCGCGACGATCCTTCCACCGCAATACCGCCGTTTGGAGCACCATCGACGGTCACCATGCTTCCCGAAGCGGGTGCGGTGTATTCGCGGACTTCACAGAAGCCCTTCCGATCATCGCCCCAGTTCTGTTCGGCGCACCAGTCACTGTTCGAGCTGATCGTTGCCCGTCGCTGAGCCCCCAGTGGTGCAGCTGATACCAAGACTGCGGCCACGACGACGGCTATCCCTCTGGCGTATTCAGATTTAGCCATTACCAAACCTCTTCCATTGTTTTCTACATGCCGCCAGAGCCTTTGACGAGAACAACGCGTGTGGAGTTGATGGGTAGTTGCGATTTCCTGCGTTATCATGGCCAAACACTTCGCGTGCAGCTCGAGCTTCCGTTTCTTCTCGCCCCGGCGAACGATTCGGCTCGATCCGGGTTTTCAATCGAGTTCGTCCGAATCCGGCGTGCCCGTCGCTATATCGTCCGCGTCCGTCACGACGGGAGCGTGCGCGTCACGATCCCGCGCGGCGGGTCCCGCGCCGAGGGTACCCGATTCCTTCAAATGCAGTCGAAATGGATCGAGCAGGAGAGGACGCGCGTCCTCGAGGCACACGTCACGCCGTCATGGATCGATGGCGCGACAATGATGCTGCGGGGCCAGATGGTCACCCTGACCGTCTGCCAGGACGCGCAGGGCCGCACCACGATTCGCTACGCGAACCGCACGGTCGCGCTGTCGCGACCCGATGCGGGCATTCACGGTGACATCGAGGCGGATTTGCGCGCGCTCGCGCGCGAAGAGATCGGCCGCCGCTTGTACGCATTGGCGGCTGAACACCAGCTTGTCGTCTCCGGATTTACGATTCGCAATCAGCGATCGCGCTGGGGATCCTGTTCGCGCACTGGCAGGATCGCGCTGAACTATCGGCTGATTCAGATGCCTGCGGCTGTAAGCGACTACATCATTCTGCACGAGCTGATGCATTTGAAGGAACAGAATCATTCGCGTCGCTTCTGGCGTCTCGTCGAAAACGTGTGTCCGGGCTTTCGCGACGCCGAGAAGTGGCTGCGTCGACATGGACCGGGACTGCTGTGACAGCTGAATCTTGCCGGGTATCCGGGATGCGGGATCCGATCATCCGGCTGCCCGGATGCGGATTGATCGGATCACAGATCCCGGACAACGGATCCCGATAGAGGGCAAGTGTGAAATTGCAAGGAACGCGCTGCGCGTTGCGCCTCTGGCGCCTGGACGATGCGGAGTCGCTCGTCCGGCACGCGAACAACATCAACGTGGCCCGGCAGCTGAGGGATCGATTTCCGAATCCCTACAGCCGCGCGAATGCCAGTGCTTTTTTGAAGGCAGCGACGTCTGCACCGGAACCCTCAAATCTTGCGATCGAGGTCGACAGTCAGGCGATCGGGGCGATCGGATACGTTTCGGGAATCGACGTCGAGCGTTACTCGGCCGAAATAGGGTACTGGCTCGGCGAGGCCTACTGGGGCAAAGGAATTGCGACCGAAGCGCTCATGCTGATGACCGCGCACGTCTTCGAGTCGATGAACATGTTGCGCCTGTTCGCCCTGCCGTTTGCCGACAACGCGGGCTCGAGTCGCGTGCTGGAAAAAGCCGGCTACGTTCGCGAAGCGGTTCTGCGATCGAGCAGCGTCAAGTACGGGCAACCGCGCGATCAGTTGCTATACGCGCGCGTTAACGAGAAGTGGCGCGGCGTTAGCGGGTGACGGCGCCGGGAAATCCTGGCGCTCGCGTGACCTGTTCCGCCTGCCACAGATGGCGTCGATCGTGCGCCGCGATCACGAATAGTCCGGTCGCTATGCTGAATCGGATAAGCGGCACGAATGGATTCTTGAAACGTGCACGATTCGCATCGATCGTTGCGGCCTCGGCGATCACCTGACGCGTGAGATCGTGTCCGGCGCGATAGCCGTCGAGGATGATCTGCCGCTCCTTCATCGGCGCTGGCGTTCCCTTGCGTGGCGCGCGCAAACGACGCGTCACCGGCGGCTCCATCGACTGCACGAACTTCCCGCCAAGGTAGCCGGGCTTCGCGGATTCATGGCGCGTGGATCCGCGTCGACGCGCCGCCTCGATCCCCTCCCGAATCGCGGTGCCATAGACGACGTTCATGACGCCGAGGTGATCGAGGCATTGCGCGATGCTCCAACCGTCGCCGTTTTGCGGACGCCAGTAAAACTGTTCGTCGCTGCATGACGCGGCGATTGCTGCGCCTCGCCGATCGGCCTCATCGATGTCATCGAGCATGCGCTGAAATTCAGGGGGAAGCGCCATCAAGGTATTGTGACTCAGGACATGGCATGCTTGATGGAGATGCGATTTCCGCCCGCGCTGAGAGCACTTCACTCGCGCAATTACCGCCTGTTCGTTGCCGGCCAACTGATCTCTCTCATCGGCACCTGGATGCAGAGTGTCGCGCAATCGTGGTTGATCTATCGGATGACCGGGTCGGCCGCTCTCCTCGGGCTGATCGGATTTGCCGGACAGATTCCAGTCTTCGTCCTTGCGCCGCTTGGCGGCGTCATCGCCGACAGGCTGAATCGCCATCGTGTGCTGATTGCAACGCAGAGCACGATGATGGTGCTGGCGTTCGTGCTGGCGGCGCTGACGCTTGGCGGCGTCGTCCGCGAATGGCACATTTTCTTTCTGTCAACGCTGCTCGGGATTGCGAATGCCTTCGATATCCCGACGCGGCAGGCGTTCCTCGCCGAGGCGGTCAGCCGTGAAGACATTGTCAACGCGATTGCGCTGAATTCGTCGATGCTGAACGGCGCGCGGATCGTTGGTCCCGCGATAGCCGGCCTTATCGTCGCGGGGTTCGGCGAGGGCTGGTGTTTCCTGTTGAACGCGCTCAGCTACATCGCGGTAATTGCTGCGCTTCTCGTGATGCGCGTCCACGCGACGCCCCATCCCGAGGCCCACGTCTCCACATGGGAAAGCATCGTCGAGGGATTCGCCTATTCGTGGAACACGAAGCCGGTCCGCGCGTTGCTGCTGTTGCTGGGGCTGGTGAGCCTGATGGGAATGCCGTACAGCGTGCTGATGCCGGTCATCGCAGCGAGCGTGCTCGGCGGCGGGCCCAATGCGTACGGCCTGCTGATGTCGGCGTCCGGTGTTGGCGCTCTCGCGGGCGCGGCCCTGCTGACCCTCCGCCGCCACATTCGCGGCCTCGGCCGGTGGGTGGCGATCTCGGCGGTCAGCTTCGGGATCAGCCTGATCGCATTTTCATTTTCGCGCCTGCTGTGGCTCTCGGCACTGCTGCTGCTCCCGGCCGGATTTTTCATGATGGTTGAAATGGCGGCATCGAACACGTTGATTCAATCGATGATTCCGAACCGCCTGCGAGGCCGGGTGATGTCGGTCTATTCGATGATGTTCATGGGAATGGCGCCAGTTGGCGCGCTCGTCGCCGGGGCACTCGCTGCGCCGCTCGGGGCGCCGGCGACGGTGGCACTCGGTGGAGCGATCTGCATGGCCGGCGGGCTGCTGTTCGGCGCGGGCTTACCGCGTCTGCGCGGTCCGGCTCGGGAATTGATCCTCGCGCAGCAGCTGGCGGCGGGATCGCCGGCCGAGGAGGCTACGCCGTTGCAGGAATAACGACGTATAGTAATAGGTCCGTGGAATACCTGATCAAGCAGTACGGGCTCCAGCAGGGAGCGCTCGAAATCCAGTACATTGAGGAGTTCTTCCTCGATTTCCCGCGAAAAAAGACCGCATCCGAAGTAATTCAGCGACTCAACGATCGCGATCACCAGATTCTGATGGCGGAAGCGGCGCTGCCCGACGATCCGGGCATGATCGTGCCGGTGTCCTTCAAGGTGGCGCACGAGCTCCGTGCCGTCGAGCACGATCCCAAGCTCGCTGATCTTGTCGCGTCGCTCGAAGATGTCGTGGAGTTCGATGGCCGCCGCGTTCTGTACCACTGGATTGGCGGAACCCGCTCCGACTGGCGCGGTCAGGGGCACTTCCGAGCGCTCACCGAGGAGCAGGAGGTCTGGGCGCTTGCCAACGGCTTCGACGAGATCATCGTCAAGACCAAGAACCGATTCTACGAGATGCGCAGCACCCTTGCGCAGCTGCATTTCGACCTCGTTCGCTTCGTGCAGCATCCATACGACCCGGGCGAGTCGAAGCTGTTCCTGAGCAAGCGCCTCGGACAGCACGTCATCGATCGGCATCGGAGCCGGCGTTCAGTGGTGAGATCTGACTGAATCACTCATCACTGATCACTGATCGCGAATCACTAATCCTCGAATCACTAATCCTCGAATCATTAATCCTCGAATCCTCGAATCCTCGAATCCTCGAATCCTCGAATCCTCGAATCCTCGAATCCTCGAATCCTGAATCGTCGAATCCTGGAATCCTCTAATCCTGAATCGTCGCGGTGAGAGCGATTCCGGCCGCGACGACGACGTTCAGAGAGTCGACGTCATGCGCGATGGGGATCCGCACCGTGGCGGTTGCTGCACTGAGTGCCTTGAGAGACAGGCCCGGGCCTTCCGCTCCGAGCATCAGGACCATTCGTCGATCGGGCGACCGGCCGCTCGTATAGTCCCGGAGACTCGTTGCTGACGGATTCGGCGTCAGCGCAACAACGTCTGCACCGGCGTCCCGGATTCGGGCGAGCGTGTCCAGCCACGTTTCCGCTTGCGCAAACGGGACTCGGAATACGGCGCCCATCGAGGTCCGAATCGCCTTGCGATAAAACGGATCGCCGCTCGTGCCATCGAGCAGGATGCCGTCCACGCCAAACGCGGCAGCGACGCGAAACAAGCCTCCCACATTGTCTGGATTGCCGACCCCCTCCAGCGCCAGCAGCCGGTGCGCGGATTGAAAGCGGGTCGCTGGCTCGATTGCTGGTGGACGTTCGGCGATCGCGAGGCAGCCGCGGTGAAAGTTGAAACCGGCGAGTGTATTCATCGTGTCCTGATCGCACACGGAGATAGGACAGCGGCCTGGGTCGAGCACGTCCTCGAGTGCGTCGTATGCGGTTCGGGTAATCAGGACAGACCGGATGGTAAACGTGGTCTGAAAGAGCCGCTGCACCACGAGCCGGCCCTCGGCGACAAAGAGTCCTCGTTCGCGCAGCCAATCCGCCTGTGCCACCCGCGCGTAGTCCGACACTCGCCGGTCAGTCAGAGTGGTTACGTCAAACACATGGTCAGCGATTGATCTTCTTCAAGAGAGCAGTGGCTCGATCGACATCCGCGGTCAACGCATTAACCGCGTTGCTCACGATCGGCACAAACGATCGCGCCTCGTCCCACTGCTTCTGCTCGATTCCTTCGCGAATACCTGGCAGAGTCTTGACGCCGTAACCGGTGTAAAGGCCTGGCGCATACACGAGGTGTTTGAACCACTCCCGCTTGGGGAGGCCGGCTTCATGGCGGAACGCACGCTCCGTGCGATATAGCACTTCATTCAGCGCCGCGAGGTCCGCTTGTCGATCCTTGTCGAGTCGATCGAGCCGGCCCAGCGCTTTCTCGTACGCGTCGGCGGCCGAGGCGAGTTTCGCAATCGAAGCACGGAGCGGACCGACGTCCACTTTCCCGGCGACACCGGGCATTCCGGCAATCTCCTGGGTGTAGTTTTCGAGCGCGGTCGCTGTTCCTTTGAAATCAAACGGCAACACATCGGCGTCAGCCAATCGCAGGAGCGCGGTCCCGATGACGCGTGACAGCGCAGCGCTGTGCGTGAAATCGCCATCGGAAAAGTGCGTGAACCAGTAGAACGAGTCGTAGATAGAGTGGTAGACACCACCGCTACTGTCGCCGGCAAAGCCGAGATCCAGGGAGGCGATCTGAAGAAAATCAAGAAACGCCGTGTAATCGGAACCAGATCCGAGGGCGTCGATCGCGATATCCCGGCTCCCCTTGATCTTCGCGCGTGCGGCATCGTCGGTCGCCTGGTCGATCAGCCGCGCACGTTTGGCATCGAGCACGCTGCCGCCGCTGCCTCGTGGATCCTGAATGTCGCGCGCGACACCGTTGATAAAGGATCCAAGGGAATGCGAGCCGCCCATCGACAGCCAGCCTTTTCCGGTGCTGTCGCTATTGATGTAGACGACGGCGTTTTTTGCCAGCTCATCGCGGTGCTTCTCGGCCCACTCGGTTGATCCGAGGAGTCCCCACTCCTCGCCGTCCCACGACGCGATCACGATCGTCCGGCGAGGCTGCCAACCGGATTTCACCAGCTCGCCAAGCGATCGCGCCGTCTCCATCAACACCACATTGCCGCTTGTTGGATCGGATGCGCCGTTGACCCAGGCGTCGTGATGATTACCCTCGATGATCCATTGATTCGGAAATGCCACGCCATCAATCCGCGCGATCACGTTGTAGAGCGGACGAACCTGCCACTCGAACGTCAGTTTGAGATGAACCTTCGCGGGACCAGGACCGATGTGATACGTCAGCGGCAGAGCGCCTCGCCACGCTTCCGGTGCTACCGGCCCCTTGAGGCTTTTCAACAGCGGCTGCGCATCCTCGTACGAGATGGGCAGCACGGGAATTTTCAGCAACGTGACAGCAGCGTTCCGATCGAGCCGCCGACTGCCAGACTCCGATGCCCATCCGGGCGAGAGCGGATCGCCAGGATAGAGCGGCATGTCCATGACACTGCCGCGTTGCACGCCAGGTCCAGGACGCCAGGCGCCCTTTTCGTACACGTCGCCTTGAAAGAACCCGTCGTCGCGTGGATCCGAATAAATGATGCAGCCAACCGCGCCATGTTCGGCGGCCACCTTCGGTTTGATCCCACGCCAACTCCGTCCGTACCGCGCGATGACAATGCTGCCTTTGACGTCGATGCCGAGCTTCGCCAGCTGTTCGTAGTCTTCAGGTGTGCCGTAGTTTACGTAGACGAGATTGGCCGTGACGTCACCGTCAGCGGAGTACGCATTGAACGTTGGAAGCTGTCCGGCATCGCCGGAGTCTGGATCGTCGGGGACGACCGGCTCCTTCAGTGCTGCCACATATTTTTCCGGCTCGACAAGCTCGACGACGCGCTCGGTCGGGTAGGGCATCAGCGCTTCGAACTGTTCGATGCTCGCGTTCAGGCCCCACGACTTGAACTTGCCGAGGATGTACTCGGCAACTTTCCGGCTACCCGCGCTTCCAGCGTGATGCGGCTCGGTGGTGATCGTCCGCATGTACTCGCGAAGATTGTCGGGCGAGGGTAAAGATTGAAGGCGCTGTTCACGCTCGCGCTCTGCCGCAACGTGGGCGCTGGTGAATCCGCGGATGCCGCTCGACTGGTCAGATTCAGCCGCGAGGGGGGCGAGCGTGAAGAGTCCGGCGAAAAAGAAAAGCGTGAGTGGTGAAACGCGCAGGGTTGTCGTCACTCGGCGCAGCCGCATCGGCCTCCGCCGCACATGGGTGAGGAAGGCATCGCACATCCCTCGGATTTGGCAGAGGACGATGCCACGCCTACCATCCCGAGACGAGAAAGGAGCTTTCGCAGGTTTGTGCCTTCACATGCAGGACACGCCGCCGTCCGATCCGTGGTAACGAACGCCTCGAAAGGTTTGCCGCAGTCCCGGCATTCGTATTCGAACAAAGGCATGGGTTTGTCGCTCCTCGCTTCTCGCTACTGGCTACTCGCTTGACGCTCTGAAGACGAGCAGCGAGCAGCGAAGAGCGAGCAGCGGGTACTTACGCTTTTGCAACCGCCACCGAGGCGGGACGCAACACATCGTCACCAATCGTATAACCGTGCCGAATGACCCCGACGATTCGACCATCGTCTTCCGGCTTTGCTGCCGGCACCGTGCTCACCGCCTCATGCTTCACCGGATCAAAGTGTGCGCCCTCGCTGTTGATCCGTTTGACGCCGAGCGATTCGAGCTTCGACAGGAACTGACGATGCACCATCTCTACGCCCTGGCGTAGCGCGTCGGGGGCAGCCGTTTTGCCGGCGGCGTCGAGTGCACGATCCAGGTTGTCGAGGACCTCGAGAAGATCAGAGATCACCTCGCGGCGTGCTCGTTCGATATCTTTCGCAATCTCGCGGCGCAGTCGTAGCCGCGACTCTTCGAATTCGCTCGCCGCCTGACGATACTTGGCGATGTACTCCTGCGCGGTCTTGTCCTTCTCCGCGAGCTGGCGCTCGAGTTCCTCTACGTAGGTGGGCTTGGTCGAACGTTCGGCTGGCGATGTGGTGCTGGCGTCTTCGCCCCGCGCCCACCATCGTCTATCGACAACCTTGACCGGAATGTCCTGTTCTTTTGTGCTCACAATGCTCTCGTGGTGTCAGTGCGACTTCCCGGTTTCGTCGAACGCGAAGGCGAGGTGACTGTCGACCAGATCGATCGTCACCGTTCCGCCGTGCTCGAGTTTACCAAACAGGATTTCGTCGGTCAGCGGATCGCGCACTTCAGTCTGAATGACTCGCGCGAGCGGGCGCGCGCCATACACAGGGTCGTAGCCTTTTTCAGCAAGCCACGCCCGCGCCGCGGGTTCGAGCGTGATCGCGATGCGGCGTTCTGCCAGCTGCGCTTCGAGCTGCAGCACGAACTTCTCGACGATCGTTTCCATCACCGCGGGCGTCAATGGATCGAATGACACGATTGCATCGAGCCGGTTGCGAAACTCCGGACTGAAGACCTTTTCAATCGCCTGCTTCGATCGCTGCTGCGCCGCTTTCTGACGGCTGTCGACGGCGCGGGCGGACGCACCAGACTCCCAGAAGCCGATGCTGGCGTTACTGAGCTCTCGTGACCCCGCGTTCGAGGTCATGATGACGACAACCTGCCGGAAATCGGCCTTGCGGCCGTTGTTGTCGGTCAGTGTCGCGTGATCCATGACCTGCAACAGGATGTTGAAGATGTCGGGATGCGCCTTCTCGATTTCGTCGAGCAGCAGCACGGCATACGGATGCTGGCGAACCGCGTCGACGAGCAAGCCGCCCTGTTCGAAGCCGACATACCCGGGGGGCGCGCCGATCAACCGCGCGACGGCGTGCTTCTCCATGTACTCGCTCATGTCGTACCGCATGAACTCGTTGCCGAGATGCAGCGCGAGCTGTTTGGCGAGCTCTGTTTTGCCGACACCAGTTGGGCCCGTGAACAGAAAACATCCCGCCGGCCGATCCGGTTGACCGAGACCGGCGCGCGATCGCTTGATTGCGCGCGCAACGGTTCGTACCGCCTCCAGTTGTCCAAAGACGACGCGTCCGAGTGATTCTTCGAGACCCTTCAGCCGATCTTTATCGGAGGAGGATGCCTGCTTGGCGGGAATCCGCGCCATGCGTGCGACCACTTCCTCCATGTGCTCGACGCCAATCTCGGAAATCGGCGGAAGGTCAACGTGTGTGCCGCGGGCCGCGCTGGCTTTGAGACGCATCTTCGCACCGACTTCATCCATCAGATCGATCGCGCTGTCGGGCAGCTTGTAATCGCGCAGGTGCCGGGCGGCCAGTTTTGCCGCCGCTTCCAGCGCGTCGTCGCTGTAGTGCACGCGGTGATGGCCTTCATATCGCGACCGCAGTCCCTGGAGGATCTTCATCGTCTCCGGAATTGACGGCTCGTCGATCGTGATCTTCTGAAGCCGCCTGGCCAGCGCCCGATCTTTTTCGATGTGCTTGAACTCCTCATGCGTCGTCGATCCGACAACGCGGAGCTGGCCGGCTGTGAGGATTGGCTTGATGAGCGTGGCGAGATCCATCGTGCCGCCGGTCGTCGCGCCGGCGCCTACTGTCGAATGGATTTCATCGATGAACAGGATCGGCATCGGCCGCTTCGCCAGCGAGTTGATGACCGCCTTGAAACGCTCCTCGAAATCGCCGCGGAAGCGTGTGCCCGCGAGCAGCGCGCCCGTGTCGAGCGAGAACACCTCCGCTCCTTCGAGCAGGTCCGGTACGTCTTCACTGAGCAACCGGGTCGCGAGCCCTTCCGCGAGCGCGGTCTTGCCGACGCCAGCGTCGCCGACGAAGACCGGATTGTTCTTGCGGCGCCGGCAGAGGATCTCGATCGTGCGCTGCAGTTCTTCGGTGCGCCCAATCAACGGGTCCAACTCAC
Organism: Acidobacteriota bacterium; assembly: GCA_046734955.1. GTDB lineage: Bacteria > Acidobacteriota > Vicinamibacteria > Vicinamibacterales > 2-12-FULL-66-21 > JALZOC01. The sequence continues at coordinate 20,339 of JBKPSH010000047.1, forward strand.
CAGCACGCGCGCGATCGGTCAGGTTCAGCGCGTACGCCGCGAGCGGATCGCGTGCCGTGGCGCCGCCGCGTTCCCCTTGCCCCGCCTCGGCCTCGTCGCCGCTGTGATCCGGTCCGGAGCTCCCGCCGCTCGACGGCACTTTGCTGATGCCGTGAGTGATGTACTCGAGCACATCAAGCCGCGTGATGCCCTGGCCGGCGAGCAGCTGCGCCGCATACGATTTGTTCTGCTGCAGCGTCGCCGCCAGGACGTCGCCCGACTGGACTTCCTGACGCCCGGCGCTCTGCACGTGAAGCACCGCCGTTTGCAGCACGCGCCGAAACGCGAGCGTCTGCTCGGGCTCCTTCTGCTGGCCCCGGCTGAACTGCTCGACAGATTCCTTCAGGTATTTATCGAGATCACGGCGCAGCTGCGGAAGGTCCGCACCGCAGGCCGCGAGGATGCGTTCGCCGTCCTGATCGTGCGCGAGCGCGTACAGCAGATGCTCGAGCGTCAAATGCGTGTGACGCCGCGCCGTCGCCTCGCGATACGCAACGGTCAAAACGATTTCTAAAGCTTGGCTAAACAACTTTCCCTTTTCCCTTTATTCCGGTTCCATTGCAGCACGTAATGGATACCCGTGCGCACGGGCGCACTCAACAACCGCCTCCACCTTCGTTTCCGCGACCTCGAACGGATACAGGCCGCAGAGCCCCTTACCTTGCGTGTGCACCATCATCATGATGCGAAACGCTTCAGCCGGCTGCTTGTGGAAAATCGTTTCCAGGACTTCAACAACGAAGTCCATCGTCGTGTAATCGTCGTTCAGGAGCACGACCTTATAGAGATCGGGCTTCTTCGTCTCCTGTTTGGTCCGCTCCAGTATCTCGCTGTCGGTCCGGCGGTCAGTTCCGGCCATGATTACCCTGATTTTACCAGCAGGCGCCCTCGGGCGCAGATGGCGACCGAGACAGAACCCACGAGCCGGGATATAAGATCAGGCTTCAGTCATGCAGACGCTGGCAGCCGGACTTGACTATGTTGACCTCAATTTTCTCGGGGCGCCCGAAATCATCGCGACCGCGATCCTTCACGGTGCCTCCGGTGTCGCGCTCATCGATCCGGGTCCATCGACGACGCGGGACAATCTGAAGGCGGCACTGCGGCGAAAGGGGATCGCCATCGGCGACGTTCGCCAGATTCTGCTGACCCACATTCATCTCGATCATGCCGGCGTTACCGGGACGCTCGTTCGCGAGAACCCCGCAATCGAAGTCTTCGTGCACGAGCGGGGCGCGCCGCACATGATCGATCCGTCAAAGCTCCTGGCGAGTGCCGGCCGTCTCTACGGCGCCGACATGGATCGCCTCTGGGGAGACTTCGTGCCGGTTCCCGCCGGTCGCGTCAAGATCCTCAAGGGAGACGAGCACATTGTCGCGGGCGGTCGCGATTTACTCGTCGCGTATACCCCGGGTCATGCCTCGCATCATGTGTCGTACTTCGATACTTCGAGCCGGGTCGCGTTCGTGGGCGACACCGCCGGCATCCGCCGCGGCAATGGCAACTACATCATGCCGCCGACGCCTCCGCCCGACATCGATTTAGACGCCTGGCGTACTAGTGAGGATCGAATCCTGTCATGGGATCCGGACACGCTGTTCCTGACGCATTTCGGACCGTTCCACGGGGCCCGCGTCCACTTCCAGGAAATGTTTGCCCGCCTTCAGACCTGGAACGGTATTATCCGCCGAATCCTCGCAGACGGCTCCCTCGACGAGCAGGGGCGGGTGCAGGCATTCGTGAATGAGGCAATGCTCGACCTGAAAAGGACGGTTGGCGAACAGCAAGCCGAGCAATACAATCGCGCAGGCAGGCTCGACTACTCGTGGCAGGGTCTGGCGAGGTACTGGAAAAAGAAGCTATCGTCGTAATGCTCAATGATCAATGTTCAATGCTCAACGGAGCGTTCGATTGACATTGAACATTGAACATTGAGCATTGAACATTGAAAGAGCGGAGGGGGTGTCATGCGAAGAACAGCACGGTTTGTCCTCCTCGTCATTCTCAGCCTTGCCGCAACGTCGTTTGCGGTGGCGCAAATCAGACTGCAGTCCAGCGCGCCGCCGACAATCACGGCAGAGAACGAGTCCTGGTATGTCACGAATGATCCGGTAATCTTTGCCGGGAACAGCTATTACCCTGCGGGACCTTCGATTCACTTTCTTCCCAACGAGATGGTGTTGAGCGGCTTCTTCCGCGGCGTACCGCTGTACACGCGCACGACGATCGAGCCATACAGCATCGTCTTCGTGCCGATTGCCGGCGGGCTGATGCGGCCGTATGAACGGCGTCGTTCAGGCGATCTCGTCGGGACCACTGGAAGTTCTGTGCCCTCGCTTGGAGTGGAAATACCGAGCGCGTTCAGTGCGGCCCCGCGGCTTCAGGCGGCCGGTCCGCCATTCGTCGAGACCTCCGGCATCGTCAGCGAATCGCCGTCGCAGACGCCAAGTGTCGAGACCCAAGCACCGGCATCGTTGCCAGAGTCCGGTGGCATCGCGACCGGCGGGCGATTAACGGCCCCCCGCGGGAAGCGCGTCGGTCGACCTCCAGCGAATGGCGTCTACGTGGAATTCAACAATCAGCGCTGGTACAGCAGCGCCCCGCCCAAGTCGGTCGATGCCGGGACGCTGCGGCGCGTTGGCGAGTGGCATGAGTTTCCGGTTTATACGTCGGCGACCACCGGACCCTCGACCATTTACATCCCGGTCGCGCAGGGAAGCGACGCATACGCCGCGTATTCGCGAAAACAGTAATGATCAATGTTTACTGTTCAATGTTTAATGCATGATTTAATGCACATTGATCAGTAGACATTGATCATTGGACATTGAGTAGCGCCCGTGTGATTCGTCGTCTCGTCTTCGGCAGCGATCCGAGGCGCACTTCAGTGCGCATCATCGTTCTCGCCACCTTGAGTTTCATCATCTTCAAATGGGTCCTGCTTCCGATCCGTGCCGAAGGCATCAGCATGGAGCCGACGTATCAGTCCGGATCGCTCAATCTTGTGAATCGCCTCGCATATCGATACCGTAAGCCCGAACGCGGCGACATCGTCGGCATCAAGCTCGCCGGTCCGCACGTGATTTACGTCAAGCGCATCATCGGCTTGCCGGGTGAACACCTCGCAATCGAGCACGGGCAGGTTTACATCAACGGGGCGCCGTTGAACGAACCGTACGTCAAGAATCGTCGCGGATGGGACGTGCCGGAAGTCACGTTGACGCCGCGCGAATACTTCGTCATCGGCGACAATCGCGGGATGCGCGCGGCAGACCATGATTTTGGCCGAGTCGACGTCTCCCGAATCCTGGGCAGGGTGATTTTTTGACGCGACGATACGCCGTGTGGGCGGCCGTCCTGGTTGTGCTCGTGGGAGCGGGTGTGTTCGCGTGGCGTACCCGGGAGACCCCGGATGAACGTGAGATTCGTTCCCGGCTCGATTCACTGCGCACCGAGGTGAACACCAGTACAAAGGATGGCGCCGGCGTTGCGCTCCACGCGGCGCAGATCGGCGGCTACTTCACGGAAGACGCGCTCGTAGAGCTTGGCGAGGGAGCCGCACCAATCAAAGGCCGCGAGACGCTCGTGGGAATGGTGGCGCGGTTGCAGCCGCGCACAGCCGCCTTTCGCATGGATCTCGAGGACATCACGATTGAAATGGTTCCCGGCAGCGAGACCGCCGACGTGTTGTTGACGGCCAGTTTCGCGCGTCGAAATATCTCCACCGGGGAAGAGTCTCTCGACGCGCGGGAATATGCGCTGGTGATGACCAAGGCAGACGGCACGTGGCGCATTGCGCGCATCACGGCTATTGATACGCTTCGCTAGGGGCCCGCGAGCAGTGAGAAAGCAGACACGGAAGGGACAATCATGCTGACTGTCGGTCAAGAGGCGCCCGATTTCGAGCTTCGTAGTCACAAGGGTGGCACGGTGAAGCTCTCTGATTTTCGCGGCAAGAAGAACGTCGTGCTCGCGTTTCATCCGCTCGCGTTCACACCCGTCTGCGCAAACCAGATGCGCGGCTACGAATCGGATCTCGGCGCGTTTGAGAAGGCCGGAGCCGCAGTACTCGGTATCAGCATCGACGCGCAGCCGGCGAAGGCAGCATGGGCGAAGACGCTCGACACGATTTCGTACGATCTCCTCAGCGACTTCCATCCGCATGGAGACGTCGCGAAAAAGTACGGTGTGTTCAGAGAGAAGGAAGGGTTTTCGGAGCGGGCGATCTTCGTCGTCGACAAGAACGGCCGCATCGCCTGGTCAAAGGTGTACGAAATACCCGAATTGCCAAAGAACGACGAGGTTCTCGCCGCACTGTCGCGAACGTAGTGGAGCGAGCGACGAAGCGCGAGCGGAACGACGTGAGCTAGTCGGGCTGCAGGGGACCCCGACGATCCAGAAGAAGATGTGATGTCGAAGGCTGAAGACCGAAGCCTTCAACCTTCGACAAACCTGGCCGCGGGCGGCAGCCGCCCGGGAGCGAGGATATGAGCCGGCGTCTTCGGCTGACGAGGCAGGTAGTCAGCCCATACCGGCACTGGTGGGTGCAACTCACGCCACGGCCAATTTGTGGCCGTGATGAACTTTCGTTATCGGACTGGCTGTAGCTCCTTCCAGCCGGACATAAGCGCCGTCACGTGTCTGCGCCAGGAACTTAGCGTCCACGAGTGCGCCAAGCAGCGCGTCGCAAACGTCGCGCTCCAATCCCCAAAGACGCTGGGCTTGCGCAGGTGTCAGTCGAAGTCCGGGCATTTCTACGTATTCCCCCTGGATCCGCTGAAGCACGTCATCGATGCGCATGGTGCCCCCCGAGACTGCAAACGACTATCTGTTGTCAGTGTGGGCTATGAGAGCAACACGTGTACCGATCGAAAGTTTCGCCCGATCCTTGGCGGGAAGCGCGCACGATAGAAGGTTCTAAACTCAGGAAATAGAATCGGTTAGACACGAGGGAAACGCACGAGGTTGGCGAATGCAGTCGAGGTCGGTTCCCGCCAGCGTGCCTTGGAAACGTACTTCGCGCCGTCGCTGGTTGTCGGGATTCGCTACGGATGAAAAAACCGGCCCGGCTCGGACGCCGGGCCGGTTCGATCAGAGTTCTCGAAGTGCTGTGACAACCGGTAGAGTTGCGGCCCGAATTGCGGGAAGAAGACCCCCGGCCGTTCCCATGATCAGAGAGATCACGAGCGCTGTCAGGAGAAGCTGTGGCGTCACCGCGAATGAAAATGCGATTTGGCTGAACGACTGAAAATTCATCGTGGCAGTCTGATAGCCATCGAATGCAAGCCAGGCGATCGCACCGCCGATCACGCCGCCTACGATACCGAGCAAAATTGACTCGGCGATCACCGAGAAGACGACGGGGATACTGCCGAATCCCAGAGCCCTGAGCGTTGCAATCTCCCGTGTCCTGCTCGCGACGGCTGTATACATCGTAATCACGGCGCCAAAGACGGCGCCCACTCCCATGAGCACCGCAATGATTCCTCCGATGGTCCGGATGATCCCTTGCAGGACCTCGGTCTGGCTGCCGTAATAATCAGCCGCTCGCATCGGCGTCACGGTGAGCTGCGGATTTGATGTGAGCGAATCCTTCAATTGCTGATAGGAATCTGGCGATGTGAGCCGCGCATACACCGACTGATAGCTATTCCCCCGGCGATACGCCGGCTGCAGGACCTTAACGTCGCACCACAACTCGGATTCGGACACCGAGCCGCCATCGTCGAAGATTCCGACCAGCGTCCAGGTGCTCTCGCCCCACTTCAGCGTTGTGCCGACATTGAGGTTCACGAACTGCTGCGCGGCGGCGCGACCGGCGATGATTTCGTTCTTGCCAAACTCAATGTTGCGTCCGTCGATGATCTTGAGCTTGTTGTGCACCTGGAACGCTTCCGGAGAGACGCCGCGAAGCGGGACGTTCGCGGCGCTTCCCGACCGCTTCAATGGATGGTCGACGACCACGAACAACTCGGGGGACGTCATTGGTGCGCCCGACGAGTCTCGGGCGATTCCCGGCGCATCCTGGATGATGCGGACGGCATCGCCGCCGAATCCGCTCGTCATTTCCGTATCGCTCCCGGCGCGCAGGATGAGAACGAGATTCGGATCTCCAGAGGCTTTCATCGTGGCATTGACGCCTTCGGCGATCGACAAAACCGCAACGAACACGAGGACCACTCCCGCGATCCCGATCACCGCGACAGTGGACGACCCAAGCCGCGCGGGAATCGAACGGATATTGACGCCGGTGACAGCAATGATTTGCGAGAGCACTAGTTCCTCCTGAGCGCGTCAACGATGCGCAACCGGCTGGCCTGCCACGCCGGCAGGAAGCCGGATGCCAGGCCAAGCCCAAGGACGAGCAGCACTCCGACGAGGATTTGCGCCGTCGGGAAATAGAACTGCGGCAGCAGCCCGTGCGTCGGATCGCCGACGACGGTGATCAACGTGTACGAGAGCGCCAGTCCCAGTCCGCCACCAACGAGTGCGATGAAGATCGATTCGAGCAGGACGAGACTGAGGATCCGCCCTTCCCCGAAGCCAAGCGTTTTGAGGACGGCGAGTTCGTTTGTCCGCTCGCGGATCGCCTGCGCCATGGTGTTGCCGGCCACGAGCAGGATCGTGAACATCGCCATCGCGACAATCCAGATCATGATCTTGCCGATGTCGCCGACCTGGTTGGCCCAGTCAGAGACGAACGCCTTTTCGGTGTTCGTCTTTGTCTCGTTCGGCGAGTTCGCGAACATCGCGTCGACCTTGGCGGCGATTTCCGGGGCACGATCAGGATCCGAGATCGTGAAAACGTACCAGTTATAACGATCGCGGAACCCGCTGTTCTCAGGAATTGTTTCCCTGAGGTACTGGTAGTTGAAGAGCACCTGCGTCTTGTCGGCTCCTTTGAGTTTCGAGTCGTAGATGCCGTCAATCGTGAACTCCCAGGGCCCGCCATCCGGCCGCCGGTAAATCGTGCCCTGAATCGGTATGCGCTGCCCGACACTCCACCCGTACTTCTTCGCCGTATCGGCGCCCACGATGATTCCCGTCCGATCGGCAATCCATGCCTTCTTTTGTTCGTCGGGGAGCTCGTACTCCTTGGTATAGATGCGCAGCCAGCTTTCCGGGTCGGTGGCGAACGTCGCGAACTGATTGCGCACGTCCTGGTAGTACCCGCCGAACCAATTGGCGTGCGCGGTGTCGGTGACGCCCTCTACTTGCCTGATCTGTTGTTCGTACGACGCCGGCAACGGATTGATGATCGACACTTTGTCGATCACCATCAGACGCCCCTGTCCAGCCATCTCGACGCCCATGCCGAAGGCAGACTTGATCGCCATCAGCACGCCGAAGAGCAGGAACGCAAAGAAGATTGCGCCCATGGTGAAGAATGTGCGGAACTTTCTCCGCAGCAGGTTGCGCCAGACGATTGGAAGGAATCTCATGCGACTGCCTCCGCCTGTGTCACGAGGATGCCCTTGTCGAGATGCAGTGTTCGTTTCGCGCGAGCCGCGGCGTGCGGGTCGTGCGTCACCATGACGATGGTTTTTCCCTGCTCGCGATTGAGTGCCTGGAGCAGATCCAGGATCTCGTCGCCGGATTTCCGATCGAGGTCGCCGGTTGGCTCGTCGCACAGCAACAGCGTCGGGTCGGTGACAATTGCGCGCGCGATGCCGACCCGCTGTTCCTGGCCGCCCGAGAGTTGCCGCGGATAGTGGTGCATGCGCTCGGCGAGTCCGACCACCGACAGCGCCACTTGCACGCGCTTGCGCCGCTCGGCTTTCGATAATTTGGTTAGCAGCAGCGGAAGTTCGACGTTCCGGGCGGCGGTGAGCACCGGCAGCAGGTTGTACAACTGAAAGACGAACCCGATATGCCGCGCGCGCCACGCCGAAAGGCGAGCGCCGGACAACTTGTCGATCCGATCGCCGCCAACCGTGATGGAACCTTCAGTCGGCGTATCGAGGCCGCCCATCAGATTCAGCAGCGTCGTCTTGCCCGAGCCTGACGGGCCCATCAATGCGAGGAAATCTCCGTCCGGGATGTCGAGATTCACGCCCTGGAGGACATCGATGCGTTGACCGCCGCGCTGAAACACCTTGTGGAGATCGCGAACCGTGACCAGAGAAGTCGTCATCATTGCACCTTGACCTTGTCGCCGTCCTTCAACGTTTGCGGGCCGTCGACGACCACTCGATCGCCCGCGCTGACTCCAGAGAGAACTTCCGTCGAATCACCAATCGTCGAGCCGACGCTGACCGCGCGCCGCTCCACGCGATCGTCGTGCATCACGAACACGATCGTCTTGCCGTCGGCCGAACGAATTGCGGCTTTCGGCACCGTGAGCCGCGGCCGCGCCGCCGCTGCAGCCGCCGGTTTCTCGTTCAGGAACGAAACCTTTACGCCCATATCGGGGAGGATTCGCGGCTCGAGCTGCTCGAATCCGATCCGGACCTTGACCGTTGCCTTCTGTCGATCGGCCGACGGAATGGTCGCGATCACATGGGCGGGAATTCGCCAGTCAGGATATGCATCGAGCACCGCTTCGACCGGCATGCCGGCATGAACACGGTTGATGTAGCTCTCGTTCACGTCGACTTCGATCTCGAGCGAGGACATGTCGACGATCGTTGCGACGCCGGTGCGCGTGAACCCGCCGCCGGCCGAGACCGGGGAAATCATTTCGCCCGGCTGTGCGTCCTTCGTAATCGCCACGCCGTCGAAGGGCGCACGCACTTCCATGTCCGCCAGGTCGGTGCGCCGCTGACTGACGACGCTTTCGGCGACACGAATCTGCTGGTTCGCGACCGCAATGCGCGCTTTCAGCGACTCAACTTCCGCGCGCGCAGCATCGAGCTCGGACTTGCTGATCACTTGTTCCTTGACCAGCTGTTCGCGGCGACCGAGTGTCAGCTCCGCCTCACGCAACCGTGCTTCGTCCTCGGCCGCGCCACGGCGAGACGTCTCGAGCTGCGCCTCGCCAACGGCAAGCGACGCGCGCACCTGCGAGTCGTCGAGTCGTGCGAGCACTTGGCCTTTGCGGACGGCCCTGCCTTCCTCGACAAACACTTCGAGTACTTTGCCCGTGACCTTCGACGAGACGGTCGCGCGGCGCCGTGCCGTTACGTACCCCGATGCATTCAGCACCGCGCCGGCTGCGGGACCACCGGATTCAGCCTTCACCGCTGTCGTCTTCACAGCAACGGCATCAACGCGGGTCGACCATGCCCATCCGGCAACCGCCATGACGATCAACGCGATGAGTACCGTGATCCACAGGCCGCGCCGGCTGCGGCCAGCGCGCGCCGTCTGATCAATGCGCAACGAAGCAAGGTCGTCCTTGAGATTCGGCAAAGTTCACCAGCACACAATGAGTAGTCGAGGACTGATGGGGAAAATCGACTTTCGCGGATTCATTAGTATATCCGCACCTCTTACTTTACGGAGCGTCGAGACGCGCGGTTGCCTCGTTCGGTGAACGGCGGATCTGTTCCGGCCAGTTGCGGTTGCTGCGAGTCCAAAATAGAGCAGGGGCTCCGCCCCCGCGGACCCCTGCGCCTTTTCCGCCTCCGCGCGAAGCGCTACGGCGAGACCTCGCCGTAGTCGGTCGCGTCGCCACTCACCGCGACCGCGAAGGCGGGCGCTCGCGGGGCCCCCCAAACGCCCCGCTCCGCTCCGGTGGGCGCGCCCTTGGCGCGCCTAGCCCGTGATGCGGCTCGAACGAGTACGAAATTCTCGCTGCGAGCCGCATAATGGACTATTGAGAGGGGTTGCGCGGATCGGGACAGGTGTATATAGTCGCCCCATTCAACGATCGTTCGGGAAGACGGTGAGGAGACGAGTTTGCGATAACTATTGATCAAGGAGCCAAGGATGCGCTGGACTGGGAACGCGTTGTGTTTCGTGGCTGGACTGGTTGCGTTGTCAATTTGGCCGGGCGTCGCGTATGGCGCCTCGACCGTTAACGGTACGGTTACTTTCGACGGAAAACCGCCCGCGCTCAAGCCGCTGACGATGGATGCCGACCCCGCGTGCGCCAAGAAGCACAGTGGACCGGTGCCGGCCGAGACCCTCGTCCTTGGCAACGGCAACACCATGGCCAACATCATGGTCTGGGTATCGAAGGGACTCCCCGCGGGGAAGACGTATCCGGCTCCGACGACTCCCGTCGTTATCGATCAGAACGGGTGCCAGTACAAGCCGCACGTCATGGGGATCATGGTCGGTCAGCCGTACAAGATCCTCAACTCTGACGGCATCCTCCACAATATCCATACGCTGTCGAACCTCAACCCGACATTCAACAAAGGGATGACGGCTTCGGTCAAGGAAGTGACGACAACCTTTACCAAGCCAGAGGCGATCTTCCACATCAAGTGCGATGTCCACCCCTGGATGAGCGCGTACTTGGGCGTCTTCAGCAATCCGTTCTACTCAGTCACGAGCACGGACGGGAAGTTCACGATCTCCGGTCTCGACCCCGGGACTTACGAGATCAGCGCCTGGCACGAGCGGCTCGGAACTCAGACGGCCACCGTCACGGTGGGCGCCAACGAGACAAAGTCACAGAACTTCAAATTCGCCGTCCCCGCGAAGTAGCGAGAGCGACTGGAGGATAGTCGCAATGAGTGAGCCGACAGCTGTCGCCACACCCGGCGCTCACGTTGTACACGAGGCGCATCACGAGGAACTCGGGTTCTGGCGCCATTACGTCTTCTCGACCGACCACAAGGTCATCGGCATCCAGTACGGGATAACGGGTCTCCTGTTCCTGTTCTTCGGATTCTGTTTGATGATGCTCATGCGCTGGCAGCTCGCCTATCCGGGCGAACCGCTGCCACTCATCGGCGCGCTGTTTGGTGAGGCACGCATGCCGGGCGGCGCGATGCTCCCCGAGTTCTACAACGAGCTCGGCGCGATGCACGGGACCATCATGGTGTTCCTCGGCGTGGTTCCTCTTGCAGTTGGAGGATTCGGGAACTTCGTGGTTCCCCTCCAAATCGGCGCCCCGGACATGGCCTTTCCGAAGCTCAACATGTTTAGCTACTGGTCATTCTTCCTCGGCGGCGTGACCATGCTGGTCAGCTTCTTCGTTCCCGGCGGGGCGGCGCAGTCCGGGTGGACCTCCTACGCACCCCTCTCTGTGATCGCCGGCACCGGTCAGACAATGTGGCTGATCGGAATGATCTTCTTGATCACTTCGTCACTGCTCGGCGCGATCAATTTCATCGCGACGATAATTCAGCTGCGCGCCAAGGGACTGACCTTCATGCGGTTCCCCTTCTTTGTCTGGGCGCAGTTTGTGACGGCATTTCTCCTGCTTCTTGCATTCCCACCACTGGAAGCCGCGGGGGTCATGCAGCTGATGGATCGCGTCGCCGGCACGAGCTTCTTCCTGCCGAGCGGGCTCGTCGTCAGTGGCCAGGTTCTTCAGCACGCCGGCGGAGGCAACCCGCTGCTGTGGCAGCACCTCTTCTGGTTCCTGGCGCATCCCGAGGTCTACGTCCTGATTCTTCCGGCGATGGGAATCGTGGCCGAGATCATCGCCAACAACACGCGGAAGCCGCTCTGGGGCTATCGTTCGATGGTCTATTCGCTCGTCTTCCTCGGCTTCATGTCGTTCATCGTGTGGGCGCATCACATGTTCATGACCGGCATGGGCACGGCGATGGCCGCGTTCTTCCAGACGACGACGATGATCATCTCGATCCCGTCAGTCGTGATCCTGACGGCGCTGGTGATTTCGCTGTGGGGTGGATCGATTCGCTTTAACACGCCTATGCTGTTCGCGCTCGGGTTTCTCCCGATGTTCGGCATTGGCGGTCTGACCGGACTTCCGCTCGGCCTGAACGTCGCGGACATTCCGCTGCACGACACATACTACGTCATCGCCCACTTCCATTACGTCGTCGCACCGGGGACGATCTTTGCGCTCTTCGCCGGAATCTACTACTGGTTCCCGAAAGCTACCGGGCGGAAGATGAACGAGATGCTCGGCGTGATCCATTTCGTCGGCTCGTTCATCTGCATGAACGTCGTCTTCATGCCGATGTTCATCGTCGGGATGCACGGCGTCTCAAGACGACTCTTCGACGGTGGGCAGGGGTATCAATTCGCGCAGCCGGTGCTGCACCTGAACGTCGTTTCGTCGTGGGGTGCCTGGACCCTCGCGCTCTTCCAGCTTCCGTTCATCTTCAACTTCTTCTACAGCATCTTCAAGGGGGAGAAGACGACCGATAACCCGTGGGACGCGACGACCATCGAGTGGTCGGCTCCTTCACCGCCACCACACGGTAATTTCGCCCACGTTCCGCAGGCGTATCGCGGACCTTATGAGTACAGCGTCCCTGGCGCCGCCAAGGACTTTTCGCCGCAGTACGAGGCATAAGGCCACATGGAGATTCCGTACACAGTAGAGATTCGCCGCGACACGGGTCTTACCAACGGCAAGATCGGGATCTGGCTCTTTCTGGCCTCCGAAGTGATGCTGTTTGGAGCCCTCTTCGCGAGTTACATCCTGATCCGAACCGGCGCCACGGTGTGGCCACGAGGGGACACGATCCTGAACGTTCCGCTCGCCACGTTCAACACAATCGTGCTGATCACGTCATCGGTCACGATGGTGATGGCGTGGGCGTCCTTGAAGCGGAACCGCTTCGGCACGTTCCGGATGTACATGGGGGGGACTATCCTGCTTGGTGGAGTCTTCCTCGTCGTCAAGTATTTCGAGTACAGCCATAAGTTCGAGACCGGGCTGTTTCCGAGTACGAACAACTTCCTCGCCATCTATTTCACGCTGACCGGCCTGCACATGCTTCACGTCATGGGCGGCATGGCGGTGAATGCGTACTTCTGGGGTCCTGGCGCAAAGCTGTGGAAAACAAACCCCGAGTGGTTCGCCAACAGGGTCGAGCATTCGGGTCTGTTCTGGCACTTCGTGGATCTGGTCTGGATCTTCCTGTTCCCGACTCTTTATCTTCTGTAGGGCTTATGCAGGCATCGACGACGACTGATCACGCAGCTGACATCGACAAACACGTCAGGATATACATCACCGTGTTCGTCGCGCTGATGGTGCTGACCATCGTGACGGTAGCGGTCTCCCGCTACCACCTTCCGGTGCCGATCGCCGTGAGCGTGGCGCTCCTTGTTGCCACCATCAAGGGATCACTGGTCGCGTGCTACTTCATGCACCTGATCTCCGAGAAGAAGCTGATCTACGCGGTGCTTGCGTTAACGGCTGTCTTTTTTGCGGCGCTGTTGGCGCTTCCCGCGCTCACGCACGCCGACGGCTTTTATATTCACCATCAATGAACCTCAGGTCTGTCCACGCCACGTTGATCATGCTCTCCGCGCTCCTCGCGGTGATCTTCGGCGTGTGGTGCCTCGGCCAGTACGGGCGCGCAGGTGGGATTCCTGTTCTCCTCGCAGCGATCCTATCTTTTGCAGTGTCGGCCGGCCTCGTCGTTTACGACTCCTGGTTCTTGCGAAAGACGAGGTCATTACGATGACCTGCCTCCGCTCTTCCACCTTCGCGCTTCGCGCTACGGCGGACAAGTCGAGCTGCGGCGCGGCAGGACGTGCCGCGTCACGGATACGCTGGCTCGAAACCGCAGCCGCGACGGCCGTTACCGCAATAATCGGAGGCGGTGCGAGCGTGCTGGCCTGTCCGATGTGCTTCGGCGCGCAGGAATCGTCGTTGATCGACGGCGCGAAGCTCGGCGTCCTGGCGATGCTGGGTGTCTTACTCGTGGTGCAGGGAGCCTTCGCCTACTTCTTTCTCTATCTCCGGAAGCGCGCGAAGGAGAACGCTGATATCGAGCTCGACCTCGAATGGTCGGAGCTCCAAAGAGGGTCGCGACCATCATGACTGAGTGGCTCGGACTGCCGGCGCTGGCCGCCGCTAACGGGTATCAGATTGACAGCCTGATCGGCTGGATCCACATCTTCATGTTCGTCCTGTTTGTGGGCTGGGGAGGGTTCTTCCTTTACTGCCTGCTACGTTTCCGCAAATCGCGACAACCGGTCGCGAACTATACCGGCGTGAGATCGCATGCATCGAACTATGCCGAGATCGCCGTCGCGGTCGTCGAAGCGGTTCTTCTGGTCGGCTTCTCGATCCCGCTCTGGGCGGCGCGGGTCGATCACGCGCCGGCCGAGAGCGAAGCACTGGTTGTCGAAGTCACCGGCGAGCAGTTCGCATGGAACGTCCACTATGCCGGACCCGACGGAAAATTCGGCAAGACGGACATCAAGTTGCTCGATCTGCAGTCGAACCCGTTGGCGATCGATCGTGACGATCCTGCAGCGAAAGACGACGTCACGACGCTCAATCAGCTCTATCTGCCGGTGGACAAGCCCGTCATCGTGCGGCTCAGAAGTAAGGACGTCATCCACAGCTTCGGCGTACCAGAGTTTCGCGTGAAACAGGACGCTGTCCCGGGTCTTACGATTCCTATCTGGTTTGTTCCAAATGTCACGACGGCGGACATGCGCACGCGGACGGGGAACGCAGAGTTCCAGTATGAGATCGCATGCGCGCAGCTCTGCGGTTTAGGACACGCCAAGATGCGCGGCTTCGTCACCGTTGTAAGCGCGGACGAGTTCAAAAAGTGGATGGACGAAAAGGTTCAGGAGCAGAGCGCACCCGACCCGTTCCGTTAAGCGAAGGTCCATGGTTTGCATCCTGAGGCCCCATGGCAGGAGGCTGAGCCATGGGATTCTGGACTGCAGTCGTGCTCGCGATCGCGCTGTTTGTAGTGCTCTGGGTTCCATACTTCGTCTGGCAACAACGTCGCGGAAAGGCACACGGACACACCTGGTTCACCTGGTGGAAGCCGCGCGGCCATTCTGATATCGGGCCGGACACGGGATTCAGACAAACTCGACCTGGCGCTGACGACGCACGAGGCGCGCGTTACTAGTCCGACGGCCGGACGGCCGGTTCTGTAGCCTGCGTCTGAACTAGGAGCTTCCGGCGGCGCCGAAGATCTTCGGAGTCGGCATCCGCGCGCGGATCTTTTCCAGCTCCTCTGGAGTGACCCGCGCGATGCCGTTCTTGCGGCAGGATTCTTCTACTGCCTTGATCACCATTCCCCGCACGAACGCAGGGATCTTCTTCATACGTTCTGCCGCCGCATCGTCCCATGCGATCGTTGCGGGCGCGTCCAGCCCGTACTGAATGGTGCGAGGTGCCGCCGGGCTCTGAATCGTAAGCAAAGGCGAGCCGACGAATCTGCCTGGTGTGTGAGTGCACAGCGGATCCTCCGCCATCAGATCGCCGGTCATTCCGAACGCGCGAGCACGGCATCCGCCGCAGTGCGCGTTCATCTCGCATTTCCCACATCGACCACCGAGCGAAGAGCGATGGCGAATATCGGTGAACAGCGTCGACGAGGTCCATAAGTCCGCCAGAGTCGACTTGCGAAGCGTTCCTGCGAAGACCGGTAGATACGGGCATGGTGTGACGTCACCGTTCGGACGGATCCCCATGTAGTGCGTTCCCGCCGGACACCCGCCCGCGCCGCCGGAGTAGGTCCTGATCGGGGACTGACCCGGCCACTCCGTCGATTCGCCATCTGCCGCGACGACCTCGGTCTGATTCTCCAGCACGGTCTTGATGTAATGCGGAGCGCACTTCGCGTTCACCAGCATCCGGCGGTTGTACTTCTGTTGAATTCGGTAGAGCGAGGCGAGAACGTCATCGTACTGCGTGGGCGTGATGTCGGAGACGAACTGCCCACGTCCTGTCGGCACCAGGAAATACAGATTCCAAACCTTGGCGGCGAGGCGATCGTGCACGAAATCGGCGACCGCTTCTAGCTCACCAGCATTGTGCGAGCCGGCGGTCGTCTGGACGATGAAGGGAAGGCCGGTACGATTGAGGATCTCCGCTCCCTCGACGGTGTTTCGCCAGGCGCCGCGCACTCTCCTGAAACGATCGTGACGATCGGGATCGAGCGCATCGAGGGAAAGAGACAGTCCCCGTGCTCCAGCATCCGCGAGCCGCCGCGCTACGTTCTCACTGATCTTGACGCCGTTGGTGCCGACGACGACCCAGAGACCCCGCTCCGCTGCGCGCTTCACGATGTCGAGAATGTCGCGGCGCAAGAGCGGCTCGCCGCCCGTAAGAATCGTGACGCATTCAGGCGCGAACGCCGCGATCTCGTCGATCACGCGGAAGCATTCTTCGGTGCCGAGCTCGCTGCGATCGGCGAAGTTTTCCGTGGCGACGAGAGGCGTGCCTCCGGCGTCGAGATAGCAGTGCTCGCACGCCAGATTACAGCGGTAGGTGAGATTCCAGGAGATGACGTAGGGTCTAGCGAACCGGTTCGCTTCCACGTTACATCCCGAAGAACTCGCGAGCCCTATCGAGCATGTTCTCGTCCACTTCGGCCGCGCCATTCTCTCTGGCGAACCTCTCGATGCCGGTCTTCGCCATCGGTCGCACGAACTCCGGAATGTTTGCGAGTCGCGCTTCGGCGGCGGCGGTCCAGCGGACGGGGACTGGCTCGTCGGGGCGCGATCGTGTGTCTTCTCCGGGGATCATCCCTGCGAACGGGCATCCAGAGGATTTAGACGCGTCCGCTGAAGCTTCGGCGGGGCCGATTCGAACTCCGAGCGACTGAACCACCTGTGTTTCGTACGCGTTGGTGAGCATCGCCATCTCGTAGCCGCAGTCGGGGCACGAGTAGACGATCGACAGCGAACCGCGCTCAGGCGGAGCAACGGTTTGGAGCTTCATCGGTGTATCGCAAGGGATGCAAAGGAATTTCATCGAGAGGACTCCCTGCCCAGAGTATCCAAAAGTTGCCGGGCCACATCGTCCAGCGCGCGCCCAACGGGCGTTTCAGCCAATGGGGTGAAAGGTGTTCCTCGATCGCAGTATCGTGCCAGCTCGGGATCGAAGGGGACAGTGCCGAGGCAAGGAATCCCAAGTTTCGTCGGTTCCGAGGACTCAAACAGCGGCCTGATCGCGCCGCAGTCATGGCAGTAATAGCCGCTCATGTTTTCGACGTACCCGAGCACACGATGGGCGCCGGTCGACAAAGCTGCCACGGAACGCGCGACGACACCACGCGACACTTCTGAAGGGATCGTCACGAGGAGAAATGAGGCACGCGGCCCGAGAAGGTCAGCGTACTGAACGGTCCGTTCAGCGCCGGGCGGCAGATCGAACATGAGCAGATCGAGTTGTCCCCATTCAAACGACGCGAGAATTTCTCCGAGCAGAGCGAACTCTCTAGTGGCGCGCCACGTGTGCGACTCGCCGCGCGCGGTGCTCTCGAACGCGAGCGCCTCGGATTCGGGAATCAGCGAGCCGATTGAGAACACGCCAATCCCGTTGCCGGTTCGCGGGAGCGCAACCTTTGTGCGGCCGGGGACGAACACCGCATTCTGGACGCCCGCCATGCGCGCCTGCGAGGGACCATTGAAGTCCGCGTCAAGAATCGCGATCCGAAGTCCTCGGGCCCGGAGGACGCTCGCGAGCTGAAAGGTCAACGTGCTCTTCCCGACACCGCCCTTGCCAGAGCCTACGGCCACCAGGTGTCGGACGCCGGCGAGCCCGTCGGTAATCCGGGCGCGCTGCTCGACGACTTGCTCGAGGACCCTGGATCCTCCGTCACCGACGATGTCGTGGTACGTTTTCACGTTGAAACACGTAGCTTACACCGCCACGTTCGCTGAGCGCTACGCACCGGTCTCGGCGATGCGCTTCTGATCCCTTCGGCACGTCGTACGGAAGATCGCGATATCGAAGGGGAACTCGAGTCGCTCCGACAATTTGCCGAACCGAACGAGCTTGGCAATTTGACCCTCGCCGCTGAAGACGCTCGCGCGGCGCTGGGCTGGTTGTGGTTGGAGCGTCTGTTGCAAGACGCTCGTTACGGCCTCCGTTCAATGTGGCACCATAAGGCCTTCACCTCGCTGATCCTGGCGTCGCTCGCGCTTCGCCCCCGTCGTGCGGCAGACCATTCGGCAGATTGATTCGCGCCTGGCGATTTACGATCTGAAATCGCAAGCCACCCACATGGATCAGGAGATCAGCACGCAAGTCACACTGGCACGGTTGTGTCTGGCGTTCGCAGCGCTTGCGCTGATCATCGCGTGCATCGGCGTATACGGCACTATGTCGTTCTTGGTGACTCGCCGCACCAATGAGATCGGCATTCGCATCACGCTCGGGGCGGCCAGCGGCCGGATCGTCTGGATGGTCCTTCGTCAGGTGATCGCCATCATTGCGGTCGGTCTGGCGATCGGCGTGCCGCTGGCGCTGCTCGGATCGGAGTACGTGCGTTCGCTCCTGTATCAGATCGCGCCGAGCGATCCGACGGCGTTCGCGATCGGGATCGGAGCGCTGCTCGTGTCTGCGCTGTTCGCCGGCTTGATTCCAGCGCTCCGCGCGTCAAGGATCGACCCGCTTACGGCTATGCGTCACGAATAGTCCACGCCGAGCGACGCGTAATACGCAGCAACCCGCTCGCGCGCGCCTGGCAGCGTGTAGACGTCAGGAGCGCGCGTCGCGATCACCCGCGCAATCACGGCCGCGACCTCCTCGGCACTCTGCGAACCAGGAAACTGGCGCGAGTCGGGGCCGCCATGCATCGCGTTGAGGCCGAAGTCCGTCCGGACCACGCCCGGCGACACGAGAGAGACTTGAATGCCGGGGTGTGATTCCCGGAGCTCCTCGCGGAACATCGCCGTGAGCGCGTTGAGAAAATGCTTCGCGCCGCTGTACGCAGATCGGATCGTCGCGAACGGAATGCGACCGAGCATCGAGGAGACGTTGATGATGTGGCCGCCGTTCCGTTCCTTGAAATGCGGCAGCACTTCCTGCATGCCGTAGAGCGCGGACTTTACGTTTGCCTGGATCATGGCGTCGATATCCTCATCGGTCAGCTGCGATGGTGGTCGCGTGATTCCGATGCCGGCGTTATTGATCCAGACGTCGATTCGACCAAAGCGCGACAGGGTCTCGTCGACGATCCGCCGCACGTTCGCGCGCACGCTCACGTCCGCGACAACTGCCAACGCGCGGCTGCCACACTTGGCCGCAACCGCGTCGAGCGCGTCCTTGCGTCGCGCAGCGAGCGCCACCGACATCCCCTGCCGGCTCACCAGCTCCGCCACGGACGCGCCAATTCCTCCGCTTGCGCCGGTGATGACAACGATTGTGTCTGACATGAATTCAGCTTATCGCGTGACTCACGCTGAGCGAAACAATGACAGCCGTCCGACGCCATCAGCCAAGCTAGAATCCGTTCGCCAGACGATCGCACTCGACCGACGCGAGCTTGGCACAGGAGAACTTCGATGAAAACGATTCTTATCGCGCTCGCGCTGGCAACGATCACGCCCGCCGTTCGCGCAGCGGACGGCGTGACTCCGGGCCAATTCGTGATCGAACCCGCCACGCTGATCTGTCTCGGCTTCGAGTGGGACATCACCGGGGATGAGAATCGCAATGCGACTGTCGAGGTCAGCTACCGCGTCGCGGGCCAGACGGCGTGGAAGGAAGCCATGCCGCTGCTTCGCATCGGCGGCGAACGGATCATGCGCGCGCCTTACACGGTCCCCGACCGTTTTGCGGGCAGCATTCTCGACCTTCAACCGGATACGGAATACGAGGTTCGTTTGACGATGAAAGATCCAGACGGCGTGTCGGGAACGCGGGTCCAGAACGTGAAGGTGCGCACGCGCGCGGAGCCGAAGGCCGCGGCCGGCGGCCGCACGATTCATGTCTATCCCCTGACGTGGCCGGCGAATCGGCCGAAGGAGAACCCGAACGTCACCGGCCTGATGGCCGCGTACAACGGGTATGCCGGCACCGGAGACTGGAATGTCGTCGCGCTCCACAAGGCGGAGCCTGGCGACACGTTTCTCGTCCATGCGGGCTTGTACAAGGGCGATCGGCACAACTACGTCGATCCGTACGGGCTGACGTTCGATGGCACCTATTTGCTGACGGCGAAAGGCACCGCCGAGAAACCGATCGTCATCAAATCGGCGGGTGACGGCGAAGTGGTCTTCGATGGTGACGGCGCGTTCCGGCTTTTCGATGTGATGGGCTCCGCCCATCACATCTTCGAAGGCATCACCTTTCGCAACGCCGAAGTGGCGCTCTGGGCCGGCGTCAAAGACGTCGCGGGCGCGGTGGGGCTTGCGGTCAAGAACTGCCGATTTGAGAGCGTCGGGATTGGAATTGAAACTCAGTTTGCCGGATCGACGGGCTTTTATATCGCCGACAACGTATTTATCGGCCGCGACGATCACTACCGCACGCTCGGCTGGGCGAATCCCGGCGTGTATGGCGCGCATCCGATCAACAGCTACTACGCGATCAAGGTATACGGATCAGGCCACACGATCGCGCACAACGCCGTGGCGTTCTTTCATGACGGCATCACGATTTCGACGCATGGCATTCCCGATCCCGGGCGCAAGGACTGGGCGGTGGCCATCGACATTTACAACAATGACATCTACGTCACCGGCGACGACTTCATCGAAGGCGACGGCGGCGCCCACAACATCCGGGTCATGCGCAACCGCGGCATCAACGCCGCGCACACCGCCCTCAGCGCGCAGCCGATTTTCGGTGGTCCCGCGTACTACATCCGCAACGTCGTCTACAACGCGCCAGTCGCACTGAAGTTCAGCAATCCCGCGGGTGTGATCGTCTATCACAACACGATCGTCGCCGAGAACAGCACGAATCAGCAGGTGTCGAACGCGCACTTCGCGAACAATCTGTTTCTCGGAACGGATCGACAGAGTGGCATCGCATCGCTGGGCGGGCCGACCACCTACTCAACTTACGACTACGATGGATTCCGTCCGAATAAGGGAGTCGAACAGAACTACACGTGGATTGGTGCGAAGCCGCCCGCGCTTGCTGACTACGCGCAGCCGCAGCCGCAGCGGTTCAAGACACTTGCGGAATTGGGAGCGGCCACCGGGCAGGAGACTCACGGTGTCGAGATCGACTACGACATCTTCGAAAGCCTTGAACCGCCGAACCCGCCGCCGAACGCCGGCAACTACGGCAAGCCATACGAGGCCGCCGATTTGAATTTCAGATTGAAGGCCGGCAGTAAGGCGGTCGATGCCGGCATGACGATCCCCAACGTCAACGACGGGTTCGCAGGTCGAGCGCCGGATCTTGGAGCCTACGAACTTAGTCAGCCGTTACCTGTGTACGGACCGCGCGGACGGCTGGGGACACGGCCGTTCTATTGGTAACGTTTGCGAGCGGGACTCCCATCGCTTATCAACCCGACACTCGTCCCTCATTTTTAGGTGAAACGAGCTTCTGCTACTTGATCCTCGATGCGTTCTGGTAGATTATCTATGGGAGCTTCGAGCGCGTTCAATGCCAAAACGGGGAGCCGCACCACTGCAGGGAGAGTTGCTGCAAGGCACGCTCGATCTGTTGATCCTTCAAACGCTTGTGCTTGGACCGGCTCACGGTCACACCATCGCGTACACGATCGAACGGCAATCAGACGACGTGTTGCAGGTCGAACACGGCTCGCTCTATCCAGCGCTCCACCGTCTCGAGGATCGCGGGTGGATTGCGTCGTTCTGGGGAACGTCCGAAAACAACCGGCGCGCCAGATATTACCGGTTGACGCCGCGCGGCCGAGCGCAACTCATCGATCAGACGAATCGCTGGGATCAGTTGGTTCGGGCAATCAACCGGGTCCTGCGTCCGGCGAAGTGAGGGGCTCATGTCCTGGTTGCGTTTCTTCCGTCGTCGGTACTGGGACGAGGAACGAACGCGCGAGCTCGAGGCCTACCTCGGAATCGAAATCGACGACAACATCGCGCGCGGGATGACTCGCGACGAGGCGGTGCGCGCGGCTCACCGGAAATTGGGGAACGTGACGAGAATTCGCGAGGAGATCTACGAGATGAACACGATCACGTTCGTCGAGAGCGTCTGGCAGGACCTGCGATACGGGGCGCGGCTCCTCCGACGGAATCCCTTGTTTGCCGTGATTGCGATTGTGACCCTGGCACTCGGGACCGGGGCGAACTCGGCCATCTTTCACCTGCTCGATGTCGTGAAACTCCGCCCTCTGCCAGTTGCCGAGCCTGAACGACTGGTTGAGATTCGGGTCGATGATCATGGCCACGGTCGGACGGGGCGATTCACGAGCAGATATCCAAGGCTCACGAATGCGCTCTGGGAACACATCAGGGGCGAGCAGCAGGGATTCTCCTCCGTCATGGCGTGGTCACCGACCCGATGGGATCTGGCCGACGGGGGTGAAATCCGACGTGCGCAGGGGATCTGGGTCAGCGGAAGCTTCTTCGACACGTTGGGCGTTCGAGCGCAGGTTGGCCGTGTGCTGTCTAACGCCGATGATACTCGCGGTTGCGTTGCGCCTGGCGCAGTGCTGAGCGACAGTTTCTGGCGGCGGGAGTTCGCGGCAGATCCATCCGCGGTTGGCCATACAATTGTCCTTGACGGTCATCGATTCGACATCATTGGCGTCACCGCGCGCGAATTCTTCGGAGTCGACGTCGGTCGCGCGTTCGACGTCGCGCTGCCGATCTGCGCGGAGCCTATTCTGCTTGGCGCCCAGAGCGCACTGGATCAGCGAGACGGCTGGTTCCTGAGCGCGTTCGGTCGCTTGAAGCCAGGGTGGACTGAAGAGCGCGCGAACGCACAGCTCTCCGCGATCTCACCTGGAATCTTTCAGGCAACACTGCCGTCACGGTACGGGGCCGAGGACGCCAAAAACTATCTCGAATTTCGTCTCACCGCGTTTCCGGCGCGAGGGGGCGTGTCAGCTCTGCGGCGCACATATGAGACGCCACTGTGGCTGCTTCTTGGCGCAACCGGTCTTGTGCTCCTCATCGCGTGCGCCAACCTCGCGAACCTGATGCTCGCTCGCGCCACCGCACGGGAACGGGAGGTCGCGGTGCGGCTCGCGATCGGCGCATCGCGCGCCCGGATCGTGCGGCAGATGCTGGCCGAAAGTTTCCTGATTGCGTTTGCCGGTGCGGTTGCCGGCGTTGTGCTGGCTGTGTGGCTGAGCGGCGCGCTGGTTGCATTTCTGAGCACCGACGGGAGTCCCTTATTCGTAGACGTCTCGCTTGACTGGCGCGTCCTTGCGTTCACCGCTGCAATTGCGACTTCCGCATGTTTGCTTTTTGGGCTCGCGCCGGCGATTCGATCGACAGCCGCGCGAGCAAGCGTCACGATCAGATCGAGTGGCCGAGGCAACACAGAGCCGCGGGAAGGATTCACCGTCCGTCGCGCACTCGTCATCGTCCAGGTTGCGTTGTCGCTGGTGCTCGTGGTCGGCGGCCTTCTGTTCGGAGGAAGTCTTCGGAATCTCACCACACTTGATCCAGGATTTCGGAAGGATGGTCTGCTCGTGGTGAATATGGACTTTCGGCGGGCGGACATCCCGATGGAACGACGGGCTGAGTTGTACAGTCGGCTCGTCGAACGGTTCGCCGCGTTACCAGGCGTGACGAGCGCATCTCAGGCCGCCATCCTGCCCGTTAGTGGCAGCGTGTGGAACAACCACATCATCGTCGGCGGCACCGCCCTGCAGCAAATGGTGAACGTCAACAGCGTCGGCACGGACTATTTCAAAACGATGGGAACGGCACTCGTCGTCGGACGCGAGTTCTCGACGTCCGACACGGCGCAGTCGACGAAGGTGGCAATCGTTAACGAGCTGTTTGCGAACACATTCCTTGCGGGTAGAGATCCCCTCTCGCAAAGTTTTCAAATTGAAACGCCAGCCGGCGAGTCGCGGCCTACCTATCAGATTGTCGGGGTTGTCAAGAATTCGAAATACACCGATC
Source organism: Acidobacteriota bacterium (assembly GCA_046734955.1). Taxonomy (GTDB): domain Bacteria; phylum Acidobacteriota; class Vicinamibacteria; order Vicinamibacterales; family 2-12-FULL-66-21; genus JALZOC01. The sequence goes on from JBKPSH010000047.1 coordinate 44,204, forward strand.
TTCGCGAACCGATGACGCCGCTGGTCTACTTGCACGCCGGCCAGGACACGACACCTGACCCGTCCTTGCAGGCGATTCTCCATACGACGCTTTCGCCAATCGCGGCCAGGGCTGCCCTGGCTCAAGCCATTCGTGAAGAGAATCCGATCATCGCTTTTCAATTCTCGACGATGGATCAAGTCGTGCGAGAGTCGCTGCTGAGCGAACGGCTCATGGCGTCCCTGTCCGGCTTCTTCGGCGCGCTAGCGGCCTTCATCGCAACGATCGGCCTTTACGGTGTGATGTCGTACCTGGTGGCGCGCCGTACGATCGAGATTGGAATTCGCATGGCGCTCGGCGCGGACCGGCGCGCCGTGTTGAGCCTGGTGTTGCGCGAGGCTTGTGTACTGCTGGTTATTGGTCTGTTCGTGGGAAGCGGGCTTGCCGTCGCGGGGGGACAGGCAGCCGGGACACTCTTATACGGGCTGCAACCGTGGGACGCGACCACGCTGCTGGTCGGACTGAGCGGACTTGCCGCCATTGCGATTCTGGCGAGCTGGCTGCCTGCACACCGCGCCACGCGGGTCGAGCCCACGGTCGCGTTGCGCGCGGAATGAGGTGAACGCCGTCCCCGTCGCGTCGCGGACGCGACGTTAAAGCAACCTTCGTGGCTTGTCCGCGACAATCGAAATCGCTTACCTTGTGACGACCGCGATGGACCCCGAACAGATCTGGCGCGAGAAATCGGACGAGGACCTGGTCGAAGCAGGTGAACGCCTGTCAGAGTTCACCTTGGAGGGGGAACGGATCATCCGTGCCGAACTTCGCCGTCGTGGGCTGCCGGATCCTCCCGCGCCGGTCGACTATTGCTGGAAGTGCGGGCGGGGCATCTACGCCGACGGACCCGAGGATGCCTGCGAAAGCTGCGGGGAACCCTTCCCGGAGGCGGTCCGCGTCAGGCTAACGGAGACAGACGAGCCGCTGATCACGGAGGTTGTTTACCGGAGCCGCTTTGCGCACGAAGTCGAGCTGGTCATCGGGGAACTCGAAGAAGCGGGCATCGTAGTCGCGCGCGGCGCCCGTCCGTTTGGCCCTGATGGAACCCTGCGCTACCTCGAAACTCGCGCCGTCGAACTGTCCAAGTACACCGTGGTTGTTGCTGCCTCTGATGCCAGCCGAGCCCGAGAGATCATCGAGGGGCTTCCCGTGTCCAACGGCGACGACGGGGAGACGCCGCCCGCCCCTCCATTCGATGAACCATAGCCCAGCGGAATAAGCCAACCGTCAGCGACTGTCGCGTGCGTCGGCGAACAACATCACCATGTATCCAAATTGATGATGGCCGACTTTGGCGAACCGCACTTCTGGCTGCGGCCCAGAGGCGGTTACGATCTCGACCTGAGCGATGCCGTTGGCCTGTGGTGGTGCAACGCTCAACATCTTCATTACTGCGGTCGGTGTGACACTCATGTCCGGCCGTGTCCGGACCGTGACACCACCGGCGATGCGTTCCAGGTACGCGAGTACCCGCGCGACTGCCTGCTCTGCGTCCTCAGCCGACTGCCCCTCGTACATCCACAGTTGAACGCGCCGCCGCCGATCTGCTGTGAAGAGAAACGAGATGTTGATCTCTTGGCCCTCGAACACGTAGGGCGTACATTCAAGTCCACCGGTGACCGCGACATTGAGATACCGAACGCAGTCGGAGACCTGGCTCACCTCCGCACGGGACATAACGCAAACAGCATCGCACCAAGACATTCACGGATTTGCATAGTTCACCTTTGGATTAGGCACACGCGCGCGGACGACGAACCGGCGCGCGCAAAGCCCGATCCAGGCATTCGAAACGCCACGCCGAGAGGATCGTGTCTCGCACTGCCGCACAGGCGACAAGTTGGTGGGGGCCGTTGCAGATCCGTAACCAGGCGTCAGTTCGATCCCTTCGCCGGTTGAAACTCCCTGTGTGTCTAAGTTCCACCGGCGGCGCATCCCTTGCGCCAGAACCGCGAAGGAGATGTGTTGATATCATGCCGACGGAGTCGCAGGGTTCGAAAGGAGGAACGGTACGAATGAGATCACGACACCCGCTCATGCTGGTGGGTTGCCTCGCAACGACGGCGATGACCGCCCTGCCGCAGGCACAGCCGCCGGAGCCGGGATTTACAACGCTCTTCAACGGCAAGGATCTCACCGGCTGGGTGTACGGCACCCGCAATGGAGCACCCAATAAGTCCGGGAAGGGATATCAGATCGAGAACGGCGTCCTCTTCACGACGAAGGAAGACGGTGGCAATCTCTTCACCGAAAAGGAATACTCGGACTTCGTCTTGCGCTTCGAGGTCAAGCTCACGGAAAACGCAAACAACGGTGTCGGTATCCGCGCGCCGCTTGAAGGTGATGCGGCATATGTCGGCATGGAGATTCAGGTGCTGGACGACAGCGGCTCGCAGTACACCAAGCTGCAGCCGGCGCAATATCACGGCTCCGTGTACCAGATGTTTGCTGCCAGGCGCGGTTTCCTGAAGCCGGTCGGCGAATGGAACGCAGAGGAGATTACGGCAAACGGACGGCGAATCACGGTCGTCCTCAACGGTACGACGATTGTCGATGCGAATCTGGACGACGTGAAGGACGAGGCGGTCCTGGCGAAGCACCGCAACCTGAATGCGCCGGAAGGATCGCGCGGCATCGCGAACACCAAGGGGCACATCGGCTTCCTCGGCCACGGCGCTCACGTGGAGTTCCGGAATATCCGGATCAAGGAGCTGTGAGAGAGGAAGGACACTCTATCCACGCCGGCTGCCGCTCGCGGACGAACGTATCGCCGAAGAACACATGCGCCTCATATTGGTTGTGCGCACGGCAGCGGAGCTGGATATTGTCCGCTGTCGCTGCCCCTCCGGCCGCGTAGGGCGCGACATGGTGAAACTCAAGGAACGCCGTCTCGCGGCAACGGCCGATGCGCCCAACAAACGCGCAGCGTCCCTCGTCGCGCTGCCACACCGCCCGCTTGACAGCCGCCGGTATGTGGCGTGCCGACGCCGTATCCTCGTCGGCGTTCGGTCGCGGTGAAGCCGCATGCGCAAACCTGCGGCGCTCGAGACGGTCGATCAGCAGCGTCAGTGCACGATCGAGGATCGAGCCGATATTTGCATTCGGGACTGCGTGCCGAGTAAGCGTCTGCGCGCGCCGTAGTTTTTCGTACGTCTCCCGTGTCAGCGTCACCTGCAGCTGGTAGCGTTCCGGTGCGAGGGGAGTCACGACGCCCACCTGACGGACGATTGTCGCAACCGCCGGTCGAGGATTCATTGACGCAATCAGTTCCTGAATCTGCTGTTTGCTGTTATGGCGTGCAGCCCGCAGCACTTCCTCGTGATTTGCAGCCGTCAAATACGGCGCAAGCAGGCGCACCGCCGTAAGCGTCACGTCACCCCGCTCGAGAGCCTCGAGCACGCTTGGGTAACGCCGCGCTGCCCGCGCGGTTTCGATGCGGTTGTACGCCGATCCTTCTGACAAGTGGAGCACTTGAGTGCAGTAAGTGAACAGTGAGGAACAGCCTTCACGCAGATAGAGTCTGCGCGCATCGAATTCCACCAGCGACCGGATGAGCGCCACCGACGCACGCCGTTCGCACGATGCGAGATCTTTAACCCGTTCAACGAGTTCATCGTCTGACAGGGCAGCAAGGGTACCGTTGTCGCAGGGCGTTATTGAGATTGGCTCCATGCCGGAACAGTAGCGCGACGGGTTGACAGGGTAGGTCAATTCGTCGGAGAACGATCAGAGAATCGTGGCAGAGAGAACGTGCGGGAGAACACAGGTGCGGCGCAAGAATTGCGCCTGTTCCGGAACAAGTGCGCCCGCGGAAGAATGAGCGGAAGTTGTGTTTGAAACGAGACACAACTTCCGCTCACTGGTCTGGCTTATGCGGTGTTACTTGATCGCCACGATGATCATGTCCACCGGCTTCCCGCCCGTGTTCTTTGCTTCGTGCTTTACTCCGCGGCCGATGAACTGGACGTCGCCCCGAGCCCAGGTCGTTTTCGCAGGTTTGCCATCGATGGCGAGTGACATCTGTGTACTCGGGGCGAGTGCGATGACGACTTGATCGAACTCGTGCGTCGTGCCTGCTGGTTCGGCGAAGGTGGCGGATGCCGTCGATCGATACGCCGTTGCACGCGGGCCTTCCGCGAGCACCTTGACGTCCATTCCGGCGCGCGAAGTCGGGAGCGCCGCTTTGCCTGGCGCTGCGGTCTTGAACTCAACCAGCACGGCCTCCATCGCCTTGGTCCCAACGTTGGTCGGCGTGTGCGTCCCGGCGGGCGAGTACATCGCCGATTCGCTGGCCAGCGTGCTGTCTTCCGATTTGCCGTCGGGCAGCGCGAACCGGGCTTTTGACTCTGTCAGCGGAATCACGATGGCGTCCGGGTGCTGGTGCACCTTACTCGTCGCGCCAGGGGCGTAGCTGATCTTCAGAACTCGGACGCTCGGGTTATCGAGAATCACTTTGTAGTGATCGGGATCCACCTTGACTGCATCCTGAGCGCTCGCTGCCGTCACCCCGATAGGCACAAGGGCGAGCACCAGAATTCTCCATACTTTCATACGCACACTCCTCCGCTGATAAGTGAGCACCGTAAGCTCATCAATAAACCTGGCGGAGTATGAACTACCCAAGCTGTGCCCGTCAATGAGATTCCAATGCGCTGAATTCAACAGCGACTAGGCGGACCGCGCTCTCGCTGCGTAGACGAGATGCGTGCCCACTGGTCGAAAGCCAAGGGTGTGGAGTAATTGGTTCGAGATCTCCGCCGCGTGGACTTTGGGAAAAAACCATGAGTGGGTGACTTGCGAGCGAAGCTGCGACAGCAACTGGTCTAGACGGCCACCACCGTCGTCCACAAAGGCGCGCAGTGACACAATCTCGGCCTCTCCGTCCTCATCGCGCTTCGCGTAAAGAATGTAGGCCTCGATTTGTTCGTCAGTGGCAACGGCGAGTCCGGCGATCTCGCCTTTCCGCGCTGTGACCGTTTCCACCGATCGCGCCCAGCAGGTCTGTGGATAACTTTCTCCGAGCAGACCATTCGCCGCGAGATCGTCGACGGTGACCGGAATCACGAACCCCATTCGACTCGGGCCGCTTTGCGGCGCTCGCTGGGGGCGGGTCCCTGCGTCGTTCTCGTCGATCTGCAACTCGTAATCCGTCAGCACCGCTTCCTGGACATATCCGCTCGCGCGAAACAGCTCTGAGGCATGCGCGAACGGTTCGGGGACTTCGGCGGCGATTCGCGGCGGCCCCAGAATCGCGAGCTTCGAGCTGAGTGACGTCAGCAAATGCCGGCCATGACCCTGTCGCAAATGATCAGGATGGACGGCGATCTTGTGGATGAGGGTGGCGTGAGGTCGCTTCGCGCCGATCAGCACGCCGATCGGATCGGACCCGGCGAAGGCGACCATGCAGCTGCTGCACCAGATCTGAAGATCGCGGATCGATCGCTTGAACAGAGCCGCGGTCATCTGCGGCTGCTCGGGAAAGTACGGAGCCCAGCAGCGATTCAGCGCGTCGACGAGAAGCCCGATGTCGTCCGTGCGGCAGAAGCGATATGCGCTCACTCTCGGTGGACCATTCTCAGGAGACTGCGAACAAAGATGTCTCGCTCACGAAGCGTAGGATAACCGGCTTCGTCCGTCGCAGTCCCGATCGATCGGTTGAATTTGATGATCTTGTTCATTGCTGAATTCAAACGTGAGACATCCAGGCTGAGCCCGAGGAGAGTCAACGCTGCTATGCCATCGCACTTCAACTCGATCGCTTGGCGGTTTGCAGGCGACACGTCTGTCCGTTCGTATTCCAGCCAGAAGTACTCGTGGCCAATTTCGTGGGCGACCGCAGCCTGCAGTTCACCTGCGGAGAGCAGCCGCAGCGCCAGACGAGACACGAGCAAGACCGCACGCTGATGGATGGCAATCCCGGCGTAGGGGAGGTCATCGCTCCGATGAGTCAGGTCACGACGAGGTATATGTGCGTCCGTTCCCGGATTGGGACAAGACACGAAAGCAAGTCTCCCCGAGTGGCGGACGTGCGCCGACGTGGTCGTCCGACGGCCGCGAACTGTTCTTCCTCGATTTGACTGGCACCATGACCGTGGTCCCGGTGAAGATCTCGGGTGATTTCACCGCAGGCACGCCGAAGCCTTTGTTCAAGGGAGCGTACGTTCAGGGCGCCGGAGGCGCCAGAAACTACGATGTCGCCCCTGACGGGAAGCGTTTTCTGATGATCAAGGAAGTGGGACGGCCGGCGGAACCACCTCCTCGCGACAAATTGGTTGTCGTCCTCAACTGGACGGACGAAGTGCGGCATGCACTGGCTGCGGCAAAGTAATGCTGCCTGTCACCCGTCGCGACGTTCGTCGGCTGTATTCCGTGCGGTGATCTGGCTCACCTCATTGAGGTAGCCACGGCCATTACCGTTACCGTTCTCGGGTGTTGGCGTCGTCGAGGCAGGTTTTGGCTCAGCGGATGGCGGACCCGAGTAGGTCGCGATCATCTCGGCCATCATCTTCTTGCCCATCTCGATTCCGTCTTCCACCAGCGCAAGATCGATTGTCGTCGCCGCACGCTCGCGCGCAAGTTCCTCGATCCGCTCCTGCGTCTTGTTTCGCATGAACCCCGCCGGGACTCGCATGATCCGCTGCGCGGCGTCGTCCGTCCACTCGAACGTCGAGATCAAAGGATTCTTTTTGTCGTCGCGAGCGACAAGCCTAGCTTCCATCGCCGCGATCACAGGGCTGCTCTGAATGTCGAGCGGGGTTCCTGTCTCTTCCTCAATCACCTGCCGCGCGAAGTCGAGTGTGATCGCATCGAGCTTCATCATGCGCGCGCGCTTTTCGACACGCGCCTTGACGCGGCGGCGCTGATACGCGTTCTTCATCGTCCAGAGGCCCTTTCTCGCGTCCTCCGACCATCGCAGCTTGCGGCCGTCGTAGGTGGTCTCCTCCTCCAGCCCACCCTCGACTTCGGCGATCTTCTCGATCATCTCGCGTGAGATCACTTCGAAATCCGTGGCGCCGCAGACGGTGCATTTCACCGGATCGCTCTGGGTGGCGGCGACCCCACACGATCGGCACATCGAGACAGGACCTGACTTGGCTCGCTCGAGCGCGACGGCTTCGGCCAGCGCCTTGGTTCGAGCCGAGGCGCTCTTCGGCATGAAGCGATCCATCGCATCGTCGATCACTGCGCTGGTGATCACCGAGTGACCTTTCTCGAGTGCCAGCCGCAGAACCCCAGTGCGCGCGATTCCCTTGACCTGCTCCGGCACGTGCTGCATCCGCGCTTCTGCCTCTGGCGTCCAGCGTACGGTCTCTTCGGCGCGCACGTCGAGACGTGGGACCTCGAGGCGAGTCGACAGGAGGACATCGCAGGGAGCTGCGCGAAGAATATTCTCGACGTTGCTGCCCAGGCCTGTCTCGTCCTTCGGACTGTGAACACCAATACGTCCGAGGACGAGAAGCCACGGGTTGGTCTTGCGTGCGTGGTCGAGAATTTTCTGGAACGGCTTGCCATCGAGCAGGGTCTTTTTGATCTCGACACCCGCCTCGCTCGCCATCCGTTCACCGACTTCGAGATGCGACTGATAGATCTGCGCCAGCCCGGTGTCGATGATTTCCTCGTGCAGCTGGTTCTGCTCTTCAAAGCGGAACACCTTGGCGGCCTGCTCGGTGAGGACGTTGACGATGCCGTTGAAGACTGAGTAGTGGAGATACGGATCGTAGACCGCGATCGCCTCGACCTTCTTGCCAAACTCGCGTGCCAGATCGATCGCTGTCATGAGCGCGCCGAACGACTGCGGGCTTCCGTCGACGCCGACCAGGATCGTGTCCCGGTCTGCCTCATCGGCGTCAGGGACGTGCTTCACCACCCACACGTCACGGTCAGACTGACGCGCGACACGTTCGCACACTGAACCGATGACGCTGTCGCGGGCGCGGCCAATCCCCAGCGCCCCGATCACCACCAGGTCCGGCTTCGAGCCGGCGAGATCCTTGAGAATCTCGATATGATGCTTGCCGTCCATCATGCGCGGCTCGAACTCGAGACCCGACTCGCCGCAGAGGCGCGACATGCCATCGAGGTAACTATCCGAGATCAACTTGAGTCCCATCGTGATCAAGCTGTCGTGGATCTTCCGCTGGCGCTCGAGTTCCACCTCGTCGATGTACTCTTCGGGAAGCGTGTACTCCATTTGCCGGAAGCGATAGTCGTGGAGTTGCGCGGCGTAGACGTGGCAGCCGACCAGCTTCGCCTCGAATGCTTTTCCCATCGCGACCGCGCACGCGACCGCGCGGTTGGAGTGCTCTGAATTATCTACAGGAACGTAAATGCTCTTATACATTGACTCCTCCGGATGAACCGGTAGTTAGTTCAATGGCTTGTCGCCGGCTGTCTTTGATCGCCGCGCTCACGCGCGCGCGCACCGTAGCGTACCCACCCGATCACGATTAGTTCGAGGACGAGAATGATCAGCGCCGTCCTGATCATCGGCCCGGCGGCCGACGGGACGACATCGGGTTCGACGTAGAGCGAGTACCACAGCGACAGCGCCCGCCGGTTTCCACGCTCTCGCGAGAACCCATCCCAGACTGAGAACGCAAGCGGCATGAACTGTCCCTGCGAAAACGCCGCGCCAGCGGCCGGACGCAGAGGCCGCTTGAAGATCACCGACCATTCGCCCTGGTCGTACGTCGCGGTGCCGGTGATTTCCCCTTTGTCGCTCGGATTGACGTTCGCACTGCCCTTGCCGGTGAATTGAACAGGATTCGGAGTCGCCAGGTCGAAGAACCAGAGATCGACCGCGTCCTGCGCATCGCCGAAAATAAAGTAAGGCTTACGGTTGCCGGTCGGCACTTGCGATGGAATCTGAACCGCGACGGCATCGGAGAATTCTGATGCCGCGACTGCCGGCGCCGTTTCCTCCTCGAATGGATTCTGAGGATTTGCTGGCTTCTGTCCTGAGGGAGCCGCTAACTCGTCGCCGAAGGGGTTAGTACTGGACGGCCCACCGGCGGCTGCCGGCTCCTCCTCTTCCTCCGGCGGAACCGGCAGCATCGGTCCGTTCTTTCCCGTCTTCTCCGCGCTCATGTCGTGCCAGCGAACGAGCAGGGCGATCGAATCCGAGTCGTGGATTGCCTGCACCATGACGCTCGTCGCCGGCGGATGGAATGCGCGTCCCGGCTCCATGATCTGTCCGACGAGCGGAAGACGCGCGACAGGAGCGGACGCGAAGTTCGCGGCTCCCTTGGCGACGTCGATTTGCCCGGTGACGTGCTTGGCGACGACCAGGTTCGTGTAACCCGGCCCTTTGTCTCCGGACAGCGAGACGATGAAATCGGTGATCGCCCATCGCTGTTCGGGTGTGAGCGAGTCAGCGAATGATGGCATCGGCGTGCCATTCAGTCCCGTGCTCATCGTTCTGAAGATGTCCTCACGGGATGAGCCGCCGCGGAACGTCCAGCTTTGAGCAAGATCGGCCGGTCGGATGGGATGATTCCAGTCGTCCTTCAGCGTCGGTGCCGAAGGTCCGTCGCCGCGACCGAGCGTGCCGTGACACTTGACGCAACCGTTGTCGACGAACAGTTTCTGACCCGTCTCGATCGACTCCTTAGTCGATCGCGGTGCGCTCGGGAACTTAACAGCCTCGGGCACGCGTTCGGGGTTGGAGAAGTCGGCGGAGAATGTCGTCAGAAAATAGGCGATATCTGATACTTGCGAGTCGGAGAAGTCTGGCCAGGCCGGCATCGACGAGTACGGCATGCCGCGCCGGATGATGTTGACCAGATCCTTATGCGTCGGCAACGCACCATTCGGCGTCGTGCGAATTTTGAATTTGCCGCTGGTGAAATTACGCGGTCTCGGGCGGAGGTGCACCGCTGCGTAGCCTTCGCCGTCCCCTTTTTCACCGTGACACTGCGAACAGTACTTGAGATACAGCTGTTTTCCCGACGCTCTCTGTGATTCGCTCCCGACATCGGGAGCCGCGGCTCGCCCTGACTGCGTGGACGCCGCGGACAGGAAGACGATGAAGACGGCAATGCAACCGCGCGTGATCAGGCGAGAGGTCATTTTCCGGCGGCCTCCTCTTTCGCGCGCGGCTTTTGCCCGGTGAAGTCGTAGAGAAACAGGATGACGTCCCAGATGTCGTCCTCTTTCAGGAACTTCTCCCAGGCGGGCATCGCCGTATCCCAGGGTCCGCCTTCTTCGGGCAGCCCAGGGCCTCCCTTCGAAATTCGCCAGAACAGAAACGTGTCGCGAAGCATCGCGATCGTACCCTTGTCGCTGAAGTTGGTCGGGATTGGATCCAGCGCGTGCACGAACATGCCGTTTGCCGACATGTTGTCGCCATGGCAGAAAACGCAATTCCGGTAGTAGACCTCGCGCCCGTGCTCGACATGTTTCCGGAATTCGTCCGGATTCGATGTCTGCAGTTTCAGGAAGGGATTTTCCCCGTTATCGAGATCGATCTTCTTGTCGTGAACCGTGATTTCCGACGGCGACGCAGGATGGACCGTCCGCGCGAAGAAGGGTGGCTGCAGTGGCGCGTTCATCCTCACGTAAACGTTCGCGGCTGCGAGAACCGGAAGAGCGACAACGGTGACGCCCAGGAGCGTCGCGTACCGCTTCTCCGTCATGAACCGGAAGAGCGGACGCGAGACTTCTTCCCGGCGCGCTTCGCTCGACGACATGTAGGCCAGAATCGCGAGCGTCACGATCCCCATGTAGATCGACACGACGGAGGAGGGAATCGGAGCCGTGAACCCGAATCGAAGGAGAACGTAGATCCCCACCCACCAGGCGACAGCCCACACCAGCAGAGTGGCCCGGCGGAATCGAAGTGCCGCAAGCACGGCAGCGACGGCGAGGACGACCAGGATTTTCATTTTCCGCCACCGTTGTAGTGATGCTTCGTCTCGAGTGTGACCGTCGGCGTGCCGCCGAGCGTCTGCAGGTAGGCGATCACGCAGAGGATCTCCTGATCGGTGAGGCCGATCGGGGGCTTGTTGATGGGCGGCATCGCCGGAGGAAATCCCGGCACAACGAAAGCGGTCGGTTCGTACAACGATTGGGCGAAGTACTCGACATCGTTCAAGCCGGCGACACGGGTCTTCGCGCGAGTATCGACGCCAGCGAGATCAGGGAATCTCAGCGGCCCGCTGGTCTTGCCGATCGTGTGACAGGTGAGACAGAGTCCTTTGCCCTCCATGATCTCGCGACCAATCCTGACCATGTCGTCGGTGGTCATGCCGGGTCCGATCGTGCTGTCCTTCGGAGGTAACACCTCCTTTTGCGGCACCATCTGGCCGACGTAGGTATAGAACCCGGTCGTCGCGAGGACGAGAGCGCCGATTCGAAGAATGAGCGGGATCCTCATCAGACCCTCGCATGCCGGGGATCAGGGGCATGCCCGCCCGTTGTCTCCGGCGGAAGTTCGTCGGAGCCCTTTCTGACGCGACGGAAGTCAGGACGGTCGTGAAGACTCGAGATCCAGAACACGACGCCGATCAGCAGGAAGAACAAGAGCACGGTTGCCGACACGACCTTCGTAGCAAAACCAAGCGTAGGCGTGAATGCATCAACCGATCGATCGCGGATGACGCCGTACACGTGCCAGTGCTGACGCAGACCTGAGCGAACGTAGCCCATCAGTCCCATCAGCCACGTGAAGGTGACCGCGATGAAGATCAAGACATACTGCGAGATCGGCGGAATATGGCCCCACCGCACTTCGCCGGTCCGTCGCGCACCGCGGAAAAGAAACACATCGATCGCCGTGATCGATATCATCGCGAACAGCACCGAGAGGACCTGCGGCACGGACAGCTTGATCCGCACTGTCGCCTCGACGAAGTAACCGTAGACGCCGAGGAAGATGACGATGATCGCGGCCGCCGCGAAAATCGCCAACTGCGCCGCATGGCCCGTCTTTGCCCACCCCACCGTTGCGACCTTCCCCGTCCGCCGATAGAGCAGGAAGCTCATGAAGGTCGTGAGAATGAGGATGTTGACGGCGGTGTTCTTGGCCGACATGACGCCGAGATAGCCCAGGATCGGGTGTGCCGACCCGCCCATCGCGCGGATTTCCGACACCGTCGCGATGATCGATCGCGGCGTCGCCCAGACCATGAAGCAGAGCGTGACGGCGACGAGCAAGTATTTGATGAATTTCTGAAGCGGTTGCTGTCCTTCGACCCGCCCCATTCCCAGCCAGAGATAGTAGTTCGCAGCGAGGAACAGATTGCCGATCAAAACCGCCTGGATGATGAAGAGCCACGAAAACGCGCCGCCCATCATCGTCAATCCGAGCGTCTGTGAGAACGCGTAGATTTCTTTCGCGAGCCAGTAGCCGGCGAATGGCAACGGAAGGAACGCGCTAATCGCGACGAAGTTGCCGATGTATCCCATCCAGTCGTAATGCGCGCGCTCTTCGTCAGTCTCCGCCTGCAGGAACTTGAACGCCGCGTAGGCACCTGCGACGGATCCGCCAAAAGCGACGTTCGCGATCACACGATGGACGTTGATCGGCATCCACGTCGGATTGAAGATGGCGTCCCTCAGCGACAGAACTGCCCCTGTGTCCGACACACCGTGAGGCGACATCATGAATGTCAGCCAGGCATTGGCGATGAACATGATCGCCGTGCCGACGAGGTTGAGGCCGAGTCCCAGCCCAAGATGCGTCAATGGATGGAACTTCCCCCAGCCGTAATAGTAGGTGTAGAGGAAAAACGCCTCAGCGAAGAAGAGCAGCACGTACGGGAGAAACGTCGGAGAGAACACGCTCATCAGGTAGTTCGTGAACTTCGGATACAGGACGATGAGCATGAACGTCAGGGCTGCCCCGAACGTTGCTGTGAGCGAGAAGGACACGGAAAGGAGCTTGGTGAACTCGTACGCGAGGCGGTCGTATCGGAGATCCCCTGTCTTGTAGCCGATTACTTCGATGATGAACGCGAAAATCGGTACGGCAAGAACGAAGGCTGCGAACAACAGGTGGAGCTGCGCGACGGCCCAGATCGCGACACGGCTGCCGACCTTCGGAAACGTCCGATACTCGGCTTCAACGTAGGGCTTGGATTGATCCTGCGCCGGCGCGCTTGCCTGCGGGGCGGCGGGGGTCTGTGCGTGCGCGACTCTCCCCAGCCCCGCGATTGTCATGAGGCCAGCGACGAGAACGAGCAGAATGATCAGTTTGCGCGGAATGCTTTGAGTCAATGCCTAGGACTCCGGGACGTTGGAGGAAAGTTCCCCAAGCCGCGAGTCCACGCTCAAACTGTGACGCCGCATCTTCGACTCCAAGAATCCGCCGAACGGGGGAACGCCG
>JBKPSH010000048.1:0-101270 GCA_046734955.1 Acidobacteriota bacterium
CGCCTGCGCCGCGAGCTGCGAGGCATCACCATAGAAGAGGCCCTTGACGGTTCCAGAAACACCGTTCCACCCGTCGCCATACGCGCCATCAGCGAACAGGCCGACCGACAGTACGCCAAAAGCGCCGCAGACGCCGTGAACAGAAATCGCCCCGACTGGATCGTCGATCTTCAGTACCCGGTCGATGAACAGTACTGATTCCACGACCAGGATGCCGGCAATGACGCCGATGATGACCGCCGAAACACTGTTGACGAACGCGCACGGCGCGGTGATCGCGACGAGCCCGGCCAGCATGCCGTTGCAGAGCATGCTGGGATCGGGCTTGCCGAGGCGTTTCCAGACGTAGAACATCGCCGCGATCGCGCCGCCAGCACCAGCCAGCATCGTGTTCGTCGCGACGACGGCAATGCGCAGGTCGCCACCGGCGAGCGTCGAGCCAGGATTGAAGCCGAACCAGCCGAACGCCAGGATGAACGTGCCGGCGAGTGCCATGGGGATATCGTGGCCGGGGATCGGCATCGATTCGCCGCTCTTGGTGTATTTGCCGATGCGGGGGCCGATCACGATCGCGCCGGCCAGCGCAGCAACGCCACCGACCATGTGAACGACCGAGGAGCCGGCAAAATCGACGTGGCCATGGCCCAGCCCGAAATTTGCTCCGAGCTGCGCCAGCCATCCGGCGCCCCAGACCCAGTTGGCGAAAATCGGATACACGAGCATCGACATGAAGAACCCGAAGACAATGAAGGCGGAGAACTTCCATCGCTCAGCCATCGCGCCGGTCGGAATTGTCCCGGCCGTGTCCATGAACACCATTTGGAAGAGGAACAGCGCGAACACGCCGACGTCGTAGGTACTGCCGCTCAGGAAGAAACCCTTCAGGCCGAAGAGACCAAATGAGTGACCGAACAGGTTAATCGTGAATTCGTGATTGAGCGGCGCCGTTCCGCCGAGCGCGCCGACAGCGCCGACACCCCCCATCTGCAGCGCGTACCCGCATATCCAGAAGCCGAGCAGACCAATCGGATAAATCATGAAGTTCATGCTCATGGTGTGAGCGGCGTTCTTCGCCCGTGTGAAGCCGGTCTCGACCATCGCGAAACCCGCCTGCATGAACATGACAAGGAAGCCAGCGAGTAGCGTCCAGACAAAATTGATCGCAATCTTGTTGTGCCCGACAGTTTCCATCACTTCGGGAATGGTCGGATTGTTGGCGTCCTTGACCGTCACGTCCTTCGCCGTCCCGGTCGTGGCGCCGGTCGGATCGCCCTGGCCGATTGCACCTTGCGCTTGGAGGTAGTACGAGTTGGTCGCCGCACTGACTGCAAACGTCAAAAGTGCGGCGAGGAGCACCTTGCCAAACAATTTTGTATGTCGTCTCATTTCTCCAGTCCTTTCGTTGTGACTTCTCCGGAACTCACGTGCCTAAGCACACGTGCAGCGTCCGCGTGACCTCGTTACGCGTTGTCGTGATAGACGGCGCTGGCGGGAACGCGCCCGGCGAAAGGGCGCACGAGCAATGTCCAATCAGAGTCGGAGAACGGAGTGTTCGATCAGCGGATGATTCGGTGCGTCAATGACAGCAGAAGGGTGAATGAGGATGGCGATCGCTGACGCACTCATGGAGCCATAAATAGTCGGCGTCGTGGCGACCGCGAGCGCCGCGATCTCTTCGAATTTTACTACCGTCGAGATCGCATCTTCGGCAAACACCGGCGCCGGCATTCGCGACAACACCAGCGCGCAAAGAACCGCGACGAGAATTTGCGAGGGGCGACGGCGCAGGATCGGGAGCATATCCTGCCTCACCGCAGTTCATGATTGATGCCAGACAGGCGGTACCGTGAGATTTGGCGGATTTGTCGATGCTCTCCGCAAATTCAACGTGAAGCGCATGCGTCCGGCGCAGACATTTACGTCTGTTTCTCAGTGGATGCGACAAACATGTCGCTCTCATCCCGCCACTCGCTCCTTGATCTCGGCCCACTCGAGACCGAAGCGCGCGAGATATTTGCGCAATCGATCCGCGTCGTTGGCCATCTTCTTTCGCTCCCGCGAGCGATCGAACAACTCGCGGCCGGCGGCCGACAGCGTGCGCGCTGCTCGACAGACGCTGAGGACATCCTCCAGTTGCACGCGATCGAACCGATCGATGTGAACCAGGCCTGCCGGATCGACGACGCGATCGACGAGGCTCGCCGTGGCGTCACGTCGAGAACTCCACCAGGCGGACGTCAGGTGCGCTACTTCCGCGCGGACTTGATCGACGGTGATGCGGCCGGCAGTCGCCAGTGTCGCCAGTCGAGTGATCACCGCGTTCAAGTCCCGGAAGTTGCCCGGCCACCGCGCCCGATCGCTCACCGCGAACGCCACGAACTGATCTCGCGCTTCCTTGCTGAAGGTCACGGCCGTCCCGGTCCGCCGTCGAAACTGGTCGAGTTCGTATTCGATGTTCGGTTCGATGTCTTCGCGCCGCTCGACGAGCGCTGGAAGCCGGAACGTCCAGAGATTGATCCGCGCGAGCACGTCTTCGCGGAAGCGCCCTTCCGCAACCGCCTGCGCGAGGTCACGGTTCGTGCCGGCAATCAGCTGAAACTCACTCGAGACTTCGCGGTCACTTCCGAGCGGGAGAAAGCGCTTCTCTTCGAGCGCCCGCAGCAGCATTGCCTGTTCATCGACACCAAGCTCCCCGATTTCGTCGAGGAATAGCACACCGTCCTTGGCGCTGAGCAGGAGACCCGGACGGTCGCGAACGGCGCCCGTGAAGGCGCCTTTGACATGACCGAACAGTGCCGACATCGCCGCATCGCCGCGCACGGTTGCACAGTTCACTTCGACGAACGGCCCTTTGACCAGTCGCCGCGTTTTTTTCAGCTCGTAGATGCGCCGCGCCAGCAGCGACTTGCCCGCTCCGGTCGGTCCAAGGAGCAGAATCGGCGCCGACGACCTCTGTGTCACGCGGTCGAGCCGCTCGACGACTGCGTTGAACGCCGGATTTCGCGTGTGAATGCCGGACTTCAACAACGATCGTTCGTCGAGCTCGTCGCGCGCAAACCGCGTCGCGATGCGATCGTAGCGGGAGAGATCAAGGTCGATGATTTGATAGGTGCCTGGATCGTTGCCCCGCAAACCGGGCGGCGGACTTGTCTGCAGCAGCCGACCGGGAATGTGCCGTGACTCGGTCAGCAGAAACAAACAGATCTGTGCGACGTGCGATCCGGTGGTGATGTGGACGAGATAGTCCTCGGCGTCGGTGTCGAACCGGTATCCTCGCGCGAAGTCGTGCAGGTTCCCGTAGACATCTTCAAAATCCCAGGCATCTGTCGTTGGATCGAGCGTCAACCGGATCTCCGTTTCCGGTGACACGTGACGGATGTCGTCGCGTATAGCCTGAGCCAGCGACGTGAACCGCTGCTGGTACAGCAGCTCGAATCGATCGATCAACAAATCTTCGTGTTGACAGGCAGCGATCGTCGGTCGCCACCCTTCCCAGCGGCGACTTCCGACGCCGCGATCGATCGTCGTCCCAAGCAGTCCAATGACGACGCAGCGTTTTTGCATATTGCACAGTATAAACTCTATCCAAGAAGATAAGATTCTAGCCCACGCTTGATCGCGATTCTGACTCGCCGAATCGCATGTAACAGGCGCATTTTCAGTAGCTTACGACATAGCTACGAATGCTGGCACCTCAGCTGCACTACCGGTCGCCACGGGGACTGAACATACCAAATCCGAGCCTCTTTCGATCGCTTGTTGCGGCGCTAATTCCAGCAGTTGATGCGGCGGCATGAAGCGGGTGAGCGCCCAAGCGATGCGTGCGTCGCTGGCTGGACCAGCGGACCGACGCGGCCCTGTTTGCCGCGTCGGTCGGGCGGGCGCCGTCACTGGTCGATGTCGTCTCTGAGTTCGCAGCGGGACGGCTGACTGGCGATCACTGGGTTGAACGGATCGCCTCAATTGCTTTGTAGCGTTTCGAAAATCCGGCCGGAATGCCATGCGAGACTACATCCTGTCAAGATGAACACAGTCCCGCAGATTTCCTTGTCCGGCCGGTTTCTTCTTGGTCCGAGTATTTATGGCTGACTGGATCACAATCGACGGCTCGGCCGGTGAAGGGGGCGGGCAGATCTTGCGCACGTCCCTTGCGCTGTCGCTCGTGACCGGCCGGCCGTTTCGTATCGAAAATATTCGCGCCCGACGCCGCAAACCCGGACTGTTGCGACAGCACCTCACTGCCGTGCGAGCGGCGACGGCGATCGCGCAAGCGCGAGTGTCGGGTGATGAGATTGGTTCGTCGGCGTTGAGCTTTGAACCTGCGGACGTCCGCGGCGGGGATTACAACCTCGCCGTCGGCACGGCAGGAAGCGCGACGCTGGTGTTCCAGACGATCCTTCCGGCTCTGCTGATTGCTCGCGAACCGTCACGCGTCACGTTGGAAGGCGGAACCCATAATCCTGGCGCGCCGCCCTTCGATTTTCTCGCGCGGACATTCATACCTGTCCTGCGCCGCATGGGTGCGGCAGTCGAGGCCGGGCTGGAGGCTTACGGGTTCTACCCCGCTGGGGGCGGTCGATTCACCGCAGAGATTCAGCCGTGCTCCGGTTTCGGCGAGTTCGTTGCATCAACTCGGGGTCCGGCAATCGTCCACGCACGAGCGGTCGTGACATCGCTGCCGGAGACCATCGGTAAACGCGAACTGGCCGTTGTCCGCCAGCGCCTTGGACTGGACCGATCGGCTTGTGGTGTCGAGACGGTCAATTCCTCGATTGGTCCTGGCAACGTGCTGATGATCTCGATCGACGGCGACGCCGTGACCGAAGTCGTCACCGGCTTTGGCGTGAAAGGGGTCACCGCAGAAAAAGTGGCCGCGGATGCGTGCGATGAAGCCGCTCGCTATCTCGCGACGGACGTCGCGGTTGGAATTCACCTCGCCGATCAGCTCCTGATCCCCATGGCTCTTGGCGCCGGCGGGTCGTTCCGTACGTTGACGCCAACGGCGCACACGACGACCAACGCGGATGTGATTCGGCGATTTCTCGCCGTGCCGATTGCGATCGACGAGGAATCTCCCGGGATCGTCCGCGTCAAGGTTCGATAACGACGACAAGAGAACATGCTATGAAGACACGTGATCTCGCGGCGATTGGAATTCCTGCCGGACCATGCGCTGAAACGGCAAAGCAGCTGCTGCAGCGAGCCAAGACCGCCAAGCGGAGTATGCGGGAGGTGCAGGACGATCTGAAGCGCGTCGCGGCTTCTCCCGCGATGTTTGTGACCGACGCCGCGTACGGATCACTCGCGCAGCAGCTCGTCGAGCACGCCGAGGCGCAGGGCACGTTCCACCCGCGTCAAAGCGACGCACCGTATCAAATCTGGGGCAGCAATCTGGAGCCAGACGCCGTCCGGCAGCTGAAGAACGCGTGCAAGCTGCCCGTCGCCGTGTCGGCGGCGCTAATGCCGGACGCGCACGTCGGCTACGGTCTGCCGATCGGCGGCGTGCTCGCCACCGATGACGCCGTCATTCCCTACGCGGTCGGTGTCGACATCGCCTGCCGCATGAAGATGACGGTGCTCGATCTGCCGCTGAACACGTTGCGCGACGACCAACCGCGTCTCGCGAAGGCGCTCGAGCGTGAAACGCGGTTTGGAATCGGCGCCACGTTCCGCTCACCGCGTCAACACGACGTCATGGACCGCGACTGGAACGTCACCGCGCTCACGTCGAAACTGAAGGATCGCGCGTGGAGTCAGCTGGGAACGAGCGGCAGCGGCAATCACTTCGTCGAGTTTGGTGAGCTGACGGTCATCAATGACAGCGTCGGTCTGGCGGCAGGCAAGTATCTGGCCCTCTTGAGTCATTCGGGCAGCCGGGGTACCGGCGCGCAGATCGCGCAGCACTACAGCCGGCTCGCGCGCGATCTGCACCCGGAACTTCCGCCGGAGCTGTCACATCTTGCGTGGCTCGATCTCTCCAGCACGCCCGGTCAGGAATACTGGTCAGCGATGGAGTTGATGGGACAGTATGCGGCGGCCAATCACGCGCTGATCCACCGGCACATCGCGAACGCACTGGCTGTCGATGTGCTGCTCGACATCGAGAATCATCACAACTACGCCTGGCGTGAGCGCCACGTGCGGCCCGATGGGTCGGAGGCGGAACTGATCGTTCACCGAAAAGGTGCCACGCCCGCGGGCATTGGTGTCCTCGGGATCATCCCCGGCTCCATGGGCACGCCGGGATATGTGGTGCGCGGGAAAGGAATCGCGAGCTCGTTGAACTCGGCGTCGCATGGCGCCGGCCGGCGCATGAGCCGCACGAAAGCGAAAGAGATGTTCAACTGGGACATGGCGCAGCAGTTTCTTCGCGAGCGCGGCGTGACGCTGCTGTCGGCTGGTCTCGATGAAGTGCCGATGGCGTACAAGGACATCGACGAAGTGATGGCCGCCCAGCAGGATCTGGTGGAACCGCTCGCGCGTTTTGAGCCACGGCTGGTGAAGATGGCACCAAGTGGCGAACCGGCCGAGGACTAGAAGTGAATTGGTGAATTGGTGAATTACTCGGCTCTCAACGCGACCATCGGATCCACGGTGGCCGCTCTGCGCGCAGGAATGGCGCTCGCTGTCAACGCGGCGAGCGTCAGCAACAGGAACGCCGCAGCGAACGCGCGTGGATCGGTCGCTTCGATATGAAAGAGGAAGTTTTTCGCCGCCGCGCCGAGATACCACGCGCCGACACCGCCGACGACCAACCCCGACACGACCAGACCGGACGCATTGAGCAGCACCATCCGCATGACGTTCGTGGGCGTCGCACCTAACGCGATCCGCACGCCAATCTCACGCGTTCGCTGCGACACCAGATAGGCCATCACGCCGTAAATGCCGACTGCAGATATCACCAGGCCGAGCAGACCGAACAGTGCCAAGAGCAGCATTGTGACTTTCCGCTGCGCCACCCGCGCCCCCATCTGCTCTTCCATGGTCCGGATGTTCCGAAGAGGAACGTCCGGCAGCACGGCGAAGACCGCTGCCTTCACCTGCGGGAGGATGTCGTACGGGTGCGGGCCGGTTCGAATCGCCAGTTCGCTACCAGTCACATCGCCTTGCGCCATCGGAATGTAGGCCTCGTTGCGCGGCTCGGTCTCGAGACTCGTCTGATGGACGTCACCGACGACCCCGACGATCGTCCTCGCCGTTCCCCGTACGGCAATTGATCGTCCGATCGGGTCCTCGCCAGCGAAGTATTTCATCGCTGCACCGTCATTGATGATCACGACTGGCGACGCTCCGGCCCGATCGGTCGAGTCGAAGAGCCGTCCGCGGCGAAGCGGAATCTTCAGGGCTCTGTGGTAATCCGGCGTGACGTTCCTGATCCCGATCAATTCTCCGGCGGTGAGATCAACCTTACCTGGAATGGTGAGATTCGTGATGATGAAATTGCTGCTCCCGAGCGGAACCGGCCCCATCGACGCAGTAAGGACACCGGGAATCCGATTCACGCGATCGACAATCTCGGAGAAGGCCGCGGCGCGATTCGGAGAACGCTCGACGACGCTGCGCATTTCCATGCGCGGCGAAATTTGCGCGGTCAACACGTTGGTCGGATCGAATCCGGGATCGATCCGCATCAGCGACGCAAAACTGCCGATGAAGAGTGCCGCTCCGACGAGCAGGACGACGGCGAGTGCGACTTCGACGATGACGAGCGCAGCTCGAAGCCGTTGACGCCCGCTGTGCGCGCTGCTGCGACCGCCGTCCTTCAGCGCCGTCGACACATCCGGTTTCGACGACTGAATCGCCGGTACCGCACCAAACAGCAGGCTGGTCAGAAGCGAAAGCACGACCGACGCGCCGAGCACCCGCATATTAAGTGCAATCGCTGTGACCCGCGGCAGGCTCTCGGGCATCGAGGTTCGAAGGATCTCCACGGCCCACCACCCGATTGCCACCGCGCACGTTGTTGCAACAATCGACAGCAACAGGCTCTCAATCATCAGCTGACGAACCAGGCGCCATCGGTTTGCGCCAAGCGCGGCACGGATGGCGATCTCCCGCTCGCGCGCTGTGGCACGCGCGAGCAACAGATTCGCGACATTCGCACATGCAATCAGCAGCACAAAGCCGACGGCGCCGAGCAGCATCAGCATCCACGAGCGAGTGCGGGATCCGACAATGTGATCGATGAGCGGCCTGACGCCGACCCTGTTATCCTTATTCCACTGCGGGTTCGCCTGCTCGAGCGACGCGGCGATCTGATCCATCTGCGCCTGCGCTTGCGCGAGGGACACACCAGGCCTGAGCCGCGCGATCGCCTGCAGATACGTACTACGGCTCGCCGGATTGCGAATGCGCTGATCCGCGGGTACGACATATGGAATCCAGATATCGGTCGGCCGCGTAACACTGATCGGATACATGAACTCCGGCGGCATCACGCCGAGCACTTCGTAGCGCCCTTCCCCACTTTCGAGGTCATCCAGCAGGATGGTGTGGCCGACGATCTGCGGATCGGCACCGAATCGACGCCGCCATAAGCTGTTGCTCAAGACCGCGACCCGATCGCGGCCACCGATCTCGTTCGCAGGCGTGAACACGCGCCCGATAGCAGGCCTGACCCGCAGGACATCGAAGAATTGCGCAGTGACACGCTGCGGAACCAGCGACTCTGGCTCGACGCCTGCCTCGCGTAGTGTGAGCCAGCCGCTGGCGATCGCAGCCATCGATTCGAACACCCGCTGCTCGGCGACCCAGTCCGTGTAGTTTTGCGGCGCTATGAAGCCAAGCGCGTCCGGCTCTCGCGCGTTAATAGTGGCAGGATTTCCCGGGGACCGCCGCTCGCCAACGGCGACGAGCCGATCGTGCTCGTCGAAAGGCAGCGAGCGGAGGACGACGGCATCCACGACGGAAAAAATGCTGGTCGTTGCGCCGATGCCGAGCGTGAGGATGATGAGGACCGCGATGGTGACTCCCTTCGACGCGCGCAGCGAGCGAGCGGCCGCCTTCAGATCATCACGCACTTGACACGATTATATGGGGAACTATCGTGAATGGCCGAAAGTGTGAAGGTGTCGTGATGAGTAAGAGACCCGACCGATCGGAAGCAGCAGAGTACTACTTCACCTATATCGACAAGGTTGCCGAGGGAGATGTTGTCCGCATCCTCGAGTCGCAGTTGGTTGAAATCCCACCGCTTCTCGCTGCAATTCCTGAGGCGCAGTCGGACTACCGCTACTCGCCGGATAAATGGTCCATCCGCGAAGTGGTGGCGCACGTGAACGATTGCGAGCGATTGTTCGTGTTCCGCGCATTCTGGTTTGCGCGCGGATTCGACACGACGCTGCCGAGCTTCGATCAGAACATCGCGATGACCGGAGCCAATGCGCATCACCGATCGTGGAACAGCCACATCGAGGAGTTCCGCGCGGTTCGAGCAGCAACCCTCGCGTTCTTTGGCGGTCTGCCGGGTGAGGCGTGGGACCGTCGCGGTGTCGCTAGCGACAATCCATTCAGCGTGCGTGCGCTTGCCTACATCACGGCAGGCCACGTCGTGCATCACATCGGCCTGTTGCGCGAGCGGTATCTGCAGGACGTCTCTCGCGCACGTTAGCTTGCTCCTCAGCCGGCCGGTGGCCTATAATCGAGTTTTGGCCGGGCAGTGGTCGGGCCTGCAGTTGGCAGTGGGGGCGGTTAGCTCAGTTGGTAGAGCACCGGCTTTACACGCCGGCTGCCACAGGTTCGAGTCCTGTACCGCCCACCAGCCTTCGCTCGCCTCCGGCGAGCTTCGGCTAGGCTGCTTCGCCGGTGACACTTGGTGCGAAGCAGCGTCAGTTCCCTTTGCGGGGTCGTAGTTCAGTTGGTTAGAACGCCGGCCTGTCACGCCGGAGGTCGCGAGTTCGAGTCTCGTCGGCCCCGCCAACCTTCGTTCTCAGCTCACGCGAAGGTTGCCCACGTCGCGCAAGCGCGAAGGTGGGCAGAAGCTAGCGCGGCTACTGCTCGTCCAACTTCAACTTGATCAATCGATCCACCGGTTGATCTTTCCAGCTCCAGGTACGTCCGCCAGGCATGCGGACTTCGACGTCGACGCGGCCGACGTACGATCCAAGTCCGTAGTACGCGCGCAGATCGTTTTGCGAGAGATAACTGCCACCTGACCGAATTTCTCGGATCTGTCGTACGCCTCCAGCGGTGATACTGACCTGCGCGCCAAAGGCGAAACGATTGCGTCCGGACTTCTCGATCTGAACCGCCACCCAGTGATGCCCGGTCCGCTGCTGGTTGTTGAGCACCGTCGGCGTATCGTCCATGTTGCTAATCACCAGATCGAGATCACCATCGTTGTCGAGATCGCCGGCCGCGAGGCCGCGACTCGCTTTCGCGATCTGCAGCCCGGGACCCGCGCTCTCCGATACGTCGACGAACCGCGATCCACGATTCACAAAAAACTGATTCTTCTGACGAAAAGTCTCCTTGAGCTGCGGATACTCATCGACGTTTGGGTAGATATGTCCGTTGGCGAAGAACAGATCCGGGCGGCCATCGAGATCCGCGTCGAATAACGCCGTGCCCCAACCCATTCGCACGAAGGTTGGACCCGCAAGTCCGACCGCAGCGGTCACGTCCTCGAACAGGTGTCCGTCGCGGTTGCGATACAGCGTGTTCGTGTCCTGCGCGAAATTGGTGACGATGAAATCGGGGCGGCCGTCGCCATCGTAGTCACCGGCATCCACCCCCATTCCCGCCTGCGCGCGACCCTCGGCATTCAACGCGACGCCGCTCAAAAGGCCGGCACTCTCAAAGTGACCGTTGCCGAGGTTGTGATAGAGGAAGTTCGGATTCGTGTCGTTCGCGATATAGAGATCGGTCCAGCCATCGCCGTCGTAATCAGTCGCGACGACGCCAAAGCCATAGGCGCGCGCCGCGTCCGTGAGTCCATGCGTGTCGGTCGCCTCAACGAAGGTTCCGTCGCCGCGGTTCTCGAAGAAGAGGTCGGCTTCGCCCGGCAGTCCTACCGGGCCGACCATCGTCTTCGGACCACCGCGCCACGTGAGCGTTCTCTGAGCAGAGCTCAAATCGCTCCAGCTGGTGCTCACGTAGCGAGCCACGTACAAGTCGAGATCGCCGTCGCCATCGGCGTCAAAGAATGCGCAACCAGTACTCCACCCGCCGGCCTGCACGCCTGCCTTCGACGCCGTCTCCGTGAACGTCAGGTCGCCGTTGTTGCGAAACAGAAAATTCGGTCCAAAGTTTGTGACGTACATATCGAGCTTCCCGTCGTCGTCATAATCGCCGACGCAAACACCATTCCCCCACGCGGCGGCATCGACACCGGATCCAGCCGATACATCCTCGAATTTCCACCCGCCGAGATTTCGAAACAGCGCACTCCGGTGCGGAATTCTCTCGCGCTTATCCGACAACTCGAAGGCGTTGACGACGTAGACGTCGAGCCACCCGTCGCCGTCGAAATCGAGCAATGCCACACCGCTTCCGCCTGATTCGAGGATGTGATCCTTTGTGCGTCCGCCGCAGTAGGTTTTCACCTCGAGGCAACGCACTTCCTCGAACTGGATCGGCGAGGCAACATTCCCGTCCGCGGCGTTGCGCAGCTCCGGCGGCGGGCCCATTGCGGTTCCATGTCCGCCGTACACCGGCTCGGCGACTCTCGTTTGGCTGTAACTGCCCTGAAACGCGAGATCCGAAATGGCGTCGGACTCCAGCCGCGAGCCGACCCGCTTCAGCAATGCGACAACCGGATCAAGGAACGCCGGTGTCGGTTTCTGCTTGGCGCGTGTTCGGAGCGACTGTGCAGCGTCGCGAAGTTCCTTTCGCAGATCGTCGGGCAACACATCCGCACCGGACGTCGCGAGCGACTCGACTCTGACGGCTGCCTCGACGAGGATCTGTCTGGTATCAGTGTTGTCCTGTGATGCTGCAGCACGGGCGAGCAGGTCGGCAGCCTGGCGCTGCAACTCGCGCAAGTTTTCGCGTGCGCGATCGGAGCCGCTCGTCGACGCGCTCTGCTGGCTGTGCGCGCGAGTCGATTGGTGGGGAGGAAGCAGCAACAACAGAGTTGCCAGGCTGATTGAGATTGCCAGCCCGGCCCGACCAGGCAGCGTTTTGGTCACTGTCCGCCCTGCAGTTGCTTCAACAACTGAAGACCCTGTGAATGCGTCGGATTTCGCTGGAGCAGCCGCTCGAGTACTTGCATCGCTTGCCGTTGTTGTCCGGACGCCATGTAGAGGCGGCAGAGCGTGACGTATCCAGGCTCAAAGGCCGGATTGTCTTTCAGCAACCGCTCGAGCAGCGCGATTGCGGACGGAGCGTCTCCACGAGCGCGCAGAACGAGGGCGAGGTTGTTCGCAGCCTCGCCGTAGTCCCGCCGCTTCTCGACCGCTTGTCTGAAATACTGCTCCGCGTGCTCGAGGTCGCGCTGCTGCCCATAGAAAATACCGAGATTGTTCAAGGCTTCGGGAAAGTCCGGCCGTAGTTGCAGCGCCCTGGTATAAACCTGAAAGGCTTCCTGCATCTGCCCCGTCTGAAAGAGAACGTATCCGAGGTTGTTCAAGACGTCAGCGTCGTCGGGCTTCGCTTCGAGCGCCGCGCGGAACCGCGTCAGCGCACCGCGAACGTCACCGCTCTGCCCAAGGAGCGCACCGAGCGTATTGTTGGCTTCTGCGTAGTCGGGTTTAAGAGCGAGCGCCCGCTCCAAGGCCGCCTTCGCATCCGCCGGGCGACCGAGTTTCATGTAGAGCGTGCCAAGGTTGAAGAACGTGATGGCGCTCGGGTCCGCTTTGGCGACACGCTCGAATGCATTTACAGCTGGCGCATCGAAACCCTGTTCCGACAGCTCCAGGCCGTACTGAAAATAACTGCGATCTCCGGGGGGTGAGGTGAAGATACCGGGGAACGGGACCGCGCGCATCAACCGATCCGACGGTGAGGCGTCGATGTGAGCGACGTCATCCATGATCTCCGACGCCGCCGGTGTTTCGTACACCTTGACGATTTCGCGTTGCGCATTCACGAGAAACGCCGTCGGCAGCCGCAGGTCCTCACGTCGATCGAAAAGGTAACGGTACACAATGTTGTAGCTGCCGGCGACCTCCGCCGTCGCGATCATCATTGGCACACCGGCACGTTCCGCGTACGCTTTGACCTTCGCGGCATCCTCGGGTGCATCGACCGCAAGCGCGAGTATCGACACACCTTTGGCGGTCAGGGCGCTACGCTGAGTGGCGAGCCCCTGGACTCCGTCGCACGATGGCGGCGCAGACACCGAGCAGAAATACAAGAGGACAGCGTCTCCCGCGAGCCCGGACAACGAGTGATCGGTGCCTTGAAAGTCCCGCAGCGTCAAGTCGGGTGCGGCGAACGGCTGATACAGCCACGTTCCTGAACGTTGCGCGACACTCTCGGCTGGCACGTGACCGCTGCCGTTCGGAACCCCTGTCGTCCGAAACTTTTCGGTGCGAAGACGCTCGCTGCCTTCCTCGATCCACACACGCTGGTTCAGCGGCACGTCGGCGACAGTCTGGACCTGTCCACTCGGCCAGGTGATCGTCACCTTGGTAATGCGCTCGCTGTTACCCAACCCGAACAGCAGTTGCTTCGAGTTCTGTGAGAGGAACCCGCTGCCGGCCAACAGGACGCGTGTCGATCGCATCCTGTCGGTCTCGACGGTCACACGCGCGCCAATCGCATCGCGATTGCTCTTCGTGCCACGCAGGTTGATTTCGATCGACGTATTGCCGCTCGCGCGATCGTTGCGAAACAGTCGCAGCTGCGGCGACGATCGGGGCGCCATCAGAACTACATCGGGAGCGCCATCGCCGTCATAATCGAAGACAGCAAACGATCGACCATCCTGATCGATATCGAGCCCCGCCGTACCGGAGACCTCGTCGAATCCACCATGACCGTCGTTTCGCAGCAGCACGTTCCGCTCGTGCTGCGCCTGCGCTCCGTTGCTCACCAGCAGACGATTCGTCGCCCGCCACCCATCGTCGTACGGCGTTCCTGGTTTTCGTGTGAGCGGCGATTGCGCCACCACCTGCCGCCAGAAGAAGCTGTCTACATCGACCGACGGATCGTCGTCGTCGCGCGTGAACATGCCGTTGACGACATAGAGATCTTGCCAACCGTCGTTGTCGAAATCGAATGCATCAGCGGACCACGCCCATCGGCCGAATTCTGCTCCGGCAGTGAGCGTGACATCGGTGAACGTACCGTTACCGTTGTTCTTGAATAACGAATTACCGCGGGTGTGCCGGCGATAGATCTCGCGGATTTCAGAGGGTTCCTCGGCCTTGAAGCCGGGCTCCGATGTCACCCGTTGTCCGGCAGCCGTCCACATGTTGCCCGTGTAGATATCCAGGTGTCCGTCGTTGTCGTAATCGACGAACGTGGCGCTCATGCCTGCGCCGTAGTCCTCTACCCCGGCGGCTCCGGCGACGTCTGTGAAATGCAGCCGTCCATTGACGAGACCTTCGTTGTGGTACAGGTTCTTGCGGCCGAAGTCATTTGCCACCAGCAAGTCGGGCCAGCCGTCTTCGTCGTAGTCGCCCCACGCGGCGGCAAAGCTGAACCGGTCGTTGTTGTGATCGAGCCCGACTTCGTCGGTGACATCAACAAATCGTCCGTGGCCGTTGTTTCTGAGGAGCACGTTGGGCGATCCGTTCAGCGCATCATGATACGGTGCTGGCGGACCCGCCTTGTCCTCGCTGACGCCGATGAAGTAGCCGTACGCGCAGAGGTAAATGTCGAGAAAGCCGTCGCGATCGTAATCGGCGATCGCCGCTGACGTCAGCGACCCCTGCAGCGGCTGCTTGAACTGAAACGCGTCAGGACTGCGCGCGAACTGCGCTTTGCCGTCGTTCAAAAACAACAACGGGCCGGTGCGCGTCAAGAGAATCAGATCCTGATCACCGTCATTGTCGACGTCGACAAAGAGCGATTGCGACGAGCGGTCGAGGATGGCGAGTCCCGCCGATTCGGTGACGTCCTCGAACGTACCGTCTCCCTTGTTCCGGAACAGGCGATTGGGCAACCCCTCTGGCTGCGAGACATAGATGTCGTCACCGCCATCGCCATCGACATCACCGACCGACACGCCGTGATGCCCCATGCCGCGCGGCATGAATGCGGCATCGAGGTGCGATGCCCAGTAGTCGAGCCCGGGCACGAGCTGCCGAACAAACGACGGATTCGAGCCGAACGCCGATTGCGTGATCTCGCTGAAGACTGGCGTCAAGGTGCGGCTGCGCAGATGGTCGAGCGTGATCCACTCGACGACGCGCCAGTTGCCGTCGCCGCCATGTTGCCAGCGCATCTGCCAATGGCCGATGCGCTCCACGCGTCCGCTTCCATTGCCGCGGCCGGCCAGATCGAAACGGACGATTGTGGTGGCGCGCGGCTCGCTGCTGCGATCGACCTCGATTCGGGTGATCAGGAACTCGGCCGTCTCGATCGTCTGAAAGTCAGCGAGGAGGATACTCAGTTCCTTGACGAACATCGTGCGATCGAGGACGGCGTCGCGGGAAATGTTCTTCGCGCGGAAGACTTGAAGCGGGCCACTGACGCTCGTGGGCGCTTCGTCCGCAGGCACCAACCGGCCGCCGCGAAACTCCGGCGCCAATGGCACGGCCGCGGCGTCCAACGAGCGGCCCGGGCGCTGCCGTAAGCTCGCGCTCAACTGACTCAGCAGGTTCGCCAGATCGCCCGCGACCTTCTCTTCAGGAAAGACGTCGTTCCCCGGCGTGAGCTGTTTGAGAACCGCTTCGAGTGAAGGTGGGACGCGGGTCTTAGGGTGATAGCGCTGAACGGTTTTGCCAGGAGCCTGCGCGGAAATACCTGCGCCTCCCAGGACTGTCGCCGTAATCAGTACGAGGACCCACGCGCACGCGATCAGGAGACCAGGAGCGTTGTCCTGACCTCCTGATCTCCTGAAGAAACCGCCCACCTCTCCGCCGCGCGTTAGTAGGTGAACTTTATGACCAGCTCCACGATCCGTGGCGCCGAGAAGGTGTTCTGGATCCGTCCGAACGTAGCCGGGTTCGACATGTCTGCCGAGCCAGCCTGGATGGCGAAATTCGGATGGTTCAGCACATTGAACGCTTCGACCTTGAAGGTCGCGTAGCGCCGGTCGTCGATGTAGAAGTTCTTGCCGATTCCGAGATCGAGGTTCCAGTAGCCCGGACCTGTCAGAATCCCAACGCCCGAGTCACCGAACTGTCCCTTCGGCGCGTGTTGAAAGCATTTGATGTCGATCCAGGCATCGTCGACGCCGGCGCCCTCGATCGCGCCGTTGCAGACGCGATTCGGCCGCTCGAGCGAACGAGTCGCTTGGAGCGACTGACCAGCGCCGTCGTACACCGTGATCGGCAGTCCGGTGTGCGCCTGGAAGATGCTGTTGATCGTCCAGCCGCCCAGGACGGCATTCGTCACCGCGCCTGCATCACCGCCGTGTTTCTGTCCTTTGCCGAACGGCACGTCGTAGATGGTCGCCAGGCTGAAGTTGTGACGCATGT
Organism: Acidobacteriota bacterium; assembly: GCA_046734955.1. Classification (GTDB taxonomy): domain Bacteria; phylum Acidobacteriota; class Vicinamibacteria; order Vicinamibacterales; family 2-12-FULL-66-21; genus JALZOC01. The sequence continues at coordinate 16,533 of JBKPSH010000048.1, forward strand.
CGTACGGCGACGGCCCATAGTCCTTCAACGGGTGGTTGCTATCGAGGTAGTAGTAACCCTGACCCGCCGTCTGTCCCCAGCCGACGCCGTAGTACCCGACGTTGTCGCTCAGCGCTTTGCTGTAGGTGTAGGACGCGAGGAACTCGAGGCCCTCGGTCGGCCGCTGGCGCAGACTCGATTGCAGCGCGTCGTAGGCGCCGACGCCGATCGAATTCGTCCCGCTCGTCACGCCGATATTCGGATTGAGCGGATACAGCGGCCGCCGCTGATCGATCGGCAGCCACGTGTCGGGTGGGCCGGTGCCGGGAAGCGGCTGGTTGAAGTCGAACGGAACGACCATGTGGCTCGAACGGCTGCCGACGTAACCGATCTGACCCGAGAGCGAGTCGGTCAGCTTTTGTTCGAAAAAGATGTTCCATTGCTTCGTCATCTGCGGCCGCAGGTCCGGAGCGAAGATGCGATAGAGAGTTCCCGGACCACCGTTGACGTTCGGCGTGATGTCATTGAAACCGGTCGACGCAGTGCCTGCTCCAGTCGTTGCGTCGAAGACGCGGCGACCTTCGAAGTTGAAGGGAGGGTTCTGTGTCAGCCGGAGATTCTTTCCGGTGCCCTCCATGTACTGGACGATGCCGAACGCGCCGCGGACGACAGACTTGTCGGTCGGCGTCCACGCAAACCCAAGCCGCGGCTCGAAGCCGCCGTAGTACGGATTGTAAAGCGCGCGGCTGTTCCCATTCTGTCCCGCGAGCAGCAGCTGGCCTGTTTTCAGATCGATGTTCGACTGCCGGTTGTCCTTCTCGACCCACGGCGATAAGAACTCCCAGGTGAGCCCCAGGTTCAGCGTCAGATCTTTGCGGATCCGGAAGTCGTCCTGTCCAAAGATCCCGATGCGGTGACCGAGCTGCATGAACGGTTCGACGAGGCCGCCGCGTCCTTTCGCCGATACCTGATCGAGCAGGAAGTCGGAGAACACGAACCCGGTGAACGCACCACTGAACTCGAAGTGACCGAGGATGCCCTCGTTCCCCGAGTACGAGAAGCCCTGCCGCTGATACAGCCATCTCCCGCCGAACTTGAACTGATGTCGGCCACGGAACATCGAGTACTTTTCGTTGACCTGAAATGACTTGATGTTGTTGAACTCGGAGCCGCCGGCATCGCCGAAGCCATAGTCGCCGATGTTGAATGCGCTCAGGCCGTTGATCGCCTGATCACCGGGAATCCCGACCGACGCGTTCGCTTTGCCAATGCCTGCCCAGTCAGTGGGAATCGTCTGGAATTTCACGTGCGTGAATCCCACCAGCAGTTCGTTGACGGACGTGACCGACATCGTCCGGTTCCAGTTGAACGCGAGTCCGAGGAACGGAGAATCGTTGGTGGCGATCAGGTTGCTTTCGAGCGGCGCGCGCTCCGGTTCGGATTTGTAGTGCTGATAGGAGAAGCGACCGAAGAAGCGATCGCTGTCCGACAGGTTCCAGTCGACCTTGCCATCTCCCTGGTGGACGCGCTGCATGTCCGATGATGGCGCGACGAGATTGTTCGTCGTCCCCTCGCGATTGGGAAGCGGATACAGTGTCTGATTCGCGAGAATGTTGCGCGCAATCTGACCGAACCGCGCCTGGGGGATCTGGTTGCCGGGGAACGGCTGTCCCGTGGCGGGGTCGCGAATCGTCACGTTGGCGCCCGAAAGATCCCCGTGACGCCACGCGTCCGGCGCAACGGTTCGGACCAACTCGCCCGGACGATCGCGAAGGAATGCCTGGTAGTCGCCGAAGAAGAAGATCTTGTTGCGGGCGATCGGGCCGCCGATCGTCGCGCCGAAAATGTGCTGCGACAGCTCCGCCTTCTTTGCTGCCGGCGTAACGCGAGTGTTCTCCCATGTGTTGGCCGCCATGCTGCTGTCGCGCCAATACTCGAAGGCGTTGCCGTGGAATTCGTTGGTGCCCGACTTGATCGTGCTACCGATCAGCGCGCCGGCGACGTTGCCGAACTCGGCTGAGTAGTTGTTGGTTTCGACGCGAACCTCTTGCAGCGCGTCGGGACTCGGTTGGTAGGGCAGCAAGTTGTCGATCGGCTCGTTCATATCGACGCCGTCGAGCATGTAGTTGTTTTCCTGCTCCCGCTGTCCGTTGACGTAGGGCCGCCCCGAGCCGAAGTTCTTTGGTTCGGTGAAGCTGTTGGGATCGGGTGTCGAGACGCCGGCCATCAACAGCGACAGTTGAGAGAAATTCCGGCCGTTGAGCGGCATGCCGCGGATCGTGGTCTCGGACACCACTTCGCCGACCACCGCATTCTGCGTCTGGAGAATGGGCGTGACGCCCGTGACCTCGACGTTCTGCTCGAAGCCCGATTGCATCGTGAAATCGACGCGGGCGTTCTGCCCGGACTCGAGCACGATCGGATTCGTTTCGTTGATCTGAAGGCCCTGTCCCTGCGCGCGCACCTTATAAGTGCCGATCGGCAGCGATGTAATGGTGTAGAGGCCCTGGGCGTTGCTGCGGGCCGAGTAGGTCACCTGGGTCGCGACATTTGTGGCGACGACCTCGACGTCAGGGATCTTCGTGCCGTCTTTGTTGCTGATCGTTCCGGTAAACGAAGCGAATTGCGTCTGCGCGGCGAGGGAAACCCATCCGCCCAGTACGAGGAACGACAGCGCCACTCCAGTCCTCAATGTCTGCATGAACAGCCTCCCGAGGATTAGTGGAGCTCTGCCGCGAATCTCTTGCCGAGATGCGCGCCTGCGTAATAGGCGCCAAACGACGGCGGGAGTCAAGAGGTTTCACGCATATAGATGAGCCTTCAGCTCAGCCATCGGATCCAGAAGTTGCGAGGATCGGCTATTTATTCATAAAATGCGATGAAATGTCCGGGCGCCTGTTGACCGACTTCGAGCTGATGGTGATGCTCGCGATCCTTCGCGTCGGCGATGACGCGTATGGTGTCCCGATCGCCCGCGAGATTGAGGAGACGGCACGTCGACCAGTCACCCTGGCGGCCGTGTACCTCGCGCTCGATCGTCTGGCAGAAAACGGCCTTCTACGATGGCGTCTCGGCAATCCAACGCCCGAACGCGGCGGCCGGGCCAAGAAAATCTTCAGCGTTACCCCGGTCGGCCTGCGCGCTGTTCGTCGCACGCAGCGCGCCTTCATCGCGCTGTGGACCGGGATTCCTGAACTGAAAGGAACGGCAGTATGAGGACACCACCTGCGTGGACGACACGGCTGCTCGTCGATCTCGGCGCATCGGACGCATTTCTCGGTGACCTGCTCGAGGAATACGCGACGGGACGATCGCCTTTGTGGTACTGGCGACAGGTGCTTTCGGCCCTCTGGTTCCTCTCACTCGCAAGTCTCGGAGCTCATCGAACTCGTACATTTCTGAGCGTCGTGGTCGGATGGGCGACGGTGCTCCTCGTGTTCTCCCTCGCCGGTGATCGATCGGCCGAGGCACTGGCTGGATGGTTCTGGAATTGGGATCGACCAACCGCATACGCCAACGGCATCTGGTGGCCTTTCCACATCGCCGCGGTGGTTGTTTCGTATTCCGGGTTTGCGCTGTCGGCGGTTGCAGTGGTGCGAATGAACAGTCGACACGCCGTCTCGATGCTCATCGCCTACACAGCGTCAGTCGGGGTCGTTCTTGCGCTCTCAGCAGTGTTCCTGGAGATTGTTATCCGCCAGAACGGTGGCATCGCGGTGCCCCATCCTCTCTTCTACGTCGTCTCTGTCACTCTGCCCTATCAGTGGCGTTCGGGCCTGCTGCTCGCTCCGCTCATCGTGCTGACGATCGGAGTGCTGATCGCGAATTCACCAATAGAACGCAGCTTTCAACGCCAGCACGCCGATCACAATCATTAACCCGATCATCGCTCGATACTCGCGATTGCGGATCGCTCGCGCGAAGCTGAATCTTCGTTCACGAGTCGCCGTCCGTCCGGCGCGATAGTCGGGATATGCCGCGCCAAATTTTTCCGTAAGGTGCGATTCCTCCGTGCGAATGGCAGCGGTCAGGGTGATCGCGAGATATCCGAACACCAGCATCGCAACAACAACGCTGGCGCAGGCCACGGCGAGACCGATTCCGATGATGATCGATCCCGCGTAAAGTGGATGACGCGTCAGCGCGTACGGGCCTGACGCGGTTACTTCCTTTCCCTTCTCGAGATGACCTGCCGCCCACACGCGCAGCGCCTCACCAGCGGCTGCGACGATCGCGCCAATGGTCAGCGTGTGCCCGGTTGGGTGGGCGAGCCAGAACACGAACACGCCGGAGAGAAATCCGATGGGGACACGCAGGCGGGCAATGCGGCGAAGCAACGTCATCTCTGGTATCGCTGCTGGACCGCGGCGGTGACTTCGGGTACGCCAATCGATTCCAGGCACCACTCCGCCTTTCTGCACCGCCGTTCGTAGTGGCATCCGCAAATCCCGTATCTCGACACCGTCACATCGTCCGCACTCCACGGGCCGTTGCGTTGCGGGTCGGTGGGACCAAATAGCGAGACGGTCGGCGTCCCGACTGCGGCGGCGATGTGAAGCGGCCCGGTGTCGCCGGACACCACCAGCGAAGCGGCGCGGCACAATGCCAGCAGATCAGCGAGCCGCGTCGGCGGGGCGACGCGAGCAGCGCCACCGGACGTTTCCATCACTGCACCGGCGAGCCCCTCCTCACCCGGTCCCCACAACACGAACGACGGCAATCCGCGCACCTCGCGAAGGAACGCGGCCACTTCACCAAATCGGTCCGGAGGCCACCGCTTGTTGGGCCAGGCGGCGCCGGGATTAATCAACGCGAACGGCTGCTGGCCACCAAGTGCGGAGTGAATGTCTTCGAGCGCGCGCGAATGAACGTCGGCGAGCGGAAATCGAATCGTCGTGTCGTTGACGCCCAGAATTCGGAGCAGTGCGAGATTCTGTCGCACGATATGATCCGCTCGTTCCGCGGGCGTGTCACGGTGGATTTCCGAGTAGAACGGACGCGCGCCTTTTTCCCGGACGTGCCAGATGGAGAATCCGATCACGCGAGACGCGCCGGATGCACGCGCAAGAACGGCGGACTTCATCAGCCCTTGAAAATCGATCGCCACATCGTAGCGAACCTCACGCAAACGGCGGGCAACGTCGAGCCACCCGGTGATCGACGGACGCTCGAGCACGACGCATCGGTCGATGACGCTGACCAAATCGACCATCGGTCGATGTCGAGCTTCGACCAGCCAGTCGATCCGGGCGTCAGGAAATGCGGTGCGCAGCGCCGCAGCAGCGGGAACGGCATGAATGATGTCGCCCAGCGCGCCGAGGCGGACGATGAGGATGTTCATCCGCGGATTCGAGCAACGAGCTCGCGTGTCGAATGATCTTTCGGATCTCCGACAATCGCGATCCGGCCCCCATATCCCAGGACCGTGGCCCGCTCCGGAACGGTCTCGACCGTGTAGTCGGTCCCCTTGCAATGCACATCCGGCCGCAGCAACTCGAGCAGCGGGCCGACGGTTGGTTCCGGAAATATCGTCACGTAGTCGACACCGCGAAGCGCCGCAACCAGTTCAGCGCGTTCGCCGGCTTTCAGAATCGGGCGGCCCGGCCCCTTCGTCGCCGCTGTCGTGTCATCATTCACGGCAACGATCAACCGATCGGCTTCCAACGAGGCGGCCTGCAGATAACGGACGTGTCCCACGTGCAACAGATCGAAGCAGCCGTTGGCAAACGCAAGGGTCAGGCCCGCGCGTCGATCGGCAGCGACCACTTCAAGGAGCTGCTCGCGGGTAACAATCTTCTCAGCCACGGTCGCTCAGCACGGCGTTCCGCAGTTCGTCGGCGCTGACCGTTGCGGTGCCACGCTTCATGACGACGATCCCGCCGGCGTAATTGGCGAGCCGCGCTGCTTCAAGGAAGCTCGATCCGGACGCGAGGGCAAGCGTCATCGTCGCAATCACCGTGTCGCCCGCGCCGGTGACATCGGCGATCTGATCGGAGCCGTAGATCGGGATGTGCACCGTCCGGCGATCGGGCTGAAAGAGCGCCATTCCGCGACTGCCGCGGGTGATGAGCACAGCCTCGGCTCGCGTGCGCTGAAGAAGCTCGCGACCCGCCCGTTCGAGAATGCGCGTATTGTCGCGGATGCGGATTCCGAGCAACTGCTCGACCTCTGATTCGTTTGGTGTGCAGGTCGTCATTCCTCGATAACGGAGCAGCGAGTATCGAGAATCGACCAGGACGGGAGGCACGCCTTTTCCCCGGCGGCGAAGAGACTTCGTGGCCTCAGCCACCAGTGGCGCGGACACCGCGCCGCCACCATAGTCGGAAACGAGCAGCGCATCGCAGCGGGCGGCTGCCTTCAACAGCTTGTCGCGAATTGCGTGACGATCGCCGTCCGAGGCCTCGACGGTCGCTGCGCGATCGATGCGGACGACCTGCTGCTTCGCTGAATGAATCCCGCCGGCGAGAATCCGCGTCTTGGTCGGTGTGCGAAAGCCTTTCGGCCGAAGCACAGCCCGTACATCAACAACGCGGCGAAGGGTATCGATAAGCCGCGCTCCCGTCTCGTCTCTCCCGGCAAATCCGATCGCCGCCGCCGAGCCGCCGAGCGCAGCGACGTTGTGTGCGGCGTTGCCCGCCCCTCCGGGAACGATTTCGGTGGAGTCGTAGTTCAGGATCAGCACCGGCGCTTCGCGCGAGACTCTCGCGATGTCGCCATAGATGAACTCGTCAACGATCAAGTCGCCGAAAACGGCGATGCGCACTTTGGTGAACCGATCGATTAACTCGAGCAGCCGCGACGAATCGACGGCTGTGGAATCGGTGGCTCGCATCAGGAGGTGCGGAGAATCCAGGAAACGGCTTCCATCAGGTTGTCCGCGATCGCGGCCGGCGTCAGCCGATCTCGCGGTGCCATCTCCTCGGTTTTGCCGTAGCCGGTGCGCACGAGCACGCCACGCGCGCCAACACGCTGCCCTGCTTCGAGGTCGTGCCATCGATCGCCGACAACAAACGACCGATCGAGTGCGAGGTCGAGATCTTTTGCGGCTTGCCGAAGCAACCCGGGTTCCGGTTTCCGGCAGTCGCATGACTTTCGGTACTGCTCGATGACCGCCTCGGGATGGTGCGGACAGTAGTAGAACCCGTCCACGCGCGCACCACCGGCCGACAGGCGCGCCGCGATGTGTCGATGCGCTTCGGCAACAAACGCTTCCTTGAAAATGCCCCTGGCGATGCCGGCCTGATTGGTGACAACGACGACAGCAAAATTCGCACGGTTCAGCAGGCGAACCGCGTCGACGCTATACGGAAAGAATACGAGGCGTTCGAGACGATCGAGGTAACCCGCTTCTTCGAGCAGCGTGCCGTCGCGATCGAGGAAAATTGCAGGACGGGACATTAGCTGGAGCCGTTGCCGGGCGCAGCCGAAGTCGCGCCGGAACCTTTGGCGAAGGCGGAGAGGCGTGCGGTCACCGCCTCGAACACTTCGTCGGACGTTATCCGTTTCATACACCGGTGATCGATCGGACAGTCGCGCAGCATGCAGGGACGGCAGAAGACCTCGCGAACAATGACATTGTGATTGCCGATCGGGGCGGTCACACGCTCGTCGGTCGGCCCAAAGATCGCCGTCACCGGAACCCCGAGCGCCGCCGCGAGGTGCATGGCCCCCGAGTCGTTCGACACGAATGCGGCACAGCGCGCCAGGATTCCGGTCAGCTGCCGGAGGTCCGTCCGGCCGATTGCATTCACGACTCGAACTCCAGGCGGCAACGCTGATTCTATCTCACGACCTGCTTCGCGATCGCCATGAGCCCCGACGAGAATCGAAATCGCGCCGCGCTCCTGCGCGAGTCGCGTGACGGCCGCGGCCACGCGGGCCGGAGGCCAGCGTTTGGCATGGCCGTACGCCGCACCTGGCGCGAATCCGATGAGCACCGCGGAATGCCCGATTCCAAGTTGCGTGAGCATCTGCGCCGCGCGCCCGGTTGTCTCCGTGCGAGGAAAGACTCGTGGGGTCCCGTCAGTCACGGCGAACCCGAGCGCCTCGACCAGCGTCGAGTAGTACACCGACTGATGAACGCGAGAGCGAGGAGGCGAAAAACGACGCGTCAAAAGAAACCCTCGAGCATTCGTCGCCAGCCCCCAACGCTCCTGGATTGCCGCGCGTCTCATCGTCCATGCGGTTCGGAATGAATTGGTGAGAAGCAGCCCCGCGTCGAACTTTCCATCGGCAAGTGCCTTCGCTTCGCCGGAGCGCTCCGGAAGCGTCAACACTGCATTCGGCGCAGCTGCAGTTTCTTCTTGAAAGAGCGGCGCGACCGACGCGATTGCCGCGATCGTAATGTGCGTATCGGGCAGTCCCGCTCGTACAGCCGCCAGCGCCGGCAATGCCATTACGGCATCCCCGAGCCAGTTGGGAGCGCGAATGACAAGACGGGTCGGTGAATTCACGTCGTGATCAGTAGTTTCCAGTTTCCAGTTTCCGGTTTCCAGTTTCCAGTGAGCCAGCAACTGGAGACTGGCAACTGGTACCTGGAAACTGACGTTATTGCGTCCGTTCTTCAACGTCATCACCCGCGTCGCTCAGTTCATTCGACGCGGCAGGAAACATCCCCTTCACATGCTCACCTGCCGGCACATCGCGCCAACGCCGATGCATCCAGAGCCAGAGTTCGGGATACCGCCGAACATACATCTCGAGCACGTCGGTGCAGCGCTGCGTGAATTCGGTAATCGCCTGCTCGTCTTCCGCGTTCGGCGGCTCGACCGCGTGTTCATACACCATGCGGAAGCGACCGCCGGGAAGCGGCAAGGCAAATACCGGGACGACGGGCGCGCCGGTGCGGAGCGCGAGCGCCGCAAGGGCCGACGTCGTCGCCGCTGGGCGATTGAAGAAGTCGACGTAGACGGAATCGGCGGGCTGCATGTGTTGATCGATCAGAAACGCGACCGCCTGGTTCGCTTCGAGTGCACGTAAGACCCTCCGGATTGCGCCGCGCCGATAGAACACAGAGTTCCCCGTCGCGGTCCTCACCGTTTCGAGGAGATCATGGAGCAATGGATTGTCGAGTGGCCTCGCCAGCACCGCCATCGGTTTGAGCGTCAGCGCATGAACGAGCGCATTGATTTCCCAGAATCCGAAATGCCCGGTGTACAGGAGCACGCCCCGGTTCTGCGCGTGGGCGTGAATGACGCGATCTTCCCCTTCGAACTCGACCCGCGACAGCATGTCGTCTGGACGCATCGTGCTGAATTTCAACAGGACGACGAGCAGCCGGCCGAAATGGGAAAACATGTCGCGGCAGATCGCCAGGCACTCCTCGTCGGTTCTTCCCGGAAATGCGGCGCCCAGATTTTCGATCGCCAGTTGCCGATGGCCTCGATCGAACGTGTAGAACGCTCGACCGAGGAGCGTGCCCACGGCCAGCACACCTCGCATCGGCAGCAAGCGGACGAGCGAAACCGCGCTGACGACGGCGAGGTACTCGAGCCGGTGCCGGAACGATGGGCGTGGACGAGCGGGCGTCATGCCCGCGGGTGATTGCTGGTCAGCCAACGATGTCGCGAGCCGCGCCGATGGCTCCGGTCAGCCAGTGCCGGAACTCGGACTGCGGATCGGGTTCCATTGTAAGCGCCGCGCAGTCGACTGGCATCGGAAAAGGCCGCCAGGGCAGCATTCGCACGTAGTCCTTCTCTGTCGTCACGATCACCTGCGCGCCGCGCTGGCGCGCCGCCTCTGCTATCGCCGACATGTCCTTCAACGAATACGGATAGTGATCGGCGAATGCACGCGTGCCGGCGATCGTGCACCCCAGGCGGCGCAGGTCTTCAAAGAACCGTTCAGGTGAGGCAATCCCGGCGACCGCAAAGGCCGGCCGTCCATCGGCATCGGGCAGGCGGATCGATCGACGGGTCCGGAAGAACGGAAGGTCGACACCGACCGCGGAGACATCGACGTCGTCATCGGCCGCAAGGACGGCATCAGCGGCAATCAGTGTATCGAGCGGCTCACGCAGACGGCCGCGCGGCAATGTGATTGGCTGCGCCACATCGTCACGTCCGACGAGCACGATATCGATATCGCGATCGAGCTGCAGATGCTGAAAGCCATCGTCCAACACGTGAACCGTTACGTCGAACGCGTGTTCCGCCAGCGTTCCCGCGAGATAGCGATCGGGTGAGACCAGGACCGACGCTCCGTCGAGAGCACGGGCGAGCATGAGGGGTTCGTCACCGGCGCGAGCGAGATCGCTTCGCATCCCTTCAGAGTCGCGGACGATCACCACGCCATCTTCGGACTGCGTTCTCCCGTAGCCACGGCTCAGGATCGACGGCCGCTCCCCCATCGCCAGCAGCTCGCGCGTGATGCTTGCGACCATCGGAGTCTTTCCGCGGCCGCCCACGGCAAGGTTGCCGATGCTGATCACAGGACGCCGCAAGCGGCGGCGCAGATCAGGACGCCGCGCGTAGCGTTCGCGACGACGACGAACCATGGCGGCATATAAATCGCTAATCACTAATCACTGATCCTGAATCGCTAATCCTTGAATCCTTGAATCCTGAATCCTCGAATCCTCGAATCCGCTCGCGAGCGACTTCTTACTTGACCATCGGTCGGAGACTTGCCACGAATCGATCCACCGCCGACCAATACGCCTGGCCGTTCCGCGGGACATCGTCGTTGTGATCGCCCCCTTCGATGACCACGAACTGCTTGGGCGCAGTCAGCGTATTGAACAACTCCTGCCCGAGCGCGAACGGGATCACGCTGTCGCGATTACCGTGCATCACCAGAACGGGCCGGTTCACGCGATTCGCCAATTCAGCGGTTGGAAACCGGTACGACGAGAAAAGAGACAGAACCAAGAGGACTGGTGAACTGCGGATCGCCGCGCGCGCGTTCACGAAGCCCGACTCCAGGATGATGCCGTCGGGCGGCTGCACAGTCGCCGCATATGCCGCCATGGCCGCGCCAAGCGATCGTCCCCAGTAAATTGTCGGAATCGACTGCGATTCTGCCGCGCCTGCGTGCTTGATGACGGCGTCGACGTCGCGATAGAGGCCCCGCTCAGTCGGATGTCCGGTGCTCTGGCCATATCCGCGGTAATCGAACGCGAAGAGCGAATAGCCATGCTGAACGATCCCGGTCAGAATCGGCGACCAGTTCGACAGGTTCGCGCCGTTGCCGTGGAAGTAGACGACGTTCGCGCGCGGAGTAGGCGCACGCATTACCCACGCGCGTAAGCGCTCGCCGTCGACGGTATCGATCGTGACCGCGTCGAGCGGCACGCCAAAGTCGCGTGGCGTTTCCAATTCGCCTGGCGTCGGAAAGAACGCCAGCCGCGGCTCGGCCCAGCGTACGAGGAGCCACAGGAGGATGCCGCACCCTACCAGCGTGTAGACCGCCAGCATTACCAATCGTCGTAGCACGAATCACGGTTGATGGTGAGATTTCCGCGCCTCGGACCCGGATCCCGGATAACCGATCCCGATATGAAATCACACGCGTCTGAACGGACGAACCACATTCGACGGATCGAGCACCTGCGCAATCGCTGCCAGGGTCTTGCCACGCGCGCCACGATTCGCCTCGACGAGCGCGCGCGCGGCAGCACCCAGACGCGCACGTCGCACCGGATCGCCAAGCAGTTCGAGAAGGGCTGATTCCAGCTCGCGATCCGACTGCACCTGCACCGCCGCCGCATTATCCAGGAACGTCCGCGAGATCTCGGCAAAATTCTGCATGTAAGGACCAAACACGATTGGCTTCCCAAAGACCGCAGGCTCCAGGATATTGTGGCCTCCCATGTCGGCCAGGCTACCGCCGACGAACACGACCGTCGCGATCTGATAAAGCTGCGCCAGCTCGCCAATGGTGTCGAGAATGACGACGTCGTGGCGCGGATCGGCATCGACGCGCAGCTCGGTTCGCCTCGCGACGTTCCAGCCGGCGCGTCGCGCCAGCTTCTCCACGTCGTCGAAGCGTTCGGGCTTTCGCGGCGCGATGATCAGCAGCGCGTTGGTCATCGTCGCGCGGATCCGATGGAACGCCTCCAGGACCGGCTCTTCCTCGGTGCGGACGGTGCTTGCGGCAATCAGCACCGGGCGATCGGCCGCGACTCTGAAGTAGCGAAGGACGCGATTCCGCCCGCGATCGACCGCGGAGCTGCCCGGGATCTCGAGCGAATCGAACTTCAGCGATCCGGTGACGATCACCCGATCGCGTTCGGCGCCGATGTCAATGACGCGTCGCGCGGACTCGTCGCTCTGCATGCAGAAGCGATCGATATGTCGCAGCACCCGACGGAAGAAGGAGCGAGCGATGCGATAGCGGGGATACGAGCGCGAGGAAATCCGGCCGTTGACGAGCATCGTCTTCACACCCGAGCGGTGGCATGCGCGGAGAAGGTTCGGCCAGATCTCGGTCTCCATCATGATGAAGAGACGCGGATTCACCAGCTTCACCGTGCGATTGACGATGAAGCCGAGATCGAAGGGGAAATAGAAAACGCCGTCGACGTACTGAAGATTGTTGCGCGCGATTTGCTGGCCGGTCATCGTCGTCGTCGACAGAAACAAGCGCAGCTTCGGATAGCGCTCGCGCAGGTCCGGCAAGAGAGCTCGCGCGGTCAGGACTTCGCCGACGGACACGGCGTGGATCCAGATCGATTCATCCGAATCGAGATTGAACGAGATCGGCAGGTAACCAAGCCGTTGCGTGAGGCTGCCGATGTACTTGCGATGACGTACCGCCTGATAAATCAGTGACGGCGACATCGCGACAAAGAACAGGACGATGAGGACCGAGTAGATCACATACATCGCGGGATGCGAATCACTCTAGACCGGCGTTGACCACCGCGCAAGCCGTTCATTAAAATCATTTATTTCACCAGCTCGGAGGAAACGTAGATGGCCATTAAAGTCGGGATCAACGGGTTCGGCCGTATCGGCCGCAACATCATGCGCGCCGCTATGGGCGACAGCGGCATCGATTTCGTTGCCGTGAACGATTTGACGAATGCCGCCACCCTGGCCCATCTACTCAAGTACGACTCCATTCTCGGGAATCTGCACGCCGATATCTCGGCCAGCGGCGACAAGATCAGCGTCAACAAGGATTCGTTCCAGGTTCTGTCGATCAAGGATCCGGCCGAACTGCCGTGGAAGTCGCTTGGCGTCGACGTGGTTTTTGAGTCCACCGGGATCTTCACGAGCCGCGACGGCGCGGCGAAGCATCTCTCCGCCGGAGCCAGGAAGGTGGTCATCACGGCGCCCGCGAAAGGCCCCGATCTCACGGTGGTCCTGGGCGTCAACGAAGACAAGTACGACGCCGGAAAGCACCACATCATCTCTAACGCGTCGTGCACCACGAACTGTCTCGCACCTGTCGCCAAGGTGTTGCACGAGACGTTCGGCATCAAGAAAGGGTGGATGACGACCGTCCATTCATACACCAACGATCAGCAACTGCTCGACCTTCCACACAAGGATCTCCGTCGTGCCCGAGCTGCTGCGCTTTCCATCATTCCCACAACCACTGGCGCGGCGACCGCGGTCGGCGAGGTGCTGCCAGAACTCAAGGGAAAGCTCGACGGCATCGCCATGCGCGTGCCGACCCCAAACGTGTCGGTCGTCGACCTCGCCGTGCTCGTCGACAAAAAAACGTCGAAGGAAGAAGTGAACGCCGCCTTCAAGAGCGCGGCAGACGGAAAGCTGAAGGGCCTGCTGCAGTACACGACCGAACCGCTCGTCTCGGTCGATTTCCGCGGCAATTCCAATTCGTCGATCGTCGACTCGGCCTACACGGCGGTCATGGATGGCGACTTCGTCAAGGTCCTATCCTGGTACGACAACGAGTGGGGCTATTCGAGCCGCTGCGTCGATCTGCTGCGTTACCTGGTCAAGAAGGGGCTGTAACGTTGGCGCGAAGCATCAAGGACCTGGATCTCTCGGGCACGCGCGCCTTCATCCGCGTCGACTTCAACGTCCCGATCAAAAACGGCGCGATCACCGACGACACGCGGATTCGCGCGTCGCTGCCAACCATCAAATACGCACTCGACAAGGGCGCGACGGTGATCCTGGCGTCGCATCTCGGGCGGCCGAAGGGGAAACCGAACCCGGAATTTTCGTTAAAGCCGGTGGCGTCGCGATTGTCGGAGCTTCTCGGCCGCCCGGTTGAATTTGCCGAGGACTGCATTGGTCCACCCGCGCAAGCGGGAATCGATCGCGCGTCAAAGGGCAGCAAGGTCGTTCTGCTCGAGAACCTCCGGTTCCACCCGGAGGAGGAAAAGAACGATCCGGGTTTTGCGAAAGAACTCGCATCGCTTGCCGATGTCTACGTTAACGACGCGTTCGGCTCGGCTCACCGCGCTCACGCGTCCACCGAAGGCATCGTCCATCATGTGAAGCAGGCCGCCGCCGGTCTGCTGATGGTGGCCGAAGTGCAGTATCTCGGCAAGATCCTGGAGCATCCCGACCGTCCTTTTATCGCCGTGCTGGGCGGCGCGAAAGTGTCGGACAAACTCGAGGTCATTCAGAACCTGGTGCCTCGCGTCGACGCGCTGCTCATTGGCGGCGCGATGGCATACACGTTCTTCAAGGCACGGGGGCTGCCGGTCGGCAAGTCGCTGGTTGAAGACGAACTCCTCGAGTCAGCGCGGGAGGTCGAACAGCAGGCGAAGGGTCGCAACCTTCGTTTCGAGCTCCCTTCCGATCACGTTGTCGCATCAAAAATCGAAGCGGGAGCGTCCACCGAAACACTCGACGTTGGCGATCGCAAAATTGGCGACCGTATGGGACTCGACATCGGGCCCAAAACGATCGCGCGCTACCGCGAGATCATCTCCGGGGCGAAGACCGTGACGTGGAACGGACCAATGGGCGTGTTCGAAATCGATGAGTTGGCGAAAGGCACGATCGCAATTGCGAAAGCGGTGGCCGACGTCAAAGGTACGACCGTGATCGGCGGCGGCGATTCAATCGCGGCGGTCGCGAAGGCGGGGGTCAGCGACCGGATTACCCACATTTCAACCGGTGGCGGCGCCTCGCTCGAATTTCTGGGCGGCCGAAAGCTCCCCGGTGTCGTCGCGCTGGGTTAGAATCCGCCAATGCGCGTCCCCTTCATAGCGGCCAACTGGAAGATGTTCAAGACCGTGCACGAAGCGGTCGCGTTTGCCAAAGAATTCCGCGCGATGGTGAAGGACATCACGGACGTCGAAATCGTGCTGGCACCGCCGTTCACTGCGCTTCATCCCGTCGTCGATGCCGCACGAAATTCGAACATCGGAGTCTCGGGACAAAATCTGCACTGGGAACGAGAAGGTGCATTCACGGGCGAAGTCAGCGCCGCCATGTTGAAAGAGGCGGGCGCGGAATATGTGATCATCGGCCACTCCGAACGGCGGCGTCTTTTTCACGAAACCGACGAAACCGTCAATCGCAAACTCGGCGCCGCGCTCGGCGAGCACCTCACACCGATTGTCTGCATTGGTGAGACGCTCGAAGAGCGCGAACGCAACGAGACGCTGCCGGTACTCGATCGCCAGATCAAAGCGGGACTCGACGGGCTCACCGGCGATCAGGTCGCGGCGCTCGTGCTTGCGTATGAACCGGTGTGGGCGATCGGTACCGGGCGCAACGCGACGCCGGCTCAGGCGGGCGAAGCACACGCGCACATCCGATCGCGGCTGCGGCAGTGGTTCGGCGCGCATGCCGCCGAGCAGTGCCACGTGATCTACGGCGGTAGTGTGAAGCCGGACAACATTCACGAGCTGATCATGCTGCCCGATGTGGACGGCGCACTCGTTGGCGGTGCGAGCCTCGACATCCGCGCGTTTGGCGACATCGTGGCACGGAGTCGGCAAAGCGCCGTGTAGTCTCTCATCTAGACTCTCACTCGAGCACGTAGATCGTGGCGATCCCTTCGCCATCGCTGAAGGGACCAAGGCTGCGCACCCCTTTCGCTTCGTCGAGCGTCTGCAGGACGTGCTCGTAGACGTCTCGCTGCTCGCCATATCCGGCCTCGTGAATCACCACGTAACGAACGTCTGCGCGCCGGAGAACGCGAATCGAGAACGGCTCGGGGAAGCGCTTCAGGTCCTGCAGCCGATGAATGTAGGTAGCCGGGTAGAAGCCGCTGTATCCGTTGATCAGAGGCTTCCAGTGGAAAATCGATAAATAGGCGAACTTGGGATCCAACCCTGGCATGCCATCGAGTCTGGGCATGGGAAACTCCGCGACCACGCCCGGTGGCTGACTCGCCAGCAGCTTGTAAACAGGCGGCCGGTCGTTCGGATAGGTCACAAGCGTCACGTTCGTGAAGTACTCGGTGAGTACGCCCGTCAACAGGAGGGCAAGGACGATCAATCGGTATCGCACGCGGAGGGCAGCGGCGAGGAAGGAGTAGCCGAAGCCGGCCAGCACCGCCAGGGCGAACACGACGAATATCCCCAGCCGCGCCGGCGCTCGCAGGCCCCGAAACGGGCTGAAGTAATGGTACAGAAAGGAATACGAGTATCCCCCCAACCCGAGTGAGGCCTCGAAGGCGAACACACCAACGAGCGCATACATGATGACGACGCGCGATCGACGACGCAGAGCGAGGGCCGCAATCGCGAGCACGAAGGGAAGCGCTCCGGGGAAGAGGCGCCGCTCCATTTCTCCGCGCGGCTGCCAGCGGCCATAGAACCAGTTGGTGGGCAGCGTGACCAGATAATCGGCGGGGCGCGCCGCAAAATTCAGAACTTCCCCGACGGGCCGTTCGCCGACCCGATCGCGGGCAAGAAGGTAAGGGCGCGCGTAGATGCCGATCAGAGCGACTGCGAGTACCGCGCCGGCGGCGAGCGGAACGAACGCGCGACGCATCGTCGTCCATGGCTTGCCCATCTGCAGCAGCAGTGAACCGATGGCGAGCACCGTCGCCAGGAATATGCCGTAATACACGCTCGAGAACATCTGCAGCACCACGGCGCCGCCGCAGAATAAACCGTCGCGTATTCGCCCGCTGTTGAATGTCCAGTGCAAGGCCAGAAATGCGAGCGGTATCCACATGGTCCATTGCAGTTCCATGTGCATGATGTGTTCGAACCGATAGGGAGCGAAGGCGAAGATGGTGCCGGCGAGAAGGGCGGCGCCGCGACTGCGCGTGAGATAGTGCACCAGCGCAAACATGGTCAGCGCCGACGCGATGATCGCGCCGAGCAGCATGATGTTGTGGACGAGGACCGGCGCCACGCCAAACCAGATCAACGGTGCCGCGATACTCCCCTCGACGAGCATCGCGTCGGAAAAAAGCAGGGTCCGCGGCTCGGGGTAAAAGATGTTCGCGTTGAACAGATTCGTCGGCGCGGTGACGAGCGCGTGCGCGATCCACTGCAGGCGCCACATGTTGAAGTAGACGTCCTGGTGCGGTACGGCGCTGTCGCGAATATTCCGGACGAGCGGCCACATCATGGCGCACGTCAGGGCGATGAACGCGACAAGCGTGAACGCCCTGTCGCGCATGGATGTGACTGAAACGTGCATGGATCGGAGCGACAAAGACCCCTGAGAAATGAATTCCTGGTCGATGACGATCAATACCACCCCATCGAGGTGCAACCGTCAAGCCGGTTGCCGGGGCTGTGCCTTAGCTGGTAAAATGGCGCGTTATGCTCTATTACCTTGTCGCGGTTCTGTACGTGCTTGTATGTTTTCTCCTGCTTCTGGTCGTGCTCCTGCAGCAGGGCAAGGGCGGAGATATGGCAAGCGCGTTCGGAGGCGGCGGCAGCCAGACGGCATTCGGCGCGCGCGCGGGCGCGACGGTGTTGACCAAGGCCACGACCGTGCTGGGCGTGTTGTTCATGCTCGGCGCGATCGGCCTCGGGGTCATGGGCCAGCGCGGTCCCGGATCGCTGATGCGTGGCCTCGGCGGCGCTCCCGCACCGGCGGCGACGCCAGCGCCGGCACCGGCTCCAACACCGGCAACGACGACACAGCCGGCCGAGCAGAAGGCACCGGAGCAGCCGGCACCGCAAACGCCGAAGAAGTAAGTGTTGTAGCGCAGCCCTTAGGGCTGCCCATCCCTCCTCGCGAAAGTGGCGGAATTGGCAGACGCACCAGCTTGAGGGGCTGGCGGTAGCAATACCGTGGGGGTTCGAGTCCCCCCTTTCGCACCAACAACTTACAGTCATAATGACCGCAGCCTCAAGAGGCTGTGGTCAAGTCTGATTCTTCTGTAATCGAGTTTAGGGGAATTCCGGACATCTCGGCGCTTCGTTTACCTTACCCAGTCAAGCCTGTAGGACTTGCCACGCGGTTCAAGCAAGACGCCTTCAGATTCAAAGCGTCCCACGACCAATCGAGCATTCTTGCGCGCGTAGAAAAAGAGCCCGTCGCCCACCATTCTGCCCAACGGCTTCACGAACGACGGTGCGGTACCGGTCAGCGGTCCGTTGAACACGACCAACGTAGACGAATCCGCCTTTCTGTCTTCAACAACGACCACGGCGAAATCGTCACGACCGTCGGCGTTGAAATCGCCGCTCACCTGATACGGGTGGTAGTCACGAACGGCAGCGGCGATGCCGTTATACCCGTTTCGCATCAGCTCAATGTCCTCGGGACACTCGCAGTCGGCATCGGTCGCCAAGCGTA
This sequence comes from Acidobacteriota bacterium, assembly GCA_046734955.1. Lineage (GTDB taxonomy): Bacteria > Acidobacteriota > Vicinamibacteria > Vicinamibacterales > 2-12-FULL-66-21 > JALZOC01. The sequence goes on from JBKPSH010000048.1 coordinate 35,153, forward strand.
ATGTCGGCTGCTTCGACAACCAGCTTTGCAACACGTTCCGTTGTTCGCGAGTAAGGTTGTGCGAGACGCGATGCGGCTGTGAACCAAAAACAAGGTTCGCGATCGTTAGAATTGCCACGCAGTTCAGAGCAACCGGCTTAGACACCTGCACTCGGTGATTCTACGTCTCGGGCCACCTGACCACGGTCAGCGGTTGGGATGTTTGATTCGCGTCTGACTACCCAAGCCAGTGCTTCAGTAACGCTCCGAGTCCTGCTGCCAGACAGCCCGGTCCGCCGATGCCGAACACGACGAGACAATCCGAATCGGTATTTGTTAATCCGCGAAAATCGAAATACGACGACAGGCGCGTTGCTAGAATGACCCGCACTTGATGCCGCGCCCGAAGTTGCCGGAGGCAGAACGCTGGACCGGGACTCACCTGTACACGTACGGGTCCGTCGTAGACCGGCTGGAGAGCCTCATCCTGCACCACAAGATTTACATCCCTACTCCAGCACAGTTGAACGACGCGAATGACAGCCGACCGCGATCGGTCTACCTGAACCGTCGTCAGCTTGTACGGTTCACGGCAATGCATGGCTGTTCAAACTTCCCGACTGGCGGTCTGCGGAAGAAGTACGGATTATTCTTCCGCGCAAGTTCGGCGGTCCTGAATTTGACTTGTCTCCGAACACCCTGACCCGCGTCATTCTGGGACGGAACATGCCGCCCGACGACGTTGAAAGAATCCGTCAATGGGCGGCACGTCGCGCACCGCGTCTGGACGTTGCCGTAACGACTTTCGATGCGTTCAAGAGGACCTTCGATGTAGCTCCCTTGCCACACAGATAATCGACATGCGAATGGATTCAAGCCCTGTTGTTCTTCGCCGGTACCCCGCCGTGATTCACGCGGAGCTTGCCAAGAGCGCTTTGGCAGCGTCCGAGATTCAGGCAGTCATCACCGTATGTCCCTATCCCGGACGTCTCCCCGAAGCATTTGATTTACTCGTTCGACCGGAGGACGTCGCCGCTGCCTTGGAAATCCTCGGACCTGAAGAAACGTTTTCAGACTGAGATGCTGACGAAGCTGACCCGTGTGGCAATCATCGTCACAGCAATTTCTGCCGTCCTTATCTTGCTGTCTAAGGACATAGGTCGCATGCTCACGACAGAAGGTGACATTCTCGTGTGGAGAGTGTGAGGCCACGTACGAGAGGAAGGCGTGCCGGGTGTCCGATGTGGAGGTTCGGCTCCTTGCGCCGGGTTATTACGGGCTCGGATTGAAGTCGCGCTGAAGGGATACGATGACCACTGAACGTTGGGCTTGCTTGTGGATTCTGCCGCTCACGGTGGCGTTCGCAGCGTACCAGTTTCGAGCGGCGGAGATGAATGACGACAGCGAGAGCGCAGCCCGCGCGCGAACGACGGCGTGGGTCGCGGTACTTCTTGCCGCCATAGCACTTTATGGACTCATCTTTGACCCGCAGCCACGCTATCCGCGTTGAAAGCTCCTATCGGTACAATTTCATATCCCACCATGGCTGAGTCCGATTGGCATCTCGAGAATCAAGACCGGTATCTAACCGGGGTTACCCTCGTCCGCCGACGATGGACGCAGACTCCTGGGCCCATGACCACTGTGAGTTCTGCTGGGCAAAATTCTCAGCGAGCAAATTGCCTGATGTTCTCCATGAAGGATGGACGACCCGGATGAATACTGGTGGATTTGCGAGCAGTGCTTCAACGACTTTCACGAAGTTCGGTTGGGTCGTGGTTCAGAATTAATCGCGTGCGCGAGGTCAACGACTTCACCGGCGTCTTGCGTGAGGCATATTGGATTGCTGGCTGCGTAGCATTGGCAACAGCGTTCTGTTACTTCGCACCAGAGTACGGGTACAGTCCTGTACTGTTCTTCTCGCTCTGCTTCTACATCCTGTCTTGGGTTGCGCGCTTTTTGCTCGCGGTGTGGCGGCATTTCGGTACACACCCACGTACGCCTAACCGCCCATAGCCGTCTTCCGTGAATGGCACTCGTGATAGAGCGCCTGCCAATTCTCTTCATCCCAGAACAATTGTTCGTTGCCTCTGTGCGGAATGACGTGGTCCACGTCCGTTGCGGGCTTCACCGAGCCTTCTCTCATGCACGTCACGCAGAGCGGATGGTCACGAAGGAACTGAAGCCGAGCGTTGCGGAACGTGCGGACTTGTAGAGCCGGGTAATAGTTTCTCCTGCTCGTGACGTTCGCAGTGTCCAGAAGTCACGCGATTCGGACAGTGTGGGTGTGAGCGTAGCGGGTGGAGAGACGACGGCTGCCCGGCCGGTTGGAATAGGGGCAATGTCAAGCCCTTGCACAAGTCCCCTTTCCTGCTCGCGCCCCGCGTCCGGGTATCAGCGGATCCTCTCCGTGTTCAGCGTGAGTTTGAAATTGTCGACCGGCTGCGGTAAAACCATCGCTCTGGAGAGGTCGAGATGCTGTTCTACGTCATAAAACTGGTCCTTGAGCTAGGAGCACTTGCCGCACTCCTTTGGGGTGGCTATCGCTACTGGCCCCGCCAAGGATTTTGAAAGTAGCCACACTCGCCAGTGAAAGGCGATAACCATGTTTTTCAGAAAGCCAAAGCCCGTTAGTTGCTCCGTCTGTGGCAAAACCATCGAACCAAGAGAGCACCGCTTCCTAGAAAAGAACCGCGTCACGAAGGCGGAGCGACACACACACATCGACTGCCACAAGCACGCGGGCGGTTCTCGGATGCCACCCTCGTAAATGTTCTTCGTGTTCCCTCCGAATGTTCGGAGTACTTACGCGGATCGTTTCATAAAGCCCTCGCGCAGGTTTTTGGAGATGACGCGCAGGGCACGCGCCGCCCAATTCAAATCGTCCTCGCTGCGAGCTGCGGCGCGATATCCGCACGCGGCGCTGTCGCAAACCCAGGCGGGAATGGTCCGGAACGTTCCGTTCCGCTTGGGAAGGCGGTACCGTTCATTGAAGTCCATCTGGTTGACATGACACTTCGGACATGTGCGGGTTGTGCCATTCGACGGACGGTCCGGGCCACGACGCTCAACGACGGGACAACGGGCATTCATCGCGAACCCCCACAAAACGAGGAGCTCTACTGTAATCCGGGCGGAAGTTCTCGTGCAAGGAGGACCCGGCGACGCGGGAATCCGAATTCCTCCGAGATGCGGTGAGTGCGATTCGTTCCAAACGCAGTCGTAGAGCTGTGGATCGTGACCGTGGGGATTCGAGTTCCCCTTTTCGCACCGACAACTTGCGGTCGTTTTGACGACTTGGTCTCAGGCTCAAGTCTTTCGTTTTATGAGTCATTTACGGCGTCTGTTCGACGGTCATTACTGCGCTTTGCATGAGGAGGTACCTATGCACCGCTCCGTTACTCTCGTTATCGTCGCTGCTGCTGCACTCGCGGCACCAAGCTTCGCGCAAGAATCAGCAACATCCAAGAATGCGATAGCCCTGCAATGCGAACTTGCCAAGAACGGACAAGTTGTCGAACATCCGTCACTCCGCATCGAGAGTGGGGGTAGCGGCAAGATTTCGTTTCGGGACGAATTCACGGTGACGATGACTCCAACGAGATTGGATGCCCACCATGTGCGTCTCGCTCTGACGATAGAAAACACTGGCACGACGATTAATCCGGAAGTCAAGTTTGCGGACGAGCAGCCGGGGATGGTGCGGTTTCCGATTGGGAAGGCGACCTACGAGTTGAAGTTCTCTCTCGTTCAGTAGACGGCAGAGCAGTTCCCACGACTCGTAACGATTGCATCGTCGCTGGGGTCGAAAGGTGACACCATGCTTGGAAGCTTTTCGTTGGCGGTTCCGCTCTGGGTCGTACTCCCGGTCCTCCTGCTTCTCGTGCTCGGCGGGGTTAAGCTCGTAAAGCTCGTTTTGATGGCGCTGAAGGGGTGAGCCGGATACGCCGCAATAGACACGCGTTCGCGCATTCAGTTCCTCCGAAATTACCGCATGCCGTCCTGTCTCAGTTCAAACGGCTGACCCGCGATCGTCAGGACGACGCTGCGCGCCGGACCGTCATTCGCTTCAACGAGCAGGCGGACCTTGCCCTTCCCTGTCCCGGAAGAACCCTCCGCGACGGTGACCCAGTTCACGGTGCTGCTCGCCGTCCAGGTGCAACCCGCATCGGTAGTCACTTCGATGTCGATGTCGTCGGGACCTCGTCCCGCATGGTAGTTGGTCGGCTTGATCTTGTACGAGCAGGAGCCTTCCTGATGCAGCTCGAACGGTTGGCCCGCAATGGTGACGGTCGTACTACGCTCGCTCCCACTGTTGGCCTGCACCCGCAGGCGGACGGTTCCATTACCCGATCCGCTGCTACCTGTGTCGACCGTTACCCAGTTCGCATCGGTCCGAGTGGTCCACGCGCATCCCGCTCCGGCGGTGACGTTGATTGTGATCGTGTCGGGTCCGCGACCCGCGTTGTAATAGGTGGGCTTGATCGAGTACGTGCACGGCGCCGGAGCCGCGGCGGTTTGCTGGATTGTGACGGTCTGTGACGCGACCGTAATGTTCGCGCTCCGAGCCGATCCGGGATTTCGCCCGATGTTCAGAGTGACAGAGCCGTTGCCCGAGCCCGCAGACCCGGACGTCACCGTAATCCAGTCCGCTGTGCTCGTGGCGTTCCAGGCACAATCCGGCGTTGAGGTCACGCTGATGGACCGCTGGCCGCCTGCCGCATCAATAGAGACTTGGGTCGGTAAAACCCCATACGCGCAGCTCGGCGGCGTCGGGGGCGGAGCCGGAGGTGGTGGTGGCGTCGGCGCAGGTGGCGGGGGCGGCGCAGGAGGCGCAGCCTCGACTGGCGCTTGATTCACACGCAAGGTCGCATCCGCCAGCGTGACCGTACCGATCCGCGCCGGTGCCGTATTGGTCGCGATCACCATCCTTACGCTGGCACTGCCCACGCCTGAATTCGGGATCGGACTGCCGATCCAATCCGTGTTGCTTCGAGCGTTCCATGAACAACCCGGAGTCGCGGTCAAGGCGACGGAGAGTTCGCTCTGCGCAGCCGGCACGTCGGCATTCGACGGGGAAATCGCGTACTGGCAGGGGGCCGCCGCCTGACTGACCTCGACCGTTTGGTCGGATACGGCCACGTGGCCTTGTCTCCGCGTGCCGTTTGGATTGGGTTGAACGGTATAACGGAGCGTCGCTTCCCCCTGGCCACTCGTCGCGTTCAGGGTTATCCACGAGTCCTTCGAGCTGGCTGACCATGCGCACTCGCGCTCGGTATTCACGGTGACGCTGCCATTCCCGCCCGACGCCGGAATCTCCGGCGGGTTGTTCGTGATCGAGAGGGCGCACTTGGTGAGCGTGGGAGCGCTGACACTGGTCGTCGCCGATCCCCCACATCCGGTGAACACAGCGACGATAAGAAGAGGCCAGAGTTGTCGAGGAGATGAGATGCGTCCGCCCCACATGGTCGTCTGCGCCGGTCGGCGCGACGCATCGATGCAAACGGGGCGACGTGAGCCGTTGAGCAGAAGTGAGGTTAAGAGCCGACTTTGCGCACGAGAGATCTACAAGCCGCGGATCTTTACGGACGTCGTTCCACCGCGCGTCGCGGGGCTTACCGCTTTCGCTCGCGCATCGACTGACGGACTTGATCGATCGACCTTCGCAAATCACGAAGAATCGTTCGTTGATCCCGGATTGACTTCGTGAGTTCGGATACACACTCGAAGAGCGCAGTCATCCGTGCGGTGTGGCGGGCGTGAGTCATGACGCGATCGTCAATCGTCTTCACATCGGCGTGAATGCGATCGGCGCATCGCGAGCCGGCTTCCACTTCCGCCTGGAGATCGTCGATTTGCGTTCTGACGGTCGCGATCGATTCACGCAGCCATTCGGCGTTCATAGAACCCCAGAGGCATCGCAGCCGCGGCGCAGACGCAGGGTCTGCGCGTATCAGTTCCATTCTAAATCCGAACCACGTTGCGTGGAGCGTATCGATAACGAACGAGCTCGGGCTGTAGCTCAGCAACGACAGCCGTACCGCTGTCGGGCTTGCGCTTGCCTTTCAGTTCGGAGCCACAAACAGGGTATCTTAACCAGAGCCGTTCAGACGGTTCTTACAAGCCGCTACGGGTATCACGGTGGAAAAACCCACGAACCCGCGTGTCGCCAGCCGGAGGCTGGTGCTGCTGTGTGGAGTCGTCCCCGCATTGCTGACTGTCGGCGTCGCGCTCTGGCGACCCGTCCTTCTCACACAGCTCGATCGCCGTGTCTACGACGGATTCCTCCGGGAACTGCCTGCCTCACCACAAGACAGCAGTCGCGTCACGGTCGTCGACATCGACGAGCGTAGTCTTGCCGCGGTCGGACAGTGGCCGTGGAGCCGTGACGTGATCGCGCGTCTGGTGACACGGCTTCGTGAGATGGGAGCCGTGGTGATCGCGCTCGACGTGATCTTTCCGGAGAGCGACCGCTTTCGACGCGTCGATTCCGCGCCGGGCGACGAGACCGACGCGGCACTCGCCTCGGCACTGCAACAAGGTCACGTTGTCGTTGGCTACGCGTTTACGTTCAACGACAACGCCAACCCTTCGCCGAATTGCCCGCTCAGTCCACTGACGATGCCCGTGGTCCAGGCCGGCGCCGGTAGCGCCGAGTTGCCGGTCTTTCACGCGACGGGCGTGGTGTGTAGTCTGCCGCAGATCTCGAAAGCGGCACAGGCCTCGGGTTTCCTGAACGCCATTCCCGATTCCGACGGCATGCTGCGCCGCCTGCCGCTCGTCATTGAACAGCAAGGACAGCTCTATCCCGCTCTCGGAGTGGCCGCCGCGATGGCGGCCAGTGGAGAGCGCCCGGTCGCGCTGAGGATGGTGAACGTCAACGCGACATCACTCCTGCTCGATTCGAGAGAAGTTCCGCTCGATGCGCGAAGCAACCTGTTGCTACGCTATCGCGGACGGTCACGAACGTTGCGCTACGTCTCGGCGATTGACGTGCTCCAGGGCCGCGCCTCCCCGGCCGCGGTCAAAAGCGCCATCGCCATCGTCGGAGCCACGGCGCTCGGCACACGTGACAGCGTCGCCACTCCGTTCGACACGCAGTTTGCCGGCGTCGAAGTGCAGGCCACTCTCGCAGACAATCTTCTTCGTGGTGATTTCATCGCGCGTCCTGCCGACGCGCTGTCGGTCGAAATGGCCGCGGTTCTTGGTTTCGGAATCGCGGTCACGCTCCTGGTCGCAAGATTCGGTCTCGCGTGGGGGAGCGCTCTTGGACTGCTGCTACTTGCGGCCGGCTGGCGCGGTTCGGCCTGGGTGATGACGGCAAAGGGCGCCTACTTCTCCCCCGTCTATCCGGCGATCGGCCTTCTCGCCTCGATGCTGGCAGCGACACTGGCCAAGCTGGCGCATGAGCGCCACCGCGCGAAATCGGCAACCGACGAGAGCGAGGTCGCGCAGCGAATGATGGTGCAGTCGCTGCTTTCATTGACCGAGATTCGTGACGCCGAAACCGGCAACCACTCACGCAGAACGCAACAGTACAGCCGGTTGCTCGCGATGCAGCTTCGCGATCACCCGCGGTTTCGCGAGTATCTGACGCCGTCGCACATCGAGATGCTCTCGACGCTCGCGCCGCTGCACGACATCGGCAAGGTCGGCGTCCCCGATCAGCTGTTGAACAAGCCCGGCGCGCTGACCGACGACGAATTGCGCGAGATGAAGAAACATCCCGTCTACGGTCTGAAAGTGATCACAACCGCGCAGAGACGTGCGCATGCCGACGACGATGAGACGCTGGCGATGGCGAAAGAAATCGTCTACACCCACCACGAGCGATGGGACGGGCAGGGATATCCGCGTGGGCTCAAGGGGGAACAGATCCCGATTCCCGGGCGGGTCATGGCGGTCGTTGATGCCTACGACGCCCTGACGAGCGCTCGTTGCTACCGTGGACCGATGCCGCACGACCGCGCGGTCGAACTGATCATCGACGGTGAAGGCACGCATTTCGATCCCGCCGTGATCGAGGCGTTCCGCCGGACGGCGCCGCTGCTGTTTCGGGTAGCTCACGAAACGAACGACACCGCGTTTGCCTCTCTGGCATCGGCACGTGCGGTCAGCCCTCCACAGACGGGACGTTCATCGGCTGGACGCTGAAATCGCCAGCCGGATCGATCGCCACGGCATATACCTCGTCGAAGCCTTCCTCGAGCAACGGCTTCGACATGCGCTTCGCCCTCGTGAAGATCGCGACATCCGGTACGCGCGCTTTCCCTTCCCGTCCGCGGTTGCGCCCAACGGCCTCGCGCGTCGTCGCCGTGAAATAGTACCCAATGACGCGCGCACCGTGTTCGCGCGCGATCGCAATCACCGGCGCGCGATCGGCTGCCGCAGGATTGGTGTTGTCGATCACGACCGAACGTCCTTGCGCCAACGCGTGCCGCAGTTCTTCAGCCTGCCGCCGGTCCTTGTTCGCGCTGTTCGGCCACAGGTCTTTGCTGATGTGCTGATGGGTGCCGGCGAACCGGCGCTGGTAGAAGGTCGTCTTCCCCGAGGCAGGGAGGCCTACGAAGATCACGCACTCTGGCACAGGTCAATGATCAATGTTCAATGTCCAATGTTCAATGCAGATCATAAACATTGAGCATTGAACGTTGAGCATCGGACATTGCGTGAAGCGCTACATTCGATACTTTCCGAGGCGCGCAAGCATCGTCGCCTTCAGGTCGGTCTCGGAGGTTGACGTCGTGAGATCGACGTCAGCGTCGGCGACCGCGTCGAGGACCGCGCGAATGAGTTGCGCCCGACTGATGGCGGCGCCGCTCTGCGCACGGATGTTGGCCGCCAGGCGATCGAGAAATACGATCTGCCGGTTGAACAGGACGACCGTTACCTTCGTCCACGCCTCGTCGTGAACCGGTGGACGTCCGGGTTTTCGTTTTCCAGTGGTGGCCTGCCGCGTGGGTGCGAAAATGTCAGGTGAAGGTTTGACTGCTTTGGTCCTGCGACGTCGCGCCATTCAACTCTCCCGTTTCCCCTGCTGCTGCCGGCGCTGTGGCGTAATTATTTCCATCCCTAATTACACACACCACTGATGATTGCGTTTAAAGGTTATTCAACACTGCCGCTGCAGTTTACTTCAAGCTCTGCCTTTCTCTCGCAAGACGATGAAGGAAGATTCTTCCATCCCCAACGGCCTAAATTGGGCGGATTGATGGAGTTCAGGCAGGGGTGGTGAAGACCCGCCGTGTGCGGATCCGCTCAAGGACTTCGGCGGCGAGCCGACGAAACGCCTCGGCCGCCTTCGACCGCGGCGCGTACTGAAAGATGCTCCCCCCGCTCATTGGCGCTTCTTCCAGCGCTCGGCTCGCGAGGATTTCGGTGCGAAAGACATCCAACCCATGCCGCCCTCTGAGTTGCTTCATCAGGACCGGAGCCTTCCGCGCAGCGGGATCGACGATCGAGAACAGGATGCCAAGCAGGTGGCTGCGGGTATTCAGCCGCAAACGAACCGTTTCCAACGAGGCCAGCAGGCTCACGAGCGCGTCGACGGCCAGTGGCTGTGGCGTGACCGGTACGATCAACGCGTCGGCTGCAACCAGCGCATTGACGCCGAGTAGAGAGAGATTCGGCGAGCAGTCAAGAATGATGGCGTCGTACTGCGGGCGAATCCGCTTCAGCGACGCTTTGAGCGCAAGCTCTCGGCCAGGAACGTCGGCGAGCGCGAGATCGGCATTCGCAAGCTCGATACTGCCGGTAATCAGATCCAGGTGTGGAACGTTCGTCGCCCGAACCGCGTGCTGCGCCGGCAGGTTTTGCAGAAGACAGTTTGCGGAGGAGGGTCGAAGTTGCGTACGTGGCACACCGAGCCACGACGAGGCGGACGCCTGGCTATCCAGATCGACGAGCAGCAGCCGTCGCCGGGACGACGCGAGTGCCGCAGCAAGGTTCACCGCGGCGGTGGTCTTGCCGACGCCCCCCTTGTTGTTGACGACCGCGATAACCACTGGAGATTTGTCCATCATTCTATCCACAAATCTCGCGGGTCGTGGATCCCGCACGCCGATCGTCGCCACTGACGCGCCCATATCCGCCATACCGCCGGCGCCGGAACGTCGCAGGCCGAATACCGGAGTATTGCAATGTAAGCGCCATTCTTTTTGCAATGCGGTTGACATCGCAGTCGACGGGCAAGGAAACTCGACAACGTCGTCTTGCGTTCGGATTCTGGACAATCGCGGGGAATCGCAGGTGTGATGGGACTATGGAATTGGTTCACGAGACGTGGTGCAGCCCACGTCGATTCGCGGTTGCGGCGGTGGCGGGAGCACTGGTTGAGAGCCGTCGCATCGTCCGATCACGACGAAATCCCGCGGCTCGCCCGTCATCTCGACACGTTCGGGTTCTCCGACGACGAGATCGAGATTGAACGCGAGATGCTGCAGGCGCTGGTCGATCGCGAGAAGCTGGCGGTCACGATACGCGAGTCCGGTCTTCCGAACGTGGAAACCGGACATCGAGTCGTGCGCGGCGAGCTCTGCCATTATTCCGAGCCCGCGTCGATGCCCGACGATGCCGGACAGCCGTCGGGCCGTTTGCTGCTGACCGCCAATCGCGCGCTCTTTGTCGGCAGCGGCAAGACCGTCGCTGCCGCGTGGCACACCATCTCCGTGGCCGTCCACGCCGAGCGAGATGTCGTCCTCGTCAAAAACGGCCGCGAGCACGCGTATCGGTTTCGATGCAACACCTACGGCGACGCACTCCGCGCCGCTTTTATCGCCCAGCAATTGCTCGCCAAACGGCAGCCGCGGGTCAACACGGATCGAACTACGCCACAGATGAACACGGATTAAGGCGGAAATTATTAGCCACGGATGAACACGGATCAACACGGAAATCACTAGCCACGGATGAACACCGATCAACACGGATTTCTTTTCGAGGCAGTGTCAGATTGTTCTGTGTCGAGCTCGTTAAGCGGTGATGCGTGTGGCGCTCCGGGAAACCGCGTTCTGTGCGGTTTTCCAAGGAGCGGTGGACGCGTTCTGTGCGTCCACGGTTCGGCCAGCGTCCATGCGCCGTGGCATTTTACGACGCCGGCGCAAGAAAACGGTCTCCATAGCTGATCGCGAATTGATTTCGGGCATGACTCCAGAAATTGGCTTCCTTCCCCCATGTCGCGGTGATGTTCCGCAGCGCGAGCCAGAGCAATTTGATCGCGGCGGCGTCGGTCGGAAAGTGGCCGCGAGTCTTGAGGATCTTGCGGACGCGAGCATGCACACTCTCCAGCGGGTTGGTCGTGTAGAGCACTTTTCCGCACGTCCGGCGGAAACGCGAAGAATGGAATGGCGTGCGTCCAGGCCCGACGCCAATTCGCGACGATCGCGGCATAGCGTTGGCCCCACGCGCCGGGTACATCTCGCGGAGGAACGCCTGAATCTCCCGCACCGTCATCCCGCGCGTAGAGCGCCAGGATCTTGTCGTCAACGCCCGTAAAGTGGCGCTCGTGCTTGGGAATCAGCTGGGGCTCAAACGTGCCCTCACGATCACGCGGGATTTCCAGGGTCAGGGGCCCGTCATCCGTCAGGACCGTCTTGTCGGTGGTCCCATTGCGATAATTCGTCCTCGGGTCCGGTTTGGCCCTCGGGCGGATACCCAAGGTGGTGGGTCAGCTCGCCGCCCAACGCACGCTGGAGCAAGGCTTTTCTTGAAGCGCCGCGTCGCCCCATCGATATCGGCCGCCGACAATGGCCCTTCACGGGCAAAATGATTGCGCACGTCTTCGGAAACGTCGGTCGCTTTCGGCTTGCGTGTGCGTGGCATGAGTACTCCTCATCCGATGCCCCACACACAAATTCCGGACACTCTCTCATCCGCTTTATTCGTCCGTGCTAATCCGTGTTCTTCCGTGGTCCGTGTTAATCCGTGTTCTTCCGTGGTCCGTGTTAATCCGTGTTCTTCCGTGGTCCGTGTTAATCCGTGTTCTTCCGTGGTCTGTGTTAATCCGTGTTCTTCCGTGGTCCGGGTTAATCCGTGTTCTTCCGTGGTCCGGGTTAATCTGTGTTCTTCCGTGGTCCGTGCTAGTCGCGTTCTTCCGTGGCTCTTAGTTCCGTGGCTTATAATGCGAGCCGCATGTCATCCACGGTAACCGCGTCACCCGCTGTCGAACTCGGAATCGATCGCCTGCTCGAAACTGACCGCTCGCTCGTCGCGGGCCGCCGCATCGGCATCGTCTGCAACCCTGCGTCAATCGACAGCAAGCTGCGACATACGTCCTCTCGCTTCACCGACGATCCGGACATGCGAGTGGTGGCGCTCTTCGGGCCGCAGCACGGCTTCCGGTCCGATCTTCAGGACAACATGATCGAGACGCCGCACACGCGCGACGCGCGGCGCGCGATCCCCGTTTATTCCCTGTACAGCGAAACTCGTGAGCCGACGGCGGAGATGCTGAAGAACATCGACGTCCTGGTGATCGATCTGCAGGATGTCGGGACTCGCGTCTACACCTATATCTACACGATGGCAAACTGCATGCGCGCCGCGTCGAAGAACGGCGTCCTCGTCGTCGTTTGCGATCGGCCGAACCCGGTCGGCGGCAACGACGTCGAAGGCAGCCGGCTCGAACCCGCGTACACGTCGTTTGTCGGACAGTTTCCGATTCCTCTCCGCCACGGCATGACGATTGGTGAGCTGGCGCGGATGTTCAACGACGAGTTCCGGCTCAATTGTTCGCTCGAGGTCGTTCCTCTCGTTGGCTGGCAGCGATCGATGTATTTCGACGAAACGGGACTTCCGTGGGTCATGCCGTCGCCGAACATCCCGACGCTCGACAGCACCATCGTCTATCCGGGCGCTGTCCTGATTGAAGGAACGCTGTTGTCGGAAGGTCGAGGGACGACGCGGCCGTTCGAACTGATTGGCGCACCGTGGATCGACGGCGATCGGCTCGCCGACGCCATGAACGCGAAGCGTCTGCCGGGCGTCCACTTTCGTCCAGTCTTTTTCGAGCCCACGTTCCAGAAGCACGCGAAGCAGACGTGCGGAGGATGCCAGGTGCACGTCCTCGATCGCCGGACCTTCCATCCGATCCGCACGATTGTCGAGTTGATCGCCGAATTCCGCGCGCAGAATCCCGCTCGTTTCGCCTGGCGGGAACCGCCCTACGAATACGAGCACGAGAAGCAGCCGATTGATATCCTGTTCGGATCAGATCACCTGCGGAAGACGATCGACTCGGGCGGCGACGTCACCGGGTTCGTGGACTCCTGGCAGGCAGACGAAGATGCGTTCCGGCAACTGCGAGAGAAATACCTCTTTTATTAGAGTCGAGGTCCGTTTTTGAACTAAAAACATAAAGTCAAAAACAGACACTTCAAGCATCAGGCATTTGCTTTTGAGGCCGCGTCTCTGACCGCTCGAATCTGACGTGCATGTTTGTGTGCGTGCTCCGAGTAGGTTTTCAACCAGGACTCGACGCCGTAGGGTCCGGCTTCCGTATGCGTGCCTTCGCGGACCCACTCGGCCGGCGTGAGGCGATCGAGAATCTCCATCGTTGACTGCCGCGCGACGCGAAAGAGTTCCAGCGAAGTTTGGTGTGGTCGGTCGTAGTAGAGTCGCCGCGCGAACTCATCCTGATCGTAGCCGCGTAGGGTCGGGCGATCCTCGGCGACGAGCAGGCGCAGCCTGACGGCGGCGGTCATCTCGCTGTCCGCGAGATGATGAACGATCTCGCGAACGGACCAGCGTTTCGGATCCGGCTTGAAGTCGAGCTCCTCAGGCGTGATTTTCAGCAACGCCTCGGCGACTGCCGCGTAACCGCCGCTATACAGTTCGACTAATTTCTTCCGATCTTCAGCCAGCATAAACCCTCCTACGCGCGCGTCTTGGCAATGCCCGGTGCCTTCGTTTCCTGCGCCGTCTGCGGCACCATGTGGTGTTTCATCAGATGCCGTTGCAACTCCCCGAACGCGTCCTCGACGGAGTCCACGCGGCACAGCAGATTGAGGTCCTCTTCGTTGATCGCGCCCCATTCGGCCAGCGGCTCGAGCCGGAACACATCGTTCCAATATTCACTGCCATAGAGGATGACGAGCAGCTTCTTCGAGAGCTTGCGCGTCTGCGCGAGGGTCAGGATCTCGAACATCTCGTCGATGGTCCCGAAGCCGCCTGGAAAAATGACGAGCGCCTTGGCGAGATACGCGAACCAGAACTTCCGCATGAAGAAATAGTGGAAGTTGAAGACGAGATCCTTGGTGATGTACCGATTCGGCGCCTGCTCGAACGGCAGCGCGATGTTCAACCCGACGGATTTCCCGCCCGCTTCCTTTGCGCCGCGATTTGCCGCCTCCATGATGCCGGGCCCGCCGCCCGAGCAGACCACGAAGCGATGCCGCTGTGCCTCGAGTGACATACTCCACTTGGTCAACTGTCTCGCCAGCGTCCGCGCGTCCTCGTAGTAACGCGACCACTCGAGCGCTTTACGGCTTCGTTTGAGCGCAGCCTTATAGTCCGATTTGCCGCGTCCCGTGGTCTTCTGCAGGCGCGACAGATTTCGCTGAGCAAGATGCCGGCTGAGCACACGCGCCGACCCGAAGAACACGACCGTATCCTGAATGTTGTGCGCTTTGAAACGGCGAAGTGGATCGAGGTATTCCGCCAGAATGCGGATCGGCCGCGCGTCCTGGCTCTCCATGAACTCGGTGTCGTGGTAGGCAAGCGGATGATCGTTCATCAGCAAAAAACTGTATCATCTTCAAAAGCGATACCGTGTACAAGGGGTAAGACAGGAGAGGACATTCATGAGTCGGCGGTGGATTGCGGTCGTGTTTCTGTTTTCACTGATGACAATTTCGGCACTCGCCGCGCGCCAAGCTGCTAAACCGGCGGCAGGATCCGCCAGTGGATGGACGCTTCCACCGGAGGCGCAGACAACAAAGAATCCGCTCCCGGTGGATGCCAAGCTGGTGGCGACCGGCAAAGCGATCTTCAAGGACAAGTGCCAGAAGTGCCACGGCGCGAGTGGAAAAGGCGACGGACCGGACGCCGATCCGGATGCGCAGGAAGACATGGACCTGACGCGTGCCGATCGCGCGTCGAAGAATCCAGATGGCGTGGTGTTCTACAAGGTCTTCAACGGCCGCAAAAAGCCGAAGATGCCGGCGCAGAAGGACGAGTTGACGAAGGATCAGATCTGGGCCGTCGTCTCGTACGTGCAGACACTGCGCAAGACAACGACACCATAGTCCTAACCATCCCTTTTCCCTTTCTACAACACTCGAGTAATCCATTCTCCAATCAGATAGCCGAGGGCGGCCACGCCAAACCCAACGAGGAACATGTCGCGGCCGCTCGCCCAGACACTACGGCCCGTGAAGACGCTGCGCGCCGCCCCGATCGCGAAGTGCGCGAGCATGCTGACGGCGAGCGATGTCCAGATTGCGACGCCATGGTCCAACACGAAGAACGGGACGATCGGGATAAGCGCTCCGACGGCGGTGGCTGAACCGGTCACCACGCCATCCTTAAACGGCGCAAGTTCCGCCGGATGAATATTGAGTTCCTCTCGCACCATCGCGTCGAGCGCAAGCGAGGGGTCCTGCATCATGGCGCGAGCCGTCTCACGCGCGCGATCCGGAGGCAATCCCTTCGACTCGTAGATGATCGCCAGCTCCTCCTCTTCGAGGTCGGGCATGAGCCGCATCTCGTGACGTTCGAGATCGATCTGGTGCGCCTGAACTTCGGCTTCGCTTTTCGCCGCGAGATATCCGCTCGAGCCCATCGACAACGCGTCGGCGAGTGCGCCCGCGACGCCGCTGATAATCACGATGTGAGGCGCCACGTCCGCGCCCAGGATGCCGGCCACCAGTCCAAAGTTTGCGGTCAGTCCGTCGTTGAAGCCGTACACGATGCTTCGCAGATATCCACCGGATCCTCCGACGTGCCACGGTTCGCCTTCGCGGCCCATCATCTCTGACAGCTCACGCGCGTGCACGGCCGAATCCGACGCGATGTCGATAGCAGCCTTGTGAGTCTGGCGGTGCTTCGAGTGCCGCGCCAGGCCGAGGTACGCCTGCACTTCGCGTCCCTCTTCCGCGAGCATGAGCGGCAAAATCACCGCGGTGCCAAAGTGCTTCGCGATCCAGGCGAGGACGCGCGTGCGCCGCGCGGTTGTATAGGCGGGCAACCGACGGCCACTCTGCGCAAATAACTCGCGCCACCGCTCCGCGTGGCGGTCTTCGACGACGGCAAGCTTCTCGAATAGTTGCTTTCGATTCTGATCGCGTTCGAAGGCGGCTAACGCCCGATAGAGGAAGGCAGCATCCTGTTCGTCGCGGTAGTGTTCGTCCCAGGACGGATCGGGCTGGGGCGGGTCGGACGCCGAGCTTCCCGGCTGAGGCGGCGCGGTCGTCTCCATCCGATCAGCATAGCCGCTTTACTCGTTCGCGTGCTAGCCGATACCATGCCGCGGTGACGCGTGAGACAGAAGATCTCGCCTTCGATCACTCGATCCTGATTACGGCCGCACCGACGCGCGTGCTCGCCGCATTCTTCGATCCCGCTGCGCTTCGAACATGGTGGCAGACCGTGCGTTCGGTCACGACGGCGCGGCCGCTTGGAATCTACGCCGTCGAATGGGAGCCCACGATTGAAGCCGACGAACTCCTCGGTCGTCTCGGCGGGGTGTTTTACGGCACCGTGATGGAGTACCAACCCGGTCGTGAACTCGTGATCGCCGATGCGTGGTGGTTACCGCCGGACACCGGACCGATCGGCCCGATGTCACTTCAGGTGCAGTGCGCGATGGACGGACCGGCGTGCCGGGTTCACGTTCGTCAGAGCGGGTTCGAGGACACGCCGCGCTGGCGGCGCTATTACGGCGTCATTGAAGTCGGCTGGTTGAAGTCGATTGTCGCGCTGAAGCAGTACGTCGAAAATCTCGGATAGCTTCATTTAATCAACATCGCTCCCTGTCACGCTGCATTCCGACTAAGAGATGAACATCTCCTTTCTCCTGTTTGTCTCAAGACTGAATCGCAGTCGCACTGTGAAGGATGCTGATACGAAGAGTGTCAGCCAATTCTTTGCACATTCAAGAAATTTGAATCGATCCGCGCGAGCTCATCGCTCACGTTGATGAACACGACGACTTCGCCTCGTGGAAGGATTCGCCGCTCGACCAGCATGTGCGCCAGGCGTTCCTCGTTGCGCTCGGTCGAAACAATCGGAACAACACCCTTCAGCAGCGTCAGCATCCGCGCCAATTCTTCATTCTCCGTGGCTGCATAGATGGTTGCGGCAGGACGAAGTGCGGAGAGAAGCCATGCCGTCTTCCCCTCGCGTGTGACCGCGATGATGGCGGCGGCCTGGCCGGTGGTGGAGAGCGTCACTGCCGCCTCACACAACGCCAGGCCGTGGCGGCTTTCGACGGAGTTCGTTGACAGCGCCACCCGTTCAGATGGAATCCGTTCGGCGTCTTCGATGACGCGGCTCAGTGTCTGCACTGACTCGATCGGGTACTTTCCCGCCGCCGTTTCGCCCGAGAGCATGACGGCGTCGGCCCCTTCTTCGACCGAGTTGGCCGCATCACTCACCTCCGCCCTCGTCGGCCGCGGCGATTCGCGCATGGATTCGAGCACCTGGGTCGCGACGATCACGGGCCGGCCAGCGGTGCGGGCCGATCGAATGATCTGCTTCTGGACTCGAGGAACCTGCTCGAGTGGCATTTCAAGTCCCAAATCACCGCGGGCGACCATCACGCCGTGTGCCTCAGACAGAATCGCGGTCAGGTTCTCTATCGCCGCCGGCCGTTCAATTTTGGCAACAATTGGGACGGTTCGACCGGCCTCACGCATCAGTTCCTTCGCTCGAACCACATCGGCCGCTGTCTGCACGAAGCTGAGCGCCACGAAGTCAACGCCAAGTTCGAGTCCAAAGCGGAGATCGGCAGCGTCCTTGTCGGTGATGCACGATGCCGGAAGGCGCACGCCGGGAGCATTGATGCCCTTGTGTTCGCCGAGCGGGCCGCCGGTCACCACGACCGTCTTCAATTCGTTGGCTGACGCCTCGCGCACCCGTAATTCGATTTTGCCGTCGTCGAGGAGGAGACGATCGCCTGGACGTGCCGATCGGACTAGCTCGATGAACGTGGTGTAAACGCGACCCGGCCCGCCGACCTCATCGCCACCGACAATCGTGAGGTGGTCTCCCTCATGAAGCGGGATCGCCGAACCACCAGCGAGCAAACCGGTCCGGATCTTCGGTCCACTGAGATCTTGCATGATGCCGGCAATACGGCCAGTGCCAGCGGACGCGTCGCGAATGGTTCGGTACGCGGCAGTGTGCGACTCGTGCGTGCCATGCGAGAAGTTCAACCGAAACAGATCGACGCCGGCAACAAGGAGCGCTTCGATCATCTGCGGACTATTCGAAGCGGGCCCGACAGTCGCAACAATCTTGGTGTGTCTCATTCGTCATCGCCGGGCGGCTTCGCCCCCGCGGCCCCCCACACGCTCTCTCGCGAGCCGCTTCGACGGCTCGCTTCCCCCTCCGCTAAAGCTACGGCCAGACCTCGCCGGAGCAACGGTCAATTCAGACGTTGCGAAGGCGGGGACGCCCAGGGATCTACGAGCGCCTTGGTGATCCGCATCGATTCCGCATCGGCAAGCGCCTCGTCGAGTTGATCGAGACGATAACTTCGCTCGCCAATCGCGTCGAATGGCACGTCGGATCCAAGGCGCTCGAGGAACGTCAGCGCGCGAAGAAAATGCGCCGGTTCACTGCCCCAGCAGCCGCGAATCTCGAGATGTTTACGGTTGATCGCGGTATGCACGTTCACCGCGCTCGAACCCACATCGGTGTAGTGTCCGGCGACGATGTAGCGGCCGCCGTCGCGTGCAAGATAGGGCCCTTCCTCGAACGCGCGCGCGGACCCGGCCGCTTCAACGACCACGTCGACGCCCTCACCCTGCGTCAGCGCTCGCACCTGTGCGAGCCGATCCTCGACAGAAGTCGTGGTCAAATCGAACACGCGATCAGCTCCCATGCGCCGCGCAAGGTCGAGACGACTCGGTGGAGTCCCAATCGCAAGAATCGTGGCCGCGCCACTGGCGCGCGCGAGAGCGATCGTGCTCAGGCCGACGGCGCCCGTGCCCTGCACGAGCACGGTTTCACCAGCGCGAAGCCCGGCGCGTTCGATGATGTGCACCGCCGTCAGCAGCCCGCAGCCACCGCCGATGTACTGATCGAATGTGACGCGATCGGGAAGCCGGGCGATGTGAACGCCCGGCTCCAGGTAAATGGCTTGCGACCAGCCGCCCAGCAATCCTTCGTCAGCGGAATCGGTAATTCCATAGACGCGTCGTTCGATACATCGCGTCGGCGTGCGATGAACAGCGCACGGGCGGCAACGGCCGCAGGTTCGATGAACGTCGAAAAACACGGCACGATCGCCTTCGCGCAGTTCAGTGCCATCAAGACCGCGAACAGGCCCGCGGATCGCGTCAAGGACGCCGGCTGAGACGTGTCCGGGGATGATCGGATAGGGCACGCCGGACAAACGGCCGTGCCAGAGGTGAACGTCGGTGCCACACACCTCGGATCGCGCGGTCCGGAGCAACGCAGCACCGACCGGTAGATCAGGACGCGGGTACTCGCGAATCTCGATCGGCCGCTTTGGCGCTGGCATGATGGCGGCAAGGATGCGATCACTCACGGCGTACGTTACCCTTAAATGAACAGAGACACGCGAGATCGGTCCACAGGCTGAAAATCGCTAGCTTACCATTCACGTGCGTCCACAAATGTTGCAACGATTTGTGATCACATCCGCCGTGTTGGCGGTCATTGGCTGCGCCATAGCCGCAGAGGCGCAGACGTATACGCCGCGGAAAGCGCGGCGGCAGTTCGTGACCGTGAGCACCGATTGGCTCAACACTCAGCCACTCCACTTTCTCGAACATCCACTCGAGGATCTCGTTGGCCGCGCGGTGGCTACTGCGCAGTTTCAGTCTTACGACTATCGAACGCGCGATGAAGCCATTCAGATCGACGTGCAGGAATTCAGCCGGCACGGTCGCGGCGCTGGTATCACCGTCTATCCCCTCGGAATCAATGTCGGCACGGCGTTCGCCATCCGCCTGAGCCGGGAGGATCTGCCGACGATACGTATCGGCTTCGCGGGAACGGGGGCGCCGCCGAATTACACACTTCAGAGTGCGCGCGCATACGATGTAGGCGCGTCGCTCTTCGTTGCCGATCATTCGCCCGGCTGGGGCCTTGGGAGTCACGCGTTCGTGGGCGGAGGCGTGGGACGAATCAACAGCGAATTGAGTAATGGGAAGCGCTACTTCGCCGAAGGGGGAGGAGGACTCAGCTCAGGGCCGCTGGGTGTCGAACTCGCGGTGAAGTTCGCGTGGAATCAGCTCAACGAACCGATCGATCACAAGTTCTTCACCGTGCCCATAACGATCCGCGCGACGCTCACATTCTGATTTTCCATGACCGTTGAAGACTGGTTGAAAGCCGCTGGCGAGGACGCAGAGCGGCGAGGACTCCCCGAGTTGAAGCCGCTTCTGGAGAGTCTCGCGCGCGCCACGATCGCGTTGAGGGAAGCCGATCGCCTGATCGATCGCGGGCACGGCACGTCATGAGCCTGACGCTCCCCTCCATCGAGGATGTCTCGGCGCAATTAAAGTCGCGATCGATCTCACCCGTGGATCTCGTGCACGCGTGTCTCGACCGCATCGAGTCACGGCTCGAGCTGAATGCGTTCATCACCGTGATGGCTGACGGTGCGGTCACCGCAGCCGAAATCGCAGAACGAGAAATTGCGGCCGGCCACTATCGCGGTCCGCTGCATGGCATCCCGATCTCAGTGAAGGATCTCGTCGATGTCGCGGGCACGCCGACGACCTCAGGGTCTGCGGTCGCGCCACGGCTTCCGGCCAGCGATGCGCCAATCGTGACGCGACTTCGCGATGCCGGGGCGATCATCATTGGAAAAACGAACCTGCATGAGTTCGCATTCGGGACCACCAGCGAAGAATCCGCCTTCGGTCCGGTCCATCATCCAAAAGATCCGGCGCGATCGCCCGGTGGATCCAGTGGCGGCGCGGCGGTCGCACTGGTCGAAGGCATGTGCTTCGGATCGATCGGCACCGACACCGGAGGATCGATTCGCATTCCATCGGCCGTCTGCGGAACGGTTGGTCTGAAACCAACCTATGGCGAATTACCGTGCGAGGGCATCGTCCCACTGAGCACGACGCTCGATCACGTTGGACCGATGGCGAGATCGGTCGCCGACGTGGCGTTGATGTTCAACGCCATGAGCGCGCACTCGCATCCGCTCCGGGTAATCGGACAGGAGCGGAAGTATGTCTTCGGTGTTCCCGAACCATATTTCTGCGAACGGCTGCATCCCGACGTGAGATCGGCGCTGATTCGGACGCGGCAGGCGCTCGCCAGGGAAGGTCATGAGGTTCGCCGCGTGGTTATCGAGCACGCGGCTCGAACCGCCGACGTGTATCTGCACATCGTCCTGCCTGAAGCCTCCTGGTATCACGCCCCGATGCTCTCGGCGCAGCCGGACCGCTATTCGCCCGGCGTCCGTCTCCGATTGGAGATGGGCAGGTACGTGCTTGCGGAAGACTACGTTCGGGCAATGCAGTTGCGCGAAGTGCTCCGTAGTGCAGTCAATGAGACGCTGACGGGATGCGACGCTCTGCTGTTGCCGGCACAGCCGATTCCCGCCCCGGAACTGGGAGCGGCGACGGTGGACGTCGACGGTTCACGTGAGCCGGTTCGCGCGATCATGCTGCGGCTGACTCAACTCTTCAATATCACCGGCCATCCGTCGATTGCCATCCCGGCGGGCACAACGCACGATGGCTGGCCCATCGGGATCCAGCTCGTCGGCCATGTGGATGCTACAAGCCAGCTGCTTCAAGTCGCCGCAACTGTCGAGCCTTACAGCACGGGCGGCGACGGATCCGTCGGCGGCGGCACCGGATGAACGTCGGGCTCGTCTTCCCCCGCAGGGTCACCCGGCGGCACCGGCACTTTCGGTGGGGGCAGCTGGTTAATCACGTCCGGCGGATGCGGAGTATCGGGTACAGGTGGTTGTTCGATCATGCCGGCAATGAAATGCAACATGGCTGCCGAAGGTATGTTCAATGTTCAATGTTCAATGTTCAATGTTTGCCGTGAGCATTGAGCATTGATCATTAAGAGAGGGTTCACGATTGATTGCGCGCGTCTTCCACAACTGGGAACGTAAATTGGCCGCCGCCGCGGAAAACCGCGTCGTTCGGCCATTCGAATGGGGTCTCGAGTGGATCGAAGGCATTAAGGCGGAAGACCACGATGTCGCGGAGCGTCTTGCCGAGTGGGCGTCGCACACGGTTGCGGCGAGTGATGCATTTTTTGCCCTGCCACCATGCGATGAATACACGCTGACCGGAGATCGCCTCGCGTTTCCGAGTGCGGTCGCAACCCCGCATCCCGAAAACAACGTTGTGCACGCGCGCTATTTCCCGGAACGCTCCGAGCGCGGGAAGAGGCGAGCGGTGGTCGTTCTTCCCCAGTGGAACGCGGACTCAGAAGGACACGCCGGCCTGTGCCGCTTGATCAATAAGTTCGGGATCAGCGCTCTCCGATTGAGTCTTCCCTACCACGACGCGCGCATGCCTGCCGAACTCCGGCGTGCCGATTACATCGTCAGTTCGAATGTGGGTCGAACTGCTCAAGTCTGCCGGCAGGCCGTGCTCGATACGCGGCGCGCAATTGCCTGGCTCGCGCGAGAAGGCTACGAGTCGATCGGTATCCTGGGGACCAGTCTCGGATCGTGCCTGGCGATGCTCACCGCGGCACACGAGCCACTCGTCAAGGCTGCAGCGCTCAACCACATCTCGCCGTACTTCGCAGATGTGATCTGGGAAGGGCTGTCGACCGAACACGTGCGCGCGAGTCTCGATGGACGGATTCAGCTCGACACGCTGCGTCAGATCTGGATGCCGATCTCGCCCTTTCCATATCTCGAACGTGTTCAGGGGAAGCATGTGCTGCTCGTCTACGCAAGGTACGATTTGACGTTCCCTGTCGCGCTCTCGAAAATGCTGGTCAACGAGTTCCGCCGTCGTGATATCGATCACGAGGTCGCCGTGCTGCCGTGCGGTCACTACAGCACGGGCGTCACGCCGTTCAAGTGGATTGATGGACTCATCCTGTGTCGGTTCTTAAACAAGAGTCTCTGAATTGCTGATTGTTGATTTTTGATTGCTGATTGCAGTGATTGCAGACTGACGAGAGTAGTCGGCGGTCTTTAGACCGCGGAGACAGTGAGCAATTTCAGAGGAACTTCAGAATTCCCCTGAGAGCGTCGTACAACACCCCTGCCACGGCACGAACGATTGGAGACACTTCCCCGTTCGCAATGTTCTCCGCCGTGCTGACCGGCTGTGTAACGAGAAGGTAAATCAATCCGGCGGCGAACGCTGCCGTCAGGATCCCGATGATCCCTGCGAGGCTAAGGGTGCGCTGAGCTAGACCCATAGGAATCGATACAGTGTACATCGACCCCGCACAACTGTCAGTTGGACGGAAGTACCCGACGAACGGTTCACTTGGCTGTCACACTGGCGCTAACTCTGATGCGACGCCAAGGTTCAGACGCGGCAGCGCCGGCGTGACTTTTTCGCGGTCGCCGACGATCACCGTCACTAACCGTGATGGATCGATGTACTGTTCGGCAACGCGCGTGACTGCTGCTTCGTCGACAGCGAGCACTTTGGGTACGAAGGTAGAGAAATAGTCGTCGGGCAGATCGTAGAGCGCGAGCTGCGCGGCGCCCCGGCTGATGTGCTCCGCGGTTTCGAAGTTTCGTGGATAGCCGCGCGTCAACGCCGCTCGCCCGGCGCGAAGCTCCGCGGCGGTCACCGGGCGCGGTCCGCGAATCGCCTGCAGCTCGTCGAGCGCCTCGACGATCGCGTCGACCGTCACTTCCGACTGCACGCTCGCGTTCAGCACAAACGGGCCCGCCTCGCGACGGAAATCGAACGATGTTCGTGCTCCGTAGGTGTATCCCTTGTCCTCACGCAAGTTCATGTTGATTCGGCTCACGAACTGCCCACCGAGGATGATGTTCAGCACAACCAGCGCGTGATAGTCCGGCGTCCGCCGCGGCGCAGCGACGTGCCCGATCCGGAGCTCGGACTGCGCCGCGCCGGGCCGATGCAGCAGCGCCAGCCGATCCCGAGGCGCGGGCGGCAGCTGCCACGTCGACGGATCGATCGCCTCGGCCAACGGGCGCCAGTTCCCGAATGCCCCTTCCACCGCGGCGGCCAGCGCCTCGTGGCTCGCATCGCCGGCGGCGATTACGAACATTCGAGACGGCGTAAACATCATCCGGTGAAATCTGCTCACCTCGTCGAGCGTCAGCGCCTGCAGCGATGCTTCGGTGCCGAGTGGCATGTGTCCGTACGGATGCTCGCCGTACAACAACCGCGCGAACGCGCGATCGGCAAGCGCGGGTGCCAGATCCCGCAATTGAATCAGGCGATTCAGGCGCAGCTGGCGGACCCGGTGAAAGTCGGTCGCCTCCAGACGCGGACGCAAGATCATGTCGGCGAGCAGAGCGCTCGCGCGATCCGCATAACGGGCGAGACTCGAAAGGGTCAGGATGGTGGCATCGGACCCAATTTCCGAATCGAGGTGGCCCCCGATGCGTCCGAGCGCATCGTGCAGCTCCATCGCGTCGAGATCGCCGCATCCCTCGTCGAGCATGTCGCTGGTGATCGCAGCGAGTCCTGGCCGGTCCTGCGGATCGGCCGATGCACCGATCGGCAGCATCGCGAGAAAACTGACCAGCGGAACGGCGTCATGTTCGATGGTCCAGACACGAAGGCCGTTATCGAGGGTATGTCGGCGGATTTCAGGAAAGCGCAGGAGCGGATCAGCGCCGAGCGCGGGAAGCCGCGCGCGATCGACGCGCATCACGACACCGCAACGGGTTCGGAGCCGGCAAGCGCCAGATCACGCCGTCCTCTCGGCACGACACTCAGGAGCACACGGCGCTCGGGAGCAAGCCAGTCGCGCGCCGCACGCTGCATCGACGACGCCGTGACGCGACGATACCGATCGAGATCGCGTTCGAAGAACCCTGGATCGCCGATGAACACGTTGTAGGCATTCAACTGATCCGATTTGCCGCCGAAACCACCGACGGTCTGCAGCCGGTAGACGAAGTTGGCCTCGGCTTGCGCCTGACAGCGCTCGATCTCCCGCGCATTGGGCCCCTCATCGACAAAGCCCGCGATTGCGCCGGCAATCGCACCCTCCAGTTCGGTCAGCGTCCGACCAGGCGCGGCGGTTGCCACGACCTGAAAGTAGCCGCCCAATTCGCGCGAGTTCTGCGACGCTGCGATCTCTGTCGCCATTCGTTCGTCGTAGACCAGCGACCGATACAGCCGCGATGTCTTGCCGCTCGCCAGCACCTCGGCGACCAGATCCAACTCCGAATCGTCTTCGGCAAAGATCGCGGGTGAGTGCCAGACGACATAAAGCCGTGGAAGCTCAACCCGATCTTCGAGCAGCAGCCGTCTTTCCGTTGCATACGGCGCCGGAGCGGTGGCTTCGACACCAGGAGACGGGTCTCCGGTTTCGAGCTCGCCAAAATACCGCGTTGCCAGATCGATGGCTGTCTCCGTGTCGACGTCACCCGCCAGCGCGAGTGACGCATTCCGCGGCCGGTAATACATCTGAAAGAACGCGCGCACGTCGTCGAGCCGCGCCGCGCGGATATCGTCGGCCGCGCCAATCGTCATCCAGCTGTACGGATGATCGGGCGGATACAGCGCCGCCATCATTGCCATGCCGGCAAACCCATACGGACGATTCTCGTAGTTCTGCCGCCGTTCGTTCAGCACCACTTCGCGCTGGTTCTCAAACTTTGCATCGGTTAGCGCCGGCAGCAGAAATCCCATTCGATCGGACTCCATCCACAAGGCAAGCTCCAGCGCGTTGGTGGGCACGACCTCCCAGTAATTGGTTCGGTCAGCATTGGTCGAACCATTCAACAACCCGCCCGCTTCCTGCAGCGGCTGAAAGTAGCCTTTGTCGTAGTGCTCGGAGCCTTCGAACATCAAGTGTTCGAACAAATGGGCGAAGCCGGTCCGGCCGGGTGTCTCGTTCTTCGAGCCGACGTGATACCACAGGTTCACGGCGACAATCGGACAGCCATGATCCTCGTGGACGAGGACGTCGAGTCCGTTCTCGAGGGTGTACCGCGAATACGGGATGTTCATCTGAAAGGAACGGCGGTCAAAGGTATGGTCGTCTTCTTGTAGCTGGCGATCGACAGCTGCGCGGCTAACTGACGCGCAGCCGCACGGAACGCATCGGCGGCCGGCGACTGTGGTTCCGCAATCGTGATCGGAACACCGGTGTCTCCGCCGATGCGAATCGGCTCGTACAGCGGCACACGGCCAAGGAAAGGAATGGCTAAATCGGCAGCGAGTTTCTCGCCACCACCCTTGCCGAAGATATCGCTTTCGTGACGGCACTCCGGGCAGACGAAGTGACTCATGTTCTCGATCACGCCGAGGGTCGGCACATTCAACTTCTGGTACATCCGGACCGCGCGCCGCGTGTCGGCAACCGACACGGTCTGCGGCGTCGTAACGACGACGCTGCCGGCAACCGGGACGGTCTGACTGAGCGTCAACGCCACGTCGCCCGTGCCGGGAGGCATGTCGATGATCAGATAGTCGACGTTTTCCCAACGCGTGCTGCGGAAGAACTGTTGGATGACGCCGTGCAGCATCGGTCCACGCCAGATGACCGGTGCATCATCGCTCGCGAGAAAGGCCATCGATACGAGCTGAATGCCATATTGGTTCGCCGGGATAATCTGGCCGCGCTCGTCGCCGGTCAGCTGCGTGCTGATGCCCAGCATGATGGGCACGTTGGGACCGTAGACGTCACCATCGATCATCGCGACGCGACTGCCCATCTGGGTCAGCGCGATCGCAAGGTTGACGGCAACCGTTGTCTTGCCGACGCCGCCTTTTCCGGCGCCCACGGCGATGATGTTCTTGACACCGGCGACTGGCGTCTTCGCGGTATCGACGTTCGACGTCGATCGCACCTGCGACGTCATCTCGATGTCAACAGACGTGACGCCCGGAATCGCCGCGACGGCCTGCCGCGCCTGTTCGCGCATCTGATCCTTCACCGGACACGCCGGCGTGGTCAGCTCAATCGAAAATGCTACGGCGCCACGCTCGTCAATACGGAGGTTCTTGATGAACTTCAGCGTCACAATGTCGCGATTGAGATCGGGGTCGCGGACACCTCGAAGCGCGTCGAGGACGGCTGATTCGGAAACGGAGGTATTCATGTATCTGGAATTGTACCGTGATCCGGGATCCGAGATCCGGTGTCCGGGATCCGTTGGCCGGAATCCGGGATCCGTTGGCCGGAATCCGGGATTGCGCCGCTTCTGGCTCCTCGCTGCTCGCTCCTGACTGCTGGCTGTTAAATGCGCTGTTCGGCGATTTCTCCTGCCACGGGCAGTTTGAATCGCTCACCTTGATACGCCTTGAACATCAGAATCAACCAGAGCGCGGCAGAGCCATAGAAGACGAAGATTGACAGAATCCACCCGAGAAACGGGATGGAAAGGCAGACCATGAAGGCCATGCATGCCGTGCCGAACACCAGCATCGACTGCATGGCGTGAAATCTGACGAAGCTATTCTCCGGCTCGGTGGCGAAAAACAGCAGCCCCGTGATCCATCCGAGTCCGTAACACAGAGCCCCGGCGAGATTCTCGTCAAAACCACTGACGGTCTTTTTTGCTGAGACCATTATTTGTACCTACGGCTGTGGGACGAATACAGCGCGCGTTCGGTTGTGCAGCAGGACCCAGAATGCATAGATGCCGAGGGCCGTTCCAAACGGCAGGATAAAGAGGTTGAGCGCGCCCAGCCATAGAACTGCCAGCCGGCCCCGCGGATGATTTCGCCGCAGCTGGCGGCCTGCCCACGCGTTGGCGCCGCCGCCAAGCAGGAGCGCGACCGCAAAGGTCGCGAACGCCGCGGCGATGATCCCGGCGGCCATACGATCGGCACCGGCGCTCATGCCAATGGCGAGAGCCCCGATGGCGAGCAGGAGCATCGACACACCCAGCAGAAGGCCGATTGCCCCCCACACAAGCTGCAGGATGCCGAGCAGATGAAGATGTGCGCGCAAACTTAACGGATTGTAATCCGGACTTCGACGCCCGTGCGTGGCGCGCCCGGCGGCGTGATGCTGAAGCGGAACGTCGCGCCTTCATGAACGCCGGCCGGCACGCGAAGGCGCACTTCATGCGTGTCGCGGACCTCTCCGGCGCCGCAGCACCCAGCGCACCATTCGTCCCATACTTCGCCGCGGCCGCCGCATCGCGAACACGTTCGCCGCAACGGCACACGCAAGGGCACGAGCACACCCCAGAATGCTTCCTGCGGGCTCACCACGATTTCGGCCGAGAGAAATGGCTCGCGCGTCCCACCAAAAAAGGAGTCGCGCAT
The DNA here is from genome assembly GCA_046734955.1 of Acidobacteriota bacterium. GTDB lineage: Bacteria > Acidobacteriota > Vicinamibacteria > Vicinamibacterales > 2-12-FULL-66-21 > JALZOC01. The sequence continues at coordinate 63,700 of JBKPSH010000048.1, forward strand.
GCGATCGAGCAGACTGCTCACCGACGGAAAGTCAATCGCGACCTCGTCGGCGAGCCACTCCGTTCGTCCGCCGGCGAGTAAACGCGCATCGTACGATCGTCGCCGGTCAGGATCGCGCAGCACCTCGTACGCGCGAGACACCTCCAGGAACGCGCCGCCGCGATCGTCTCCGGAAATGTCCGGATGATACCGCCGCGCCAACTGCCGGTACGCGCGTTTGATTTCAGCCGCCCCCGCGTCCGGCGAAACGCCCAAAACGTCGTAATAGTCGCGCATCCCCTCGTAATAAACCTTGCAGAATCAGTACCGACTCAGCCTGCCACGCCGATCGCTGTGGCCCATAGCAGCACAGCCAAGGCGGGCCTTGTGGCTACGATAGGAGCCGTCTCCTGTGATGTCAACCCGCCTTCGCTCGATTCTGTAATTTTTCGAGCTCCGGCGAGGCACTGGCTGTATCCGCGCAGCCTGCTACAATTGCAGGATGCGCGAATGCCCGCTCTGCGGAGAATCGATGCGCCTCAGCGAACGTGAAGTCCAGGACAGGGATGGGACGATGAGGCACGTGAGCGAGTGGATTTGCCCAGAGTGTGATTACTTCGAAGAAGCCGACGTGGAAGGATAATCAGCGGGCACCAAGCGTCAACAGCACTTCGTTCCGAACCTCCTCCTCGAAATCCGCGAAGTTCAGCGCCGTCTCACATTCGTCGCAGAGTACCTCGATTACTGCGGGGCGACCCTCTTCGTTGGCTTCCACACGCGAGTCGCGCAACTGGACGATATGCATCTGCAGGGTCTTGACCAGAAAGTTCTGGTCGTTCCCGCAGCTCGGACAGGTCAGGGCCATCTAGATCGCTCTCCTCTCGGCCGTTCTCAGGCGGTTCACAAAACCTTCGGATTGTACGAGAACGCGTTTCCCATACGCAATCAAGATCTTCCACGATTTTTTGCATTTGCGGGCTAGGGTGTGTCGGCGGGGTATACGATGCTCGTATGTCCGAACGGAATTCGTCGCGTGAAATAAAGTGCGAACAACGCGGACCCCACTGGGTGGCGTGGATTCCGGACGGCTCAGGCAAGCCGCTCGGTTCGGTAATTCTTGTCGGGAGAAGCCGGAAGGAAGCAGTCGAACGGGCGAAACGCTGGGGAGACTTGCAGACGACGAGCTAGAAATAATTATTCCTCCGAAGTTTCGTCCTCATCGAACTCGTCGGGCTCACCAAGACGCAGAATCTGACCGCTGGCATGGCCGGCGAGAATGCAGTGCGGTCCCTTCGCTTCGAGCGATACGACCGCCACGTCCCAGGGACGAGCACGATACGCCGCCGCCACGCAGCCGCACGGCAGCCCCTCGAGCGCCTCGAGCTCGAAGACAGTTGTCGTCGTGGGCCTTCCGTGGTTCAGCGCACTCGCAGGAATTGACATTCCGCACCTCCCTGACGCCGGGGAGGGATGCAATCCCGGCGCCAGTTATCCATTTAGACCGTCGCCTTTCAGGTTTGGTTCCCTTCATCCCGTAAGGCATTGATGTACCGTAAGTTCCGTGTGCCTGCCGGCGGCCGTTCAGTCGGCGGCTGCTGACATCAATGGGCTACAAAGGAACGCCCCTCGGAGTGCAACCCCGGTTTGCCTGGACCGAACTCGCTCAATAGACATGGCTTAGAGACCGCCGCGCGTCATGTGCCGAACCATCACATGACGAACGAAAACCGGAAGTGAGGAGCATGGAGACGGTTTGGCGTCCTCGGACGAATCACTTGATTACAGAATTGAGAGTGGAGAGCGGAAACCTGCTGAATGGGAAAGCCCTTCCCAAGTGAATAAGTGAGTAAGGGTGAGAATTGGTGTTTTCTTAATCGGCGTAAACGAGACGGCCGGTAACCGGTGCGTCGGGGAAAAGTAAGGTCGCCGCTTCGACATATAACTCGAGTTGCCGCTGATGTGAGGTCTTAGGCCTGCCCGTCTTGAACTCGATAACCACGACAGATCGGTCGTCGTGTTGAACGATGCAATCAATCGCGCCGCGAAGAATCACTGCCTGGTTGTCGCGTCTGCTGATCATCGAGAACGGAACCTCATGCATCACCCGGCCGGACGAAAAAAGACTTGCGACATCCTCGCGCGCAGACAGGCGGCGCCAGACTCGAACGGTTTCCTCGATGATTTCGTCGAGGTTTTCCATACCGGCGCCTTCATCTGGACGCAGAAGCGTGCGTGTGAACGCAAGCTCGGCAGTTGGGTCCGGCGAGACTAGCCGGCCAGAGTGAAACAACCGATGAACAAGGATTCCGGCTGTAAGGTTGCCGCGGCTGCCGCCGTCTGGACCCTCGGACGCGGCACTTTCTGCAATCCAGTCACTGACGGAAATCCTCGTGACCGTCTCGTCCCTCAGTGGTCCGAAGCGAGTGAGCCGTCCGGTCCCGACACGCGGATCCGGTTCAAGCATTTTTTCAAGAACGTTCGGCAGGCTGCAGACCCGCCACTCGTATGTGCGTCCGCGAAGGGAATGAGAGATGAGCGTGCCGTCGTTTCCGGGCATCACAGCGGCCACTCGGTTGAATAATTCCTTGATTGCGTCCGGGAGAACTTCTGCAAGACTGCCTCGCCCTGGGGCGAGATTGCCATCTTTCAACAGCGACGACAGATACAACCGATCGCGCGCCCTGGTCATGGCCACGTAGAGCAACCGACGAGTCTCCTGCTTCTCCCGATTCCGTTCTGCCTCGTCTGTTTCCGAGACGAATGGGCCAATCGACACTGCCGGTGCATTCCCCTCACCGTCGACAATGATCCGCACCGGATCGGGCGGTCCCGTCGCGCCTCGTGCAAGGTTGACGACGAAGACAATTGGAAACTCGAGGCCCTTCGCGGCATGAACGGTCATCAGGTTCACGGCGTCGAGCGCCTCGATGACGGCATTGGATTCATCGCCCGGGGTCAAGGCATCGATGTGATCGGCGATCCGCTTGAGCGTGGCGTATCCGCGGTTCTGAATGCGCCGCACCAATCCGCGCATCTTCTTCAGGTTTTCCCAAGCCTGCGGACGTCGAGGTCCGGACAGTTCAAACGCGTAGGCGCTCTCGCGCATGATCCGCTCGATGAGATCTGCTGGCGGCATGTGATCGACACAAGCCAGCCATCCATGAACATGCGCCCGCAGGTGCTCCAACACCCCCCGATCCTCGTCGTCGAGCGCAGCGAGCGTGGCTGGCGCCGTGTAATCGATGATTGCCGATGCCAGCCCTGGAGCAAGCCGCGCAAGCGCCGCATCCGAAAGCCGGATGAACCGTGCACGGAGAAATGCCGCCGCGCGCAAATCGGAGTCTGGTTCCGCGAGAAAGCGAATCAACGCGGAGACGTCCTTGATCTCGTCCGCATCGAAAAACCCGAGGCCCTTGTACACATACGCCGGGATGCCACGCGTCTCGAGCGCCTCCTGGAATTCACGGTGGCTCGTGCGCGATCGGAAAAGAATCGCGATATCACCAGGCCTGGCCGTGCGTGCAACTCCCGATTCGCGATCGCGAACTGTTTCCCCGCTGATGAGTCGCGCGATTTCGTTCGCGACGGCGGCGGCGCACTGTTCGAGATCAGCGGCTGCCGAAATCCCAAGAACGACGGCGCGCTTTTCGGAAACAGCGTCTACGGGAAAGGTATCGGCCTCAGTGTAGGTGAAGTCGTCGGGGCGGATGCTCGGTTGCGAGATCTCGCTGAACAGGTCGTTCACGAATTCGAGCAACTGAGGAACCGCGCGAAAGCTTCGTCGGATGGACTGCCGTGGATTGCCTGCGGGTCGAAGGCCTTCGATATAGCGGGCCGCCTCCTGCATGACCGCGACTTCGGCATCGCGGAAGCGGTAGATCGACTGCTTCCGATCGCCGACAATGAAAATTGACGGTTCCGTCGCCAGGCCCATTCCCTCGCCCCACGACTGGATGAGAAGGGAGATGAGTTCCCATTGCGCGCGACTGGTATCCTGGAATTCGTCGACGAGCACGTGATGGTAGCGTGACTCGAGACGAAATCGGCTTTGGGAAAACTCGTCCATTTGGCGCAGCAAATCCAGCGCGCGCTGTAACACATCGCTGAAATCCAGCACCGACCGTTCGTTCAGGGCCCGCCGATACTGATCGAGTGCAATCGCAAACATGTGCCTGACGCCGCGCGCCAGCACTGCGTTCAGGTCGCGCGCGAACACTTCCAGCACGCGCTCGATCTCCGGCGCGATCTGAAAAACGACCGCTCGATGCTGCTTTGCGTGTTCAGTGGATCGGTAATCTCTGTCGCCCCGATAGGGCGGAATGCCGCCGCTGCGCCGTGGCGCGCCGTCCGCCGTCAGGAAGTGCGTCCCTGCGCGATCGAGCACGGCACGAATCTCGGCATTGCTGCATCCGTCGACATTCGCGAATCGGCGCAAGTCCGCGAGGAGCAACTGGTAGCGAGGATGCTCGACAGGCCCCTGTGCCAGAAAGCCGGCGAGTCCGCCGGGCACATTCCGAAGGGCATCCTGCAGTGCCTTCGCTGCCTGGCGACACACCCATTGCGCGGACAGATCCTTCGGTCCTCGCGCCAGAAAGCGGTCAAGCGCTTTCCAGGCGACGAGTCGTCGATCGAGAAGAAGTGCCAGCCCGAGGCGAGTCCGCGACACACCCAGTTGCGCGAGCACGAGTGCAATGTCGGGATTGCGCCGAGCCTCCGCCGCGAAGATGCGCATTGATCGATCCAGCGACTCGTCGATAAGGCGCGGCACCTCAGTCTCATCCGCCATGTCGAAGCCGGGATCGAGATCGGCTTCGAGCGGAAACTCACGGAGCAGCGAAAGACAGAAGGCGTCGATCGTGCTGATCGAGATGTCTGCCAGTCGATCGCGCACGTCGTTCCATCGGGCACGGTCGAATTCAGAATGCGCCGCCGCGATCTTCAGTTCGCGAATGATTCGCTCGCGCATTTCGGCTGCGGCCTTGCGCGTAAACGTCATCGCGAGGATGTTGGCGGGATCGACGCCTGCCTTTAGAAGGTTGATGTAACGCCATACGAGTACCGAGGTCTTGCCGGTGCCGGCAGAAGCTTCAAGGACAACGTTCTGAGCGGGATCAACGGCGAACTGGCGCGCACGTGCGTCCGGATCGGCGGGAGCCGGCACAACCGCGACGGCCGTCAGTTCAGGATCCATCGGCCCGAACAGGGACAGTTGCGAAGACCTGGAATCCCGAGAGGCGGAGTTACTCATCGCCAACGTAGTCCTTGCGGCAGACCGTCGAGTACGCGCACCGGGTGCAGAGGAACGGCTCTTCCGGGTCGGGCGGGAACTCGCCACGTTCAATCCCGTCGACGGCGGCGAGCAACCGCTCCTGTCCCGCCGCCAGCGCCTCGTCGAGCGTAGAGGACGATCCATGCAGCGAGACGAATGCATTCTTTTCTTTGAACGCGACGTAGCCGGCACGTCCGAGCTTCCACGATCGCTGATGCCGCCCTTCGAGCGCCTGTTGCGCGCAAATGCCGTAGACGGGAAGCTGCAGCGCCCTCGAGGGCTTCGGCGCTTTGCTGAGTTTGTAGTCGACGATCCGGATCGTGCCGTCGGCCATCAAGTCGATTCGATCGGCCTTCGCGCGCAGACGGACCGATCGCGCGCCGGAGGGACTGCTGAACTCGAACGCTCCTTCGAGTTCGTGCTCGAGCAGCCGCTCGATGACGTCGCCCCCTTGCTCGATCTCAAACGCGAAGGCTCGCTCGGCCAGGCCAGGAGCCGCCGCCGATCCCAGTAGATGCGTGCGTTCGAGCGCGCGATCGGACTCAGGCAACGTCTCGAGCTGTCGCTCAGCGATGGTCTGAAACAGCGCGACCGCTTCCGCAAGATTGGCCGTCGTCACCGTTCCCTGCCCCGACGCCTGCCACTCGCGAAAGAAGGTCTCGAACACGGCGTGCACGAACTGTCCGCGCTCCTGTGGCGTCAGGCCCCACTCGTCTGCGCGTTCCTCTGGAAGCTTCAGCACGTGCGACGCGAAGTACTTGAACGGACACTCGAGGTATCGTTCGAGACTGCTGACGGAGTACGCGATGGCTTCGCGAGAGCCGGCCGTCCCATGATAGGTGTCGGCTGATCCAGGTGTTCGTGACATTCTCAGTGAGAGCCACTCGCGCGGCTCTCCGCCTATCGCAGTCGGCACGACCGGCTCTTCGGACAGGGCTTCGTGAATCAACACACGCGTGTCGTCGGACGCGGCAAGATGCTGCACCGGCAATCCCGCACGATCGATCTCCTCAAGAAAGACCGACGCTGGAACGATCGCGTCTTCTTCGAGGGTAAAAGTCGAGACAGTAGTGCGAATCCGCGGAAGGCGAAGGAGATCGTGAAAGCGGGCACGTGCGGCCGACAGCCGATCGCCCTCAGCCGGCCATCCGAGTTGTGCCAGCAGTTGCGACGGATAAAAGATGCTGCGACTGCCCTTTTCCGGCCAATCAGATTCGACGAGTCCAACGAGGCGCAGCTCATCCAGTTCGGCGTATGGTGCCGCCGCGGCATCAAACAGACGGACACCGCTCATTCCGGTGCGAGGCGAGAACGTCTGTCCCTCAATCCACCGGCGAATAGTAGTCACGAGCTCGCTAACCACGAGGGGCCCGTCGTCGTGAACACGATGCGCGTCGCGGAGTGATTCGAGGATTCCGATCACTGCCGAGCGCGCGCGGAGGTGGCCATCCCGGCCCGGCGTGACCGGATCTGGTATTCGTTCGTGGGCGGCGATGAAACTAAGCAACGACGACAGTTGCAGCGAGGCCGATCCGGCTTCGCGAACACCGCGGAGCTCGATGGCAGTATCCGCGGCCGCGCGCAAGGCAGCCGCAAAGCCCGCAGACTTCGATGAACGGCGTCTCGCGACGTTAGCGTCTTCAATCGACGCGTCTGCTGTGAGCGTCGCGAGTCGATCCCATCCACCGGAATATTTCAAATCCTTGAGGCGTTCGTCCAAAGCGGCGACGTCGCGGCGCGTGAGCGGACGGCCGTCGACCTGGAACGACCAGTGAGGTGACGCAAGAAGTTCAACGATCGACGCGCGAGTGGCGTCAGAAATGACAAATGAGAAGATCAGATCGATCGCCGCCGCGAACGGTTCCGCGGCAAGAGGAAGCGCATCGAAGGCCTGATACGGAATCTCGGCGTCAGTAAAAACTTCACGCGCCAGATATAAGTACGGCAACGGACGCTGGAATACGACGCCGGTACGGTGGAGAGGGCAACAGGCATCAGCTTTCAGGCGACGGACGACGTCAACCAGTTCTTCTTCCCGATCGCGGCCGACGATCCAGCGCACACCGTCGTCAGTGGCCTTCGCCTCGGGCGCCGCGAGAACCGGAAGCGGTGCCGGCCGGCCGAAGAGGTCTTCTTCGATTTCCGGGAGTACATCGTGAATACGCTGGTGGTAGCCCGAGGCAAGCATGTTCTCCGTTGCAACCACCTCGAGGCGCTCGAGCCGCGGAAGACGGGTCAAGAGGTCATAGTCGCAGGGCCACAATCCGCGTGGATCGGCCGCCTGATCGGCGACCGTAACTATCACGTGACGGTATACGGGTGCCGTCTCCGCACCGGCGTCATCGACGAGTCGCGCACGAAGCCCGTGCTCATCGATGCCTCCGGTTGCGACGATCCGTTTTTCGAACGTGGTGAATGCCGCGGCGAGAAATCGGGTCAGCTTCAGAAGCCGATCGGCTCCGCGATCGCTGTCGGCACTCGGTTCGAGCGTGCTCGTCGCGAGTCGCTCGAAAGCGGCCACGGATCGATTCCGCCGCCGCAACTGGTCGTAGAACGACAGGATTTCCAGGATCAATCCCGCGCGCAGCGAAAACGGCGCCGGCGTTCCCTGGCCGGCCACATCCAACGCCGCACGGCGGAAGATGACTTCTCGCTCGAATTCGCTGAGGCGCCGAGGCAAATCCGGCCGCCTCAAGTGTAATCGTTCGTAGAACTCATCACGCGTCACAAGATCGGGGATCACCACCGCGCCTGCGTCGGACAGACATCGAGTCTCGATCGTTTCGCGGAGCGCTTCAGCGGCGCTTCGACTCGGGACGACGATGGCGAGCATTTTTGATCTCAGGGCTTCGCCCTCAGACTCCCTGCGCGCGGCGCTCCCGGGGTCCCTCAGGCCCCGCTCCGCGTGCGCGGCTCGCTCACGCTGTTCGCTCGCTCCCGTCGGAGCCACACAACGACAGAGGTAGGCCTGCATCCCTTGCAGGTCCGGCACCCGCACGAGGCGGGTGATACGTGGGGTGATCACCGGTTTTGAGGTGGCGCGGTCAGCCGATCGAGTTCTTCGCCCGCATTTTGAAACATCATCGACGCGCCGGCGGCGGCCGACGCTGCTTCCCATGCGAGCGACATGTCTCCTGATGATAACGCGTTCCGCCGGGAGGCGGCGGCGCGCTTCGCCATCTGAAATGTTGAAATCAGGAGTGTGTGCACGGACTGAAGATCTGGAGGCGGCGTAATCGCTGCCAATTGCTGACGGGCCATGATGAGGCGTTGTTCCATTCGAGGCAACATGCGTGGCTCCGGACCGGCGAGCTGCCGGATGCTTTCAAGCAGCCGGGTTGAGGAGCGGAATTCGGAAAGCGCGGGAGCGATCGCGGCACGATAATCGCGATAGGAATCCGATCGAACAATCCACGCATCCCGCGCGAGTCGCGCCCGTCGCGCTTCGTCCAGACGAAGGTCCAGCAGCTGCAGCAGCGCGGACGTTTCCTGCGGCCGTCGCCGGCCAAGCCGATCGTCCGCTTTCAATACTGATTGCAAGAGCGACTGCACGCCAGGGACATCTCCGCGCTGCGCGCGCGCGGTGGCCGACGCGATCGTCGCCGAAGAAAGATCGCCGTACGCCTTGTCGATCCGGCGCTCCGCCGCAAGCTCCGTGACAGCGCGCAGCCGAAGCGCCGCAGCCCAGCCACCGGCGCGCGCGGGTTCGGTCAGGGCGGCAGTCACCGCGTCCAGGAGTGAAATGCGTTCGGAAGGTTCGGCAACCGACGCAGCGGCGGCAACTGCTTGCTCCATGCTCTCGCGAAAGCTGGGCGCCGCCAGGAGCTCTTCCGGAGGCGTCGTCGCGACGTTGGCGACCAGGCTGACATCAAAGCTTGATTGGCCTGCGGCGACACGCAGTTCAGAAATGACTTCATCGAGCATGCCGACGAGCTGCGCGACGTCCTCTCCACGATAGCCAAAGTTCTCATGCGGCCAGCGCGCGAGGTTGCCGCGAGCTTCAATCGCCATCGCCAGCCGACGTGCCGGATCAGACGTCAGCGCGATCTGATTGAGCGCCTCGGTAACGCGTGCGCTCAACAGCGCAAAGTCGGCTTCACCACGCGTCTCGCCATACCGCTTCGCGCGCACCGCCTGCGAGTAGCGATCTGTTCGCAGCCAGTCCACCGAGGTTTCTGGAATGCTGATCAGCTGAAGCGCCGGCGATTGTGACGGATCTCCAAGCGGAATGGACAAGACGACGCGTCCCGCGACACGGGCGAATTCGCCATAACTGATGATGCTTGTGCCGTCGTGGAGGAACAGCCGGTAGAGGACCGAATCCGCCGCATGCGCCGCAGTCCCGCCCAAGGCCAGGGCAACAAGGAAGATCGCCCACCGGTAGATCATTGCAGGTTCACAGGTTATTGTTCGCGACACGGGGCGTCAAGCCGCCCAGGACCGTCGTACCAGACGCGGGTGTGGAAAACGTGTGGAAGAGACGTGGATCTGTTGTTGAAGTCCCGACACCGCAGTTTTTTTTCGTATGGATCGTCACTCAAATCCGCCAAAGTGCACTCTGTTGATGCGCCTTCGATGGTCCTTTCGCTTGATTGTCGCCGACGCCACGCTAGACTACAACGCGCTGTCGGACTGGCAGCGTCACCCATTCAACGCGAAACGTGAACGTGCATCGCTTCGAAGAAGTCATTAACGGGCGCGAGTTCAAGATTGAAGTCTCGCCCGTTGCACCCGACAAATGGCGTGCCCAGCTCGCACGTCTTCCCGGCGGATCAGCCGCCACGATGCCCTTTTACGGCAAGACTCCCCACGAAGCGGCTGGGCAGCTGAGCCGCTGGTTGTGCCTGGCTCACCGAAACGCCCGACGTCAGCTATAGTTCGGCCATGCGCGGTTGGTTCGCGGTGGCGACGCTGCTTCTGACAGCGCTCGCCGGCTCTCGGTTGGCTGCTGTTGATCTGTTGTCGACGGGGCTGCAGGCCGCGGCACCAGCGACGCCGACAGCTCTTCCGCGCGTGCGTTTGATCGCGACCGGCGGGACGATCTCCAACCGCACCGGAGGACGGCTGACCGCCGAGGAGCTGGTGACATCCATCCCGGGAATCGATAAATATGTGCGCCCCGAGTTCGAGCAGTTCACGAATGTTTCGAGCGGCTCCCTGACGCTGAAGCAATGGATCGCGCTCGCGAACCGGATCAACACCACTCTGGCTGAAGACACCGAACTCGCCGGCATCGTCGTCACCAGCGGAACCGACACACTCGAAGAGACGGCGTACTTTCTCGATCTCACGGTCCACAGCGACAAGCCGGTTGTGGTCGTCGGATCGATGCGTAATCCGAACGCGCTTGGATACGAAGGGGCGGCAAATCTGCTCGAGGGATATCGGGTAGCCGCTGATCCGCGATCGCGCGGCAAGGGTGTTCTTGTCGTGTTGAACGACGAAATCAATCCGGCGCGCGATGTGACCAAGACGGACGCCCATCGGCTCGACACCTTTCAATCGCGGTCATACGGCATCCTCGGCGTCGTGGACGCCGATCGCATCGTCTACTACCGGGATGTGGTCAAACGCCACGCTGGAAAGAGTGAATTCGACGTGTCGAAGGTCGAGGATCTGCCGCGGGTGGACATCGTCATGACCTACCAGGGTGCCCCCGGCGACGTCATCAAGGCCCTCGTCGATCACGGCGCCAGGGGCATCGTCATCGCAGCCGCGGGTGCCGGCGCGACGAGTGGAACGCAGGAAGAAGGCATTCGTTACGCCGTCGACAAAAGCGTGTTCGTCGTGCTCACCACGCGCACGGGCAGCGGTCGCATCGCGTCACGCAATCTGGCTTCCTCGTCTCCGCGCTTCCAGATTCAGGGAGAAGATCTCGCGCCGGTGAAGGCTCGAATCCTCCTGATGCTAGCGTTGACGAAGACAAACGACGGCGCAGAAATTCAACGGATGTTCACCGAATATTGAATCGCTGATCACTCTAGGGATTCTGCGGCTTCGTCAGCAGCCCTCGAGCGCGCAACCAGTTCATGAGCAAGTTTGGCCATGCGCTCAGCGAGGGGTCAGACAGGGCCATGCCGACCCCGTGCGGCCCGTTTTCGAACAAGTGCATCTCGACCGGAACCTTCGCCTTCCGCAACGCCAGATAAAAACGCACGCTGTTCTCGACGGGGACGCCGGCGTCGTTCGTCGTGTGGAAGATGAACGTCGGCGGCGTTTGCGCAGTCACTTGCAGATCGTTCGACAGATTCTCCACGAGCTTCGGATCCGGATTCTCGCCGAGCAGATTGCGCAGCGAGCCGGCGTGCCTCACGGCGGGATCGAACGAGATCACCGGATATCCAAGAATCAGGAAGTCAGGACGGCTGCTGACCCGTTCGATCGGATCAGTGGAATCGGATTTCCCCGAATCGAAATGTGTCCCCGCCGTCGATGTCAGATGACCACCGGCAGAAAACCCCATCATTCCGATTCGATCGGGAATGATGTTGAACTCGGCGGCACGCGCTCGCACCGTGCGGATTGCGCGCTGCGCATCACCAAGCTCAATCGGATGGTGATAGCGCGGTCCAAGGCGATACTTCAATACGAAAGCCGTGATCCCCATCGCGTTGTACCAGTACGCCCATTGCCGGCCCTCATGCTCGATCGCTAGTGTGCCGTAGCCACCGCCGGGAGCGACGATAACCGCCGTGCCGGAACTCTCGCGCGGCGCGCGATACGCAGTGATGGAGGGTTTGTCCGTGTCAGCCTGACCGAGGGCGCCGGGCGCGCCGTTTTCCCAGAGCAGGATCTCCTGCGGTGACGCGGGCGGTGGTGCGGGACGGGTCGTTTGTGTAAGTCCCGCGTTCTGCGGTGCGCCTGCAACGACAGCAACAGTGAATGCTGCGAGAACGAGCGGCACCGTGATCATTGATTTCATATCTCGCGCTATCTCCGGGCAGGCGGTGGTTGGACGAGCGGCGGTTCGGGAGGCGCCGGCTCTTGCGGCACCTTGCCGCCAAGTTTGAACGCCCACAAACTGTCGCCCCGTTTCGACAACTGGAAGGAACTACCGCCGGCGAGCAGCGCGAGGTACTGCTCGCCATTCACTTCGTAGGTCGCGACCGGCGCGTCAGCGCCGGTGCCGGTTTGAAATTTCCACAGCGGCTCACCATTCGCAATGTCGTAGGCAACCACGTTGCCGTCGGACTCTCCGTGGAATAGAAGCCCTGCGGCCGTGCTCAACAGGCCGCTTCCAGTTCCGAGCGGAAACTTCATTCGCTTCTGCCAGACGATTTTGTTCGTCGCCGGATCCATCGCGGTGAGCGTGCCCGCCCGCGGCACGCCGGCGGGACGGAAAAACCCGACGCCTTCATCAAGTGGTTTGAATCGCTGCGCCTGCTCGTCCCATGCCTGACGTCGCAGCGTGAAGGCGGAATTGATAATGGTGCCGGGAATGTAGATCAAGTGTGTTTGCGGGCTGAACGTCATCGGTGCCCACGAGATTCCACCGAGCGTTCCCGGCGCCATCACGACCGGGTCAACCCAGTACGCGCCAAATATGCACGTGCTCTTCATGCCCTCGGGAACGCTGCCGGGCTCCGGACAGGTCGGCGTGAACGAATCACCGACTGGGAACGGCTGTGTCGCCGCTGTCTTCATGCGCGGTTCTTGCGGCACCGCACGCTCCTCAATCCCGATGAGCGGTTTTCCATTCGTGCGATCCAGGACATACATGAAGCCCGTCTTGCCGGTGTGCATGAGGATCTTGCGCGTCGATCCCTGATAGCGGACATCGGTCAGGATCGGCGCCGCCGCACTGTCGTAGTCCCAGATGTCGTGATGCACTTCCTGGAAGTGCCACTTGTACGCACCGGTCTTCAAGTCGAGCGCAACCACCGAAACGGTAAAGAGATTGTCGCCGCCGCGCTCGGTACCGTCGTTGTCCGGGCTCGCGTTGCCAACTGGCACGTAAACCATTGCCAGGTCAGGATCGATCGCCGGGGCCGTCCACACAGGACCGCCACCGTATTTCCACGAATCCCCTTCCCAGGTCTCGTGTCCGCGCTCGCCCGGTCCGGGCAGGGTCCAGAACTTCCACACTTCCTTACCGGTCTTCGCGTCGTACGCACCGAACTGGCCGCGCACACCTCCTTCACCGCCACCGACGCCGATAAAGACGAGACCGTTGTAGTAAACGGCCGGCGCACTCGTCGTGCCGCGCGCCGGATCGGCCAGCGCCGTCTTCCACACGAGTCCGCCCGTTTTCTGATCGAGCGCGATCAACGTGTTGTCGCGCCGGCCCGAAAAGACCTTGCCGTCTCCAACGGCGACACCGCGGTACGTGCCGCCAAGCATCGTCTCGTGTTTCCATTTGATCGCGCCGGTGGCAGCATCGATCGCAAAGATATTTCCCGACCCCGAAGCAATGAACATCACACCGTCGACGACCACTGGCGTCGCTTGCAGCGTCCCGGGTGTCTTGCCGTCCTCGAGGTGGATGGACCACGCCCCTCCGAGCTGCGACAGACTCGATTTGTTGATCTTCGTGAGTGACGAGTAGCGATGATTGGCGAGATTCCCGCCCACGGTGGCGAAGTCCCGGCCTGACGGCGCCTGTGGATCAGTCGCCGCAGCCCCGAGCGTCGCACAAACAAGAATTATTGGAACAACGGGCCGAACAGCGCGTCGCGCCCTGGAGGGTTCGTAGTCCATGACGCGCGGATGCTACCACGCGCGGGGTTATGCCGATCGTCTATCGCCAACCGCCTGCGGATGTGGTATGAATGCGCATCCAAAAGTGGTCTGACCACTATCGTTGTGGACAGACGTCCGTTTGTTGGTGGAGGTCGACACATGATGAGCCGCGTGATTCCGTGCTCCGGGCGACTTCGGCAGGTTCTCCTCGTTCTTGCACTCGCGATCGCCAGCATGCCAGTCGCATTGGCAGCGCAGTCGGTCAGCGGCACGATTCTCGGCACGGTGACCGATACATCCGGTTCCGTGATTCCCAACGCCAAAGTCACTATCGTCAACGAAGGCACGGGTCTGACGAGAACCGTGCAATCCGACTCGAACGGCGAGTTCACCGCGCCCCTGCTGCCGACCGGCCACTACACCGTGATGGCCGAGCTCACCGGCTTCAAGACGATGACACTCTCGAACATCGAGCTCGGCGTCGACCAGCGGGCCCGGATCGATCTCAAGCTCGAAGTCGGCGCGATGACCGAGACCGTCAGCGTCGAAGCGACCAGCCCGCTGCTGCAAACGAGTTCATCGGAGCTCGGGACTACGGTCCAGGCGCAACAAATCGAAGCGCTCCCGCTCAATGGCCGCAACTTCGTCAACCTGACGCGGACCATCCCCGGCGTGTTGCGCGGGATCCCCGGAGCAAACATCGACGGTGCGGGCAGTCTCGCGTGGCGCGCCTCGGCGTCGTTCTCGGCAAACGGCCAGCGCCCGCGCGATAACAACTACATGCTGGACGGCGTGGACAACAACGAGACGTGGCTACAGACCGTTGTCATCTTCCCCAGCGTTGATGCCCTCGACGAGTTCAAGATGCAGACCTCGACCTACTCGGCCGAGTTCGGTCGATCGCTTGGCGGCGTCGTCAACCTGCAGATCAAGTCAGGCACGAACCTGATGCACGGTAGCGGTTTTGAGTTCATGCGAAACGATGCGCTAGACGCGAACAATTTCTTTAACAACCGTGCGCATCGTGACAAACCGGACTTCAGTCAGCACCAGTTCGGCGGCACGCTGGGCGGGGCGCTCTTCAAAGACAAGACATTCTTCTTCGGCGACTATCAGGCTCACCGCGAGACTCAAGGCGTCACGGCGCTGTCCACGGTTCCAACGATGGCCATGAGGGCGGGCAATTTCTCCGAGCTGGCGCGCGTCATTTACGATCCGACCACCGGTCAGCCCTTCCCGGGCAACATTATTCCCGACAACCGCATCGACTCGGTCGCGCGAAACATCCTGGCGCAGCTGTATCCAGAACCGAATACGGCAGGCACGCGACAGTCCAACGGACAGATCATCAACAACTACCTGCTGAACCCGGTCAAGCACCGGAACGACAACCAGGGTGACGTCAAGGTCGACCAGAACGTCTCGACGTCGAACCGCTTCTTCGTCAGGTACAGCTACCAGAAGGTCCACCGACTCCAGCCGGCGAGCCTGCCGCACGGCGACGCCGGTGCGACGTTTGGCGCTGGCGATGGGAACATCACGGCACAGGGGCTGGCCTTCAACGATACGCACACGATGCAGCAGAACCTGCTCAACGAGTTCCGCTTCGGCTGGACGTCGATCAAGTTCCATCAGTTGCCGATCGACTACGGCACCAATCCGGCCAAAGCTGTGGGACTTCCCGGCGTCAACATCAATAACGCCACGTCCGCGATGTCGCAGATGACGTTCCAGAACATCAGGAATCTTGGGGCGAACGGCAACCAGCCGCTCATCACCAACCAGAACGACTTCGCGATTTTCGACAACGTGACCTGGGTCAAGGGCAAACACACGATCAAGAGCGGTGGCAGCATCACGTTTCGATCGCGCGAGATTCTCAACCCCGATACGATTACCGGCGTTTTCAACTTCAACAACAACATGACGTCGAATTGCGCCGGTCAGCCCGCGGGCTGCACCGTCAACACCTCGACGGGCTTCGACGTCGCGAGCTTCATGCTCGGGCTCGTCAACACGAAGGCTCGGAATT
This sequence comes from Acidobacteriota bacterium, assembly GCA_046734955.1. Lineage (GTDB taxonomy): Bacteria > Acidobacteriota > Vicinamibacteria > Vicinamibacterales > 2-12-FULL-66-21 > JALZOC01. The sequence continues at coordinate 79,659 of JBKPSH010000048.1, forward strand.
ACTTCGACGAGGACACGTACACGGAAACCCGGCCCGAGTACGCGCTGTATACGCAGGACGACTTCCGAATAACGAACCGTCTGACGTTCAATTTAGGAGTCCGGTGGGACGTCTATCCGCCGTGGATCGAGGTCGATAATCGTCAGTCGAACTTCGACGAATCAACCGGCAAGTTCGTGGTCGCCTCCGATGACGCGGTGATCAACGGCGTGAAGGTGGGCCGCTATCTGCAGACCTACTCGAAGGGCGACGTGGGTCCTCGTTTCGGTTTCGCCTATGACCTGAACGGCAGCGGCCGCACGATCGTGCGCGGCGGTTTCGGCGTCTTCTGGAACTTCACGCCCGGCGGCACGTCGAGTTCGAAAGCACAGAACCCGCCGTTCCTCCAGGCGACCGCGCTCAACGCGAACCCCTCGGCCTACGGCGCCAATCTGCTGCTCAAGGACGGCCTTCCCGATCCTCCCGGGACCGATCCCTCGAGACCGGCGGCTGGCTCGACACGGTCGATCTTCGACATCAACTTCCGCGACGCGTACGCGCGGCAATGGAACTTCAACGTTCAGCGCTCGATTGCCACCAATTACATGCTGGAAGTTGCCTACGTCGGCTCGCAGGGCCGCCAGATGCTGCTTAAAGGCGATCCCAACCAGGCCCCGCCCGTCCTCGGCGTGACCGACTCCAATGTGAATCGTCCGTTCATCAAGCTCGCGCCGGCGCTTCGTACGATTGGACAAGTCCAGAGCAAGGGCACGCTCGACTACAATGCGCTGCTCCTGAAGTTCCAGCGTCGCTTCGCCAACAACTTCTCGTTCCTGAACGCGTACACGTTTGGGAAGGCGATCGACCTGAACTCCGACAATGACGGCACCGTGACGCTGACGAATGTCTACGACCCGCAGTACAACCGCGGGCCGGCAGACTACGACATCACGCACACGCTGTCATCGAGCTGGGTTTACGAGATCCCGTGGGCGCGCGAAAAACTCTACGGCGGATGGCAGTTCGGCGGAATTCTGCTGCTCCGCGGCGGTCTGCCGCTGACGGTGACGCAAACTCAGGGTGTCCAGTCGACGGGCACTGGAAACCGTCCGAACCGGATCTGCGACGGAGCACTCGACCACCCGACGATCGACAGATGGTTCGATCTCGATTGTTTCAAGGCCACGACCGAGAACACCGCCACCTACGGCGATGCCGGCCGTAACATCATTCGCGGTCCCGGCTCGTTCAACATCGATGCCTCGCTGATCAAGAACACGAAGATCGGACGCTTCGCGACGGAGTTCCGCGTCGAGGCATTCAACGTGCTCAATCATCCGCAGTTCGCGAACCCGAACACGACGATTGGCAACGCCGCCGCGGGTGTCATCTCGGCGATGCTCTCGAACCCGTCGTGCTCGGTCTGCGGCACGGTCGAGCGACAGGTCCAGATAGGCGTCAAGGTGAGGTTCTAACCGGCGCGTGAGTCCACAAGGTCCCGTAGCCGCCGCACGCTCGTGGCGGAGACGGGGCCTTCGGCGCTTCCCCCGTCGCGCGCCAAACGCCCGACATGAATCGCGCGCACCGCGCGCTGCTCGACTAACAATCGGAACAATTCGAGATCGACGCCGCCGCCAGCGATAATCGTCAGGCGTGAATTCGCGCGAGCGACGAACTGCTGAAGCCGTCGGCAACGCTCCAACACCGAACCTTCTCCCCCGCTCGCGAGAATGTGGTCGATCCGTCGATTGGCCGATAGTGCGTCGATCGCCGCAAGCGGATTTAAGAGCGAATCGAACGCGCGATGAAACGTGATCGGAACACCAGGAGCCGCTTCGATGACGGCGGCGAACTGTGGCAGCGCCAGCTCCCCTGATTTGGCGAAGCCGGCGACCAGGCCGTCGACGCCGAGCTTGGTGAAATTCCACGCCGCCGCTCTCATGATTTCGATCTCCGCATCGGAGGTTTCGAATCCGGCGTTCTCGCGGACCATGACCCTAAGCGGAAGCGAGGTCGCATTCTTGATTGCTTCGACCACTGCGAGTTCGGGCGTCAGACCGCCGACCTCGATCGCCCGCACCACTTCCAGCCGATCGGCGCCGCCATCTTGTGCGGCGCGTGCGTCGCGGACTGTTTGGACGATGACTTCTAAGATCACCTTCGAGCTAGCGCTGAATATGAAAGACTTCCTCGAGCGCCACGCTGAGCGGGCTGTGATCGGGATTAGTCGGCATCAGATCGCGCATGTACGCCCACCACCGCTGACAGACTTCGGTCGCCGCGACCGCATTCCACTGCTCTTCGCTTTCGAACTCCACGTAGCCGAATAAGTGATTGCTGGTGCGGTCGAGGAAGATTGAGTAGGTGTGCACGCCGTGCTCGAGAAGCGTGCGCTCGAGATCCTCCCAGATCGGCTGGTGCCGGCGGATGTACTCCGCCTCCTGCCCGGCGTGGAGCGACATGCGAAACGCTTTACGCACCGCTCGGTTCGTTCCGTGTAAGTCCGTGTTCTTCCGTGGCTATAAGTCCGTCAGGTGTTCAATCCTGCCGGTGCTGTCGCCGATCGTTTCCTGCTGCACGCCCACTCGATCGAGCAGCGTCAGGAACAGGTTCGTCAGCGGCGTGCCTTTCGGATACACGAGGTGACTTCCCATTCGGAAGTCGCCACCATGTCCGATGACCGCAATCGGCAGATCCTCGTGCGTGTGCCGGTTGCCGTCGCTCAGGCCGCTGCCGTAGACGATGATCGAGTGATCGAGGAGCGAACCGTCGCCGTCTGGCGTCTCCTTCATCTTCTTGATGAAGCCGGCAAACAGTTCCATGTGCAGCGTGTTGATTTTCGTCACACGCTCAATCCACTCCTGGTTGCCTCGATGATGCGTCAACGGATGATGCGGATCGGGCACGCCAAGCTCGGGGTAGGTCCGCATGCTGCCCTCGCGCCCCATCATCATTGTCACGATCCGCGTCTGATCGGCCTGGAAGGCAATCAGTTGCAGGTCGAACATAAGGTTGACGTAGTCCGCGTAGAGCACAGGGACGCCCGTCGGCTTGTCGATCGTCGGCGTCAGGCCGGTCATGTCCTTCTCGGCCTTCTCAATTCGCTGCTCGATCTCGCGGATCGACGTGAGGTACTCGTCAAGCTTGCGCCGATCCGTCGGACCAAGCGTAGACGCAAGCTTCGTCGTGCGTTCGTTGACGAGATCGAGAATGCTGCGCCGATACATGAGACGACGGGCGCGGACGTCTGGGGATAAGCTGGTATCGATATCGCCAAACAGCCGTTCGAACACCAGCCGCGGGTTCGTCTCCGGCGGCATCGGGGTGGCCGGACCGCGCCACGCGAGACTGTTCGTATACGCGCACGAGTATCCTGAGTCGCAGTTGCCGATCGTTCGCGAGTCGTCGCACCCGAGTTCAAGCGACGGGAATCGGGTCGCCGATCCGATGTGCTGGGCGGCGACTTGATCGACGGAGATGCCATTTTGAATGTCGGCACCCGCGGTCTTGCGCGGGTGAACGCCGGTGAGATACGACGCGGCGGCGCGGGCGTGGTCGCCCGGTCCATCGCCGAGCGCCTGACCGTTGCGCTGCGCCAGACCTGACATTACCAGCATGTCCTGGCGGAACGGCTCGAGCGGTTTCATCACGCGCGCGAACTCAAAGCCTGTCCCGGTGCCTTTGGGCATCCACTCAGGCATCGTGATGCCGTTCGGCACATACGTGAAACCGAGGCGAACCGGACGTCCTTGGAGGCTCGGTGCCGCAAACGCGGGCGTCATCGCATCGAGCATGGGAAGGGCGATGACCGCCCCCATTCCCTTCAGAAAGCTGCGGCGCGGGAGATGTGTTCGCGTAACAATCATGGCGTGCTCTCAGTGATGGCTGCCCTTCGCGACTGGAAGGGAAGGCTCTTGACGATCTCCAGAATCAAACCGGAGAACCGGTATTCGTGCTCCGGCAGCCGGCTCACGATACCACTGACCGTCCGTTTATCGTAACGCTCCAGCCCACGGCCGAGGGCATAGGTCAGGAGCTTTGCCGTCAGGCAATGTTCGAACGCCTGATGATCGGCGCGCAGGATCGAACGCAGTTCCTCCGGTCCGTCGAATTTGCGGCCATCAGGCAGCGTGCCCGTGGCATCAATCGGAAACTTTCCGTCCATCGTGCGCCACGCACCTGTTGCATCGAAGTTCTCGAGCCCGAACCCCAGCGGATCCATGCGGCGATGACACGACGCGCAGGTCGGATCCTTGCGATGCAGTTCGAGCTGTTCACGCATCGAGGCGGAGGTGCCGATTTCCTCCTCCTTGAGATTCGGCACATCGGCCGGCGGCTCGGGCGGCGGCGCGTCGAGCAGATTGTCGAGCACCCAACGGCCGCGCAGCACCGGCGATGTCCGGGTGGCGTACGACGACACGGTAAGCACGCTCGCCTGTGTCAGCACCCCGCCACGTGGCGTGTCGTTCAGATCAACTCGACGGAACTCCGGTCCATGAACATCCGGGATCCCGTAATGGCGCGCCAGCCGTTCATTGACGAAGGTGTACTTGCCGTCGATGAAGTCGAGAACTTTGCGGTCGTGCTGGATCACGTCCTCGATGAACAACTCCGTTTCGCGGCGCATTGAGAAGCGGAGATAGTCCTCGAAGTCCGGATATCGATCGCGGTCGCGCGTGACCGATTCGAGCGCGCGGAACTGCAGCCACTGGCCGCCAAAGTTTTCGGCGAGTGCTTTCGATCGCGGATCGCGCAGCATGCGGCGGACCTGCGCCGCAAGGACGGTGGGATTGCGCAGCGTTCCCATGTCTGCCGCGCGCCGCAACGGCGCATCCGGCATGCTCGACCACAGGAAGTATGCGAGGCGCGTCGCCAGCTCCTGTTGCGAGATCGGGTAATGTGCCGCCGACGATGTCGCGGTGTTGGCGCGATCGCGTTCGATTCTGAACAGAAAATCGGGCGAAACAAGAATCGCCTGGAGACCGACCGCCAGGCCCTCGGCGAGTGAACCCTCTTCCTTCTCTGCCTCTTCGGTCAGTTTGATGTACGGCGCCAGCTCTCGCGCCGTCACCGGCCGGCGAAACGCGCGACGGGCGAAGTCGGTGACGATGCGTCGCGCGCACATGGGCGTATGGGTGCCAGTGAGATGCCCGCAGGTGTAGATCTTTTGCAGGCTCGCGCGCGTCGGCCCGGTCGTCTGCGCATACGGTCCGCCGATCTCGAGCGTATTGATCCGCACTCCGTTCATCGGGATCTTCGCGAGTTCCGCCTGCGTATCCTCAAACGTCTTGCGCAACTGCGCGATCCGTTCGGGAGTGGCGTTTGGCGGCGGTTTGAATTCACGCGGCGGAGGGATTGGACGCGTCGACGGGCTCGGCCCGTTATAACTCGGTGGCAAGCCTTCGAAGATGCGAGGAATGGCGACCGCGATGTGACGATCCCCCGACGTCAATTGCGCCTTGAACTCCACCATCTGTCCGCCGAAATCCTGGCGATCGTCGTTGAAGGTCGCGGATCGCTCTGAATCGAACGGGATGGTTTGGACGAGCCGATCATCGACCCACAGTGCCACGGCGATCGCTTCGGATCCAACCGGCCGCAGCCCCGCCAGCGCTGCCCGAATGACATACTCACCGTCCACCGGAACGCGATACATCGCGTGAAACGCGTTCGGAAGGCTCAATCCGGTGACGTCGTAGTCGCCGGGAAAGGTTTTCGCGTCGCGCACACGGCGGCCATCCGATCGCAGACGCGTCAGCGTTGGCTTCAGGACTGGCGGGCCGAAGAGCGCCGTGCGGGTAACCTTGTCGGCGGCGGAGATGTACTTCTCCATCAACACCGGCGACAGCGACAACACGTCAGCAATGTTGTCGAACCCATACCCCGCGTCGTCCTGCGGAAAGTCGTCGGCCGGCCGGGTGTCGACACCGAGAAGGTCGCGAACCGTATTGTTGTACTCAGTGCGATTCAACCGGCGAGCGGTCACACGACCGGGATCCGGTGGCGTCAGCTTGTCGATCCGGTCAAGTTCTTTCGCCAGCCAGCCGGCGACTGCCTGGCGCTGATGCTCGGGAGGCTGCGGTTCCTCTTCCGGCGGCATCTCGCGCGCGCGCAGCTTCTTGACCACCTCGGCCCAGCGATCGTGATCGTCGGTCAGCGAGGCCGCCGATTCGAATGACTCGAAATTGAGGCCGTTCTTCTGCTTCTTGTAGCCGTGGCAAGGGACACAGTTCTCGGCGACGAACGGACGAATGAGATGGTCGTACCCGTCGACTGTTGCCTTTGGGGCGACAGGTTCCTTCGCGGCCGTTGTCGACGCAGCGGGTGCGGGGAGAGCTTCGACCGAAGGAATCGCGCCCTGCTGCGCACGCTGGGCGGAGCCGGCAACGGCTAGCGCGAAACACAGAATGAAAGCGACGAAAAACGCGCGCACGTCCCCTCCGGTGACTCATCCGACAGCCACACTTGCCGACGATAAATTATACCGGACCGCGTAAAAGGTGGCAGGCACCGATGTGGCAAAGTGCCTGCCACCTTTGCCGCACGATCGGCTGTGGTGGGTCAACGAAAAGCGCCGCCAAAGGCGCATTTTCTAAAAGGTGGGAAATCCTCGGCTACAGGCTCACCCGTTGAGGGGATCAGCGACGTCAGTGCTTGCCCGGCGGCTCGATCCATCCCTGCGCGCGCCACGCCTGCAGCAACTCGTGCTCGCGTGCGAGCAACCGTTCCATGGACGTATACCGATCGACGCGCTCGACGCCGTCTTCTGCAACGACCAGCTCGTAACCGGTGCCGTCAGCGCTCAGGCGCGTTTCACAGGTTTTCCGCTGCGAACCACGCACGAACACGTACAACATCGGGGGCTATTTAATCACCAATCACTGATCACTGATCCTGAATCCTTCATCCCTGAATCTTGGATCGCTGAATCGCAGAGTCCTGTCGGAACGGTCGATTCGAGGATTCGACGATCAGCGATTCGCGATGAGTGATTAGTGATCAGTGATTCACTCGTGCAAGACCGCACTCGGTTCGCTGCGTGCTGCGCGACGTGCCGGCAGCCATGTTGCGATTCCGGCCACGCTGACAAGAACAGCGACGGCAAGAGTCAAGGTTCCGATGTCGCGAGATTCGACTCCGTACAGCAGTGATGCCACCAGTTTCGCCGCCCACAGACCAATGACGATCCCAAGTGCGACGCCTGCGACAACGGGCACGAATGCGCGCTTGAACATCAGCGACATGATTCGCGCTCCCGTCGCTCCGAGCGCCATGCGAATGCCGATCTCCGTCCGGCGGCTCGCGGCCGCCTCGACCGCGACGCCGTAAAGGCCAAGCCCTGCGAGCAGCAGCGCCAGGACACTCACACACGCGGACAGCTGTGCGACAACGCGTTCCTGCGTCAGAGCCGCACTGACCCGGCCAAGCAGAGGACTGAAGGTCAGCGAGAGGTTCGGATCGACGCTCGTGATGGCGGTCGAGACGCTCTTCGATAACTGCATCGGCGAACCGGTCCGCGATCGGAAATTCAAATTGATCTCGCGGATCCCCAATTCAGCCAGGTGGTCGAATTGCGCCAACGGCAAATAGAACGTCGGCGGCACCGGATCACGAAGCGACGAATAGACCGCGTCGCCGACCACGCCAACGATTTCGATCGGTCCCAACGCGAGAGCAGTATGTGGATACAACGTCAGCGTGACACGACTGAGATTTCTGCCGGGAGCAAACTTCCGGACAAATGACTCGTTGACCACCGCGACGCGCGGCGTGCCCGCGTGGTCCGCATCCGTGAGATCGCGCCCCGCGATCTTCGGGATGCCAAGAGTGTCGAACCATCCTGACGAAACGAGGTTCGCCCATACCGGCCCGCGGGTATCTGCAACGCCACTGATCTCCACCAACGGTGTGAACTGGCGGCCGCCAACCGGAACAGTGAGTGACAGGGCCGCGCCATCGACACCCGGAAGCGCCCGAACCGCTTCGCGAACGCGCTCGTAAACGGCGAGCCTCTCCGCTGCTGCACTCGTACTTCGATGGCCATTGATATTGACGATCGCGACCCTCGCGGGTTCGAAGCCGAGCGAACGGGCGCTGAGCGACACGAACGAGCGGACGAACAACCCCGCAGCAAGGACCAGAATGAGCGACAGCGCGACCTGCACGACAATCAGCGAGCCGGACAGCGCGGCCGGCATCCGACCTTGACCGCTTCGTCCGCGGCGCTTGAGCGCTTCGATTGGCGCAACCCGGGCGGCGTGAAACGCCGGCGCGCTCCCAAACAGCAACGTGGTCACCACGGTGACCGCGATCGTGAACGCGAGCACGCGACCGTCAAGAGAGAGATCGAGAAAGATCGTGTTGCCCGGCGTTGAAAGCTGATGAACCAGGATGCGGCTGCTCCACAGGGCGATCATCAGGCCGCCAGTCGCGCCGAGCCCATAAAGGACGAAGACCTCAATCAGCAGTTGTCTGACCAGGCGGGCGCGAGTCGCGCCGATCGCAAGCCTGACACTCAGTTCATGTCTTCTCGCAATCGCGCGCGCGACGAGCAGATTTGCCACATTGACGCAGGCGATCAGCAACAGCAGGACGACGATACCCATCAGCGCCAGAAGCGGACGCTGATACAGAACGCGGAGATCGCGTGCGCCCGAATAGCCCGTCGCGCCGGGACTGAGAACAAACGGAGCCTTCAAATAACGATCGATGGCGTCACGGCTGCCGAACTGACCGATGTCACCTAATGTCGCCTCGCGGATCTGCGGCTGAACCGCGCGAGCCGCCGCCGTCGCACTGTCAATCGACTGATCTGCGCGGAGTCGCGCGACGATAGTCAGAAAGGTGACGCCGCTCCTGTCGAGAAATGAGTCCGCCCCTCGAAGCCGCGGCTCGGTTTCGAGCGGCACGATAGCGTCAAAGGTGCGGCCGATCTCGGGTCCAGTGAAAGTTGCTGGCGTCACACCTACGATCGTGAACGGCACCCCCTCGATCGTCAGAGCGCGTCCGAGAACATCAGGCGCCGCGCCGAATCGCGCCTGCCATAACCCGTAACTGATGACGGCAACCGCACCGGCCGCCCCTCCACTCCTGACATCGTCGGCATCGGAAAACGTGCGCCCGATCAGTGGTGGCACACCAAACGTCTCAAAAAAGGAACCACTCGCCAGGACACCGTCGATGAACTCTGCTTCCCCTGCGGATGCGAGATTCAATCGCGCGTAGGACCACGCCGCGCTCCGTTCGAATAACTCGGAGCGACGATGAATCTCGGCCCAGATCGGGTAGCTCCACGCGCGGACGTGGTCGTAACCGGTGTCACTAAGGAGCACGAGCTTCGCCGGATCTCTGACCGGCAGTTGGCGCAACAACAGGCTGTTGATGACCGAGAAAATCGCCGTGTTTGCACCAATACCGAGCGCGAGCGACGCGACAGCCGCCAGCGCGACGATCGGGGCGCCGCGAAAACTCCGAAAGGCCAGGCGCACATCTCGTCCTGCATCTTCGACGAATCTTGCCATTCTCATGGACGCCTCTTTTTGCTGAGGAGCAAGATTACTCTCGTCACGCGCGCTGCGCTACCAAACTCGGCATTTGATGCGCAGGTACGCTTGATGCACGAGAACGTCCCATCACGTATGAAAGGAGTGAACGATGGCGAATGAGAAGCGGTTGAACCTGTCTGAGATCATTCTGCTCGCAATGACACGGGGGATGCTCGGCGCGGGCATCGGGCTGTTGGCCGCGGGCAAGTTGAAGAATGAGCAACGGATTGCAGTAGGAAGAACACTTGTGCTGGTTGGAGCCGTCACGACATTCCCGCTGGCGTGGCGAATCTTCGGACCGCATTCCGCTGCGATTCCGTCAGAGGTGTAGGGTATCTTCCGACGTTTTCGTAATCCGCTGTCATTTTTCGACCGCTGAGGTTTAGCAGAACGCGCCAGCAGGAACTGGCTAAGCGACATTCAGACAAGGGGTTCGTGCGATTTCCGCAGGAATTTGGCGAAGGCACATCGCTTGCCGCGTCGACCTGACCGCACGATCCCATGTTTGGAAATCCGCGCGTCGTTTATCTGATCGTGGTCGCGATTGCGCTCGCGCCCGGAGCCATCTCGTGGTTTCTGGGTCGCGGGCTGATTCGCCGGATATCCGATCCTGCGTTACCAGAGTTGCTCGCCGGACATCGACGCCGCGTCGGCGCGGTCTTCGGTGTGGGGATGGCGCTTCTCTCGTCGGCAGCCGTTTTGTCAGGCGGCCCGATCGCCGTTTTGATCATCGCTGGTTTTCTGATCTGCTATGGCGGCCTGCTCGCGGCCGCCTATCCGCTGCGACGCGCGCTCTACGACGAAACCTGGAGCTTCCTCACGTACTTCCTCTTCTACCCTCGAAGCATCGCTGGGGTGTTCGGTTTCTGGATCACATTGTCGGCACTTCCCCTGCTCGTCGCCTTCGCCGGTGAGAGCGACTGGCTGGTTGCGCTGCCCGTCGGGATCGTGCTGGCCATCTGGAACCGCCACTATGCGAACGGACTCCGCTGGTGTCTGCGCTCGGAGCCACTCCCGGAAGGAGATCTGCTCACCGGATGCCGCGCTCTCGCCGCGAAGTGTGAACTCCCGCACGTGCGCTTCGAACGCATCCCGCTTGGCGGCGGCGTCATCGCGAATGCGCTGGCGCTTCCCTCGCTGCGCGGTTCGTCGGTGCTCTTCACGGAGACGCTGCTCGAGCGATTCACGCGCGAAGAAATCCTTGCCGTCGCGGCGCACGAGCTCGCGCATTTCGATCATTACAAGCCGGCATACCTGCGCCGACTGCGCGCCAGCAACTATGTGTTGATCGCCGCAAGCGTCGCGGTTGGGCCCGTCTCGCGCCTTATTGCGGGTGCGGCGGGACTCGCCGCCTGGGTGCTCTGGCTGCTCATCGTCGTCGTGTCGCTCGGGATGCGTGCGCGGGGGAAACAGCGGCAGGAAACGATGTGCGATCTCAAAGCGGCGAAACTCACGGGCAATCCGGAGGCCGTGATCAGCGGGCTGACAAAGCTGTACACGATTGCGCGGCTCCCCCGTCGTCTGGACAACCGAACGGAGCAGGCAGCAACGCATCCGAGCCTGGCCCGCCGCATTCGTGACATCCGCAAAGCCGCTGGATCCGAGGCGGCCGCACTGCCAACGTCGCACACATTCGCCAGCGTTGATGGGCGTTCGAAAGCCACGTTCGATGGCTCGGGTCTGCAGTGGATCGATCAAGACGGCATCACCTATACGTTGTCGTATTCGCACGTGACCGAGCTGCGTATCGATATCGCAAACGGTCGATCGACCCGGCTGGTCGCGGTTGGTCCCTCTGCGCGGCGGTGGGAACTTTCGCTGCACGAAGGCGACGTCGCGAAAGTTCAAATGGTGCTCGACAGCATCGACGGCAAATTGGCCGATCCAGCGCCGCAGCCCTTCGCGTTCGCGCTTCCTGGGGGCGTGAAAAGGATCGTCGTGCTAGCCGTTATCACCTTGGGCGTGTCGCTGTGGCAGCTCGGGATGGCGCTGGTCGCAATTCTTGCGTGGGCAAAACCAACGGTGCCGATGTTTGTGGCGGCCGGCCTCGCGGCGCTGGCAACCGCCGGATTCATGATCCGCGATCTGAGCCAGAACTACATGTCCGAATTGTGGATGCCGTTGGCGATCCTCAGTCTCTTCTTTTTTGGCTTAGCCTGGAGCGTCAGACAGACACAGACACCGCGCGACGGCACCCGAAGATACATTGCCGTATTGGCCGCGGTCGCAGCGCTCTCACTGGCCGCAGTCCTCTCCCAAGGGTTCGACATATTTGATCTGCACCGCAATGCTCGCGACCTGCCTTCAGCGACGGTGCTCGTGGTCGCGCTCGCCGGCGCGTTGTTGTGTTCCGCCGATCGTCGAGAGCGATTCGGCGGAGTCGCGGCTGCCCTCATCGCGGGTGTGATGACGTCGATCGCGTCCACACCATTTCTGGATCGATTCGGGAATGATCCCTTTCTCGTACCTTCACGACCGCTGCGCTGGATCGCGTTGAACGCGAGCCCAATCGTTACACTGGATGTTCCTTCGAACACGTCGCGAATCGTGCTCTCGCCAAGCGGACAATCGGTCGCCGTTTACAACACTGATGGCGACCCCGACGCCAGCGGCGAGGTCCATGTTGGTCGCCTTGGCGCGACGCTGAGAGTGATGCAAGCCGATGACGTCGTATTCGTGAGTGATGACCAGCTGCTGATCCTTACCGCTGAGACGCGCACAATCGCAGTGCACATGGAGACATTGGGCGCCTCAGCGCAAGTGATCTGGCGACATGAAATCGGAAGCCTCACGGAGCCGACGTTGTCGCTCGATCGCGCAGCGAAACGGTGGTCCCTTCTTGGATGGGACGGCGAGCACACGGTGTTGCGCGTTGCCGGCGCGTTGGACGGATCTGACATCGAAGAGACACGGTGGCCGCTCGGAGAGGACCGTGAAGGCTACGTCACGGCGTTGACTTCATCAGGATCGGATGCGCTCGTGCACGAAGCACGTTACCAGCCCGGGCTCCTCTCCCGGCAACTGCCGCCCCAGTGGACCGCGGCGCAGATGATGTTGTACGCCTCGGCGCGATCCGTATCCCACGTCAGCACCATCAACGAGCATGGACAGCGGCGCTCATTCGATTCCAAACTGGACGTCGCGTGTCTTCCCGACGTGCTTCCGGGTGGTGCACTCGCCTGCACGGCCTACGACGGCAGCCGCACGCATATTGTCATGGTCGCCTCGGGTTCGGATCGCGCGGAGAGCGTCGGATTCGTCGACGGACACTTCGTCACCGATCGATCGGGGGTTGAAGGGTGGTTGACGGGTTGGATCATGGGACGGCCGGTCGCGATCCATTTGCCCACGGCCACGGTGTTCCACACACCACCCGCGATGCGCACAGTGCGACTGATACCGGTTGCCGGCGATCGACTTGCGGTACTGACGTTCGCCGCGCAGGCATTCAAAGCTGCGGTATATGCACCGTTGACGGCTGGACGCGGCGAGGAACCGATCGCTGAAAATCGTGCGCGTGCTGGGCAACGATGAGGCGGCCGATTAGCCGCGCTTCGAAGGTTTTTTCGTGGACTTCGCCGAACGCCGCGTCGCCGGCGCAGGCTTTGGCTCTTCTCTGGTCGGCGGCTCATCGTTGGCCATCGAAGGATCCGGCTTCAAGCGGTACCTACGATCGTGTGAGAACGCCGACTTCGAGGGCCCGCGACGAGTGATAAGACCTTGGAGATCGGCGCGTAACTGACGAGTCTGCGACGTCAGCTCGCGGAGCTGCGCACGAATTTCTTCCTCTGGGGGCAAAAACTTCACAACAAACCGTACGAAATCAAATCATTTTCCTGACAGACTGCTGCCTGACGTTGCGAGGGTGCATGGTTCGATCCAAACCATTGTGCCCGCGCCTGTTAGAAAGCCGGGAACCTCATCAAGAGATTGCCGGCGCAGATGAGTTTCGCCAACAGACATGTCGGCATGTATTGACCAGATAACATTCGCGCCGAACGAGGAAGGCCGCGCGGAAGAGGTGGCGTTTTCAATGTCCAATGCTCAATGTTCAATGTTCAATGTTCAGGTCGGACTTGCATTGAACATTGAACATTGAACATTGAGCATTGAACATTTTCACTGAATAGTTCTGGATCGTGTCCGAGAAGATCTTGCTGTTCCCGATGATCGCCGCGACCGATCAACCCGAGCGCGAAGCCAATCAACCAGCGGCCGACGAGCCAGAGCGCAATCGCGCCGACGACTTTCCACGCGACGGCGGCCAGTATTGCGGTCGAATTCTGAAACAGCGTGTTCAGGTCCATGTCGGTTCCTCCGTAATCCCGCTCACCGGGCTTCCGTCAATTTGATCGACTGCCCGATTTGCCGGAACGTGTCCTGGAACGCCTGCGCGTCTTTTTCCTGCGCAATCGTCAGGTAATAGAAGAGCGTGCCGTCGGTAAGAAACGTCGTGTAGAGCCCAATGTGTTCGTTGCCCCCGAGCGGCGAAGGATTCACCAGCGGCGTCGCAAGTCCCGTGCGCTGCGAAATCTTCACTTGTTGCTGGCCCCCGGCGAGCTTCAGTTCAGGATTTCCTTCGGCGATCGCTTTCAACCAGTCATTGGTCGCTTGCTGCAGATCCCGTGATGAAGCTTTGACGACCCCGAATTCGACTCCATAGCTGAAGACCATCTGGCCCTTCAACTCGCCGTATCCGTTCTGCGGAACCACCTTGATCGAACTGTTGGAGTTGAGCGGAGTCCAGTTGCTCGGCACAGAGGCCTGAAAGATTTTTCCGCCGGAGATCTCGCGGAATTCCGATGATGGCGGCGGCACGGGCTGCCCGGGCGTTCCAACGGATTGGTTGGCTTCCCCACTTCCTCCGGCACCACCTTTTTCGACTTCAGCCATCGTCTTCGCGGCGGGGAGCGACGAGAACGAGGCTTTGATCGGTTCGAAACCGCTCATGTCGGCGGCGCTCGCGACGCTCAACGTGTCCGCTTCCTTATTAATGTATTGGGTGCGATTGCCGGGGTTTGGATGACTGCTCATCCATTGCGGAGTGCCGTTGCCGCCACTTTCATTCGCCTCGCGTTCGATTGTCTGAAACATATGGGCAAGGGCGCGTGGATCGTAGCCGGCCCTGGCCATGATTTGTGACCCCAGAAGGTCGGCCTGTTTCTCGAAGTCGCGGCTGTATCTCAGGAGCATCGTTCCCAATCCGAACTGGCTGCCCTGCGCGATTGCTGATCCGGCGGCGCCGCCAACAATCGCCCCGCCCACCTGGCCGGCAAGTTGACCAAGCTGCAGCCACGGATTCTGCGCCTTCGACGCGTTTGCCGTGCCGTGGCGAAGCAGCACGTGCGACAACTCGTGTGCCATGACGCCAACGACCTCTGCTTCCGATTCGGCGGCGTCGAACATGCCGCGGTTTACGAACATAGGTCCGCCGGGCAGCGCAAACGCGTTGATTTCCTTCACGTTCACCGGGGTGAACGAGTACTCGTAGGCTGGGTTTTTGAATTCGGCCGGTGCCGCCGCGACGAGCCGATCGCCAAGTTTGGTGAGATAGGTCTGGATCTTCTCGTCCTGGATGATCGGGTACTGCTTCCGTACTTCCGCCGCGGCTTCGCGGCCAAGTTCCACGTCCTGTTGTGGCGTGAACCGATTCTTCGGCAGCTTGATGGCTGTCTGCGCCACCAGGCCGCTCGCCCACACTGACAAAGCCAATGCGATAGCCGCGGCCTTCTTCGAGGCGCTCTCGATCGCCATGACTGTTCTCCTTCGATCGTGCTTGCTGACAGGAAAGTTCTTGTGCAGCAAGACGCGTTCCTCAAAGCGTGAGAATCGATCGTACGACGGACGGTTACGAAAGTTCAGGAAAAGATTCTACTGACGCGGGCGTGCGCTGCTCGTCGCGCTCACGGACTCCGGTATCCCGGAGGGGCCCTTGCTCCATTCAACAGTCGATGCACTCGATCCTGATGACGGACAAATTCCACGGGCACCGTCCGACGACTTCTACTCGTCGCCATGGTCCATCCAACCTGGTTGCTTGAACGTCGGATCCGGCACTTCATCGGGAAGCGGAAATTCTCGGCGCGCCATTTCCGCGATGCACCGATTCATATCCTCCTCGGATCGAAAGCTCACGTGAATGACGCCGTGATGATCCGTTTGGAGGAGATGTCGTCCATGATCGGGAACCACGTAGAGGTCTTCGCCGACCGACCATCCGAAGATGCTTGTGCTGAACAGCAAGGTGAGAAGTCTGTCGTATTCGTGTCGTGAAAACTCCACGACCGCGTTTGTGCCAAGAGGCAGGCCGAGCCCTTCGAGGATCCGCAATTCAACGAGGTCATTGATCCTGACTGCCCCAGGAAGTCCTCTTCGCGATGTGTCCTCATTGGCCTTCCTCAGATACGGCCTCCGCACGAGACCAGCCAACCACCGAGTACACAGCAAAGATTCTGTACGGTCCTGGCTCGGAATTATTAAACGTGCCGTTTTCCAGCAGGCGTTGTGCCTGCGCCAGCGACTCCAGCAGACACCGCGAATTCGTTTCCACTTCGTTCGCCAGACCATTGCACGACAATGGAGAACACTCAGGCGAGGCACCGACAAAGAATGTGACGACGTCGTAGCCTTCCAACACTTTGTTCTCAGGAACTTTCACATCCGTGGGAAATGACGGCTCGGGCTCAAATCGAGTCCATTTGCCTTCATTAAATTCCAGCTCGTGGACTTCGTAGAAGAAGAGCACTGTGTCCGCCAGGTCGACCTTTTTCTGCCGCGCGACGTCGATGATCTCCGCCGGTGAATCAAACAACCAGTAACCGTTGTGCATCCAGCAATGGATGTAATCGGTGAAGTTCTCGGAAATGCACCCGCTCAGTGAATAGATGCCCGACACACGCGTCGAATGAAGCAACCCTGGCGGATTGACCACGCGCTTCGCCATGTAGCCTGCGGGGACCATTGCAGTCGAGATCTTAGCAGCGCACAGAACTGACAGATTGTTCCAATCGACAGACTGGACTATTGTTTGCGCCATCGCGGTTCGACGGAACTCAACCTTCTCGGAGACGCTCACCAATGTCCTACCGATTTCTCCGCCTGGTCGTGATTGGAGTGGCCGTGACGGCGACGGCTTTGGTCATCAATGCGGCTGGCCCTGCGAACTTCAAGCCGGATGGCATGGTCACCGGATCCACGCTCGCAGGCTGGCACGTTCTAGGAGACGCTGAGTGGAAGAACCAGAATGGCGAGCTTGTCGGGACGGCGAAACCTGGTGGCAGTGGCGGGTGGCTGGTCATGGACAAGAGCTTCCAGGACGTTCAGTTGTACGCCAGTTACCGTTGCACAGGCGCGTGTACTTCCGGCGTGCTCGTTCGCGGGCAGAAGACGCCCGATGGCGGAATGAGCGGTGTGTATGTGTCTCTGACCGAAGGCGACACAGCGTCGTACGCCGTCACGGTTGATCCGAACGGCAAAGAATTGGCCCGCGAGCGTCTTGCGCCACCGGCTGGCCGTGGCGGAGGTGGCGCTGCTGCCGGTGCGGCGGCACGAGGCGCAACGCCCGGTGCGGGCGGAGCCGCGGCAGGTGGTGCGGGTGGCGGCAATGCTCCTCCCGGTGCACCGGTCACCACCGCACCCGCAGCAGGACTGACAGGCGCAGGTCCGGGTCGCGCAGCCCCGCCAGGAACGCAGGTCGGCAACTCAGGCCGCCGTCCGCCGGTGCTCAAGCCGGGCGAATGGAACGATCTCTACATCCTCGCGTCAGCCGCAAACCTTCGGCAGACGTTCGGCGGCGTCGCCACGATCGATGAGAAGAACGCGACAGGATTTGGAGCCGTCGCGCTCTTCGTCGGCGGCACCGGAGAGGTGCGATACAAGGATTTCGCCTGGAAGGATCTGAACTCGATCGTGGAACCGAAGGAATCTGTGTCACCGCGTTTCACGATGCAGCGCGTCAGTAGTCTGTACTACGGATGGGGCGCGACGACGGCAGACATCAATCACGACGGCACTCTGGATATCGTGTCCGGGCCCTTCTATTACCTGGGTCCGGACTTCATCGAGCGGAAAATTTATCGAGAGGGCCGCGTCTACAATCCGTCGACCGAGTTCGCGCCCGACATGGTGAACCTCGCCTACGATTTCACCGGCGATGGCTGGCCCGACATCCTGTCGTCGCTCGGAAACCGCCACATGGATCTGTATGTGAACCCGCAGGGGCAGTCACGGCGCTGGGACAAATTCAGCGTGCTCACGACGATTACCACCGAGATTGTGTTGCTCAAGGATCTGGACAAGGACGGCAAGCCCGAGGTGATCTTTGGTGGCGGCGGTGTCCACGCGTGGGCGAAACCTGATCCCGCAAATCCCACGGCTGTCTGGACGCCGCATCCTATTTCCAGTCCCGGTGAGGCCGTCAATGGTCACGGCATCGGTGTCGGCGACCTGAACGGCGATGGTCGAATGGACATTGCCGTACCGACCGGATGGTATGAGCAACCAGCCGAAGGAATCTCAAAGAGCCCGTGGATCTTTCATGCGGTTGAATTCGGCAACAACGGCGTGTTCGGGAACGGCGGCGGCGAGATGGGCATCTACGATGTCAACGGCGACGGTCTCGCTGATGTCGTCAACGGGTCGGCGCATAACTGGGGAATCAAGTGGTTCGAACAGAAGAAAGCGAGCGATGGCACGCGCGCGTTCGAGCAACATCTGATCGCGCAGGATTTCTCGACGACGAATGCCGGCGGTGTGGTGTTCTCCGAGTCACATGCCGCCCGCTTCGTTGACATGGACGGCGACAAGATTCCCGATTTCGTCACCGGCAAGCGGCTGTGGTCGGAGCTGGAGAACTACAACGGAAACGATCCATATGGTGCGCCGGTGCTCTACGTCTACAAGACCGTCCGCAATCCGAAGGCACCCGGCGGTGCCGAGTTCGCGCCGGAATTGATTCACAACAAATCGGGCGTGGGTTCATCGTTCGACGTCGTCGATCTGAACAAGGACGGCCGCCCGGACATCATTACTGCGACGGCGTACGGGACGTTTGTCTTCTTCAACAAGTCGGCAGCCGGCTCCGCAGGGAACCGGGCGACCGGCGCAGCGGCGAAGTGAGCTACTTGCGGGCACCGGGAGGAGTAAACGGTTTGATGTCACCGCAATCCGCACCGAGCCACTTCGCCTGAACGATACGCGTCGACGTGTTCGGCTTTCCCATCACCGTCGCCGTCGTCGTCACCTTGACGCTGTAGCTCTCGGGGCTGTTAAACGTGACCTCGCCATCCGACTCGGAGTTCAGCGAGCTGCAGCTCGAATGCCACTTCCACGTGGAACTCGAACGCGTGGAATATTTAGTCGTGCAGCCCGCTTCGGACGCCTTCTCCTACAACGAGCGCGAGAGATGAAACAACAGACAATGCCAGAAGACGGATCGCGGTCAGGCGGATGGAATGGCTCCTCGCAACTCTCAACTGCAGGCGAATGCTCTGCAGCTTTTGGCGAACGCAAGTATAGTTCGAGCATGCTGCTCTGGCTTTTGCCGTTGCTGAGTGTATCGCTCCTTGGTCAAGCTTCTCAGGGTCCTGGCTCGACGCTGCCGCCGGAGCCGGAGCGCCAGCTCGCGCGCGAGATCTACAAGGAGATGGTTGAAATCAAGTCCGGCTACACGACGGGCGCGACGACGCCCGTGGCGGAGGCGGCGGCGCGGCGGCTCAAAGCGGCCGGATTCCCGGACGCCGACATCTTCGTCGGCGGCGCGACGCCAGCGAAAGCCAATCTGGTCGTCCGCTATCGCGGAACAGGCCGGCTGCGCCCGGTCCTGCTGCTGGCTCACACCGATGTGGTGGAAGCCAAACGTGAAGACTGGAGCATGGATCCGTTCACGCTCAACGAACGCGACGGCTATTTCTACGGGCGCGGCACCGGCGACGACAAGGCGCAGGCGGCGATATGGATCGCGAACCTCATTCGCTACAAGCGCGAAGGCTTCAAACCCGATCGCGACATCATCGTCGCGCTCACCGCCGACGAAGAAGGAGGCGGTCCATACAACGGCGTCCAGTGGCTGCTGAAGAACAAGCGGGATCTCATCGACGCGGAGTTCTGCCTGAACGAAGGCGGGTGGGGCGAAGCGATTGGCGGCAGACGCGTCTCGAACGACGTGCAGCTGAGCGAGAAGTACGTCATCAACTACCGGCTCGAGGTGCACAACAAGGGGGGCCACAGCTCGCTGCCGGTGGCCGATAACGCGATCTATCATCTGGCTGCCGCGCTGGATCGGCTGTCGAAGTTCGCGTTTCCCCTCAAGATCAACGACGTCACCAAGGCGTACTTTCAGGCGATGGCGAAGGTCGAAGAGGATTCCGTCAAGAACGATCTGGCGCAGGTCGCCAACGGTGCCCAGGACGCGATGGAGCGCGTCGCGCGCGCCACTCCAAACTGGAACGCGACGCTGCGCACGACTTGCGTGGCGACGCAGCTCGAAGGAGGACATGCCAGGAACGCGCTGCCGCAGCTCGCGGCCGCGACCGTGAACTGCCGCGTACTGCCGGACGATACGCAGGACTACGTCACGACGACGCTGAAGCGGGTCCTCGCGGACGAGCAGGTGAGCGTAGCGATTATGGGAACCGTCGACAGCGGACCGCCATCTCCTATTCGCGAGGATGTGATGACCGCGGTCAGTTCGATCACGAATCAGCTCTGGCCGGGCGTGCCCGCGGTGCCGATGATGGTGATGGGTGCCACCGACGGCTTGTATCTGCGTGCTGCCGGCATTCCGACCTACGGCGTCCAGGGAATCTTCTACGATCGCGACGACATCCGTTTTCACGGGCGCGACGAGCGCGTGAAGGTTCAGTCCTTCTACGAAGGGCAGACGTTCCTGTACGAGCTGGTCAAGCGTGTCTCGATGAAGTAGAAGCGCATTTATGGCTCGGATTACTGTTCAGTGCCGGCCCGCTAACGCCGCAAGCTCGCTCACTGTCCACGGCGCCTGACGTCCTTGTGATCCTGCGCGAACACTTTTGATGACTTCAGGGGAGACCGGTTCCCCCTCATGTCCCCACGCGCGCCGGATATAGGTGAGGATGGCGGCAAGCTGCTCATCGTCGAGCGTACCCATGGAAGGCATCAGGAGTTCGCCCTTCAGGCCATTGAGCACGATCCGGGCGAGCAGGTCTTCACGTCCGAGCACCCACTTGGAGTTGCGCAATGGTGCGGCAAGCCGCGCCATGCCGCTGCCGTCGGTCTGGTGACAGGGAGCACAATGGATCAAGAAAGCTTCGCGGCCGCGTTCGTAGGTGACTGGGCCGACAGTCGCCTGTTTGGTAACGCGGGTCGTTGGATCCCCAGCGGCTTCGATTGCCTTCTTCATCGCCTCCGGGTGGCGGAGTCGCGCTGCCACATGGAGAAGCGCTCCCGTTTGCGGTCCATCGGACCACCATCTATTGATCAATGCCGAGAGGCGGACCGGTACGCGCTCTGGGGCGGCTCCTTGTTCGAGTCCGGCTTTGGCGCCGGCGAGCAGCCGGTCGCGGGCAGTAATGGGCGCCATCTCCAATAGCCGCGCAAGTCGCGTCAGATTTCTGTCGCTGATCTCCGGCGTGTAGTTTGTCTCCCAGTCCGTATAGTCACCCTTGCCGCCGGGCATTTGGCTTCGTGGGTACTGCGCATACTGCTTCCAGTTCCTGTCGGGATCGATGCGCGCGAACGAGTGGTTATTACCGCGGTCAGCAGCCAGTCGGCGCGCGATGCGGCCGGCAAGGTGTTCGGCGAACAGCGGTTCCTTCCAGGCAGCGTCCTTTTCGAGCCAGCTCATTACGAGATCCGGATCGCTGCTGATCTTTTTCTCCAGGGTCCACCAGAGACGCAGGGGAATGTGTTTGTCGGAAACATCTTCCTTTCGGCGGATCAACTCGTGGAGCACCGCGAGTGCGGTGGCCGTCTCCAGGTGCGACGCCGTGTTTGCCAACTCGCTCCTTACCTCCGCGTCCGGTTCGCGGCGGGCCAGACCGACTAGCCGTTCGCGCATCGGCGGCGTGTTCAGCTCAGCGCGATTCAAGAGGCGCAATGTCGACAATCGAAC